>JAIOYK010000067.1 GCA_021741145.1 Rhodospirillum sp. | reverse complement strand
ACCTTCGCCTTCTGCGCTTCCGTGAGGTGATCGATCTCGCATAGCCAGCGGTGAAAGCTCTTGTGGTCCATGGTGCCTAAACTCCTGCATTTCTCTCACTTTATAGCAATTCAATGCGATCTGCGAATAGAGCCTTCTGAATAGTGATCACGGCTCGATATCGGTTCGCGGTCTTAGGTGGCGAGAGATCGGTCCAGTCTATTTTCTCGCGAAGTGCGATGCAGTTTGCAATTTTTTGTCAAATGGCAAGGCCTTGACCGGTCACCGGGATGGTTGGGTCATGGGATAGGGGACCGGGAGGCGGGATGTGAGCCAGGTCGATATGGTGACGGTGTTGATGGCGTCCGCTTTGGTGTCGGTGACATTGGCTGTCGCGTTCCTGATCCTGGGGACCGGGGTGCTCCGGTCCCGTGCCTTGACCATTTGGGGGTTGGCCCATGGGTGCTGGGGGCTTGGCCTGCTTTTTCTGTTGACCCGTGGGGTGCTTCCAGACCTCGCGGCGGTCCTGATTCCCAACGGTCTCCTGGTCTTGGGGCAAGGGTTGGCTTGGTGCGGGGCCAAGGTGCATAAGGGAACGCGGGCGCCCTTTCCGATGGTGTTTGCTATCCTCGCGGGGTTCTTGGTCGTTTTCAGTTGGTACATTCTTGGTGACCCGAATATTTCCGCGCGGATCGTCTTGGTGCGGCTGGTCATCGCGCTCTTCGCCCTTGCGACCAGTGTCAGCCTTTGGCCTCGGCCGGGGGAAGACAATCGGAGTGGCCGAACCCTGGCGGCGCTCTCCTTCCTGCCTCACACCCTGCTGATGCTCATCACCGCTTTCATGGGGCTTCTATATTGGGATCCCAAGGCGCCCTTCATGGCCCATCCGGTGATCGTGATCTCCGTCGCGCTTGGTGTGATCGCCCATCTGTGCTGGGGATTGGGTGTGTTGGTTATGGTGTTCCAACGGATGGTGGAGGAACGGGAGTCCGCGAACACGGTGTTCAAGGCTTTGGTGGAGCAGACCTTGGTTGGGATCTATGAGCTCCGTGACGGAATTGTGACCTACGCCAATCCGGAAATGAGGCGCATGTTCGGATACGAGGATGTCGACTTCACGGGCCTATCCACCCTCGCATTGCTCATCGCCCCGGAAGATCGGGACCGGGTTGCCCGCATGTTCGAGGCCCGGGAGCAGGGCCTGACCGACATGGCGCGCTATTCCTTCACGGGACTGCGCAGGACCGGTGAACGCTTCCAGGTGGAGGTTCAGGGCACGGTCGTCCGCCGCGCCGCGGGCGTGACGGTGGTCATGGGAGTTGCCCTGGACGTAACCGACCGGGTGGCCGCGGAACGGGCTCTGATCGCGGCCAAGGAGACCCTGGAGGAGCGGGTGGCGCGACGAACCCGGGAGATGGAAGAACATTCCCGGGAACGGGTCGAGGTCGATCGGCGTTTGCGCGCTTTCGCCATGGCCATCGAGCAAAACGGCCATATGATCGTGTTCACGGACGCTCGGGGTCGGGTGGAATATGCCAACTTTCGGTTTCTTGATCATTGGAATGTGACGGCGCCCGCGATTCTGGGTAGGGATATTGTCGCGCTGACACCGGGTGGGCAGGCTCCCGAGATCGCCATGGCCATTCGGGATCGTCATCCTTGGGCGGGCGATATTCCGCTGGGGCCACAAGGACGACAGGGGTGGATCCATGCAACCCTGACCCCTATCCGCGATGTCGAGGGGGCCCGGGGATATTTCGTGATCATCCAGACCGACATCTCCGACCGGAAGAAGGCCGAAAGGGATCTCACCCAGGCCAAGGACATGGCTGAAATGGCCTGTCGGGCCAAATCCGAACTTCTGGCGAACTTGAGTCATGACCTGCGCACCCCGCTGGAGGCGATTGTCGGCTTCTCCGACGGCATGCGGGATCACCTTTTTGGCCCCTTGGGGCATGAGTGTTACGACGCCTATGTCCGGGATATCAGCGGGTCGGCCCGGCAGCTACTGGCGCTGACCAAGGACTTCCTTGACGTCGCCGCGATGGCCGACGGTTGCCTGACCCACCAGTGCGAGGAGGACGTCATCCTGTCCGATCTGGTGGACAGCGCTCTGCGTCTTGTCGCGGACCGGGTCCGTCAGGCGGGATTGATTCTCCGGGTGGATCTGGGCGCCGCCCAGGACCGTCTTATCCATGTCGATGCCCGGCGCATCAAACAAGTGGTGTTGAACCTGCTTTCCAACGCGGTGAAGTTCACGCCCACCGGGGGGAGTGTTTCCTTGACGGCTTGTATCCGACCCGATGGCGCCTTGGTCCTTTCTGTTTCGGATACGGGCGTGGGGATGAGCAAGGAGGAAATCTCCATCGCGCTCAGTCGGTTTGGTCCGGTTGGTGGCTCCTTTCCCCTTCCCCGGGAGGGGATGGGCCTGGGCTTGTCCCTTGCCCAACACTTGGCCCAGGTCCATGACGCGGTCATGGATGTGCGGAGCGAGCCCGGGATGGGGACCACGGTGTCCTTCACCCTCCCACCTGATAGAGTTTTGGGGGTGGATCAGGGAACCGGTGAGCGGGGCGGGGCGAAGGTGGACCCCTCCGAGACCGAAGCCGAGGGCTGTGAACTGGACCCGGAAAGTCGCCTTTCGATGTGAGGGGCCGGGCGTCGGTCCGCCACGAGGCCGTAATTGCTTGCCGCCCCTTAACCAGCCGCCGCGCCTTATGGCGCGTAAAGCCCGCGTGGCGTTTGAACGCGATACAAGATGCATGGGTTTCAACCCATGCATCTTGGTTTAACGCGACGTCCGGCTCCGCCGGGTTTACTCCGGCCGGGTACCCGTGAACGCCGCGAGGACGATCTCGCGCACCGCCTCGGAGGTCACTGGGCCAGGGTTGAGGCCGTTGTCGGTCTCCACGGTGATGGCGATAATCCGCTCGATGTCCCTCTCGGTGATCCCAGCGTCGGTCAAACGGACCGGCAAGTCCAGGGCAACCAGCAGGTCATGGATGGCTCCGGCCAGATTGTCCACGTCCATGGCCCGGCTGATCAGGGCCACGTCGTCGGGGGCGAAGCGGGTATTGTAGGCCGTGACGTAGGGCAGTGACAGGGCATGGGCCAGGCCATGGGGCACGCCGAAGGAGCCACCCAGGGTATGGGCCAGGCCATGCTGCAGGGCGAATCCACCCGACAGGGTGGCGCCAGCCAGGTGGCCACCATAGAGGAGTTCCGTGCGGGCCTGGATGTCACCGGGGTTGGTCCTTACCGCCCGCGCCGCGCGGGCGACGATCGCCGCCCCCTCGGCGGCCACCAGGCGGTGGGCCTCGCTGATGGTCGGTACGTAAACGCCGTCGACGCAGTGGGCCAGGGCGTTCATCGCGCTGGACATGCTGGCGTCCACCGGCAGCCCCACCGAAAGCAGCGGGTCGTAGATCACCGTGGTCGCCAACATCGACAGGCTGGTGTGCATTTTCTTCACGCCGTCGATGGTGATGCCGCAGAATCCGGTCATCTCCGACCCGGAGTAGGTGGTGGGAATGGCGATGATCGGCAGGTCCAAGCCCAGGGATATCCCCTTGCCCAGGCCGATGGAGGCGCCACCGCCCACGCTGACCAAACAGTCCGCGCCCATCTCCCTGGCCTTTTCCCGACCGCGCTCGGCGAGTTCGATGGGCACCTGGGAGACCGCCTCGGGCAGCAGGCCAACGCAGAGCGTGCCCAGGTCGTCCACGATCTTGCCGCCCATGGCCGCGCGGCCCGGGGTGCAGACCACCAGGACCCTGGAGCGGCCCAGGCGCGTCACCTCCTCGGCCACGGTGGCGGCGGTTCCGACGCCGAAGACAATCCGGTTTGGGGTGGCGTTGTAGACGCCGCCGGGCAGCACGAAGGCCCGGGTGGAGGGGGAATTCGGAGATGTTGTCATTGTTACCAGTCCACGATTGTTCCGTCGTCGAGTACGGCGCCCTTGGTGTGCATCACCTCGGGCTCGAATGGGTGCTTGGCCGCCTCGGCCTCATTGACCTCGACTCCCAATCCCGGCGCCTCGGGGACGGCCCAGAAGGAGCCTTCCCGCCGCATGGGAACGGCGACCACGTCGTCGTACCAGGGGACCGCGCCCGACATTTCTTCCTGGATGACGAAATTCGGGGTCGAGACAGCGAAATGCAGGGCGGCGGCGCCGGCGATGGGGCCATTGGGGTTATGTGGCGCGACGCCCATGTAGGCCTTGTCCGCCGCCGCGGCGATCTTCTTGCCCTCCAGCAGGCCGCCGGTGTGGTTGAGGTCCGGCTGGATGATGTTCAGCGCTTTCTGGTGGAAGATCGGTTCGAACTCCTTGAAACCGACCAGCCGCTCTCCCGAGGCGATGGGGCAGGGCGCCCGCTCTGTCACCAGCCGCAGGGCGTCGGTGTCGCCGGGCTGCACCGGCTCCTCGCAGAAGAAGGGGGAATAGGGGGCCAGCGCGTTGATGTACTGAAGCGCCGCGGAGACCGAGCCGGGACGCCCGTGGAAATCGATCATGATTTCCACGCCGTCGCCCACGGCCTCGCGGACGGCGGCCATCAACTGGTCAACCCGGCGCACCGCCGGGATGTCCACGGTGAAGTGGGAGTAGGGGATGAAGACCACCTTTAGGGCATCGTAGCCCTTCTCCACCACCGCCCGGGCCTTGTCACGCAGGGGGGCGGGGTCGAAGGTGTCGTAGACCGAGCGCATGTCGCCGAGGCCCAGGTGGGTGTAAAGGCGCACCTTGTCGCGCACCTGGCCGCCCAACAGGCGCCAGACCGGCAGGTTCACCGACTTTCCGAAAATGTCCCACAGGGCGTGCTCGATGCCGCTGATCGCCGTGGCGATGACGATTCCGGGCTTGTAGTAGCCGTGCTTGGTCAGCACCCGGACCGCTTGCTCGATATCCCGGGGGTCGCGGCCGACCAACAGGGGCTTGAGGTCTTCCACGGCGCCGACCACGGCGCGGGTCTTCCAGTTCAGACTGGCCTCTCCCCAGCCGTATAGGCCCGGCTGATTGGTCTCGACCTTGACGAAAATCCAGTTCCGCATCTCCGCGTTGACCACCAGGGTCTTGATGTCCGTGACGCGGATCTCGCTTGGCGTGGGCATGGCAAACAGGTTCCCGTTGTTCTTGGTGGATGGGCCGGTCGGGGACCGGCGGTCGAAGACGTCGTGTCGGTCGCGCCGCCCCCCCGGGGGGGGGGGCGAACCCGATGGACCGCGCCCTAGGGGCGCACCTGATGGAGCAATGGTTGGCCAGCCAGCAGGGCTGAGATGTTCCGCGCGATGACGGCGTAGCGCCGGTCCATCAATTCGCGGGTCCAGGCGGCGCAATGGGGCGTGCAGACGGCGTTGGGCAGGTCATGGAACGGTTGTTCCGAGGGGGCCACCCGGTCGTCGGCCGAGGTTGGGTAGCGGTACCACACGTCCAGGTTCGCGCCTCGGATGCGGTTGGCGGCCAGGGCCTCGTAAAGGGGGGCCTCGGCGATGATCGGTGCCCGGGAGATGTTGACGATGACCGCCGTGGATTTCATCCGAGCCAGTTCGGCGCCGCCGATCAGGCCCTCGGTCTCCGCCGTCAAGGGGCAGGCGACGACCACGTAGTCGGCGGCTTCCAACAGGTCGGGGAGACGCGAGACCGGCCAGACCGCCCCGGTCGGCTTGGCGTCGACGGCCAGGATCTCCACGCCGAAGGGTCGGACGAGATCCCCGATGGCCTGGCCAATGCGTCCGTGGCCGATGATGCCCACGGTCTTGCCCCGCAATTCCCCGTGGGGGATCCGTTGGCGGTAGACGTCCGACCATTTGTCGCGGGTGAAGGAGCGGCGCAGCTCGACCAGCCGCAGTTCCCATTCCAGCAGGGAGGCGACGACGAATTCGGCGATCGGCGCCTGGTGCTCGAAGACGTTGCAGACGATGGTGTGGTCGGCCAGGGCGCCCATGTCGATGCCATCCAGGCCAGCGCCGGGCAGGTGAAGAAGGCGAACCGGCGGCAGTGGCCCGCCGCTCCGTTTCAGCCGCAGGGAGACCAGGATGTCGTCGCGCCCAATGTCGCCGTCGAAGTCGGCGGCCTGGGCGGCCTCCCGCGGGAGGGTGATGATGTCCGCCCCGGCGGCGGCGCCGGTCAGACCGGTCGCCAGCTTGTCGGCGTAGTTGCCAGCTTCGCCGACCATGAAGATCTTGGTTGCCATGTCACCTCCCGTCCCGCAGTTCGAGGCGACTCTAGGCATGGGGTTTAACAGTGTCTAATTATTCTTAAGGATCTATTGATAAGCAATTATTATTAGATTAACCGGACGCCCGGTCAGACAGCCTCGGCTCCAACGGCGATGGCCAGGTCGAGGAACTGGCGCACCATGGGCGGCGTGGCACCTCCCATGTGCGCGGCGCCCAGGGTCAGGTGGGGCGCGGCGCCGGACAGGGAGCGGAAGACCGCCAGCGCGCGGTCGTAATGCTGTGCCCGGGAGGCGACGAAGCCGATCCCCATGTCGCAAGCGGCCATGGCCACGATGGTCTGGGCGGGGGCGGATTCGATGATCCGTCGAGGGCTGAACCCCCGTTGGTGGCACATGGAGATGATGTGGTCGTAGAGCCGGGGACCCACCTCTCGGGGGAACAGGATGAAGGTCTCCCCCGCCAGATCCTCCAGGGCCAGTCGGGGCCGTCGGGTCAGGGGGTTGTTGGCCCCCATCACCACGTCGAAGGGCATCTCGGAAAGGGGCTCGCAGGACAGCGAGGTGTCGGTGAGCGGGGGGTGGCAGATACCGACCTGGATCTCCTGGTCGCGCAGGGCGACCTGCTGCTCGGCGGTGGTCATGGCGTCCACGTGCAAATGGACCTGGGGCAGCAGCGGCCGAAAGCGGGCGACGATCTCCGGCATCAGGATGAACAGGGCGGAAGGCGTCGCCCCCACCCGCAAGTGGCCGACCACGCCCTGGTCTGTCTCCCGGGTCAGGTCCACCGCCGTGCCCATGGAGCGCAGAATTTTGCGGGCTTCCTGCAGGAAGACCGCCCCGGCCCGGGTCAGCGCCACCTGCCGTTTGCTGCGGAAGAGCAATTGGGCGCCCAGTTGCTCCTCAAGCCGTTGGAGCTGTTGGCTCAATCCGGGTTGGCTGATGTGACAGCGTTGGGCCGCGCGGTGAAAGTGGAGTTCCTCGGCCAGGGCGACGAAACACTCCAGGGATCGCTTGTCCATACCCGCTTTCTCCTCAATCCGTTGGTGATCTTTATTGATAAGGCATGCTTCTCAAAGGATCATCAAAAATAATTAGACACTATCTCGCTGGGAGGACAATACTTTCGGAAAAATACGGAACGAAACTTAGGGAGTACAGTCCATGACATCCATTCGCTTTCCCGCCGCCCTCGCTCTGGCCGCGGGGCTTGTGTTCTCTCCGGCGTTGGCTGGCGCCCAGGAAAAGCCCGCCGACTTTCCCCAACGCCCCATCAACATGATCGTCATGTACCCGGCGGGCGGCGCCGTGGATGTGACCGCGCGGACGGTCGCCAAGCTGGCGGATGACCGTCTGGGCGAGCAGTTCCGGGTGGAAAACCGGGTGGGCGGAGCTGGCATGGTGGGGCACACCTACCTGGCCAAGAACGCCAAGCCCGACGGCTATACCATCGGCGTGATCGCCAACCCCTTCATGTTCACCGACATCCTGCTGCGGGACGCGCCCTTCTCCAAGGACGAGTTCGAGCCCATCGCCTCGATCAGTTTCGATCCGGTGATCTGGGTGGTGAACGCCAAGTCCGAAGTGGGCCAGAAGGATTTCCCGGGAATCGTCGAATACGCCAAGTCGCACACCCTTCAGGTGGGCATGAACCCCAACAGCATGTTCCTTTTCGTCAGCGAGTTCATTGAGAAGGCGAAGGACGTGACCTTCAACTTCATTCCCTTCGATGGTGGCCGCCAGGGAGTGACGGCGCTGCTGGCTGGCGACGTGGACGCCACCGCCGCCTTCTATTCGGAGATTGAGCAGTACATCCGCAACGGTGACTTGAAGGCCGTGGCGGTGACCGGTGACGAACGCCATCCCCTGATGCCCGACGTGCCCACGTTCGACGAACTGGGGGTGCCGGCCAGCGGCCACACCTGGGGCGCCAGCCGCTTCCTGACCCTGCCGCCGGGCGTGCCCGAGGATCGCAAGGCCTGGTTGGAGAGCGCCTTCATGGAGGTGTTGGAATCCGATGAGGCCAAGCAAGCCTTCGCCGACGCTGGTCTGACCCTGTCGCCGACGGGCGCCGAGGAAACCAAAGCCTCTTACGAGGATACTTACCAATCCTTGGAAGGCTTTCTGAAGTCCTCCGGTCGCCTCTCCAAATAACGACGGACCGGATCCGGATGGAAGGGACGACACCGGCCCCTCCATCCGGACCATTCCCCGCCGCGCTTTCTCCGCCTATCCTCCCTGGGGGAGGGCTGGCGATCCGGCGGACCTTCCGTTCCTGTCCCATCCCCGGAGAGACACATGCGCCTCGTGCTTTCGGTCCTTCTCCTGATCATCCTGGCCCTCATGGTCTGGCGGTCCGCGCTGGTTCCCGGCCCGGCGATGGCCTATCCCCTGGTGGTCTCCCTCTGCGCCTTCGCCGCGGTGCTCACCCTGACGATCCTGTCCCTGCGTAAGGCCCGGGTCCCGGTGCTCTCTCCGTTGGGCGACGTTCGGCCGACCCCGGTGGGCTGGGGACGCCTGGCCGGTTTCATCCTCCTGTGGATCGCCTACGTGGCCCTGCTCGATACCGCGGGCTTCATGCTGGCCACATGGTTGGCCCTGGCGCTGTCCCTCGCCCTGCTTGGCGGTCGACCGACGGTTCGCGCGGCCCTGGGGACGGCGGTCTTCGTCGGCGTCTTCGCCGTCCTCATAAAATCCGTGCTCTACGTCCCCGTGCCCTCTGGCTGGCTGGACGATAAGCTGGACTTCCTTCTGTATTCTCTGTCCTAGGAGACGATCACCGTGTGGGAAGGCATCTTGGCGGCGCTCACCCCCCTGGCCCTGGTGTTCATGACCATTGGGGTCGTCCTCGGCATCATCATCGGCGCCATTCCCGGGCTGACCGCCACCTTCGGCATCGCTCTTCTGGTCCCGGTCACGTTCCTGATGTCGGCCGACCACGGCATGATCATGCTGGCGGGCATTTACGCTGGCGCCATCTACGGCGGCAGCATTTCCGCGGTACTGCTCAACATTCCCGGTACCCCGGCCTCCATCGTCAGCGGGTGGGAGGGCCACGCCCTTGCCCTCGAGGGTAAGGCGCCCCTCGCGCTGGGCATCGCCGCCTTGGGCTCCGGGGTGGCCGGTGTGTTCTCGGCCATCGCGCTGATGTTTCTCACCCCGACCTTGGCCCAGCTGGCGCTGAGCTTTGGCGCTCCCGAATACGTGATGCTGGTGGTGTTCAGTTTGATCATCGTGGTGGTGATGCTCGACACCCCGATTCTCGCCAACGTGGCCGGGGTTTTCATCGGGCTGATGCTGGCCACCGTGGGCCTGGATCCGGTCTCCGGTTCGCCGCGTCTGACGTTCGGCTTCTATCAACTCTACTCGGGGTTGGGCGTGGTGGCGGTGCTGGTCGGTTTCTTCTGCATGCCCCAGGCCGTGGCGCTGGCCGCCGAGGCCATCTCCGGGGTGGTGGGCGTTACCTTCGGCCGGGTGGCCGCCTCTCCCACCGGCGCGGTGATCCGCCGCCTGGTCGCCGACCGCTGGCTGGTGCTGCGCGCCTCCGTGATCGGCACCGGCCTTGGGATTTTGCCGGCCGTTGGGCCGGAATCGACGCCACTGGTCTCCCACGCCATCGAGCGCCGACTGTCCAAGGAACCGGAGCGCTTCGGGAAGGGCTCGGAAAGCGGCCTGCTGGCCGCCGAGGCCTCGGTCAGCGCCAACGTGGGCGGCTCGCTGATCCCCTTGTTGGCCTTGGGTATCCCGGGCAGTGGCGCGGCGGCGGTGTTCATCGGGGCCTTGACCCTACACGGTCTGCGCCCGGGTCCCTTGCTGTTCACCGAGCATCCGGACATCATGTACACCTTTTTCGCTGGCTTCCTGCTGGTGAACATTCTCAAGGCGGTGATCGGCTTGTTCGGGGCCCGCTACATGGCTACCCTGCTGCGTCTGCCAAAAACGGCCATCGCCACTTTTGTCACGCTGTTTTCGATCTTCGGCGCCTATGCGGTGAACAACAGTGTGTTCGACATCTGGGTCATGCTCGGCGCCGCCGTCATGATGGTCGTGCTGGGGGGAGTGGGTATCCCCATCCTCCCGGTGGTGCTGGCCTTCATCTTGGGCGGGGTGCTCGATACCAACATTGGCATCACCATGGCCCGGGCGGGCGATTGGACCTATTTCCTCGACCGGCCCATCGCCCTTGGGCTGGCGGCGATCTGCGTCATGCTGGTCACGGTGTCCATTTGGCGGCGGAAGCGGGGGAGCGCGGCGCCGATGGCGAAGGAAGCGGCCGCGGCGACCGAATCCGATCCACGGTAGCCGCGAAGTCCTGCTTTAATGCCAGCGGTGCGCGTGTTTGACTCACGGGGTCGCTCGAGAAGGAGTCCCAAGAGGCTGTCTTATGATCCCGTGTTCTCGCCAGATGTTGCCTTTGGAGGGACGCATGAGCACAGCCATTCCGATCACACGCTTGGACCTCGACGCGGCTCCATTGCGTCGGTTCGCGGCGGTGAGCCAGGACGCGAATGCGGCACGGCGCATGCCGACGCTGGTTCTGGAGGGTGCGTCGCGGCGAGATGCGGTCCGTCAGGTTGGAATGGATCGGCGGACCCTTCGGGATTGGGTTCATCGCCACAATTCGAAGGGTCTGGACGGGCTGCCGGACCGCAAGGGACCCTGACAGGGTGCTGGGCGCGCGAAGGGACGCATCCTCGTCGGCGCGAGGACACGCGTTCCAGGTGGGCCAATATTTTCGGCGCTGTGTGTCCGGCCCGAGGCCTCGCCGTCGCCCAGGGTCCGCCGACCGCCAACGCCGGTTGATGACCTGTCACGTGGCTGAACGCGGCGCCATCGTTCAGTCTGGACATCACGCGGTGGTCGTTCTGGACGGTGCCGGTTGGCACAAAATCGGGACGGTGCCGGTTGGCACAAAATCGGGACGGTGCCGATTGGCACAAAGCAGGAGGACGCTTGACTGTCCCCGACAACATGTCACTCCTGGTTTTGTCCCCCCATGCGCCCAAGCCAACCCCGCCGACGCCAGCCGTGACGCATGGACCCGGTTCGCCAATAACCCAAAGCCAATCCCCTACGGACCCTTTGGGATATAGATGATCAACCGGAGGTCCGGGCACCCTTCGACCGTGAAAGCGACATGGTCGTATTCGATGGGTCCCAAGGTTGGATGACGGATGAACTTGACGCCATGTCCGATACCGAGCACGTCCTGGCTGGCCCACCAGTCGCGAAAATCCGGGGCGTGCGCCAACAAGTCGTCGACCAGACTCTGGAACCCTGGATCGCCCTTGGCTCGGGCATGATCGACACGGAATTTCGATAGGGAGCGCCGCGCGTCGGTCTCCCAATCCAACATCAACTCTCGGAACGCGGGGGATTGAAAGATCAGCCAGATGAGATTGCGCTCGTCCGCATCCCGCTTCTCGAAGTCCGGGAAGAGGTCTTGCGCCGCGGCGTTCCAGGCGACGACATCCCATCGCGCCGTCTTGAGATAGGCGGGTGTTGGCAGGGCCATGACGACGGCCCGCGCCGCCTCCGGGATCCCGTCGGATGCGGTCTGTCGGGTCGGGGGGGGCCGGTCATGGGCGAGGGTGAACAGGTGGGCGCGCTCCAGGGGCGTGAGACGGAAGGCCTGGCAGAGCCGTTCCAGAAACGCCGCCGAGACACCGATATCCCGCCCCTGTTCGAACCAAGTGTACCAAGTAACGCCCACACCGGCGATCTGGGCGACCTCTTCGCGTCTGAGACCGGGTGTGCGCCGCCGCGGTCCCGGGGGCAGACCGACATCCTCCGGACGGGTCCTTTCCCGTCGGTCGCGGATGAAAGCGGCGACCGCCGTCCGATCCTCGCTACGGTACATTTCGCCAAGGGCTCCAGCCTGTCATTTGTTATACCAGGATAAAATGCTCTCTTTTCCTGGAACAGGATCGCCTCATTCTAGCCCTCTCATCAAGTGGAAAGGAGAGGGACATGGATCGATTGAAGGGGCGGATCGTGGCGATCACTGGGGCCAATGGGGGGATGGGCACCGCGACCGCCCTTCTTTTGGCCGAACGGGGGGCAAAACTCATCCTGGGTGCCCGCCGAACAGCCGCCCTGGACGATCTGATCGCGCGGATCCGCGCCGCCGGGGGTGAGGTCGAAGCCGCGTCGACGGATGTGACCCAACCGGGGGATTTGGACCATTTGGTGGAGAGGGCCTGCTTCCATTACGGGCGATTGGATGTGCTTGTGGGGACCGCCGGGGCTGGGCTCCTTTCGCCCCTGGACGACCTGCGCGTCGATGATTGGGTCCGGATGGTTGATGTGAATATCAAGGGGATCCTATTTGGCGTCGCCGCGGCCTTGCCGGTCTTCCGGAGCCAGGGGGGCGGTCATTTCGTCACCATTGGATCGACGGCGGGGGCGCGGACCGTTCCGACCCAGGCCGTCTATTCCGCCACCAAGTTCGCCGTGCGCGCCCTGATGGAAGGGCTGCGACAGGAAGCCGGAAAGGATCTCCGCGTCACCTTGATCACCCCGGGCTTCGTTCGGACTTCCTTCGTGGAGGGAATCGTCGATGGGGCGTTGCGGGCGGACTATAGAATCAGGCGCGACCAGATGGCCATCGACCCGGCCGCCATCGCGCGGGCCATCGCCTTCGCCCTGGAGCAACCCACGGATGTCGAACTGGGGGAGGTCGTGGTGCGACCGACGGCCCAGGCCTGACGCGGATTGGCCCGCCGGTCCGTCGCGGATCCTACTTGGGCAGGGCGTCCAGGCGCCGTTGGATCTGCTCCCTCAGGGGGCCGTCCTGGGGCAGACGGTCCAGCATCTTGGTCCAGAGAGCCCGCGCCTTGTCCGCGTCGCCGGCGTTCGCCGCGCGCAGGCCGATGAAGAACTGGGCCTCCATGTCTTCCGGATCCGTGGCGAGGATGGCGTCCATCAGCGGATAGACGGCTTCGGGCGGTTCGGCGGCCCCCTCGGCCTGGGACTGGGCGATCAAGGATCGGGCCTGGAGACGCTTGGGGGTCATGTCGTCTGGCCGGAGGGCCGCGGCCTTGGCATAGACCTCCGCGGCCTCTCCGGGACGGCCCAGATTGGCGAGGCTGCGTCCGAGCATCATCCAACCATCAAAGTCCTCGGGTTCGGCTTTTAATCGGTCCTGAAGGCCGGTGACCATGTCGTTGATCATGGCCTTCTCGTCGTCGCTGAACCCCTGTCCGGGCGCTCGATTGGCGTCGGCTTCCGCCCGCAGGGCCGCCCCTGGAGTGGCTTCCCCAGGGGGAGATGGCTGGGCCGTGGCCGCTGTTTCCGCGCTCCAACTGTCCGCGGGGAAGGCGGATGGATGGGCGGGTTTGATGGAAATCGGCGGAATCCCCGCCTCCATGGCCACGTCGCGGATTTGCCCGCTCAGCATGTCCACCCAGGGGGCGTCCGCGGGGGTGTCGTTTTTCAGGTCGCGCCAGATCGCCAGCGCGCCCGAGGGATCGCCCAATTGCAGACGCTCCAATCCCAGGAAGAAGCGGGCTCGGGGGTCGGACGGATCCAGGGTCAGGACGCGCATGAACGTGGCATGGGCTTCACCCGGGATCTCCCCATTGGCGGCGCTGACCAGGAACTGGCCGTATTCGGCTTGGGTGAGGGGATCATTCGGCGCGGCCTTGGCGGCCTCGGCCATCAGGCTCCGGGCCTCGTCGGGCTGACCGGCCTGGAGCAGCACGCGGGCGAGGTGCGCGCGGGTTTCGAGGGACCCGGGGGCGGCCTCCAATTGGGCGCGCAGCTCGATAACGCGCTTTTCCGCCTCGACCTGGGTCTCTTTCCGTTGGGCTTGCATCTCCTCCATCCGCTGGGCGAAGGGATGATCGGGCATGCCTGGACTGCCGACACCCAGGTAGAGCACGACGGAAGCCAGGGGAATCAGGAGGATCAGCGAGGTGACGACGTGGCGCGCGGTCTTGGGAACGGTCTCGGAGGAGTCCTTGGGATCCCCCTCCTTCTCGCCCCGGCTGGCGGCGGTGAGGATCCGGCGCTGAATTTCCACCCGGGCGGCGTCGGCCTGATCGGTGGTCAGCACGCCACGTTCCACATCCTGGTCGATTTCGGTCAGCTGGTCCTTGTAGACGGCGATGTCGTAGTCGGCCCGGCGGGCGGTTCCGGGCCAGGATTTCATCAGGGGACGGGCCAGCAGCGCGGCGGTGGCGAGGGCCAGCGCGATGGCGATCAGCCAGAAAATCATGCCTTGGAATCCCCGTTTCCGTCGCTGTTCATCGTGTCATCGTCCACCAGAAGGGCATCGAGGCGCCGTCGTTCCTCCGGGGACAAGCCACGTCCGCCGCCGCTGGCCGCTTCCGACTTGGTCCGGCCGCGATAATAGGACCGAACCCCAATACCCCCCAGAATCAGGATCAGGACGGGACCGAACCAGAGCAGGTAAGTGGACGCCTTGAAGGGGGGGGTCATCAGGACATAATCACCGTAGCGATCCACCATGTACTGGAGGACTTCGTCGTTGGTCTTCCCCTCGACCAGCAACTCGCGGACCCGGATACGCATGTCCCGGGCCAGTTCGGCGTTGGACCCGTCGATGTTCTCGCTTTGGCAAACCACGCAGCGCAGACCGGCGCTGATCTCCCGGGCACGGGCTTCCAGGGCGGGGTCGTTCAATTGCTCGTCGGGCAGGACGGCGCCCGCCGGGCTGGCGAGGACCCCCCAGAAAAGGGTGCAGGTCAAGGCAAGGGGAACCAGAAGGCGGCGGATCATGGGGTGCCTTTCCGCAGGTCGGTGATCAGGGGCTTGAGTTTCTCCGCCCAGGCCTGGGGCGTGATGGGTCCGATGTGCTTGTAGCGGACGACGCCTCCGGCATCGACGACGAAGGTCTCCGGCGCGCCTGTCACACCCAGGTCGATGGCCAGCTTGCTGTCGGGGTCCAGGCCAATCCGGTCATAGGGATCGCCGTGCTTACGCAGCCAAGCCAAGCCGTTCCGGGGGTCCTTTTCCCGCCAGTCGACTCCATGGATCTTCACGAACCCTTCCTGGGCGATGGCCCGCAGGACCGGATGTTCCTGCAGGCAGGCCACGCACCAGGATCCGAAAATGTTGATCAGGGTCACATCCCCTTTTACATCTTCGCTGGTCAAGGGCCTTCCACGGTTTGGCAGGGCCTCGAGAGAAAATTCCGGCAGGGGCCGGTTGATCAGTTCGGAGGGCAGGATCCGCGGATCGTTGCTCAGGCCAACGGTGAACAGCACCGCCAGCACGGCCAGGACCACCAGGGGCAGGAAATAGAACCAACGGCGGTTGGCCTGGGGCACATGGGTATGGGGCAGGCCGTCGCTACTTTCCGGCGTGGGGCCGTCCTGGGTTTCCGTCGTATCCATCGGCAGAGGCTCCAGAGTTTATTCGGCGGGGGCGGGGGTCGCCTTGGCGGCGGCCTTGGGATGCCGGAGGCGGGGGGCGCCCACCCGATGGCGGCGGTCGGCCAGGGAGGCGAGGCCCCCCAGTCCCATCATCAAGGCGCCGTACCACAGGAAGGGGACGACCGGCTCATAATAGAACCGGGTCACATAACCGCCGTCCTCGGTGGGATCGCCGACCACGGCGTAGTAGTCGCTGACGCCATTGGTGTGGATCGCCGCTTCCGTTGTCGGCATGGGTGGGCTGTCGTAGGTCCGTTTCTCCGGGAACAGGGTGGCGACGTCCTCTCCATTCCTGGACAGGCGCATGGTGCCCTGGATGGCCCGGTAGTTGGGACCCTGGATCTCCTTGGCGCCATCGAAGGTAAAGGTATGTCCGGCGATTTCCCGGCTTTCACCCGGTTTCATGGACTGGACGATTTCCTGTTTCCAAGCGATGTTGCCGACCGCGCCCACGGCCACGACCGCGACGCCCAAATGGGCCAGGGTCATGCCCCAGGTTGAACGGGGCAGGTTGATCAACCGCCGGGCGGATTCGGCGAAGGGGGCGCGGAACAGGCGGACCCGGCCGCCCAATTCCACGAGAGTCCCCGTGAAAAGCCATGCGGCCAAGCCCATGCCGAAGGCGGCGCCCAACCGAGCCATGCCCCCCCCGGTTACCAGGAAGGTCACCGCGAAGACGCCAATGGAGACGCCAAGCGCCACCCAAAGCCGGCTCAGCGCGCCCTTTAGATCCGCCCGCTTCCAGGCGAGCAGGGGCCCGATGGCCATCAACAGCATGGTTGGCACCATGAGGGGGACGAAAACCGAATTGAAGAAGGGCGCGCCCACGGTGACCTTGCCCAGGTCCAGGGAGTCGGCGATCAAGGGGTAGAGGGTGCCCAACAGAACCGTGGCCGAGGCCGTGGCCATCAACAGGTTGTTGATGAGCAGCCCGCCCTCCCGGGAGATGGGGGCGAAGAGTCCGCCGCCCTTCAGGATCGGCGCGCGGATGGCGAAAAGGGTAAAGGACCCGCCCACGGTGACCAGCAGCAGGCCCAGGATGAACAGACCCCGGGTGGGATCGCTGGCGAAGGCATGGACCGAGGTGATCACGCCGGACCGGACCAGGAAGGTGCCCAGCAAGGAGAGGGAGAAGGTGATGATGGCCAGCAGGATGGTCCAGGCCTTCAGTCCGTCCCGTTTTTCCACCACGATGGCCGAATGGAGCAGGGCCGTACCCGAGAGCCAAGGGATGAAGCTGGCGTTTTCCACGGGATCCCAGAACCACCAACCGCCCCAGCCCAATTCGTAATAGGCCCACCAGCTGCCCAGCGCGATGCCGAAGGTCAGGAAGATCCAGGCGACCAGAGTCCAGGGACGCACCCAGCGGGCCCAGGCGGCGTCGACCCGGCCTTCGATCAGGGCGGCGATGGCAAAGGAAAAGGCCATGGAGAAGCCCACGTAGCCCGCATAAAGCATGGGCGGGTGGAAGGCCAGACCCGGGTCCTGGAGCAGGGGGTTCAAGCCCCGTCCGTTCAGGGGGAGGGAGCCGTCAGGGATGCGGGCGAAGGGGTTGGAGGTGAACAGAATGAACAACAGGAAGCCAGTGATGATCAGGGCTTGGATCGACAGGGTCCGCGCCCGCAGGGACGGCGGCAGATTGCCCCCCACCAGCCCGACGGCCAGGCCGAAACCCGACAGGATAAGGATCCATAGCAGCAGGGAGCCCTCATGGTTCCCCCAAACACCGGAGATCTTGTAGAGCAGGGGTTTGTCGGTGTGACTGTTTTGGAAGACGTTCATCACCGAGAAGTCGCTGACGACAAAGGCGTGCATCAGCGCCAGGAAGGCCAGGGTGATCAGGGTGAACAGCACGGCCGAGGCCGGGCGGGCCAGTCCCATCCAGGCGGCGTCGCCCCGGTGGGCGCCCACCATGGGCACGACGGCTTGGGTGATGGCGACGAACAGCGCCAGGACCAGGCAGAAATGTCCAAGTTCGGCGATCATGGGGGGCGTCCTCGGGTTCGGAATTTTGGGGAATGCGCTGGAGGGGCGGTTCTATTGGGCGCCGGTCATGGCCTTGGGCGGACCGTTTTCCCACTGACCGCTGGCCTTCAGAGCCTCGGCCACCTCGGGGGGCATGTAGTTCTCGTCGTGCTTGGCCAAGACGCTGGAGGCCTGAAAGGTGCCACTGGATTCAAGGGCGCCTTCGGCGACCACGCCTTGCCCCTCGCGGAACAGGTCGGGCAGGATACCCGTATAGGTCACGGGAACACTGTTGACCAAGTCCGTCACCACGAAGGCCACGGTTTCGCCGCTTCGGACCACGCTGCCCTCCTCCACCAAGCCGCCAACACGGAACCGGCGACCTTCCTCGACACCTTTCTCCTTGATGTCGGAGGGGCTGTAAAAGAAGACGAGGTTATCCTGGAAGGCGGTCAGAGTCAGGGCGACAGCCCCGCTCAGGGCCAGCATGCCCAAGGCGACGAAATAGAGACGGCGCTTCTTGCGGGTCACCGTGGTTTCCTCCCGTAATTGGACGCCCCTCTCGGGGGGGGGGCCATGACAGTCTTCGCGTGACCGGTGGTGTCCGGTTTATCCTAAAAGTTGGGGCGAAAGTGGGGCAAGGGCCGCCATCGTTTGGCTTTCCCCATTGATGTCGGGTCAATCCTCGCCGCCGCTCCGGCCCCGGCGCAGGGACCGCATTTGTTCCAGGCGTTTGGTATTGCGCTTGCGTTCGGCCAGGGTCTGGACAAGCAGGCCGACCAGGATGAGGACGGTCAGGGCGAAGGACGGCCAGACATAGGCCCCATAGCCCCCCATCGACAGAAAGTCGCTCATGCGCGGGACTCCAGTCCGCTCAAGGCCCGAATCTTGGCCGCGGCGATACCGCTTTCCATGCGGAGCATGAGGAGGGTCGCGAAATAGAACTGGAAGGACAGCGCCATCAGGACCAGCGGCCAAAGGATGGCCGGATCAATGGCCGGTCCACCCATTTTCACCACGCTGGCGGGTTGGTGCAGGGTATTCCACCAATCCACGGAAAACTTGATGATGGGCACGTTGACCGCGCCCACCAGGCAAAGGATGGCGGCGGCGCGGTTGCCCCGGGTGATGTCGTCGAAAGCGTTGGCCAGCGCCATGTAGCCGAGGTAGAGGAACAGCAGCACCAGCATGGAGGTCAACCGGGCGTCCCACACCCACCAGGTGCCCCACATGGGCTTGCCCCAAAGGGACCCCGTGACCAGACAGAGCAGGGTGAAGCCCGCGCCGATGGGGGCCGCGGCCCGGGCGGCGAGGTCGGCCAGGGGGTGCTTCCAGATCAGCGCCACGGCCGAGGCGGCGGCCATGACCATATAGGCGAACATGCCCAGCCAGGCCGCGGGGACGTGGACATACATGATGCGCACGGTTTCGCCCTGCTGGTAGTCGGGGGGGGAGAAGACCAAACCCCATCCCAGACCCGCGACAAACAGGACGACGGTCAGTCCGGCGCACCAGGGCACCAGGATCTTGCTCAGGCGGAGAAAGCGCGTGGGGTTGGCGTATTTATGCATGGTGGACCCGTTTCATCCTTCCGTGTCCGCGTCACGCGGGCGGGCAACAATAGCCAAAGGCCCCCGGTGTTTCCACCCCCCTCCTATTCCCAATTCGGTGAACGGTGGTGGCGCGGAGCCTTTTCCATCCCTTACCCGGCTGAAGACAGGTGTGTCGTTGATTTTCGTCATTCTCGACAGCGGGGCAAGGGGTGGATGCGACCTTGTCGCGGGGTTACTCCAGCGCCTGCCGCAGGGCCAGCGCCGTGGCCGGGGGGCAGATGACCAGGGCGACCAGCAGGATGGCCGCCAGGATCTTTAATTGGGCATCGTAGGCCAAGCCCATGACCGCGGCATCCACGGCGGATACACCAAAGATCAGAACCGGAACATAAAGGGGCAGGATCAGCAGGGAGACGAGGACCCCCCCCCGCCGGGCGCCCAGGACCAGGGCCGCGCCAACGCCGCCCACCAGGCTGAGGGTCGGTGTTCCCAGGGCCATGGCGGCGAGGAGGATGCCAAAGCCGTCCCCCCGCATCTGCATCAGCACCGCCAGCAGGGGCGCCGCGGCGATCAGGGGCAGGGCGGAGGTCAGCCAATGGGCGACGACCTTCGCGCTCACCACCAGGGACAGGGAAGCGGGCGCCCGGGTCAGGAGGTCCAGGCTCCCGTCCTCGTAATCCTGCTGGAACAGGCGGTCCAGGGACAGCATGGAGGCGAGCAGCGCCGTCACCCAGAGGACGCCCGCGGCGATGCGCTCCAGAATGGCCGCCTCCGGTCCGACTCCGAAGGGGAACAGAACGACGGTTACCACGAAGAAGGCCACGACCATCAGGCTGTCCGTGCCTTGCCGCAGAGCCAGCCGCAGTTCCCGGTCGAGAATGGCGAGAAAAATGCTCATCCCGGTTCGTCCTCCAGGAACAAGCCGCCATGGCGGTTGGGATCCGGGGCGAAGCGGTCCAGGGTCAGGATCTTGGCATCGGGCAGGGCCACGTCCTGGTGGGTCGACAGGACCACCATGCCACCCCGGGCGCGGTGATCGGCCAAGCGGGCTTCCAGGACGCCGATGGATTGCCTGTCCAGGGCCGTCGTTGGCTCGTCCAGCAGCCAAAGGGGCGCGGGCGCCGCCAGCAGACGGGCCAGATTTGTCCGCCGCTTCTGCCCGGCGGAGAGCATGCGACCCGGTGTCCCGGACAGGGCGGTCAGGCCAAAGGCCTCCAGGGCCGGATCCACATGGTTGTCTCCTGCCCCGTAAAGGCGGGCCCAGAACGCCACGTTCTCGCGCAGGGACAGGACCGGTTTGATGGCGTCCTGGTGGCCCAGATAGCGAGTCCGGGCTCCATGGGCCTCGGAGTCCTTGTCCACGGATGTCCCCTCCCAGGTCAGCCGACCCATGGCCGGATGCAGCAACAGGGCGAGAAGGCGCAGAAGGGAGGATTTGCCCGATCCATTGGGTCCCAGGAGCAAAAGGGCCTCTCCCGGCCCGATGTCGAAGGACAGTTCGGCGAAAACCACGCGTTCGCCTCGAATACACATCAGGTCTCGCCCGGAAAATGGGGCGGCGACAAAGGGGGACACTGGGGATGCGGGAGTTTGGATCATGACCGCTTCCGTTTACCGCGGGCGGACGCCAGGGGAAACCGTTTTCGAAGACCGAAGGGTCATCGAAAACGCGGGGGATGGAAAAAAGAGGAGGAAAAACGAAACGACGGCTGGCGCTCCGGGGGTGATGGAGGGAATGGAAGGCGCCAGCCGCCCGCGCTTTCGTCGTTGCGCGAAGGATGAAACCACCCGGGGGCACTTGGGCGGTCCATCCGACCGGGGAGCCGGTAATACCAACTCTTCCGATCTTGTTGAGGATTAACATACTGTCGGATTGTGGCGATTGTTTGGGGCGAATTCGCCTTGTTTTCACCTGACTGGAGACCCGGTCAATTTTTAAATTCGGTCCAGAAAATTGGAAACCGTCTTACCGGGAGCAGGTTATCCTTCGGGACAGGGAGTCCGTCGACCAACCGTCGTGAAAGTCCCCCGATTGGTCGCTAAACAATGGCTTGGTCCCCAGGGGGATTCCGTGGTTCATGAACTCAGGACTTCCATGTCGAGGTCGATGTGAATCTCATGCTTGGGCGAGGTGACGTCATGTTGGGCAATTCGAGGAACCGGTCTTTTGTTTGGCGCCTGTCTCTTTTTTGTTTGGGGCTTGGGACCGGCGCGATGGGTGGTTTGGGTGGCGGTGATTTCGCCAGAGCCCAGGAAGGGGTTTACGCCACCATCGGAACGGGCAGTGTCTCGGGCGTCTATTACGCCTTGGGCTCGGCCATCTGCCGCCAGATGAACCAATCGCGGAAGGAGCATGGGGTCAATTGCTCGGCGGAGGCCACGGAAGGCTCCATTTATAACATTGGGCAAATGCGGGCCAACGAGTACAATTTCTCCGTCGTCCAATCGGATTGGCAGTACCATGCCATGACGGGGTCGTCCAAGTTTCGCGAGGCTGGGCCCTATTCCGAATTGCGCGCCGTATTTTCGGCCCATCCGGAACCCTTCACCGTCCTGGCCCGGGCCGGGACGGGGATCACGACCTTCGATGACCTGAAGGGCAAGAAGGTGAACCTTGGTCCCCTGGATTCCGGACAGCGGGCCACCACCGAGGCGCTGCTGAAGGTCATGGGGTGGAGCCTGGATGATTTTGCCCAGGTTGGCACCCTCAATGCCACGGATCAGTCCAAGGCCCTGTGCGACGGTGAATACGATGCCATCGTTTATACCGTCGGCCATCCGAACCGGTCCGTGGGCAGTGCCGCGCGGTCCTGCGATGTCGCCTTCGTGAGCGTGCCCGCCGACGTGGTCGCCAAGGTCCTGGAGCTGGGAGGTTATTTCAGCGCGGTGACCATTCCCATCGGGACCTATCGGGAGATCGAGGATCCCGCCGATACCTTTGGTGTGCGGGCAACCTTGGTGACCAAGGCCTCGGCTCCCGACGACATCGTCTATGCCCTGGTCAAGGCGACCTTCGAGAACCTGGGGGATGTGAAGCGGATGGATCGTGCCTTGGGGAACCTGAAACCCGAGGAGATGGTGTCGGAGGGGTTGACCGCGCCGCTCCATCCGGGCGCCCGCCGGTATTACGAGGAAGTGGGGCTGTTGCCCGCCGCCAAATAGGCGGCTCGAAACATAGATCCGCCCCCTCGTCCGAGGTTCTTGGTGACGCCATGGCGCGATCTGGTCGCGTCATGGCGTTTTTTTTCGGCTCGTGGCATTCCGACGCAATCTGAGGAATTCGAATGGCGACCGTGCCGTCTCTCGGGCCGGAAGAGGGGCGGCGCCACCGGGCTTGAATACCCCATCCTGGGCGTCTGGCTTCCATGGAGTGGAAAAAATCCGCCGAGAACAACAGATTGGGGCGCTATCGAAATGAAGGGGGTTTTGATCGAGTTGAGGTTTTGACATAGCCAAAAGGACTTATTCTCAATTCGATGCCGGCTGTATTTGGGGTGGTTACGTGACTTTAATAAAGAATTGTAAAGCATTGTTTTCGAAAAAGACGGGACAAAATCCTTGTAACCAGTTGCCCGATGACGCAAAACAATTGATTATATCAAAGGTCTAGAGCGAGAACGGTCGAATGCTTCCGTTTCCGTTCAGCCAAGCGCTCAAGATTTGGGAGCCGGACAGCTGGCCCAGGGAGAATTCGGTGTCGCGTACAGTCGTATCGGAAGAAGCCGAGGTGGATCGCCTGTCGGCGCTGCCTAAGGCGTCGTTGGATCTGTTGGTGACCTCCCTGTTCCTGAATATCCTATCCCTGGCCCTGCCCATCGCCCTGCTGCAGGTCTATGATCGGATCGTCCCAAACTCCAGTTTTCAGACCCTGGCGCTTCTGGTGGCCGGAGTTCTTTCGGCCCTGGCGCTGGAGGCCCTGTTGCGGATTGGCCGGTCCTATGCCACGGGATGGTCCGGCGCCCAGTTCGAGCACCGCATGGGGAATACCGCTTTTGGACGCTTGCTTGGCGCGGGGCTTCTCAACGTCCAGCGCAAGGGAGCGGGGGTTCTGCTCGAGCAGATGTCCTCCTTGAAGTCCGTCAAGGAGTACTATGGCGGTCAGGCGGCGACCTCTCTTTTGGATCTGCCCTTTGTCTTCATCTTCCTGGGGGTCATTTGGTATCTGGGTGGGGTGGTGGTCCTGGTGCCGGTGGTGGTCCTGGTCATTTTCGCCTTGGTGGCCTCCCGCACGGGCCTGAAACTGCGCAAGGCGATCGAGGAGCACTCCACGGCCAACGACCGCAAGCTGAACTTTATCATCGAGGTGCTGGGCAACGTCCACACGGTTAAATCCATGGCCATGGAAAGCCTGATGATGCGCCGGTTCGAGCGGCTTCAGGAAACCAGCGCGGCGTCCAGCTATGAAATGGCCAAGCGCAACGCCGGGGCGATCGCCCAGGGCGGATTTTTCTCCCAGATCACCATGGTCCTGGTCAGTTCCGTGGGGGCCCTGCTCGTCATGGACAATGACCTGACCATTGGCCAGTTGGCGGCTTGCACCCTGTTGGCGGGCCGGGCCATGCAGCCTTTGCAGCGGGTCGTGGGTCTGTGGACCCGGTTCCAGACCATCCAGTTGGGGCGGGAGCGGGTGAAGGAAATCCTCAGTTTGCCCACGACCGCTGGAGCCAATCAACCGCCCCTGCCCGATGTCCAGGGGAGATTGACCCTGCGCGACGTGCATTTTCGCTACGGCGACGATGAAGGGGAGATCCTGCGGGGCATCGACCTGGACATCGCCCCCGGCCAATGTATTGGCGTGGTGGGCGCGAACGGAAGTGGCAAGACCACCCTGCTGTCGGTTGTCATGGGGGTTCTCCCCCCCAGCCGGGGGCAGGTCCTGATTGATGGCATGGACCTGATGGACTTTGATTCGTCGTCCTTTAAGCGGCAAATCGGCTACCTGCCCCAGGAAGGGGAACTGTTCAAGGGCACCATCCTGGAAAACATTTCCATGTTCGATTCAGAATATCGGGAACTGGCCCTAAGGGCCGCGGACGATTTGGGTCTGACCGAGGTGGTGGCGGCCCTGCCCATGGGGTTCGAGACGATCGTGGGGGATGGCGCCTATGACACCTTGCCCACGGGCCTGCGGCAACGGGTTTGTATTGCCCGGGCGCTGTTGCACGATCCAAAAGTCATTCTCTTCGACGAGGCGAATGCTTCGGTCGACAAGGTCGGGGATACCTTTCTGATGGCGGCCTTGGATCGCCTGAAGGGAGACCGGACCATGATCGTTATTTCCCAACGTCCGTCGCTGTTGCGTATGACGGATCGGGTTTACCAGTTGTCCATGGGAACCCTGGTGGAACGGTCCGATGATGACGCCCCGGGTGGGGCGCCCCGGTCGGCCCAACCTCTGCGCCGTTTGATCTAAGGGGCATGGAGAGCACCCGCATGGAAGCAACGACGGAGAGCCAGGCCCGACGCGGGCAAATGGCGGTACTGCCTACAGAAGGGAGGCGTATGATGGTAAGCCATGCTCAAGGGGGCCACATGGACGATGAAGCGGCCCGCACGGTTCGCGAGCTGTTATCCGCCCAGGGCATCAACGAGGGATTGGGCGCCGCCGCCGAAGAGGATACGGCTGCTCGCTGGGGAGAACCCCAGCGGGAGGAAGGGATCTCCGACGCGGCGATCAGCGCGGGCGCCCTGGGTGGATTTCGCGCGAAGTCCGACCTCGCGGCCTGTCTGCTGCCCCTGTTGCGGGGCCTGAAGTGGATGGGCAATCCCCGGCAGATCACCGAAGCTCTCCCCCATTTCGCCGACACCCTTGATATCACCGGCCTGCGGAACACCATGGCCAACCTGGGCTACCGAAGTGACCGGATCCGCATTCGCGCCGCCGAGGTGGATCCCCGGCTGATGCCCGCGTTGTTCCTGCCTGACAAGGGTCCCGCCTTCGTCGCCCTCGAAGTGAAGGAGATGGGGGGGCAGCCCGCGATGGTGGTCTACCGGTCGGGCACGGAAAGCTATGCGACCGTTAAGCTGCCCAATGTCGAGGGATGGGCCTATTTCTTCACCTCCGTCGATTCCGAGGAAATCGCCCATCTCAACCGCCAACATGGTTGGTTCCGGGCGACGGTGGGCCGATTCCGCCCCTTGATCTGGCAAATGATCGGGACGTCTCTATTGAGCAACGTCCTGGCGCTCGCCATGCCGCTGTTTGTCATGGCTGTTTACGACAAGGTCATCGCCACCGGCTCGCGGGAGGTTTTGGTATACCTGTTGATTGGCGTGTTGTTGGCGATTGTTTCCGACCAGGCTCTCCGGGCGATTCGGGCGCGCATGATCGCCTATGTGGGGGCCCGGCTTGACAGTATCGTGGGCAACGCCATTTTCGAGCGTATCCTGACCCTGGCGCCAGCCTATACGGAACGGGCGACCTTGGGATCCCAGGTGGCGCGGATTAAGAACTTCGATACGGTGCGGGAGTTTTTCACCGGCGCGCTGGCCACGGTCGCGTTGGAACTGCCCTTCCTGGTCATGTATCTGGTCGTGATCTTTGTCCTTGGGGGCTCTCTGGTGGTTGTGCCCGCCCTGGCGGTGGTGGCTTTCGCCCTGATTGGTTTTGTCCTGTTCGCGCGCATGCGTGAGCAAGTGGGCTATGCCGGGCGGATCGAATCCCGGCGCCAGGAATTCATGGTGGAAACCCTGGGAAAGATGCGAGCCCTGAAATACAGCGGCGCGGAGGAGACGTGGCGTGACCGCTATCGGGAAATGTCCGCGCGCTCGACCATGGCTGGGTTCCGGGCGGGCCAGCTTTCGGCCTTGGCCGGGACGTTGGCCCATGTCTCGGTGATCCTGACCGGGCTGTCGACCATGGCCTATGGTGTGACCAAGGTGATCGACGGGGACATGACCGTCGGAGGGTTGATCGCCAGCATGATCCTCATCTGGCGGGTGCTGGGTCCCCTGCAGACCGGCTTCATGGCCATGACTCAGGTGGAACAGGTGAGGGCGTCGGTTCGCAATATCGATAATCTGATGGCCCTCAAGCCAGAGCGGGAACCCCATTCGACCCACACCTCCCTGACCCGGTTTAAGGGTAAGGTGACGTTTTCTCGGGTGTCCCTGCGGTATTCCAATGATGCCGACCCAGCGGTGGTCGGCGTGACCTTCGAGGCGCAACCCGGTGAGGTCGTGGCGGTTGTCGGACCAAACGGCGCGGGGAAGTCGACCCTTTTGAAGATGATCCTGGGTCTCTACCATCCCCAGGCGGGCAATGTGCGCATCGACGATATCGATATCCGTCAGGTTGATCCGGTGGATCTCCGCCAATCGGTGGGCTACGTGCCGCAGACGCCCTCGACCTTTCACGGCTCGGTTGCCCAGAATCTGCGCCTTGCTCACCCCACGGCCACGGACGAGGAATTGCTCTGGGCCTGCGATCAGGCCGGATGCCTGAAGGATATCGAGAACCTTCCCGAAGGCATGAATACTCGGATCGGCGATGGCGCGAAGGAGCGCCTGTCGGCGAGTCTCATCCAGCGGATTTGCTTGGCGCGCGCCTATGTGCAACGGGCACCGATCATGTTGTTCGACGAGCCGGTGAACGGCCTTGATTTCGCCGGTGACCGGTCCTTCATGAAGGTGGTGGAGGCCATGCGCGGGCATGCCACTGTCTTCCTCGTGACCCACCGGCCGAGCCATCTCCGGCTGGCCGATCAAATTCTGCTTCTCGAGGACGGCTACCTCCGGCTCGCCGGACCCGCCGACCAGATTCGTGATCGCATTCCCCAGGAGATGTTATGAGCACCTCGACCTACAACGGCGGCTCCTCCGGGGGCCGTGTCGCCAAAGGCAGCCGGCAGACGCGCTTCCTTGGCCAATCGGTGATGTTGGAGGAGGCGGGCATGTCCCGTTTCGTCCGTCTGGCCATGATCGTCGCCGCGTTGGTGGTGATGGCTTTCCTCGTCTGGGCTTCGCTGACCCGGATCGAGGAGGTGTCGAGCGCCTTTGGCAATGTCGCCCCCAGCGGGTCGGTGCGGGTTGTTCAGCATCTGGAAGGTGGCATCGTCGAGGATATCTTCGTCGATGAAGGCCAATTGGTGAAGGAAGGCGAACCGCTGATCCGCATGAAGGCCGACGCGGCCATGTCCGAATTGGAAACCATGAAGGCCCGCTTCGCCGCCCTGTCCCTTCAGGCGGAGCGGTTGCGGGCCTTCGGCGCGGGCCGGGAGCCGGACTTCTCCTTTGTCGGTGATGAATACGCCGACCTGAAAAGGGATCAGGAAGAGATCTTCCAGATCCAGATGTCCAACTACGAGACGTCCCAGAAGGTGCTGACCGACCAGATCCGTCAGAAGGAGGAAGGGCTTTACCTCCTCGACGACGAAGGCGCCGCTCTCCAGGAACAACAGGACCTGGTCAAGGAAGAGTTGGACATGCGCGAGGATCTCCTGCGTAAGGGGCTGACCTCCAAGGTGACCTACCTGGACACCAAGCGCGCCGCGGCGACAATCAAGGGTGATATTGCCCAGGCCATCGGCAACCAACGGACCGTGCGCGAGGAAATCGCCGAGTTGAACAGTCGTCTGGGGGATTTGGAAGCGAGCCTGCGCCAGGAAGCCCTGAAGGAAATGGGGCAGGTGACCTCCGAACTGGCCCAGGTGCGCGAAGCCATGCGCAAGTCCGAGGATCGGGTTGCCCGCCTGGATGTGCGCGCGCCCGTCTCCGGCTATGTCCAGGACGCGAAAATCAAAACCGTTGGCGCGGTGATCCCCGCGGGCGGTATTATTCTGAACGTGGTGCCGGTTGACGAGACCCTGCGGATCGAAGCCCGTATCCAGCCCAAGGACATCGGTCACGTGGAAGTGGGACAGGCCGTGAAGGTAAAGGTCACCAGCTATGATTTCTCCCGCTACGGCCATGTGTTGGGTGAGCTGACTTCCGTGTCGGCAACGACATTTATCGATGAACAAAACAATCCGTACTACAAGGGTTATGTGAAGCTGGAGCGGGATTACGTGGGTGATAATCCCGAGCGCAACCGGATCCTGCCGGGCATGACGGTCCAGGCCGATATCATCACCGGCGAAAAGACCCTGCTGCAGTATCTGTTGAAGCCCGTCTACAAGAACATCGAGACCGCTTTCCAGGAGCGGTGAGGGAGTCCCCCCCCTCTCCCTTCATGACTTTTACCGCCCCGCCCACATGGACGGGACGGGATGGGGCGGACGGGAGGACTCGGGAAAATCCCGGGTGCCATTGAAGCGGTAATCGGTATCGTGGACCCATGCCGTGATCGCGGATCACATGGAAGGGTCGCCCTGAGCGGAGCCCCTCTTCCACCCACCTGATACCGGCTTGCGATGAGTC
>JAIOYK010000015.1 GCA_021741145.1 Rhodospirillum sp. | reverse complement strand
TCGCCGGTCAGGAACAGGCCGGTGGATTCGATCACCAGATCGGCGTTCACCTCGCCCCACTTCAGGTTGGCGGGATCCCGCTCGGCGGTCAGGCGGATGGTCTTGCCGTCCACGACCAGATTGCCGCCGTCGACGGAAACGTCCCCCTTGAAGCGGCCATGCACCGAATCGTACTTGAGCATGTAGGCGAGATAATCCGGGTCGAGCAGGTCGTTGATGGCCACGATCTCGATAGTCGGGAATTCGGCGGCGACAGCGCGAAACACCATGCGGCCGATACGGCCAAAACCGTTGATACCAACGCGGATAGTCATCAGTATTCCTCCTGGAAAACGCGTTTGAGGGACCATGAAAGCGCCAGCCCCTCCCCGGTGGGAGGACCCGGCTGGTTCCTAAGGATCCCTGGAAACCCTTGGGTAAACCCGTGAGCCACCTGGCCGCCAAGGTCCATAAAGGCGTCCCGGCCGTCGAAAGCCCAGGGACATATACCCCGAACCGCGTCCGGGGGAAATGCCTGATGCGGGTTATCCGACCCCCAAAGTAGCTTCGGTGGGGCGGTCGGAACCGTTTTCCTAGAAAACGAGAGGCGGTGTCTTCGCCCGCCCCTTCAACCGCTCGCCCCTTACCCTATCCCATCAGCCGCTCGGGGGAGGGGATCTCGGGTCCACGTTGGGCGACAAACCCTTCCTTATGAAGCCGGATCGGCGGCAGACCCAAGTCCAGGGCCCTTTCCGCGCAGTCGTCCACGAATCCTGGACTGCCCGCGATATAGACACTGTAGCCGGACAGGTCCGGAAACAGCTCGGGCAAGAGCCCCGGCAATCGCCCCGTCAGACCACCCGGATTGACCTCGCGGGTCAGGGTGTAGCGGAAATTGAACATGCGGAAGCGGGCCTTGAGATAGGCGAACAGCCCGGTTTCATAGACCTCGTCCCGGGACCGGGCGGAATAGAGGATCGTCGCCGGTTGGCGGAAGCCCCCCCGCAGGAAGGCCGCCGAGGTCAGGGACAGGATCGGCGCCAGACCAGATCCTGAAGCCAGACAGAGGACCGGCGTCTCGACCGAGGGATCGCCGATGAAAGTGCCATAGGGACCATTGATCACCACATTGTCCCCTTCACGCAGGGTATCGTGGATCCAGGTGCTGGTCACGCCCTCCGGGACGCGGGTGACCTGAAGCACGATCTCGTTTTCCCGGTTCGGAATATTGGCGATGGAATAGCATCGCTCCGGAATACCGGCGGATCGATCTCCCAGGGTCACGTATTGGCCGGGCCAGAAGCGCAAGGGCGCGCCCAGGGGACGCAGGCGCAGCTCGACGATGGAGGGCGTCCGGGGAAACTTGTCGACGACCACGCAATAAACGTTCTCCCGGGGTGGGAACAGCTTGGGCTTGGCGTCCTCCGTTCCGAACTCGATCTCGAGCACGGCGCTGGTCTGCTTGGCCATGCACATCAGGCCATAGCCCTCGGCCCGGTCTTCCTCCGACAGGGCCATGTCCATGACCAACCCCTGGTCGAAGTCCCCGGACAGGACCTTGCACCGGCATTCACCGCAGGCCCCGGCGCGGCAGTTGTTCGGCAGGGCGAAGCCGTTCCGCTCCAAGGTGCCGAGGACGCTTTCCCCCTCCTCGACGGTCAGTTCCTTGCCCGACGGATGCATCCGAATGATTTTCATGAAATTGGATCCCTCGTTCCTTACCTATTCGCCCCCCTTTCCGGGAGCACGAAGGGCCGAGCGGGGCGTCCCCCACTCGGCCAAACGCGGTGTCTTCTCGACGGATCAGAAGACGGGAATGATGTCTTCCATATCCACGTCTGTGATCTCCTTGCCGGAAATGCCGACCTCGGGGATCGCCGGGAAGGGAATGTCGTAGCGGTCCAGGACCCCCTTGAGGTTCAGGATGGCCTTGCGCCAATTTTCCTTCTTCGCCTCGTACTCGGGGATGGCGAACCCCGCCTGACGGGCCACGGCCTCGCTTTCCCGCTGGTTGCCGATGAAGTCCTCGGGCAGGTCCCAGAACTCCATGGGCGGCTCGAACAGAACCGCGGACAGGAACAGATATCCGGCGCGGATCTGCTTGGTGATGGTGTCCCGGTCGGTCAGGTCCAGGTGGGGATAATCCCGCTCCATCAGGGCCATGCAGATGGCCATATGACGGCCCTCGTCCCGGCCGATATGGCGGAAAGCCTCCTTGAAGACCAGTTCGGAGGACCCGTCGGCCATCTGCTTGAAGATGGTCGCCGCGGCCACCTCGCCCATCAGGAAGGAGCTGAACAGCACCGCGAGGCTGTATTTTGGAACGGCCCTTTTATAGCCCTCCCAATAGCGCCCGCCATTGAAGTAGAGCCACTGGGCATTCTTCTGGAGCCGCTTGCCCAGTTCGGTCTTGGGCTGGTAGGTCAGCGGATCGGGGTGCTCCAGCAGCTTGGTGATGGCCAGTCCGCACATTTGTTCGTGGTTCTGCTCGTCCCGGGTGACGGAGAAGAAGCACCGACGGACGGCATCTTCCTCGTGCACCTCGTAGGTCTTGATCAACGCCTCGGCGAAAACCGGCGGCGCCGACGCGTCGAAGACCGACAGCAGGGTCCACCAATAGGCGATGGACTCGCGCTCCTCCCAGTTGAACCTGGACACGTCGAAGGTATCCCAGGGCAGTTTCTTGGGATCCCAGACTTCCCGCTGGGCGGCGTCCCAAACTTCCTCGAACTTGGCGCTCTTGGCCTCCCAGCTCAGGGGAAAGATGTTGGGCTGCTCCACCGTCGGCGGACGTTCCATCTTGTCGGCGAACCGTTCCTTCTCGGCCATTTTCTGGCGTCTCCCTTGTGAACCTCTGTTCGATGATTTTTCGCCGCGAACCCAAAGGGACATCCCCATCCGCGTTCCGGCTTTTCGGCCCCCTTTTTGGGGACTCCATGCCTTTAGAAATCTAACGTGTTACGCTTTTTTCTGTAAACAATTTTTTTCGTAATACTTATAATGGGATCTCGAGAATCATATTTTATACAATAATAACAATATATTAAATAGGTTCTACGCCCAACGCCGTCCACACGAAGGAGACCGAGAGGGCGCGTGAGCTCGCATCTCTGGACATATTTCTTGATTCGGCACCGGCCACCATGCGAGACCTGGGAGCAGCCCATCGAGAAGCCGAAGCCGTCGGGACAGATCATGACACCCCTTTCGACAACCATCGACGCCCTGACCAAGCGGGTCAGCGACCGCCGCCCCCTGCGGGCGGGGGGGCTTGTGGTGACCCTGTTCGGCGACATCGTGATGCCCAGGGGTGGCCTGATCGCCACCCAGAGCATTCTCGACATCACCGCGCTGTTGGGATTGGCGCCGGGCCTTGTCCGCACCACCCTATCGCGCTTGACCGCGGACGGCATGTTCATCCGCAGCCGCGCCGGGCGGAACAGCTTCTATCGCCTGTCGGACCAAGCCCTGCGCCAATACCAGGACGCCTCCCGCGTCATCTACGCGGCGAGCGACCCGGCCTGGGACGGCGATTGGCTGGTGGTGATTCCCCTTCCCGGCCCGGCGGAATCCGGTGGGGAGGAGCGCCTCCTGGCCACCCTGGACGGCCTGGGTTTCAGCCGGGTGGGGAGCGCGCGGATCCGTCCGGGCAACATGGACGCCGCCAACCGGGAGCGCCTGGACGCCGCCATGGATGATTGGCCCGCCCTGTTGGTCGAAGGACCCGGGAATGGGGTCGTCCCGGGATTGAAGGCGATGGTCGGTCATTCCTGGGACCTGGACGCCCTGACCGATGGCTATCACCAGTTCTGCCGACGCTACGAACCCGTCGCCGAAGCCCTGCGGGAAGACATCCCTCTCACGGAGGCCGAGGCCCTGACCCTGCGCATCCTCCTGATCCATGAATTCCGCCCCCTGGCCCTGAAAGATCCCCGCCTTCCCGTGGAGATCCTCAGGTCCGGTTGGCGGGGCGACCTCGCCCGCGCCCTGTGCAAGGAGATCTATGCCCGCATTCAGGACCCCTCGGAACGATGGGTGGGCGGCCGATGCCTGGGCGCCGACGGCCCCCTCTCCCCACCGGATCGCCTGACCTTCAAACGGTTCGGATAAGGGGCTTTTGAGATAGCCCGCCGTGGCTGATTTAAAAAGATGTTGTCATCCCCGCGAAAGCGCGCAGGGATGCGTGGATCTCCAATATTTTTGTTTCGATATTATTCGTCATCCCCGTGAAAACGGGGATCCAGGGTGGGAACAGGTAACGGAATCGGTCGACACGACGGCCGCGTCTTTCACCGATGACACTGAAATCAACTCTGGATTCCCGCATGCGCGGAAATGACGACAATAAAAAAGCCAACCGGCGAATAAAGAAATGTGCATCCCTTAGCGCATGCGCCAGGATGACATAAGGGGTGACATGCCAAAAAGCTGGCACACCCTATTCCGCCCGATGCCCTACTCCCCAAGGACGGCCCTGGCTCCGGCGATGGTGATGGTCGTGGCCATTTGGGCGTAATCCTCCCGGGTCAGGGGGCCTTCCTGGCGGAACCACATGTAATGCCAGTTCAGCATACCAAAGAGGGACATCGTCAGGGGCTTCAACAGGTCCTTTTTCCCCGCGAGCCGGGGATCCACCCCCTCGATCGCCCCGGCCACGACCCGCACCAGATGGCGTTCCATGGTCCGCAGTTCCTCCTGCTGGTCGTCGGGCAATTGGGACAGGGCATTGATCTGGACCCGGTGCTCATGGGTGGAATCCCGGTACCCCTCGAGGATCACCGTCACCAGGGCCAGCAAGCGCTCCCGGGGAGGCAGGCCGGGATCAAAAGCCCCGTCGACGAGGGCGCACAACTCTTCCAGATGCCCCCCGATGACATCGAACAGCAGTTCATCCTTGCCCGTATAATAGTGGTACAGCAAGGCCTTGGAGACACCGCAGGCCTGGGCCAATCCGGACATGGAGGCCCGGTCGAACCCCTCCTTCGAAAAGACCTCGGCGGCCCGTTTCAGGATCGCCAGCCTTTTTTCATCGTAATTCGCCGCTCTCGTGCGCGCCATTCACCTTTCCAATCCTCTGCTCACCCGTCCCGCACCCCGTTTCCCCGCGGGGTCGAAGCGAACCCGCCCGGCGTCCCGACCAAGCGGGACTCCAGACGAAATCTGGTTTAGCCCCGCTTTCGGGAATCCACAACACGCTTGGCCTTGCCCATGGACCGCTCGATCCCGCCCGAGGGTTCGAGGACAACGGCGGCCGACACGCCAATATTGCGCTTGATCATTTGGCTCAATTCCTTGCCCAGGGGGGCCAGGGCGTCGACATCGGCGCCCATTTCCACCTCCACATGGACGGTCATGGTGTCGAGGCGCCCCTCCCGCGCCAGATGGATCTGGTAATGGGGGGAAAGCCCGTCGACGCGGAAGATCTGCTCCTCCACCTGGGTCGGGAAGACATTCACCCCGCGCAGGATAATCATGTCGTCGGACCGCCCGGTCACCTTGGCCATGCGGCGCATGGAGCGGGCCGTGCCCGGCAACAGTCGGGTCAGGTCCCGGGTCCGGTAACGGATCATGGGCAAGGCTTCCTTGGTCAGACTGGTGAAGACCAACTCCCCTTCCTCGCCATCGGGCAGAACCGCCCCGGTTTCCGGATCGATCACCTCGGGATAGAAATGGTCCTCCCAAACGTGAAGCTGGTCCTTGGTCTCGACGCATTCGCAGGCGACGCCCGGCCCCATGATTTCCGACAGCCCATAGATATCCACCGCATGCATGTCGAAGGCCGCCTCGATTTCCTTGCGCATTTCGTCGGTCCAGGGTTCCGCGCCGAAAATGCCCACCTTGAGGGAGGACAACCGGGGATCAAGCCCCACCGCCCGAAATTGGTCGAGAATGGCCAACATATAGGATGGCGTGACGGTGATGACGTCCGGCTTGAAGTCCTCGATCAACTGGACCTGACGCTCGGTCATGCCGCCGGAGATCGGCACCACGGCCATGCCCATGCGCTCGGCCCCCACATGAACGCCCAGACCGCCAGTGAACAGGCCGTAACCATAGGCATTGTGGAGCATCATATGGGGCCGCGCCCCGGCGGCCCGCAGGGAGCGGATCATCACCTGGGACCAGACCTCCAGGTCCTTCGCCGTATAGCCCACCACCGTGGGCTTTCCCGTGGTGCCGGACGAGGCATGAAGGCGGTTCAGTTGGTCCCGGGAAACGGCGAACATGCCAAAGGGGTAGCTGTCGCGCAGGTCCTGCTTGGTGGTGAAGGGGAACTTGGCGAGATCCTCGAGGGATCGGCAATCGTCGGGATGGATCCCGGCGGCGTCGAAACGTTGCCTATAGAATGGAGACTTCCCATAGGCATGGCGGAGGGACCAGGTCAACCGCTCGAGTTGGAGGGCCGAGATCTCGTCCCGGGACGCCGTCTCGATAGCCTCCAACTCACCCGGTTTGGGCGCCAAATCTTCCATTGTAAACACTCCCTGTCTTCATCGTTTTTTTGTCTTTTGATGGGTCCGGTGATGGGTCTGGGCCGTTGTCCGGCCCTTAAACCGCTTCCAAGGCCAGGGCGATGCCCTGGCCCACACCGATGCACATGGTACACATCGCCCGACGGACGCCCCGATCTCCCAACTCCAGGGCCGCGGTCAGGGCCAAGCGCGCCCCGGAAGCCCCCAAGGGATGGCCGAGGGCGATGGCTCCCCCATTGGGATTGACGTGTTCGGCGTCATCCGGCAAGCCCAGATCGCGCAGAACCGCGAGACCCTGGGCGGCGAAGGCCTCGTTCAGTTCCCACAGGTCGATGTCGCCAACCGTGAGACCCAGCCGCTCCAGCAGCTTGCGGGAGGCGGGCGCCGGGCCGATCCCCATGATCCGGGGCGGGACACCGGCCACGGCCAATCCCTGGATGCGCGCGAGCGGCGTCAGGCCATGGCGCGCGACCGCCGCGCCGGAGGCCACCAGGACGGCGACGGCCCCGTCGTTCACGCCGCTCGCATTGCCCGCGGTAACCGTGCCGCCGTCTCGAAAGGGGGTCGGCAAGGCGGCCAGTTTCTCCAATGTGGTCAGGGGCCGGGGATGCTCGTCCCGGTCCACCACCAGGGGATCTCCCTTGCGCCGGGGAATGGACAGGGCCGTGATCTCCCGGGCTAGGCGGCCCCGATCCTGGGCCAGGCGGGCTCGGTGCTGGGAGCGCAGGGCGAAGGCATCCTGATCCTCCCGCGAAATCCCGAACGCCTCGGCCAGGTTCTCCGCGGTTTCCGGCATGGAGTCCGTGCCATGGGCCGCTTTCAGGCGCGGATTGACGAACCGCCATCCGATGGTCGTGTCAAAGATCGCGTTGGTTCGGGAGAAGGCGCTTTCCGCCTTGGGCATGACGAAGGGCGCGCGGGACATGCTTTCAACCCCACCGGCCAACATCACCTCGGCCTCACCGGCCTTGATCGCCCGGGCGGCCATGCCGATGGCGTCCAGTCCGGACCCGCAGAGGCGATTGACCGTGGTGCCGGGAACGCTCTCGGGCAGGCCCGCCAGCAGGGCGGCCATGCGGGCCACGTTCCGGTTGTCCTCCCCGGCCTGATTGGCGTTGCCCAGGATGACGTCGTCGATGACCTCCGGCGGCAGGTCCGGGGCGGCGGCCAGGACGGCCCGGATCACATGGGCGGCCAGGTCATCGGGACGGACGGACGCCAGGGTGCCCCCATAAGACCCGAACGCCGTTCGCGTCCCCTGGCAGAGGAACGCCTCGCGGGTCATTGGCCGCCCTCCCCGCCGTCGAGAAGATGTCCGGAGATCTGGCGGGAATGGCCGCGGAACTCGGCGACCAACCGCCCGTCCTCGCCATGGACCGCGATATCATACAGGCCGTTGCGCCCCCAGCGGGCTTTCTCGCTGGCCGAGGCGGTCAGGCGCTCGCCCACCTTGGCCGGCGCGAGGAAGGTCACCGAACAATGTTGAGCCACCACCCGGGGACCAAAGCTGTTGCAGGCATAGGCGAAGGCCATGTCCGACAGGCAGAAGATGTAGCCGCCATGGCAAACACCATGCCCATTGGCCATGGTCCGGGTGATGGTCAGGGAGGCGCGCGCGGTGCCCGGTCCCACGGCGTCGATGGTCACGCCCAGGGACTTGGCCGCGTCGTCGTCGGCCCACAGGGCGTCCCGGCAGGCCTCGGCGAGGGTTTGGGGATCCATGTCCGTCATGTCCTACCTCCCTTGGCATGGGTTCCCTTGAAGACAGGAGGCCGTTTCTCGAGGAAGGCGCGCACGCCCTCGGCGTAGTCCGGTGTCCGCCCCGCTGTCCGCTGGCCGCTCCGCTCCACCTCCAACTGGGAGGTCAGGTCCCCGCCATGGGCACCCTGGATGGCCTTCTTGATCAACCCATAAGCCACCGTCGGCCCCTGGGCGAAGGCCTGGACCTGGGTGTCGACCTCGGCCATCAAGGCATCATCGTCCACGGCTTTCCAGATCATGCCCCAGGACTCGGCCTGTTCGGCGGTCAAGGGGGCGCCGGTCAGGGCCAAGCCCTTGGCCCGGGCCTCGCCCAGAAGCTGGGGCAGGAAGAAGGTCCCGCCCGAATCCGGGATCAATCCAATTTTGCTGAAGGCCTGGATGAATTTCGCGGACTTGGCGGCGAACACCATGTCGCAGGCCAGCGCCAGATTGACTCCGGCCCCCGCGGCCACGCCATTGACGGCGCAAACCACCGGTTTATCCAAGTCCCGGATGCGCTTGATGATCGGATTGTAGCACCGCTCGATGGTCGCCCCCAGGTCCAGGGGACCCTCCTGGCTCGCCGGATCCCGGTCGCCCAGGTCCTGCCCGGCGCAGAAGCCACGCCCCGCCCCCGTCAGCAGAACCACCCGACAGGAGTCGTCGAAGGTCGCCTCGTCCAGATGGGCGATCAGGGCCAGGGACATCGCCTCGTTAAAGGCGTTCAACCTGTCCGGCCGATTGAGGGTGATGCGCAGAACGCCGTCCCGGCGCTCCACCAACAGGCTCTCCGCTTCCACGGTCATGGTTCCTTCCAATTCGTTCGAAGACCGGACTCCGGCTTTGGAGGTGCCCTATAATTAGCCAACCGGTCGGTCTATTTTTATGTTGCATAGATCGGCCGGTCGGTCAATTATTCCTTTCACGGCATCCCGACGGGAGCCAAGGCCCCGCCCGTGACCCGCCCACCCTTGCCACCCGGAACCGCCCCAGGAGACCCCCATGGCTCAGGCCCTCTTCCTCGAGACGCACCGCCAGACCCTCGAAGCCGCCACCCGGGCGAACCGCGACCGGGGGTTCTGGACTCCCTATGTGGAAGCCCCCAGCCGCAAGGCCTATGGCGAGACCGCCGCGGAGGATGGAGAGGCCGCGTTCAAGGCCCATCTCAATGGCCTTTTTGAGATCCCAGGCCATCCCGCGGCGGGCGGCCCCCTGGGCAAGGAGGAGTCCCCCTTCGGCCTCGCCCTGGGCGTTACCTATCCGAGCACCAGCCCGGCGGCCTTGATCGACGCCGCCCAGGCCGCCATGCCCGCCTGGGCGGCCGCGACTCCCGACGTTCGCGCCACCACCTGCCTGGAAATCCTGGAACGCCTGAACAAGCGGTCCTTCGAGATTGGCCACGCGGTCATGCACACCACCGGGCAGGCCTTCATGATGGCCTTCCAGGCTGGCGGCCCCCATGCCCAGGATCGCGGGTTGGAGGCCGTGGCCATGGCCCACGAGATCCAGTCCCAGACGCCGGCGAGCGCTCTTTGGGAAAAGCCCCAGGGCAAGGCCGACCCGCTGCGCCTGGAAAAAACCTTCCGGATCATTCCCCGGGGGGTGTCGTTGATGATCGGCTGTTCCACCTTCCCCTGCTGGAACGGCTATCCGGGCCTGTTCGCCAGTCTAGCCACGGGCAATCCGGTGATCGTCAAGCCCCACCCCGGCGCCATCCTGCCGCTGGCCATCACCGTCCGCGTCGCCCGCGAAGTCCTGACCGAGGCCGGGTTCGATCCCAACCTGATCCTGCTGGCCGTTGATGAACCCGGGGCGGAAACGACCAAGGCCCTGGTGACCGACCCGGCGATCCGCATTATCGATTACACCGGCTCGGGGACCTTCGGCCAATGGGTGCGCGGGCATGCCATGACGCCATTGGTGTTCACCGAGGAGGCGGGCATCAACCCGGTGGTGATCACCGGCACCGACGACCTGAAGGGCCTCTGCCGCAATCTGGCGTTCTCCCTGGCCCTCTATTCCGGCCAGATGTGCACGGCCCCCCAGAACATTTTCCTGCCCCGGGAGGACATCGCGACCGACCAGGGATCCAAGAGCGCGGACGAGATCGCCGAAGCCATCGCCGTCGCCCTCGACAAGCTGTTGGGCGACCCGGAGCGGGCCGCCGGTGTCTGTGGCGCCATCCAGAGCCCGGCCACGCTCACGCGAATCGCCGATGCGGCCAAGCTCGGCGCGGTCCTCCGCCCTTCCATCCCCATCGCGGGTATGGACGGCGCGCGGTCGGCCACGCCCCTGCTGGTCACGGTCGCCGCGGCGGACGAGGCCGCCTACCTGACCGAGCGCTTCGGCCCCATCGCCTTCATTATTGTTTGTGACTCGGTGGAGGACGCCCTGGACCGGGCGGTCCGCTCAACCGCCGCGAAGGGGGCCATCACCGCCCTGGTCCATGGCACCGACCCCGCTGTTCTCACCCAAGCGGAGGACGCCTTCGCCACCACGGGCACGGCCTTGTCCCTCAATCTGACCGGTGGCGTCTTCGTCAACCAAAGCGCCGCCTTCTCGGACTACCACGTCTCGGGGGCGAACCCCTCGGGGAACGCCTGTCTGACCGACGCGGCCTATGTGGCCAGCCGGTTCCGGGTGGCCATGAACCGCCGCCCCGCCTCGGCGGCCTGACCGCCGTCCTATCCGTCCCGGCCTCAAAAAAAACAAGGGAGGGGGCCAGGGCATTATCACGCGTCAATCGTCACGGAGATCAGAACACCGCCCATCCCCCCTCTCCATTCGCGTGCCCGACAAATCAAAATCAAACCGACAGGGAGTCAGCACTCATGTTTGGACTGTTCAAGAAAGCCACCCTTTTGACCACCGCCGCGGGCTGTCTCGCCCTCGGCGCAACGCCGTCCTTCGCCGAGATCAAGATCGGCTCGGTTCTGGCCGTCACCGGCCCGGCCTCCTTCCTCGGCGATCCGGAGAAGAAGACCCTGGACATGCTGGTCGAGGCGGTCAACGCCAAGGGCGGCATCAATGGCGAGCCCGTCACCCTCATCGTCTATGACTCCGGCGCCGACGCCAACAAGGCCCGGACCTTCGCCACCCGCCTTGTCGAGGACGACGAGGTCAACGTGGTCATCGGCGGGTCGGCCACCGGCTCGACCATGGCCATGATCCCCGTCTTCGCCGAGAACGACATTCCGTTCATCTCCTTGGCGGGTGCCGTGGAAATCATCGATCCGGTCAACTCCTGGGTTTTCAAGACCCCCCATACGGACCGCATGGCCTGCGAGAAGATCTTCGCCGACCTCAAGGCCCGGGGCCTGACCAAGGTGGGCCTGATCTCCGGCACCGGCGGTTTCGGCAAGTCCATGCGCGCCCAATGCCTTGACGTCGCCCCGGCCAAGGGCATCGAGGTCGTGGCCGACGAGACCTATGGACCCAAGGACGCGGACATGACGCCGCAGCTCACCAACATCAAGAACACCGACGGCCTGCAAGCCGTTGTAAACCCGGGCTTTGGCCAGGGTCCGGCCATCGTCACCCGCAACTATCGGCAGTTGGGCATCGAGGTCCCCCTGTACCAGTCCCATGGGGTGGCCTCCAAGGGCTTCATCGATCTGGCCGGAGAGGCCGCCAATGGGGTGCGGCTGCCCGCCACCGCCCTGCTGGTCGCCGATCAATTGGCCGAAAGCGACCCCCAGCGCGAGGTCGTGACCTCCTATAAGGCCGCCTATGAGGAAAAATACGGCGAGCCCGTTTCCACCTTCGGCGGCTATGCCTATGACGCCTTCATGTTGATGAAGGCCGCCCTGGAGACGGCGGGATCCACCGATGGGGAGGCCGTGCGCGCCGCCATCGAAGGCACCAAGGGATACCTGGGCGTGACCGGCGCGTTCAACATGAGCGCCGACGACCACCTGGGCCTCGACTCCTCGGCCTTCCGGATGCTGGAGATCAAGGACGGCGCCTGGACCATCGTCGAGTAGGACCCGGTCCGAACCGGCGGATGGCCCCTCCCTGGACGGGCCATCCGCGCCTTCCCGCCCCGCCCGTGGCAACGAGCCCGGGTCACCGAGACGGAACGGATCCCCCGCCATGCTTGAGTCCTTTTTGCAATTCACTTTCTCCGGACTAACCGTTGGCGCCGTCTACGCCTTGGTGGCCCTGGGATTCACCATCATTTACAACGCATCGGACGTGGTGAACTTCGCCCAGGGCGAATTCGTCATGATCGGCGGCATGTCCACGGTCTTCCTGCGCCAGGACGGCCTGCCCCTCGCCGCCGCCGCGGCGCTGGCCATCGTCCTAACGACGGTCATTGGGATCCTGCTGGACAAACTGGCCATCGCAAGGGCCAAGCGGGCCTCGGTTCTGTCCCTGGTGATCATCACCATCGGCGCCTCGATCTTCCTGCGCGGCGCCGCCCAACTGGTGTTCGACAAGCAACTCCATCGCCTGCCCGCCTTCGCCGGAGAGGATCCCCTGACCCTGATGGGGGCCACGATCCTGCCCCAGAGTCTGCTCGTCCTGGCGGGCGCGGCGGCGATCTTCGTCGGCCTCTGGCTGTTCTTCAACCGGTCCCGCACGGGCAAGGCGGTCCTGGCGACGGCCAACAACCGCCTCGCCGCCCGGCTTGTCGGCGTCGACACGGCCTTCATCATGGCGCTGAGCTTCGGCCTCTCCGCGGCCATCGGCGCCACGGCGGGCGTCCTCATAACGCCGTTGACCCTGACCTCCTACGACGTGGGGTTGATGCTGGCGCTAAAGGGGTTCGCCGCGGCCATGCTGGGCGGCCTGGGCAACCCCTTCGGCGCCCTGGTGGGCGGACTGGCCATTGGCCTGATCGAGGCCTTCGGCGCCGGATATGTCAGCTCGGAATACAAGGACGCTTCGGCCTTCCTGGTGATCCTGCTGATTCTGTTCCTGATGCCGCGCGGCCTGTTCGGCAAGAAAACCGTGGAGCGCGTGTGACCATGGACCGCTTTCTTCCCTCCCCGACGGCGCGGATCCTGCTGGCCCTGCTGGCCATCCTGGCCCTGGCCCCCCTGGTCTTCCCCTCGACCTTCTACTACCGGATTTTCACCCTCATCTCGATCAACGCCATCGTGGTAATCGGGCTGGTTATCCTGCTGGGGTACGCCGGACAGATCAGCCTTGGCCACGCGGGGTTCGTCGGTCTGGGGGCTTACGCCAACGCCATTGGCCCCACCCATCTGGGCCTGCCGCCCCTCCTCGCCCTGGTCCTGGGAGCCGCCCTGTCGGCGGCCCTCGCCTGGTTGGTCGGGCGCCCGATCCTCAAGCTGAGGGGGCTCTATCTCGCGGTGGTGACCCTGGGGTTCGGCATCCTGGTCCAGATGGTCCTGGTCAACGAATCCTGGCTGACCGGTGGCCCCGACGGCATGGCCGTGGAGGACCTGGGATTGGTGTCCCTAGTCAAGGCCCTGGGGCTGAAGATGAAGACCGCCCAGGTCTGGTACGTCTTTTCCGGCCTGATGCTTCTACTGGCGGCCTGGGTGGCGCTCAACCTGCGGGACAGCCCGACCGGACGGGCGCTCCGCTCCCTCCATGATTCCGAGGTGGCCGCCCGCACCGTGGGTATCAACGTGGCCCGCTACAAGCTGATCGCCTTCGTCCTTTCGGCGGTGTTCGCCAGTGTCGGCGGTTCCCTGCTGGCCCTGTTCAACCGCTTCGTCACACCGGACGTGGCGGGCTTCATCCACTCCGTGGAGTTGGTGACCATGTCCGTCCTGGGGGGCGCGGCCTCCGTTCTGGGCGGCATCGCCGGGGCGGCCCTGTTGACCACCCTGCCCCAGGCCCTGACCGTCTTCCATGACTTCGAGACCGTCATCCTGGGGCTGATCATGATGGGGGTCGCCATCTTCATGCCCGATGGACTGTTGCCCAACTTGGCCAACCGGGCCAAACGGACGCGGAGGACCAACCGATGACCGCCCTACTTTCGGTCCAATCCCTGGGCATCCGCTTCGGCGCCGTGCGGGCGGTCAACGACGTGAGCTTTTCCGCCAAGCCCGGCGAGGTCCTCTCCATCATCGGCCCCAACGGAGCGGGCAAGACCACCCTGTTCAACATGATTTCCGGCGTTTACCAACCAAGCCAGGGCCGGATCCGCTTCGACGGGGCCGACGTCACCGAGCTTCTGCCCCACCAACTGGCCGAGCGCGGCCTGTCCCGGACCTTCCAGAACCTTCAGATCTTCCACCAGATGACGGCACTCGAGAACGTCATGGCCGGACGGCATCTGATGGAGCGTCGGGGGATCCTGTCGGACCTCTTCGGCCTGTCCACCACCCGCCGCCACAACCGGGAAACCAAGCAGGCCGCGGAGGCCCTGCTCGAGCGGGTGGGTCTGGCCGACATCGCCCACCGGGAAGCCGGGGGCCTGTCCTACGGCATGCTCAAGCGCCTGGAAATCGCCCGCGCCCTGGCCTGCCTCCCCCAGCTCCTGCTCCTCGACGAACCGGCCGCGGGCTGCAATCCCGTGGAGACGGAGGAGGTGGAAGGCCTGATCGCCCAGATCGCCCATGAGGGCGTGGGGATCCTTCTGGTGGAGCACGACATGAAAATGGTGATGCGGATTTCCAGCCATATCGTGGTGTTGGACCACGGCGAGAAGCTCGCGGAAGGCCGCCCGGAAGAGGTCCGCGGGAACCCCCGGGTCCTCGCCGCCTACCTGGGCGTCACCGAAGGCGAGGAGGAGACCGCCGATGCTCTCGATTAAGGGACTGCGCAGCGCCTATGGGCGAATCGAGGCCCTCCACGGCGTCGACCTGGAGGTGGAGGAAGGCCAGATCGTCACCCTGGTCGGCGGCAACGGGGCGGGCAAGACCACCCTGTTACGCTGTGTGTCCGGCGTCCAGCCGGTGACCGGGGGATCCCTGAGCTTCAAGGGGACGGATATCACCGGCGCCCGCTCCCATGCCCGGGTGGCCATGGGCATTTCCCATTCGCCGGAGGGCCGTCAGGTCTTCACGGATCTGAGCGTCGAGGACAACCTGATGCTCGGCGCCTATCTGCGCCGGGACAGGGAAATTCGCGCCGACCTGAAATCCATCTTCGCCATGTTCCCGATCCTGGAGGAGAAGCGCGCCCTTCTGGCCGGGGGGCTCTCCGGAGGTCAGCAACAGATGCTGGCCATTGGCCGCGCCCTGATGGCCCGCCCCAGCCTCCTGCTGCTCGACGAGCCCTCCATGGGCCTCGCCCCCCTCCTGGTGACCCAGATCCTCCAGGCGGTGAAGAGCCTGCGGGACCGGGGCGTCACCGTGTTCCTCGTGGAGCAGAACGCCAACGCGGCCCTGGCCATCGCCGACCGGGGCTACGTGTTGGAGACCGGCAAGGTCTCCCTCTCCGGCCCGGCCCGGGCGTTGATGGAAAACGTCGCGGTGCGCGAGGCCTACCTGGGTATTTGAACCCGAAACCCTGGAGATTTCAGACCCATGGTCGTTACCCTGACCCGTGACGGGGACCTGATGATCGTCACCGTCGACAATCCCCCCGTCAACGCCCTGTCCCAGGCCCTCCGCCAGGGTCTGCTGGAGGCCGTCGCCACCATCGAAGGCGATCCGGCGGTCCGGGCCGCGGTCCTGTCCTGCGCCGGACGGACCTTCATCGCCGGAGCCGATGCGCGGGAGTTCGGCGCGCCGCCCCAGCCCCCCCACCTGCCCGATGTCATCGCCGCCTTGGAAGGCGCCACCAAGCCCTGGGTCGCCGCCCTGCACGGATCGGCCCTGGGAGGCGGCCTGGAGGTGGCCCTGGGATGCGCCGGAAGAGTCGCCCAAATCGGAAGCCGTCTCGGTCTGCCTGAAGTCACCCTCGGCGTGATCCCCGGGGCCGGAGGGACGGTCCGCCTGCCCCGGCTGATCGGGGTCGATGCCGCGACGGACATGATCCTTTCCGGCGAACCCGTGGACGCGACCCGGGCCCAGGCCCTCGGTCTGGTGGACGTCGTCACCACGGGGGATCCCCTGCCCCAGGCCAAAGCGCGCGCGCGTGCCATGGCGGAGGCGCCCCCCATCCCCCTCTCCCAACGCCCCCGCCCCACCCCGCCCGGCGGCGGCACCTTCTGGGACGACCGAGAGGCAAGGCTCCGCGCCAAATCCGGCGGCCAGGACGCGCCGCTGGCCGCGCTGGCCTCCCTGCGACGCGCCGTGGAGACTCCCTTCCCCGAGGCCATGGCCGGAGAGCGGGCGACCTTCCTCGCCCTGCGGAACTCCGATCAGGCCGCGGCCCTGCGCCATGTGTTCTTCGCCGAGCGAAGCGCCGGAAGCGATTCAACCCTCGCCGGAGTAACCCCGCGCCCCTTCACGCGCTGCGCCGTGGTCGGGGGTGGCACCATGGGCGCGGGCATCATCGCGGCCCTGCTGGAGGCGGGTCTGTCCACCCGTCTGCTGGAGCGGGACCGAACCGCCCTCGACCAGGGCCTCACCCGGGTGGATGGACTCTTCGACGCCGCCGTCGCCAAGGGCCGCCTGTCCCCGGACGCGGCGCAAGCCCGCCGCGCCCTCCTGTCGGGCACCACCGAGGCCGGGGACCTCGCCGACCGGGACTTGGTGATCGAAGCGGTTTTCGAGGACCTGGAGGTCAAACGCGCGGTCTTCCGAACCCTGGACGGGGTGCTCAAGCCCGGCGCGGTGATGGCCACCAACACCTCCTACCTGGATCCCCGGGACATCGCCGCGGCGACCAGCCGCCCGGACAGCGTGATCGGTCTGCACTTCTTCAGCCCCGCCCATGTGATGAAGCTGCTGGAGGTGATACCCCTGCCGGAGACGGCGCCGGAGGTCCTGGCCATGGGTCTGGCGCTCGGCAAGGCCCTACGGAAAATCCCCGTGCGCGCGGGCATCCGCGACGGCTTCATCGGCAACCGGATTCTCCGCATCCACCGACGGGAGGCGGAGCGCCTGCTCCTGGAAGGATGCACCCCCGCCGCGGTGGACGCGGCCATGCGCGCCTTCGGCTTCCCCATGGGTCCCTTCGAGGCCCAGGACCTGGGGGGGCTCGATATCGCCCGGTTCGACCGCGAGCGCCTCGCCCAGGCGGGATCTCCGGCCGCGGATTGGGCGCCCCTGGGGGATGCCCTTTGCGCCGCGGGTCGCCTGGGCCAGAAGACAGGCGGGGGTTGGTACGACTATCGGCCGGGAGACCGCCGCCCTCACCCCTCGCCCACCGTGGCGGAGATCATCCGCGCGCGGATCGGAACCAAGGACAGCCCGCCCCCCGCCCTTGCTCCGCAAGCGATCCAGGACCGCCTTCTTCCGCCCATGGTCAACGAAGGGTTTCACATCCTGGAAGAGGGAATCGCCCATCGACCCCGGGATATCGATCTGGTGGAAATCCACGGCTACGGCTTTCCCCGTTGGCGGGGCGGCCTGATGGCCCACGCCGACCAAGTCGGTCTGGCGGGAATCCGAGCGGCCCTGCTGTCCCGCGCCGATCCCCTTCTCATCCCCAGCCCGCTGCTTGACCGCCTCGTCCAAGCCGGGCAAACGTCCGCCGACCTGGACGGGCGCTGAATCCGACGCGCCGGGAAGACTCCGGAGCCCCTAACCGATCCCACCGGACGCCACCCGTGGTTCCAGGCCCCCACGCACCGCGGATGGGGCCTGCCCGCGCGACTCCCTGCACCCCTCCCGCTTTGGTCCAACAATTGGACCAATATGCTCATCTCAAAAATATCCTCCCGCCCCTCTCAAAATCTCGGATCGCCCACCAGAAGCGGTCTCCGTATTTTTATCGATAACATCTTTTTCTTTTATTATTCTGTTAGTTATAGAATTATTTCGCATTCACGGAATCTCCCTTCGCACCCGCAAAAGAATGCGCACACCCAACATTTCCGTTTTCTGGCCCTTCGGATGGTGCTAATTTCCACCATCAATTGTCCAATAATAGGACAGAAGGAAACGACCATGTCGGGCTTTAACAATTCAGCGGTCAGAGCCATCTTCGAGGAGCTCCGCGTCGAACTGATCGAGCGGTGCCAACCGGGCGACATGCTTCCGAACGAGCGCCTTTTGGCCGAACGGTTTGGCGTCAGTCGCAATACGATTCGGGAAGTCATAATCTTTCTAGAGGCTTATGGACTCGTTGAGAAAACGCAACGGGGACCGCGGGTGCGCGCTCCCGATGCGGAATCCATGTTCCGGATCGTCAGTCAGGTCTTTGATCGCAGCCCCGCGGCCTATCGCGACGTGCTCCATTTTCGGCGGCTCATCGAGATTGGCCTGTTGCCGGACGTGTTGGACCATATCACCGACGAGGAAATCGACGTCCTGGAGCGTCAAGCGGAGGAGATGGACGAACACGCCACCATCCGCGAGCGAGCCGAGGCCGACTTCCGGTTCCACGCCCTCATCGTCGATGCCGCGCGCAATCTGGTGATTTCCAAGCTTTACGAAGCCATGGCCCAGCCCATGATTTTCTATCTCGAAGTCGGCAAGAGCAATCGTGGCATCGGACCGACAACAATCAACCGCCACCGCCGGATCGTCGAAGCGCTCCGCGATCGCTCCTATCGCAAGCTCCTGGAAGCCAGCGAAGAGCATTTCCGCTTCAGCGCCCAGGTGTTGGACCAGGAAACGGCGACCGAGGTCGCCCTGCCTGGATGACAAAGGACCCCATGACATGAAAGCCCTGATGATCGAAGGGGAGGCCACCTGCGCCTTCCACGAGGTCCCCGACCCCAAGCCCGGCCCGGGCGAGGTTCTGTTCGCCGTCCGTCACGTCGCCCTCTGCGGCAGTGACCTCAACACCTTCAAGGGGCTCAATCCCCTTGTGGCCCTACCGCGCATTCCCGGCCACGAGATCGGGGGCGAGATCGCCGCGGTGGGAGAGGGTGTTCCCGCCGAGTACGCCCCGGGCCACCGGGGCATCGTTGTCCCCTACACCAGTTGTGGCACCTGCCCGTCCTGCCGTCGTGGCCGGGTGAACGCCTGTCAGACCAACAGGACCTTGGGAGTCCAGCAGGACGGTGGTTTGGCCGAGTGGATTGTCGTCCCCTACGGGAAGATCATTCTGAACGACAGGCTGGCGCCGCGCCACTTGGCCTTGGTCGAACCTCTATCGGTGGGCTTCCACGCCGTTGACCGCGGTCGCGTGACGGCCGAGGATACCGTGGTCGTTCTCGGCTGCGGCATGATCGGCATGGGCGCCATCGCCGGTGCCGTCCACCGGAACGCGCGGGTCATCGCCGTGGACGTCGGCGAAGCGAAGATCGATATCGCCCGCCGTCATGGCGCCGCCGAGGCCGTCGACGCCGCCATGGGAACCGAGGCCGTCAATGCCCGGATCCTGGAGCTGACCAACGGCGAAGGGGCCGACGTGGTGGTCGAAGCCGTGGGCCTGCCCGCGACCTTCACCCAGGCCATCGACATCGTCGCCTTCTCCGGTCGCGTCGTCTACATCGGCTACGCCAAGGAGCCGGTGACCTACAAAACCCAGTTCTTCAACCTGAAGGAGCTGGACATCCTGGGATCGCGCAACGCGACCATCGACGATTTTCGCGCGGTCATCGACTATCTGGAGGGTCTCGAAACCCCTCCCGACGACTTGATCACCAAGGTCTTCCCCTTCGCCGAAGCGGAAAAGGCCTTGCCCTATTGGGTCGCGGAACGGGCCAATGTCCTGAAAGTCCTGATCGAACGCTGACCCCTTCGCCGCCGGTCCGGGTTCGCTCGGGCAGGCGGCGGGCCGCCCCTTCGTGGGGCGCCGAACAAGCCCCCGGCCATTCGCCGGCCCCAAGAAAGACATTGGAGGAATTTCATGAAACGTATCGTTTGCGCGGCCGCGGCCCTTCTCGCCATGGCCATGGGCGCGCCCTCTCCCAGCGCCGCGGCCACCGAGATTCTGGTGGCCTATGAGAACAATCCGGGTGAGCCCGTCGACCGGGTCATGACCTACTGGGCCGATCTGGTGAAGGAACGCGGCAAGGGCGAGGTCGTCCTGAAGCTCTACCCCAGCTCCCAATTGGGGTCCAAGAAGGACGTCACGGAACAGGCGATGATGGGCGTGAACGTCATCACCCTGACCGACGTGGGCTTCCTCCAGGATTTCGACCCCGATCTGGGGATCCTGTTCGGTCCCTACCTGTCCGACAGCCCGGAAAAGCTGTTCAAGATCTATGACAGCGAATGGTTCAAGGAAAAGAAAAAGGCCCTGGAAGCCAAAGGCATTCATGTAGTCATTTCCAACTACCTCTATGGCGTCCGCCAGCTTCTGGCCAACAAGCCCGTCAAAACCCCGGACGACATGAAGGGCCTGAAGATCCGCACACCCAACAACATCATGCAGATCAAGGCCATCGAGGCCATGGGCGCCACCGCCACCCCGATGCCGCTGGGCGAGGTCTATCCGGCCCTGACCACGGGACTGATCGATGGCGTGGAAAACCCCATCCCCGTCCTGTACGGCGCCAAGCTGCATGAACAGGCCAAGTACCTGAGCATGGTGAGCTACCTGACCAACACCTCCCTGTGGATCGGCGGTCAGGCCTTCTTCGACACCCTGTCCCCGGAGGTGGTGACGATGCTCGAGGAGACCGGTCATGAAGCCGGGCTGTACAGCCAGAAGATCGCCGCCGAGCAGGACGCTGAACTGATCGAAAAGATGAAGGCCACGGGCGTGACCGTCATCGAGCCGGACGTGGAAGCCTTCCGCGCCGCCACCCTGTCCGTCTACGACCAGTTCCCGGCTTGGTCCCCTGGCCTGTATGACACCATCCAGGACCAACTGAAGTAATCATCCCGAACAAGAAGCCAAGAAACTCGGGCGGCCTCCAACGGGGCCGCCCACCTCGGGGGAAGCCACCATGGGACTCCTTAGCCGCCTATCCTCTCTCTTCGCCGGAACCGCGTTGGCCGCTCTGGTCCTGATGACCATCGGCTCGGTTGTCGCGCGTTATGTGTTCGCCGCCCCCTTCCATTGGACGGAGGAAATCTCCGGCCTGCTGATGATCTGGATCATCATGATCGGCGCGATCACCACGGAGCGGGACGATCAACACCTGTGCATTCCCGTCCTGACCGATCACCTGCCGCTCCGCGGTCGGGCTTTCATCGCCCTGGTAACCGGCCTTCTGTCGATCGCCGTCCTGGGTTACTGCGGCTTTCTTGGGTTCAATCTGGCCATGAATTCCCAATACAAGCTGACGGGCGTGCTTCAGATCTCCTGGTTCTGGATCGATATCGCCTTCCCCTTCGGCGCGGCGGGCATCATCCTTTTCCTGCTGGCCAAACTTGTCCGCGACACGCGAGACTTGGTAAAGGGGGAGAAGTAATATGTCCTGGCCGGTCATCGTCCTTCTCATGCTGGCGCTTTTCGCCCTGAACATGCGCCTTTACCTGGCGATCATTTGCGCCGTTTTGTCCTATTTCCTGTTTTTCAGCCCCATGCCCCACGCCATCGCGGTGCAACGGTTGATTGGCGCATCGCAGAACATGTCGCTGCTTGCCATTCCCTTTTTCATCCTGCTCGGCACGCTGATGGACTTCACCGGCGTCGCGGGGCGCCTGCTGAAGGTCGCGGACCTTCTCGTGGGCAAGCTGACCGGGGGCATGGCCCTGACCAATGTCCTTCTCAGCACCCTTCTGGGGGGCGTCTCCGCGTCCAACCTCGCCGACAGCGCCATGCTGACCCGCATGATGGTTCCGGAAATGGAACGCAATGGGTACAATCGCGCCTTCTCGGCCGCCGTAACGGCGTCGGGCGCCCTGATCACGCCGATCATCCCCCCGGGAATCGCGCTGATCATCTATGGTCTGGTGGCCGACGTCTCCATCGGATCGATGTTCGTCGCGGGCATCCTGCCGGGCCTTCTGATGGCGGTCATGCTGATGATGACCATCTACTTCGTCGCCAAGCGCCGGGGCTACAAGCCGTCGCGCGAGACCTGGCCGACCGTGGTGGAAACCCGCAGGACCCTGGTCGGTGCCTGGCCCGTGGCGGTGCTTTTGGTCGCCATCGTCGGTGGCATCCGGTTCAACGTCTTCACCCCCACCGAAGCAGGCGCGGTGGCCGTCGCCATCGTTCTGATCATTGGCTTCGTGATCTACCGCGAGATGCGCCTGAGCCATGTGACCTTCGCGCTCTCGGAAACCTTCAAGTCCACGGCTTCGGTGATGCTGGTGATCATGGCCAGTTCGGCCCTGGCCTGGATCCTGTCGCTCGAGCAGGCCGCCCAGCAATTGGCCGTCTACATCGCCGCGATCACCGACAACAAGTATGTCTTCCTGCTCATCCTCAATGTCGTGCTGCTGGCGCTGGGCATGCTGGTGGAGGGCAACGCGATCCTGATCGTCATGGTCCCGCTGATCATGCCCACGGTCGCCCACTTCGGCATCGACCCCGTCCATTTCGGTATCATTGTCATCGTCAACCTGGCCCTCGGCTGCCTGAGCCCCCCCGTGGGCACGGTGATGCTCCTGGTCAGCAACCTGGCGAAGGTGAAGATCTCGGACTTCCTGCGCGAGGGGCTGCCCTTCTACGTGGTCCTTATTGTGGCCCTGCTGCTGGTCACCTACATCCCCGAATTGTCCCTGGCCTTCGTCGGCTGACCGAAAAGGCACCCCCCTGGGAATTGGAAAACATCCATGGCGAAATACCTGAAAATCCACCCCTCCGATACCGTCATCGTCGCCTTGGAACCTCTGTCCAAGGGAACCGTGATCGAGGACCTGGGTCTGACCCTGTCGGCCGACATTCCCCAGGGCCACAAGATCGCCCTGGTTCCCCATCTGGGGGGCCAACGGGTCATCAAGTACGGCGGCGTGATCGGCCAGGCCACCGAGACCATCGCGCCGGGCGATCATGTGCATGCCCACAATATCAAAACCACCCTTGGTGGCGTTGAGTCCTATGTGTATTCCGCCGCCGAGCCCCCTCCGGTGCCCACCTCCCAAGCACCGGAGGGACCCACATTCCCCGCCTATGTCCGCGTTAACGGCGAGATCGGCATCCGCGATGATCTGTGGATCATCCCCCTGGTCGGTTGCGTCAACGGTCTGGCCCGCAACGCCGCCCGTCAGTTCGAGGCCTCCGGCGCCCTGCCCGAGGGGGTCCAGGTGATGGTCCTGGAACACCCCTATGGCTGCTCCCAGCTTGGCGAGGACCTGGACCACACGCGGAATATCCTCCGCGCCTTGGCCTTGCATCCCAATGCCGGGGGCGTGCTGATCATGGGGTTGGGGTGCGAGAACAACACCCGAGCCCTGTTCCAAGCTGGCTTCGAGCACCCCGATCCCCGGCGCCTCCGTTATCTGGTGACCCAGGACGTCGAGGACGAGATGGAAGCCGCCCAGGAGCACCTGTCCGCCCTGGCCGAGGTGATCCGCGGCGACAAACGCGAACCCGTTGGCGTGGACCGCCTGCGCGTGGGCCTCAAGTGCGGGGGATCCGATGGCTTTTCCGGTATCACCGCCAATCCCCTGCTGGGCGCCTTCTCCGATTGGCTCTGCGCGCGCGGCGGCTCGACGGTGCTGACCGAGGTGCCCGAGATGTTCGGGGCGGAGCACCTGCTCATGGAGCGATCGGAAAGCAAGGACGTTTTCGACGACATCGTCCGGTTGATCAACGATTTCAAGGATTACTTCATCGCCTATAACCAGCCGATCTACGAGAATCCGTCGCCGGGCAACAAGGCTGGCGGCATCAGCACCCTCGAGGAAAAATCCCTGGGCTGTACCCAGAAGGCCGGACGGGCCCCCGTGCGTGACGTCATCCGGTATGCCGAACGGATCCGCAAGCCGGGCCTGACCCTGCTGGAAGCCCCGGGCAATGATGGCGTGGCCGTGACCGCGCTGGCCGCGGCCGGATGCCACCTGGAACTGTTTACCACCGGGCGCGGCACACCGCTGGGGGGGATTGTTCCAACCATGAAAATCGCCACCAACACCACCCTCTACCAAAGAAAGCCCCATTGGATGGACTTCAACGCCGGTCCCATCGCCGAGGGCGGGACCACGGTGGAGGACCTCCTGCCCGCTTTTATCGAGAGCATCCTTTCGGTCGCCGGTGGCGCGCAGGCCTGTAACGAACGCAATGGAGTCCATGAGGTCGTGATCTTCAAGACCGGCGTGACTCTTTGACCGAGGAGCATTCGACCATGACCACCACCACCGTGACTCGTCTCGGATCCAGCCACCCCGTGGCCCGGGGTCTCCGCCGCCCAAAGCCCAGGATCCTTCAATTTGGCGAGGGGAATTTCCTGCGGGCCTTCGTCGATTGGAAGATCGATCGACTGAACGAACTGTCGGAAGGTGACTGGGGCGTGGTCATCGTCCGCCCCATCGCGGCGGGCAATCCCCACTCCCTGAACGAACAGGACGGCCTGTACACCGTCTTTTCCCGGGGTGTCGCCGAAAGTGGCGAGGCCATCTCCATCTCCCGTCTGATCACCTGCGTCCGCAAGGAACTCAAGTCCCATGGGGAATGGGATCAGGTCCTGACGTTGGCCCGAGACCCGGATATCCGCGTCGTGGTGTCCAACACCACGGATTCCGGCATCGCCTATGATCCGACCGCGACCTTTGACGCCGATCCTCCCATCTCCTTCCCCGCCAAAATGACCCGCTACCTTCATGAACGGTGGAAGCACTTCGACGGCGATCCCGAGGCCGGTCTCCAGATGCTCGCCTGCGAGCTGATCGACCACAATGGCGAGGAATTGCGCCGCATCGTCCTACGCCACGCAGAGGAATGGACCCTGGAGCGGGATTTCATCGCCTGGGTGGCGGACGACAATGTCTTCTACAACACCTTGGTCGACCGCATCGTCCCGGGCTTTCCAAAAGCCGAGGCGGAGGACCTGCGCGAGGAATTGGGGTACGATGACCTGTTCATGACCACGGGCGAGCTGTTCCACCTGTTCGTGATCGAACGCAAGCCCGGCATGCCCGCGCCCCTTCTAAACCTGGACGCCCATGATCCCGGCACCATCGTCACCGACGATGTCACACCCTATAAGGCGCGCAAGGTGGCGATCCTCAATGGAGCCCACACCGCGCTTTGCCCCCTGGCCCTGATCGCGGGTATCGAAACCGTGGGCGAGTCCGTGCGCGACGCCACCGGCGCCCATTTTCTCGACCAGCTTCTGCACAAGGAAATCATCCCCTTCCTGACTCTGCCCCGGAAGGAGCTGGAGGAATTCGCCCGGGCCGTGCTGCGCCGCTTCCGCAATCCCTATATCCAGCACCAATGGTACGACATCAGCCTGAACGGGCTGGTCAAATACCAGACCCGCGACCTGGACCGCCTGATCGCCCACGGCGAACGGTTCGGTGCCCCGGCCCCCCTGTTGAGCCTGTCCCTGGCCGCCTGGCTGGTCTTCTATCTGGGGCGCCATCCCGCGGCCGCCGCCTTTCCCGCGCGTGATTCCAAGGGGATCCTCTCCCGCGTAGGCGAAATCGGCGCCCTGGACGATGGCACCGCCACGGGCCGCGAGACCATGGTTTCCGCATTCCTCTCCGAGAACGCATTCTGGGGTCGCTCCATCGATGACACGGCCCTCCGGGCAAAGGTCCTCGATTGCCTGACCTACTTGACCGAGGTACCCTTTACCTTTGATCGCCTCGAAGCCTATATCTCCGCCTCCCATACTGAATAAGCCGTCAGGGTCCGATCCCGAAGGACACCCCTGTCGACACCCATGACCAAGGCCCTCGCTCAAACAGAGCGCGGGCCTTTTCTTTTTGCGGTGCACAATAAACTTTTCACATCGCGCTTGAAAAATCCCGACTTCCTTCGCCTGTTCTTTGGATATTCCGTTGCACCGCGTCATACATTGTGCAGCGCAATGTATGATCTTCTTGTTTATATGTCCGACATATCCTAGACTGTCCTTGCGTTGGGAGAAATCGCGCCATGCCTTTCCGGACACACGAGGTCAAAGATTTAGGAACGCAAGTGGCCGAGCAGCTCGCCACGGATCTGCTGTCTGGCCGCTGGGGGCCGGGCGACCTCCTTCCGAAGGAGATCGATCTGTGCGAGCGCTTTGGCATGAGTCGCCCCTCGATCCGGTCCGGTCTGCAAATCCTGACCTCCCTTGGAATCATCCGTCGCGTTTCTGGCCATGGCACGGTGGTGGAGGACTTCGAGGGCTGGGATCTTCTTGACCCTTTGATGACGCGGTGGATGGCCCGGCATGACACCCCCAACCCGCGTTTCCTGTCCGATATCTTCGCCTTCCGCCATGCCGCCGAACCCTACATCTCCGCCATGGCCGCCCGCGCCGCGACGGCGCGCGACCTGTTGGCGATGGAGGAAGCCTTTCACGGCATGGAGGCCACCGTCCGGTCTGGACGCCACAATCTGACCGATATCCACGGCAAGACCTTCAGCGACTACGACGTGGAGTTCCACGCCGCCATCTATCGCGCCACCCACAACATCATCTGGACCCGGCTCGCCCATATCCTGCGGCCCGCGATCATGTTGGTGGTCAGCACTTCGAACGCGACGGCGGAGGAACTGCGCGACAGCCTGGAACGCCACCGTCACTTGATGGAGTGCATCCGCCTGCGCCAAACGGACGAGACCTTCGAGGCCGCGTTGCGCGTGATGGCACGAACCGCTTTCGACCTCGGCTTGGAAAACAGTGCCGCCGAGGACGCAGCCCTGCTCGCCAAATGGAAAGGCCAGATCGGCCCGGCGGGCCCCCCGGAGAGTCCAACTTCCGGGGAATAAAAAGACCCCCCCTTTAAAACGACTTGGAGGAAATGATGTTGAAACGAGTTCTCCCTAGTGTCGCGGCCATCGCCATCGCCGTATCGGGCTTCGCCGCCGCGATGCCCGCCAGCGCCGCGGATTACGACTGGAAGTTCCAGACATCCGAAACAGCGGGCGAACCCCAATTCCGCCTGAAGGAGGAATGGGCCAAGACCGTCGAGACCATGTCCGGTGGTCGCATCCATATCGAGATTCTGCCCACCGGCGCCGTCGTTCCCCACAACCAAACCCTGGAAGCCGTGGGCGCGGGCATCCTTCAGGGACACATGACCGACCCCAGCTATTTCTCCGGCAAAGACCCCGCCTTCTCCATGCTCGGCAACCTGGTCGGTGCTTGGGGCAACCCGCTTGAATTCCTGGAGTACATGAAAAACGGTGGTGGAGAGGCCCTTTATAACGAGTTGGTCGAACCCTATGGCGTGCATCTGATCGGCGCCGCGGCCACGGGTCTGGAATCCTTCCCGTCAAAAAAGCCCATCCGCTCCGTCGCCGACCTGAAGGGACTGAAGCTGCGCGCGCCGGAAGGCATGGTCTATGATATCTTCTCCAAGGCTGGCGCCGCCCCGGTGAACCTGCCCGGCTCCGAGGTCTATACCGCCCTCGAGAAGGGCGTGATCGATGCCGCCGACTACACGGTCTTCGCCACCAATCAGGCCCAGGGACTGCACAAGTTCGCCAACTATCCGAACTACCCGGGCTTCCACTCCCTTCCCATGGTCGCGGTTTCCGTCAACAAGGCGATCTGGGACGGCCTGTCCGACGACCTGAAGGCCATTCTGACCACCTCGGTCGACGCCATGGCCTACAACATGGTTTTCGAACTGAAAAAGAACGACATCGCGGCCCTGATCGAGGCGCGCAAGGATCCGAACATCCACATCATCGACATGCCGGCCGACGAGCGGAAGAAGTTCCGCAACATCGCCAAGGAAGAGTGGAAAAACTGGGCGGCCAAGAACGAGATGACCCAGAAGATCTATGACTCCGTCACCACTTTCCTGACCGACCGCGACCTGATGTAATCCGGGTTCGGGCGCGGCCCATCGCGCCCCGCCCACCCCTTTCCATCCGAAGACTTCCCGCTTTCCCCGGAGCGTCCCGCCCCGGGGAAGGCACCCCCGTCATTCAAGAAGCGGGGTTTGGAACCCAATGCCCCGGGACGAACGCCATGACCGATACGCATGCCACACCTCCGACCGGGGCGCCAAGCGCCCCCGGGGCGGACTCCACCAGTACCACCCCCAGTGCTCAGGAAGTCGCGGCCCGCCTGGGCCAGGAGGGCCAAACGCGATCCACCCTTGATGCCCTGATCGGCGAAGCGGGCAAGGCCATTGCTTGGCTCGTCCTCGTCAGCGCGGCCATCAGCGTTTACGAAGTCGTGATGCGCTATGCCTTCAATAACCCGACCTCCTGGGTGCACGAGACCACCGTCTTTCTGATCGCGGTGATTTTCGCCCTGGGCGGCCCCGTCGCCATGGCCCGGGACAAGCATATCCGCGTGCGCCTGATCTATGATGCCGTTTCGCCCCGAACCCGCCGCTGGCTGGACATGGTGAATTCGGTCATCACCTTCATTTTTCTGACCGGCATGACCTTCGCCGCCTGGGTGATGTTCTATAATTCCACCCATGCCCCAACCGGTATCATCCAACTCGAACGGTCCGGCACCTCCTGGAACCCACCTTTCCCCGCCTGGATCAAGACCGTGATCCTGATTTCCGTCGCGGTGATGCTGGTTCAGACCATCCTCCATTTCATCAAGGCCGCCCGCGGCGAGGGCTATGAGGACGGCCACCCCACCGCCGCCACCGACCTCGGCCCCGGCGGCGACGCCGCCAAGACGGAGGGCTAAATCATGTGGAACTTCGGTCTTTCGGCCATCGGCATCGAATGGGGCACCTATGCCCTGGTGGGAAGCATCTTCCTGCTGCTGCTGACCGGCCTGCCGCTGGCCTTCGTCACCGGCCTCGCGGCCCTGTTCTTCACCTTCGGCTGGTTCGGCCCCATGGCCCTGCCCCTGGTGACCGCCCGGGTCTATGGCTTCATCACCGAATACTCCCTGGTCGCGGTGCCCATGTTCGTCTTCATGGCCAGCCTGCTTGATCGATCCGGGATCGCCAAGGACCTGTTCAACGGCATGCGTATTCTGGCCGGGCGTCTGCCCGGCGGCGTCGCCGTGCAGACCCTGGTGGTGGCCTTCTTCCTCGCGGCCATGTCCGGGATCATCGGGGGCGAGATCGTCCTGCTGGGCATCCTCGCCCTGCCCCAGATGCTGCGCCTGGGCTATGACCGCAATATCTCCATCGGCGTGGTCTGCGCGGGCGGGTCCCTGGGCACCATGATGCCGCCGTCCATCGTGCTGATCATCTACGGCCTGATGGCATCGGTCTCCATCGCCGATCTGTTCACCGCGGCGATCACCCCCGCGGCCCTGCTCATGTTCTCCTACATCGGTTATGTGCTCTTCCGCACCCTGCGCAATCCCAGCCTGGGCCCGCCGATGAGCGAGGAAGAGGCCCATATGCCTCTGTCGGCAAAGCTGATGGCCATCAAGAGCATGGTCCTGCCCGCGATGATCGCCTTCATGGTTTTGGGCACCATCTATGGCGGTATCGCCTCGGTCACCGAAGCCGCGGCCATGGGCGTCATGGGCGTCTTCGCCGCCACCATCGTGCGTCGCGAACTAACCCTGAAGCTGGTGCACGAGGCCGTCGTCCAGACGCTGAACACCTGCGGCATGATCATCTGGATCGGCATTGGCGCCGCCGCCCTGGTGGGTGTCTACAACCTGATGGGTGGCAATGCCTTCGTCTCCAGCACCATCCTGGGAATCAATGCCCCTCCGGTGGTCATTATCATGGTGATGATGTCCATCCTTCTGGTCCTGGGCCTGTTCCTCGACTGGATCGGCATCGCCATGCTGGCCCTGCCCATTTTCGTCCCCATCGTCATCGCGCTCGGCTACGACCCGATCTGGTTCGGCATCCTGTTCGCCGTGAACATGCAGGTCAGCTTCCTCAGCCCGCCCTTCGGCCCCGCGGCCTTCTACCTGAAGGGCGTGGCCCCGCCGGACATTACCCTGAAGCACATCTACAGCTCGGTGGCCCCGTTCATCGTCATCCAGTTGATCGTGCTCGCCATTATCCTGTTTTACCCGCCCATCGCCATGTGGATGGTGGGTTAGGAGGTCCGTTCCATGAAGATCACCAAACTGACCACCTGGCAGGTCCCGCCCCGCTGGTTGTTCCTGAAGATCGAAACCGACGAAGGGGTTTCCGGTTGGGGTGAGCCGGTGATCGAGGGCCGGGCCGCCACGGTCGAGGCCGCGGTTCATGAATTCTCCGATTACCTGATCGGCAAGGATCCCAGTCGGATCGAGGATATCTGGACAACCCTCTACCGCACCGGCTTCTATCGCGGTGGCCCGATCCTGATGAGCGCCATCGCGGGGATCGACCAAGCCCTGTGGGATATCAAGGGCAAGGCCCTGGGCGTGCCCGTCCACGCGCTTCTGGGCGGGCGGGTCCGGGACAAGATGCGCATGTATTGCTGGCTCGGCGGGGACCGACCCGCCGACATCGGTCGCCAAGCCAAGGAGATCGTCGCCAAGGGGTTCACGGCCTTCAAGATGAACGGCACGCCCGAGCTTCAAATCGTCGACAGCCACGCCAAGGTCGACGACGCCGTGGCCCGGGTGGCCGAGGCCCGGGCGGCCGTGGGTCCCGACGTGGGCATCGCCATCGACTTCCATGGCCGGGTCCACCGCCCCATGGCCAAGGCCCTGCTGCGGGAGCTGGAGCCCTACCACCCCCTGTTCGTGGAAGAGCCCGTCCTGCCCGAACACCTCCATTGCCTGCCCCAATTGACCGCGGGCCTGGGCTATCCCATCGCCACCGGCGAGCGGCTGTTCACCCGCTATGCCTTCCGCGACCTGTTGGAGGCCCGCTGCGTGGACATCATCCAGCCGGACCTGTCCCATTGCGGTGGGATCACCGAAGGCCGCAAGATCGCCACCCTCGCCGAGACCTACGACGTCGCGCTCGCGCCCCACTGTCCGCTGGGGCCGCTAACCCTGGCCGCCTCGCTGCACCTGGACGCGGTCAGCCACAATGCCTTCATCCAGGAACAAAGCATGGGCATCCACTACAACACCAATAACGACGTGTTGGATTACATCGTGGATCCCGCGCCCCTGGCCATCGTCGACGGTTTTACCACCATCCCATCCGGTCCCGGACTGGGCGTGGAGATCAACGAAGCCTACGTCATCGAACGGGCCAAGGAAGGACACCGCTGGAGGAACCCCGTCTGGCGCCACGAGGATGGGAGTATCGCGGAATGGTAGACCGACCCTCTTCGGGGGGAGGACCCGTGCGACCAAACGAGCCGATCACGATCGTCGAGTCCTCCAACCCCTACCGGGAGTGCATCCAAGGCCTCGCCAACGAGCCCATCACCGTCGTCCGTCTTTTGGAGGACGCCCGGTCGGACCTGCCCGCGGGCAGTCCGATGGCGGTGCTCGACGACGTCACCCAGAAGGAGGTCATCGCCCGGCTGACCGCCAACCGCCCACGGGTGGCGGTCATCGCGGGGTCTCCGGACCACCCGGCCCATCTGCTCGACCGCCTCCATACCCTGATGGCGGCGGCGCGGATCTGGCAGAACGGCGGTGTCCCCTTCACCTTCTCCATTCCGGTCATCTGCGATGGAACGGCCCAGAACAATATCGGCCAGAGCTACAGCCTCGCCTCGCGCAACGACACGGCGCGGGCGGTGAACATCAACTTCGAGGGTCATTCCTACCACGCGGCCTATGTGTTGTCGGGCTGCGACAAAAGCCCCAGCGCCATCCTGTCGGGCCTGGCCGCGGCCGAGGTCGCCCGCCGGCACCGGGGTGACCGGGCGCCGGTCTGGGCGGTCTTCGCCCCGGAACATGTCCTCAAGGGCGGTAAGGTCCCCGCCGAAACCCGCAAGGACCTAGAAGCCATCGCCGAAAAGGCCCGGGCCGCGGGCCATGGCGACCTGGGCGAGGATATCGAGGGCAACCTGGAGTACATTCTCCAATGTTCCTCGGACGAAGCCTTCGCCGGACAGCTGAAGCGGGCCGTGAACCTGGGGTTGATCGAGGGCGAGACCGAACGCCGCCTCCTCGACTCCCTGGCCGCCCATACCTGTGACAGCCATGGCGGGATCTGCGCCTTCAACGGGACGGGTAACTCCTCCCGCACCATGGTCGCCGCCCTGGGCCTCACCCCACCCGAGTTGGAACTGCTCACCACCCTGCCCGGGGATGAGGCGGTCAGCCGGGGCATCGACGCCCTGTTCGGCCTGTTCAATCGGCCCGAATTCAGCCTCTGTGCCCTCCTCAAGGCGAATTTCGCCAATCTGGTGCGCATCCACGGGGCCACGGGCTCTTCAAGCAACATCCTTCTCCACCTGCCCTGTATCATGCGCCACGCCGGGTTTGATGTGACCATCGCCGACTATCAGGCGGTCCGAGACGTCACGCCCGTTCCGGAGATTCTCGCCCATAGCCTGACGGAGAACCGGGATACCTTCGTCCTGGCCCAACAGTTCCAGGCGGGGCAGAATCGGGGGATGGAGAGCCTCTATCGGGTCCTCTCCGATCTGGGTGTTCCCATGGATATGGACGCCCTCACGGTCACCGGAAGCAGTTGGCGGCAGAGGACGGCGGACCTGACCACGCCCGTCGACCCATCCCTCGGTGATCGGTCCGTCATCCGGGACAAGCCCATCCGCGCCCTATCGGGTGTCGAGATCCTGACCGGGAGTTTCCTGGAAAGCTGCGCGGTCAAGGTCTCGGGCCTATCCGACGCGCAATACGCCCATTTCGACGAGCATCTGTTCATCGTCCGCTACTACCACGACGAACATGCCTGCAACGCCGATTTCGCCTCCAATGACCTGCTCGACCGTCTGGCCACCACACCGGGCCTCGATGCCGCGCTGATCCGCGCGGTGGTCGCCCGAAACGGCGGTGGCGACGGAACCGAACTGGACTTCAAGACGCTTCTGGAGACGCGGCTTCTCTGCTTCGCCTTCGTCATCGGCGGACAGGGGCCGAAAGCCTATGGCATGCCCGAGATGTTCTCCCCCAGTCAGAACCTGCGCCACCACCGGATCCTCGAAGCCTCCTCGATCCTGCTGTCCGACGGGCGCTATTCCGGGGTGACAAAGGGTGCCTGCATTGGCCATGTGACACCGGAGGCCTATGATGGGGGCGGGATTGGCGCCCTCCTGGATGGCGATATCCTCCGCCTGGGGCTGAGCGCCCGCCGACTCGACCTGCTGGACCGGACCGCCCTGCTGAAAGGCGAGGACAGCCCCATCGACCCAACCGACGATCCAAGCCGGGCGACCATTCGCGCCACCCGACAGACTGGCATGGAGTACCGCCGCCTGGACATCGCCGCTTGCAACGTAATGGACCTGGTTTCCGACGCATCCCGGGGCGTGGTCCCGAGATTGGTCGACCAGAGGGCCACCCTCCCGTGGAAAGTGTGACAGCATGATCAACACATTCGATGCCATCATGGAGGAGATGCCACTCGTGGCGATTCTTCGGGGTGTCACGCCAGACACCGTCCTGCCCATCGCCGATGCCCTGGTCGAGGCCGGTTTCCGCATGATCGAGGTTCCCCTCAATTCGCCGGATCCGTTGACCAGCATCGAGCGGCTCGCGGCCTGGTGCCCGGACGGGGTGATGGTCGGGGCGGGAACCGTCCTGACAGCGGCGCAGGTCCGGCAGGTCGCCGATGTGGGCGGGACACTGGCCATTTCACCGGACACCGATGCCGAGGTTGTCGCGGCCTCCGCCGACGCCGGGTTGATCCCCTTGCCCGGATTCCTGACACCATCGGAGGCCTTTACGGCCCTGCGCAACGGGGCGAGGGGCCTGAAGCTCTTCCCGGCCTCGCGGATGGGATCGGGATACCTGAGGGATATCCGCGCCGTTCTGCCCAAGGGCACGGTGGTCATGCCGGTGGGCGGGATCAATCTGTCGGTCATGGCGGACTGGCGAGCGGCGGGGGCGGGAGGCTTCGGCTTTGGCTCAAACCTCTATGTTCCCGGCCGCTCCCCCGCCGAAATTGGCGCCATCGCCCGGGATCTGGTCGAGGAGTGGCGGCGTCTGCCCGCTGGGGAGCAATCCCTGTGACCCCCCCGCGCGTCATCATTGTCGATTGGGGAACCACGGCCTTCCGAGCCTGGCTCATGGATGGCGCGACCGGCGCGATCCTCGACCACATTCCCGATGGCCGGGGCATGCGCGACCTGTCGGGGTCGTCGTTCCGGGACTACTGCGTGGAACGTCTGGCACCCTGGCGCGCGATCCCCCCTTGCCCTCCCATTTACATGGCGGGCATGGTCGGAGCGGCCTCCGGATGGGCGGAAGCGCCACAGCCTCCCACGCCGGTCGATGCCCAAGCCCTGGCCGCCGGGATCATTCCCGCGCCTGACCTTGAAAACGCCTGGATCCTGCCCGGAGTCCGTGTTGATACGGTGGACCCGGACCGGGTGGACGTCATGCGGGGCGAGGAAACCCAAATCATCGGGGCCCTTTCCCTGACCGGGCGAACCGACGCCACGGTCTGCCTACCCGGCACCCACTCCAAGTGGACGCGCGTGCGCGGCGGTGTCATCGAGGACTTCGCGACCTTCATGACCGGAGAACTCCACGGCGTCCTGATGAACCACACCATCCTAGGCCTGGGATGCCCGGCTGGCGGACCAAGCCTCCCCCCGGGTCCGGCCTTCGACGAAGGCTTGGCGGAAGCCGAACGCGCCGGACGCCTTCTATCCCACGTCTTCGCCGCGCGTGTCCGTCGTCTGTACCGCCATCTGAGGCCGGAGGGCGTATCGGACTTCCTGTCCGGTCTGCTGATTGGCGAGGAACTGTCGGACGCACGGTCCCGCGGGTTCATCCCATCCTCCTCGGACGTTCTTCTTGTCGGGGCGACCGCCCTGTCTCTCCGCTACGCGAGAGCCTTGGAATCCCATGGCTTGATCCCTTTGGCCGTGCCATCGGCCGCCGCGACCCAGCGTGGTGTCCTGGATCTGACGCGCCTGCACCATCAAGGGACCGGATCCTGATGGGTCCCTCCCTGGGATGACGCGGGAAAGACAGATACGAAGGACGGAAGAACCGGTTCACGCCGCTCCGGGACAAAAATATAGGTTCGCTGATCAATTCGGAACTTTGATCATTCCACAAAGGTTCCCAATATAGAAAAATAAATAAAGTACATTGAAAGCAGATATTCTCAAACACACATATATATAACATGGGCTTGGAAAAATACCTTCCCGAGAAAAATGGGTCCGAGAAAAATGGGCTTGCATTTTTACATTCAAATACCGCCTTAAGCTGATATGAAATAAATAGTACAGTTTTTTTCTTTTGATATGCATCAATCTTTAAGTTAATAGGAATGAAAATGTGGAACAAATAGGCAAAAATTCGAACGAACCAGGACCCTCTCCTAGTAAGAATGATTCCATGGACAGATATGGAATTACCTTGGTTTCAAAGAACTACTTCCACTACAAAGAGTTCAAATATTCAAATCTGGAAGATGGCGTCGTACAGGCAAGGCGTTGCGAAAAACCATATAGCAACAAAATACAATAGCATATCCACGTCACGATTTGAATTCAGTTATCGCAAATGAAAGACAATATAATGATAAAAGATAAATTGGTCTTCAGGCGCGAATTTTCGATAGACGGATTTTCGCAAGTTTTTCCTTCAGGGACATATAACATCGAGAGCCTGAACGAGATAGCCGAAGTGTCCCCCAACACCGTTCACGGGGAGACCCCCATATCCCTTTATATCCCCATGGATCCGGGGGATTTCGGGTGTGATCGAACCCTCTCGACCAACCTTCAAGTTCTTTACGAGGCTCTCATACGTGACAGCGAACCTGTCCATTTTGGGGAATACGGTCGCATCGCCCACCTGACTTTCGCGGAAATTCGCGCGTCCCGGGATTTTGAGATGGACAAACGGGCCATCGAACGCGCGGAGAACGAAGGAATGACCCCACACCCCAACGGATAATGCGCGCCGATCCATTCATGCGCGGGGTCTTCCGCGACAGAGCGTGAGATCGTGCTCCGGAACCAGGAAAGAATCTCCAAGTGTCCACAGAGAATGACCCCGGCCAAAGTGGCCCTTGGGGGAAAAAGACGAAGCCCCCCGTCAACGACCTGGAGGATCTTATCCAACAGGGCCAGGATCACCTCAAAAGCATGCTCCCCAGTGGGGGTTTTCGAAGTTTCTTCGTCTTTGGACTGATCGTGCTGCTGGGCTTGGCCGTCTGGTCGGCCTACTACACGGTGCCAAGCGATTCCGTCGCCGTCGTCCAACGGTTCGGAAAGTACCTCCAGGAGGTCCCCCCAGGCCTGCACTTCAAGCTGCCCATGGGGGTCGACACGGCGACGATCGTCCCCGTCAAGCGACAGTTGAAGCAGGAATTCGGCTTCATGACACCCGGCGCCACCGATGGGTTTCAAAGCCCCCGCCCCCGCGACGCGACCAAGGAAACCCAAATGGTGACCGGCGACCTGAACGCGGCGCTTGTCGAATGGGTCGTCCAGTACCGCATCTCGGATCCCGTAAAGTTCCTGTTCGAAGTTCGCGAACCCAGCGAAACCCTGCGTTATGTCTCGGAATCCGTGATGCGGGAGGTCGTGGGGGACCGCACCGTCGACGAGGTGATCACGATTGGCCGGCAGGAAATCGAGTCCGAGGCCCTGACCAAGATGCAGGCCCTGTCGACCAAATACGCCACGGGCCTCAGCATTGATCAGGTCCAGTTGAAAAATATCAACCCGCCCCAGCCGGTCCAGGAGTCCTTTAACGAGGTCAACCAGGCCCAGCAGGAAAAGGAAAAGCTGATCAACGAGGCGCGGCGTGACTACAACAAGGTCATTCCCCTGGCCGAGGGCGAGAAGGATCAGCGGATCCGCGAAGCCGACGGCTATCGTCTCAAACGCATCAACGAGGCGGAGGGCGACACCGCGCGGTTCAATGCCCTCTTCGCCGAATACAGCAAGGCCCCGGAAGTGACGCGCAGGCGTCTCTATCTGGAAACACTCCAGGACATCATGCCGGGGATCCGCTCGAAGATTATCGTCGATGAACGGACTAGCGGCATCCTGCCCCTGCTCAATCTCGACACGCAAAAGGATGCGCGGCCATGAACCGCCTCACACAGGGGATAATCGCCGTGATTTTGATTGTTGGGGGTTACACCGCCTTCAACACAATCTATACGGTGAGCGAAGTCGAACAGGCGGTCATCACCCAATTTGGCAAGCCGGTGGGGAACCCGATCACGACCGCGGGCCTGAAAATCAAGGTGCCCTTCATACAGGAGGTCAACCCCATCGACCGGCGCGTCCTGGAATGGGATGGCAATCCGTCGGACATGCCGACCAAGGACAAGCTCTATATTTCCGTGGATCTCTTCGCCCGGTGGCGGATCACCGATCCCCTTCAGTACTTTTTGAGGCTCCGCGACGAACGCAGCGCGCAGTCCCGTCTGGATGACATCCTTGGCAGTGAAACCCGCAATGCCGTCGCCAAGCATGAACTGATCGAGATCATCCGAACGACCAAGGACCGTATTCCCCTCCGTGACGCCATGCTCACGGAAGTCGAACGGCAGCAGGATATCGGGTCTCTGGTCCCGATCCAGAAGGGGCGCTTGCTGGTCGAGCGGGAGATTTTCAAAGCCGCCGCCGAGAAGGTCCGCGTCTTCGGCATCGAGTTGCTGGACATCCGCTTCAAGCGGATCAATTACAATGAAAGCGTCCGGCCCACGATTTACGAGAGGATGATCAGCGAACGGCGGCAGATCGCCGAACGCTTCCTGTCCGAAGGAAACGGCGAGGCCGCCCGGATCCGCGGCAATCGGGAACGCGAGTTGAGCAGGATCCAGTCGGAAGCCTACCGTAAGGTGGAGGAGATCCGGGGTTTGGCCGACGCCAAGGCCACGGACATCTATTCGACCGCCTATAATCAAAATCCCCAGTCCGTCGACTTTTACGAATTCACCCGGACGATGCAGGCCTACAAGACGATGGTCGCCGAAGGCACGACCCTTGTCCTGTCGACCGACAGCGATATGTTTAAGTTCTTTAAGGGAATGGACCCCAACAACCTGGTTGGAAAGCCCTTCGACGGACAGAAAGGGAGCGCCCTGGCGCTTCAACCCAACTAGAAGATGACGCCACCAGACGAGGGCTTCAGCCGGAGTTTGGACTCTCCATACGTAAAAAGATCTTGGACCATCTCGCGCTCGACAGGAATAATGCCCGATGGTCCAAGACATCATGTCGACCGTCGGGTGGGATAGGGAGTATTTCTTGTGACCGATGACCCAGTAAATCTCGACGGACGCCGCGACGCGGCTGGCCAGATGGCGGCGGAAATCCGGCGCCATTCCCTAAGAGCCTTCGAAGCGGACCAGGACGCGCTCCGCCTCCGCCAGGAAGAACTGGAGACACAACTCCTGGCCGAAAGGGCGGAGACCTGGCCGGAAGCCGCGCTCAAAGCGGAATACCTGATCCGCCAATACGGCAAGACAGCCGAAGGCCAGGATGCCCGCCGCGCGAAGCTCATTGACCGGGCGCTTGGCGACCTGGCTCGCTTGGTCGAACGGGAGAAGGGGGAGCGTTAATCCCCTCTTCCGCCGCCTTCGCTTCCCACCGCACCTTGTCGCGGAGTCCGGCCAGATCCGTCCCGCCAATGGCGCGACGGACCGATACCGTCACCTCCGCGCCGGTCGAGACGAGAAGTCCATCGTCAATGGCCGTATAGACCTCGCGATCCCCAGCGGTTTCGTGGACGAGGATTCTGGGCGGCAAGGCGGGCAGGTAGACCGCCTGGATCAAGGTGATCGCTCGACTGTCCGTATTGGCGATGCGCTCTTCCAGATCCGCCAATTCGGGGTCCATGGTCGGCTGGCAACCCAGGCGGGATAGAATACGCCCCAACAACTCCGAAACTTCCGAGCCCACCTGGATGAAGCGGAAGATATTGTCGATCAGCGGTAGCACATCGCGGTGCTCATCGTCGCGGAAGTACTCGGCCAAGGTCAGCGCGGCGTGGCCCACCCGGAAGCGACGACCCGGCGGGTTCATTCATCTGGCCGAAGACCATGACCATGTCGGCGAACCCCCCCGCGCCAGCGATGGGCGCCGGTCTGGCTGAGGACCTCGATCTGGACCACCTTGTCTAGCCCCACACGCGGCACCGCATTGGATCGGTGGCCCGCGACCGGTGAAATCCGCGTCAACGACGTTGCCCCGGGCGGCGGCGACGCCGGTGGATTTAACGTCGGCGGCGGCGCCGGTGGAGGGTGAAATGGCCCCGACGGTCATGGCGTCCCGTCCGCCGTTCGCGTTTCCATGGGGTCGACAGGTCCATCCGCGCCGCCTTCCTCCCCCCCAAGCGTTACGTGAACCACATGCGTCCCGCCGTCCAAGGGGACAGGGAAAAGACCTTCACGTGGCCGGAGGGGCTGGGAATCAAAGGTCGCGGCCGGACGTCGACCGACCGCGCTCGGGGGATTGTCCACCCGGATGTCATAGTGGGTCCCCTCCATATCGATGGTGGCCTCGAAGCCGGCCCAGTGGTCTGGAATGCGGGGATCAATCAGCAGAACGGTCCCTTCGCGGCGGAGGCCCAGGATCCCCTCGATTCCCGCCCGATACATCCAAGCGGCCGAACCGGTGTACCAAGTCCACCCCCCGCGGCCGACGTGGGGGGGCTCCGAATAGAGATCGGCGGCGACCACATAGGGTTCAACCTTGTATCGGGAGATTTCCTCGAGCGTTCTGGCGTGGTTGATCGGATTGAGCAGGGCGAACAATTCGGTGGCCTTGGTGCCTTCGCCCAGCTTGGCGAAGGCCAGAACCGCCCACATGGCGGCGTGGCTGTATTGCCCGCCGTTCTCGCGCAGGCCCGGGGGATACCCCTTGATGTAGCCAGGATCCCGCGTTGTCGCGTCGAAGGGAGGCGTGAACAACAGCGCCAAGCGGTCTTCCCACTGGATCAGATGCTGGTCCAGGGAGGCCATCGCCCGGACGGCTCGGTGGGGATCGGCGGCCTCCGACAGCACCGCCCAGGATTGGGCGATGGAATCGATCCGGCATTCCTCACTGTCCTTGGCACCCAACCAAGTCCCATCGTCATAGGTCGCCCGGCGGTACCAAGCGCCGTCCCAGGCGTCCCGCTCGACCGCGGCCACCATCGCCGCGGCGCTCTCCCGCCAGATCCGCGCGCGCGCGTCCCCCCGGGCTTCGGCGAGGGGCGCGAAAAGCGCGACCGTCCGCGCCAGCAACCAGGCCAGCCAAACACTTTCGCCTTGGCCGCCCTCGCCCACCCGGTTCATGCCGTCGTTCCAGTCGCCCGTTCCCATCAGCGGCAGACCGTGGACTCCCAGAAGGGTCAGCCCCTGTTCCATGGCCAGGACGCAATGGTCGAACAGCGGAGCCAAGCCTTCAGCCAGGCTCGGCTCGAAGAAGGCGTCATGGGCACCCGGCTTCAAGGACTCCCCGACCAAAAAGGGAACGGGCTCGTCCAAGACGGCCCTGTCGCCCGAGGTGATGATATAGGTCGCAACAGCAAAAACCAGCCAGACGCGGTCATCGGAAATCCGCGTCCGGGTTCCCTGACCGGAATGGGGAAGCCACCAATGTTGGACATCCCCCTCGACGAACTGCCGACCAGCGGCGCGCAAAAGGTGCGCCCGTGTTTCCTCCGGCCTGACGAAGGTCAGCGCCATACCGTCCTGGAGCTGGTCCCGGAAGCCATAGGCACCGCTGGCCTGATAAAAGGCGGAGCGGGCCAACAGTCGACAGGCCAATGTCTGGTAGAGCAACCACCCGTTGAGCATAATGTCCATGGAGCGGTCCGGCGTCTTCACCTGAACGGCCCCCAGAAGCCCCACCCAATGGTCTGTGACCTCCGCCAGAATGGCGTCGAGGTCGGCCTTCCGGGTGCGGGTGATCAATGCGCGCGCTTCACTCCCGGTGGCGCATTGTCCCAGAACCCAGACAACCTCGGCTTCTCCATTGACCTCCAGATCGATGGTGGTGGTCAAGGCCGCGCAAGGATCGAGACCGGCACCCTCCGCGCCGGTCAACCTGGCGCCCAGCGCCAATCCGGCCGGAGCGGCGATGGAACCCCCAACCCGACCGAGAAACTCGGTCCGATCCGTGGTCCAGGCCGTTTGTCGTCCCCCAAGGTCGGCGAAAGCGACCCGGCCCGCGAAGCTCGATCCCCAGGGATTGCGCGCGAAAAGAGCACCGGTCTCCCCGTCACACTCGGTCAGGATGAAGGGCGACGTGGTGCCCGGCGGGATCCCGGTCACCCATTCCGCGTAGGTGGAGACGGTCAGCCGCCGCGCCCGTCCGGACCGGTTCCGCAGGGTCAACCGCGAGATCTTGATCGGATCGGCCAGGGGAACGAATTGAACCAAGTCCAGGGCCACACCCTCCGCCTCATGTTCGAAGCGGCTATAGCCGAAGCCGTGGCGCGCGACGTAAGTTCCCCCATCCCGGGTAGGCTTGGCCGTCGGGCTCCAAAGCGCCCCGGTTCCGTCATCCCGCACAAGGATTGCTTCGCCCAGGGGGTCGCCGACGGGGTCGTTGGACCACCGGGTCAGCGGGTTTTCGCGACTGTTCCCCGCCCAGGTATAGCCCGTCCCCTCCGCCGAGACCTGGAAACCGAAACCGGCGTTGGCGATCACATTAATCCAGGGCGCGGGGGTTGTTTGATCCCCCGAAAGGAGCGTCACATACTCCCGACCATCCCGGGCGAAACCACCGAGGCCGTTGAAAAACTCAAGCTCCGAGGTGTCCACCGCGCAAGCCTTGCTTCCATCCGCCGTCTTCGCCCTCCGCCGTTTGGCGGGGGGGGACGCGGAACCCGCCGACGTCTCCAAACGGGCGATCTGGCCCGCCATCGGTCCTCGACAGGCGTGGAGAACAACACGGGCCGCCGCACCCAGGAGCCCCAACGCCTTAGGCGACAGGAGGTCGATCCGCAGCACGGTGACCGCGCCGGCCGCGGCGAGATCACCCAGCCTGGGCCGGGACTGACTTTTGCGAACCGCCGTTTCAATCGCGGTCTGGAGGTCCTGTATGTAAGAGTCGGCATGCTCGTTGACGATCACCAGATCAACGCCCAGGTGCTTCATGCGCCAATATTCATGGGCTCGGAGCAATTGCAACACCACCGCCATGTCCGTGACATCGTCGATCCGAAGCAGAACGATGGGCTGGTCACCCGAGATGCCCAGGGGCCACAGGTCCGACCGTGGACCCGCGCCCCGCGCCATGGCGCCGGACGGTGCCCGGTAACGGGGATCCATGTACAGGATCGGCGCCGCCAGGTTCTGGAAATCAGAGGCCTCACCCTCGCTGATGCCGATATGGCGAAGCTCCACCTGTCCCTGTGTCCAGGCCAGGGTCTTCGCCCGGTCAAAGGCGTTGCGGTCATGGTGCTTGTCGATCAGGTCCAGAAGGTCCTCCCGAGTCGGCGCCACCACCGTCCAAAAGGCGATCCGGCCAATCGATCCGCCAGGGATTGTCAGGCGCAATCGCAGGGAAAACACCGGGTCAAGGACGGTTCCCACGGTATTCGAGAGGGGATTTCCACCCCGGATCGCCGCGGCGTCGGAGGCGGTCCCGCCCCGGCCCAGAAAGCGGGCTCGATCGGTCTCGTATTGGGGATCCGCCGCGATTTCCCCTTCAATGACGGCGAAATGGGCCGCCCAGATGCCGGGATCGTCCCGTGACCGGGGGCGACGGGTCGCGATCAGGGCCCCAAACTCGGGAAGGTGTTCGGTTTGCACGAACATCTTGGAAAAGGCCGGGTGGGCATTGTCCGTGGCCAATGGGGCCAGAACCACCTCGGCATAAGTCGTCAGCTCGATCTCGCGGGGACGCCGGCCACTGTTGGTCAGCGAGAGGCGGCGCACCTCTCCATTATCCTCGCCGGAGACCAAGACATCCAGGGTGGTTGTCAATGTTCCATTGTGGCGGGTGAATTGCGCGTGCCCCTCGCTGAAAAGCACCTCCTTGTGACTGGGCTCCTCGCCAGCCGGATCGGTGGCCACGGTCCATCGCTTTCCCGAATCCTTGTCCTTAAGGAAGATCACCGTCCCCGAATCATCGCGGATCCCATCCTCGCGCCAACGGGTCACCGCGATTCCCCCCCAACGGCTGTATCCACCGCCGGTGGCCGTCAGCATCACCGTGTAATGTCCGTTTGAAAGAAGATGCGTGGCCGGGGTTTTGGACGGCGCGACCTTGGGTCGCCGGATGACCACCCCTTCGGAAAGAATGGCCGCGAAGCCCACTTTCCCTTCCTCCGCGCGGGGATGGGCGACGACCACATCGCGCGGCACCCGCTCCTGCAGCAAAAGCTCGCACGCCTGGATCATCGGCTCCCGATGGAACCGATCCCGCATGCGCCCCCCATTCAAGGTATTGGCGATGGCGACGATGGTCATACCCTGGTGGTGGGCCATATGGGCACGCACAATGGCGACGGTCTCCCCATCGGGGATCCGGGACCGGGTGAAATCCAGGGCGTCGAAAAAGCCATAACGTCCCAGTCCTCCCATCGCGGCAAGTCGGTCGAAGTTTCTGTTGGCGCCGTTCGGGTCGACCATCGACGCGAGTCCGGTGGCGTAGGGGGCGACAACGACATCGCCCGCCAAGCCCCGTTTCAGGCCAAGGCCCGCCACGCCAAAGTTTGAATACTGATAGGTGAGCTCGAAATCACGGGCGTTATAGGCGGATTCAGAGATTCCCCAGGGAATGTTAAGAAGACGGGCATGGGCCTGTTGGCGGCCGACCACCAAACGGTTGGTCTGTTCGAGCAGACTGCCGATGGGCGCCCGTATCACCAGCGACGGCATCAGGTACTCGAACATGGAGCCGGACCACGAGATCAAAGCCGAGCCGTTTCCGACAGGCGTGGCATTCCGCCCCAAGCGGAACCAATGCCGCGTCGCCACATCGCCCTTGGCGATGGCGAACAGGCTGGCCAGGCGCGCCTCCGAAGCAAGCAGATCATAGCAATTCCGATCAAGGCCATTGTCCGCGAGGGAATATCCAATGGAGAGGAGCTTTCGTTCGGGATCAAGCAGAAAGGCAAAGTCCATCGCGAGAGCCAGGCCGCGCGCCCGTTCGGCGATCCCCTTCAGACGGCCCCTTAAACGCCCCATCGCCATGGCGTCGGACTGGCGGTCCCGGGCGTGCTCGAGTCCGGCCTTCTTGAGGGCTTCGATCCAGAACAGGGGATCGGACGTGATCTTCTCGGCCCCCCCGGTGTCTCCCCGGGGACTCCCTCCCCGAACGACCTCGGCGGCCTTGTCGGCAAGGCGGTTGAGGGGCGCGAATATCAAATCAATGGCCTGCGCCCCGTGAATCAGGGATTCCAGATCGTCAAGACAGCTGTTCAAGGAGGGGGCGCGTCCATCAAATCCAACGGGCCAATCGGCCACCGCCAGCCGGGCGAGGCGCAGGCTGTCCATCAAACCCGCGCGGACATCCGCCTCGGGCGTCACGGCCGTCCACTCCTCGCAGGCATTGGCCAGGGCAATCAGGTGACCCGCCAGATTTCCACTGTCAACGGACGAGACGTAGGGCGGCGCGAGAACATGTCGATCCCGCGTGTCATACCAATTGAAAAAATGCCCCTTGTAGCGCTCCAGGTGGGACATGGATGTGAGTGTGGCGTCCAAACGCTCGGCGATTTCGATCGTGCCCGCCCATCCAAAATCCCGGGCGGCGACCGCGGACAGGAGATAAAGCCCGATATTGGTGGGAGACGTCCGGTGGGCGAGCGTCGAAACGGGATCTTCCTGGACGTTATCGGGGGGTAAAAAGGAGTCACTCTCGGTCACGAAAGTTTCAAAATACCGCCAGGTGCGACGGGCGACGAGACGCAAATCAACGCCATCGGCCTCGGAAACAGCCAGGCGTCCCGCGGGCTTCGACGGAAGGCTGATCCAATAGGCGAGGGAGGGCATGGCCACCCAGGCGAGGGCAAAGGGCAGGATCACCGGCCAGGAGGTTGGCGCGATTGCGACCGCCACAACGGCCAGGACCAACCCAAGGGCCAAACCATCGCGCATTTTTCCGTGAAACCCGACCAAATCCAACCGGGGTGCCGCCGTCGATTTGGCCGCCGTCGTCCATTCCAGAAGGTCGCGACGCGTGATAAACAGTCGCACCAGGGTCCGGGCGATGGCATCTCCTGTCCGCCAGGCCTGGTCGGGGAGGAAGCAGACCGAGAGCAGGACCTGGACCATCGCGAGCCACAACCCCTTGCCCAGGGCATCGAAATGGCTGCGCACCTTGACGCCGACGCGGTGGGGGAAAAGGACGAAAGCGCTTGGCAGGAAGGCGGGAAATGCGATGGCGCCCAGGACAAGGGCCAACCCGATCCAGACCGCGGGCGCGGGCATGACCCAACAGGCGGCCAACGCCAGCAATAAAATGGGCGCGAGCAGGGACCGTCTCAGGTTGTCCAGCATCTTCCATCGCCCGAGCAGAGTCGGTGCATTTGGCCCGGTCCAATGACCGAACACCCAGGGTAGGAGCTGCCAGTCTCCCCGGATCCACCGGTGTTGCCGTTTGGTGGCGACGTCATAGCGGCTGGGAAAGTCCTCCACGACCTCGATATCGGAGGCGAGCCCGGCCCGAACCCAAATTCCTTCGAACAGGTCATGGCTCAGCAGGGCATTGTCCGGAACCCGACCGGATAGCGCCGCTTCGAAGGCATCCACGTCATAGATGCCCTTGCCCGCGAAAGAGCCTTCTCCAAACAAGTCCTGATATACGTCGGAAACCGCGGCGGCATAGGGATCCATCCCCGCCGGCCCCGAGAAAACCCGCTGGAAGAAGGAGCCTTGCCCGCCTCGGGCCAGGGAGGGCGTGACGCGGGGCTGCATCAGACCGTAGCCACCGATGACCCGTCGCGCCGCGTGGTCCAGGATGGGCCGGTTCAGGGGGTGGGCCATCTTGCCAATCAACCGCCGCGCCGCGTCACGGGGTAGGCGTGTATCGGCGTCCAAGGTAATGACATAGCGAACGGCATCGGGCACATGGGGCACACGCCCCGCCACCCCTTCGAAAGAGGTGTCCGTGGCGCCGCGCAACAGCCGATTGAGTTCACACAGCTTGCCCCGCTTGCGCTCCCACCCCATCCAAACACCCTGACTTGGATTGTAGAGACGGCGGCGATGCAGCAGCAGGAAGCGAGTCCCCGCGGGGCCGGGGCCATATCGCGCGTTCAAGACGGCGATGGCCTCGACACCAACGGACAGGAGGTCCGCGTCACTGTCAACGATGGCTCGGTCCGCGTCGACCCCATCGGTCAAGAGAGCGAAAGTGATGTCACCCTCGGCCCCCGACAGGAAATGGACTTCCAGACGCTCGATTTGCTCGCGAAGATCCTCCTCGCTGGTCAGAAGCGTCGGGACAGCGACCAGTGTCCGCGATGCGACCGGAATGCCCGCCAGGAACTCGAGACCGGGAAGGAGGACGGCACCATGGCTCCAGGTCGAGAACCGATTGACCAAAGCCGTCGCGACCTCGGTGGCGGGAATGGCCGCCAAGAGAAGGAAGACCGTCAATCCACCCCAACCCAACCCTCCGCTCGCCAACAGCCAAAGGGACAAGGCAAGCAAGGCGCCGGTACAGAGGACCATGGCCCCGACATATCCGGGGAGCCCCAGGTCGCGGCCCAGGCGCCCGATCCGCGCCCGGACCTTCGGGTGAAAGCCAATCTTTCGCTCAAGCGCGCGACTTCCCTGTCCGATCAGATGATACCCGGGATCACCGACCCGTTCGCCCGTCTCCGGATCACCCGCCTCGGCCGCCGCTTGGTGGGCTGTCAAAAGGATCTGTTCCGCGATTTCAAGCTCGGACAGCGATGAGCCGCGAGACAGGGTTTCGATGGCACTCCGGTAGAGGTCACGCGTGGGAAAATCCATGGACGCGAACTGGCTGCCGTCGCGGAGCCGTTCATCGACAAGACTGACGCCTTCGAACAGATCCGCCCAATCGATATCGGAGATCAGCCTCATGCTGTTGATGACGTTGCGAACCGAAACATTGGACGCGCCCAATCGTTGTTGGGCGCTGGTCACGATGCTTTCGATGGACCCATCCTGGAGGCCAAGCCGCTCGACGAGCCATCCCAGGGCGGGTGTCATCGTCGGATCCTGATCGCGCAAACGCTTCGCCAATTGGGCGCCGAAGGCCACCGACAGGCTCTCAGGGGACCGGGCGGCGATATCGGCTTCCAAGGCGGCCGTCGCACCCCCCAGGGCGAGCAGTCTATCGGCCAACGCATCCGCGTCCGCCCGCTCCGAACGCCCTTGGGATATCTGATCCGCCAGCCGCCGCAAGTTCTCAACCAGGACAATGCGGAGGGTGATCGCGACGGCCCAGAGCTCGCCAATCATTAACGGCTGGACCCGCTGATAGGCCGCGATGAACCGGCACAGCATCTCGGGATCAATATGACTGTCGGTATGGGCGATGAAGGCCCAGGCCAGGCCGAAAACGCGGGGATACCCGGCGAAGGGACCGGAAGCCAGCTTCGGCAATTGGCGGTAATAGCCGGGCGGAAGATCCTCGCGGATTTCCCGTATTTGCTCCTCGACAAGGTGATAGTTATCGAGGATCCACTCCGCGGCGGGGACGACGTCTCCCCCCCCTTCGGACTCCGCGGCACTCGCCCGATAGGCGGCCAATAGCACGGCGGCATTATCGTTTAACCGCCGTTCCAGCGGTGGAACCTTCGGCGGCCTCGCCGTGACCCGTTGGGCCGTGGCGAGGCTTTCCGCGTGTTGCTCCAAGCGGTCAATGCCAAAGAGTTCCTCCCGGACCGGCGCCGTCGCCACCCATGGCGAGGGGGAGAACAAGGAGGGGATGACCCGTCGAAGCAGGGAGCGCATGATCCAGGTCACTTCCGATTAAAGCCCACCCCGAGAGTCAATGGGGGAGAATGGGTGAGAGGCTTCGAAGGGGGCTCTCGGGTCCGGGGAACAGGCTTTGCTCCCCCGGTCCAGGGTCCACCGCCATGATGGAACAACCGTAGACTTACCAAGATACCCCACATCGACCGCCGACAGGTTTCCCATCGGCCAATTCCGACGCATTGACTTGACCGCCACGATGGTGGCGATCATCTTCCGAAGTCGGAAATGACAGGCCGGGTCAGGGGCGCGATGGCGCGCCTGATAAGGCACCTGATAAAGCAAGCGTTATGGCCCATCATTGGGAGAGCGAGGATGGGCCACGGATCCGAGCCATTTTATTAAAAATTCAGAACGTTCCGATATCAGTTTTTTTTGATATCGGAACGTTCTGAATTATTTACGTTCCTACATCAGAACGATGTACCCTTAAGGGCTTTTCTTGGATTTGCCGACAGACACGATGGGCCGCCCGGGCAGATCGGACTGGGGAACCGCTGGCTTTTTCGCCGCTTTCGGCTTCTTGGGTTCTTTGTTACCGCGTTTTTGACCTTTGGCCATTGCCGTCTCCACTAGTCGCCCGACCGACAATCGGCCAGGCTGTAAGGCAGGAAATCGCGATCAAACGATAGACGGCGCCCCCATCCTTCCTGTCTCGAAACATCCCCGGAGCAAGCCCATATTCCCAGAGGCATGGACGACAACCCATGCATCATGTCTTGCGGAGGCACCTGTGGACCCGCTACGCCACAAGCGCCACGCAGGCTTCAAGCGCCAGAAGGCGCGGCGGCTTTAGGCGTCAGCCCATCACGCCGAAGGCGTGCGTCCCGTCCCACCGCTTCCAGCTAGCGAAGAGTCAAGCTCATCACAAGCTGGTATGACCGCGTGATGTCGATGGCAATCATTCAACACCCGACACCCCATCGATTATCAATCCGATATTTTGGGCCGATTTCTTTCCACCCAAATGATCCATGACGATGTCATAGTGGACCCTACTTCCGACGGACAATCGATTAAGTCCCGACCGCGAGACCGCGTCTTTATTGAAAAACGATTCAGCGCCATCGTTGTCGGCTTTGATGAAACCATACCCGTTAGGTTCGCTGAAACAGGTGACCGTTCCGGAAGACATGAGACGCTCTTTTCAGCATTTCGCCTTGGTGGATCGGAAACCCATCCGACCATGGAAATCGCTTCTTGCTCAGACCGTTAGGGGGGACGCCTTAAAAAATCCCCCGATCGATCCAATCGTTTGTATCGACAATATTAATATATGGTTTTCATATCAAAATACAATCCCATATTTATTTCAGACATCACGAAGCACCGATAGTTCATCAAAATATACAGGAAATCGAGAGCCAAGTTACTCTCTCAAATTCCGGTCACTTCATTAAGCATTGGAATCGCGCCTCTTTCCCGATACCGAGCAGGAGCAAAGCCCATGACGACACTCCGCATTCGCCACGCGACAACCTACAGATATGAACAGCCCGTCAGCTTTCACCCCCATCGGTTGATGCTGCGTCCCCGGGAATCGCACGAGGTCAGATTGCTGGAGATGACCGTGACCGTTGACCCACCGGCGCGCATTCGTTGGACACCGGATGTGTCCGGCAACATAATCGGAACGGCGACCTTTGGCGCAATATCGGATCGTCTCTTCATCGAGAGCGACGTCATGCTGGAGCTGACCGCGGCGGCCTGGCCGGTCTTTGACATCGCCGCTTCGGCGATTTCTTATCCGTTCCGCTACGACAATGAGTCGTGGACCGACCTGGGAGCCCTCACCCGCCCCGGCTACGACGACCCGACCGATCGATTGCGGGATTGGGCAAGGGGGTTCGTCCTCGGCGAAACGACCGACACCCTGTCCCTTCTAAAGGACGTCAACGCAGGCGTCTCGAGTGCCCTCGTCTACCAAAGTCGCGACGAGGAAGGCACCCAATCGCCCTTGACCTCGCTGGAGCGCCGCCGCGGATCCTGCAGGGACTTCGCGGTCCTCTTCGTCGAAGCGGTTCGCCACCTTGGATTGGGAGCCCGGATCGTCTCCGGCTATAGCCATGACCCCGACAACACACGCCTTGGAACCCAAGGCGGCGGTTCGACCCATGCCTGGGCCGAAGTCCATGTTCCAGGCGCGGGTTGGATTGTTTTCGATCCGACCAATAATGCCATGGGCGGAGCCAATCTCATCCCCGTCGCCGTCGGGCGGTATATCCACCAATTGGTCCCGGTCTCTGGCAGTTTCACCGGAAGCGGCGACACCCCCTTGGACATGGAGGTCCGGGTTTTCATGGAAGAGACGTAGGGTGGCACCACTCTCCGACCCAGGGCCTGGGTCCAGGGCGGACGCTCCCAATTAAAACGACCTCCTTCGCTGGCATGGGGGCGGAACACCCATTGAACCGTCAGGACCCCTCTGGCATAGTCCGTCAACGGTTGCCCGCTAACCTACCAACAAAAAAGGAATAATTTCTGGTAGCCGTGACAAGGGAGTGGATTTTCACGTGAAGACAACACCAAAGAAAGCGGATGGATTTATTCCTTCGATAGAGCCGATTCCCGGCCTCCAGAATTTTGTCATACAAACCATTCCTTCCCTTGGACCGTCCGAGTCCAGATCACAACCCAAACGGGCCAAGATACGCGTTGCTTTCCTTTCGGGTCCAAAGGCCATGGAATACGCCGCCGAGCCGATAGGGATCTCCCCACCAGTGGACCACGCCGTCGCCCTGTCCCACGGCGACCCCATGGACCCGACCGCGGCCAAGGCCCTGGTCGACCTTCCCATTTGGGACGACGCGACGCTGGATGCTATCGCGTCCCTTCTGGGCCTTCCCCCGGACGGTGATTGGGCGAGGGGCGCCGCTCCCCGAGCCGCCGAGCGGACCTTGGCACCAACATGCCTCGTTCCCGATCTGGGGAACACTCCCGCCCTTGCCCCTTCCCCGGCGAGGGACGTGGCCCCCATGGAGCGGGAAGAGATTGGTAAGCCCCTTTCGGATCGTCCGGCCCTGTCGGAAGCGCCTCCCTACACCCCACCCTCCGGGCATCCCCGCACCCTTGGCGAGGCCCTGGACCGCGCCGCGGTTGGAGACAGGGGTGTGGTCCATGTGGCCGACGACGGCGCGGAATGGCGGGAGACATACGCCGACCTGAGGCTCCGCGCCCTGTCCATCCTCGGCCTCGCCCGGGCCAAGGGAATTGGCGCGGGGGATATCCTGTTGATCGACGCGCGGGAGTCCATCCCCTACCTGGGCGCCCTCTGGGCCTGCCTGCTGGGCGGCATGGTCGCCGCGCCCCTGGCCCTGCCGGAGGCCGACGCCGCGACCAGTGCCTTCGACCGCCTCCGCCAGGCCGTGGAGGTCCTGGGCAGACCTCGGATCCTGACCACGGAGACCCGGCGGGCCGCCCTGGCCGCCCGCGCCGACTTGGCGGACCTGGACGTGATCGGCATTCCCGACACCCCGGACGCCACCCTGGCCTTACCGCGCGCGGTCCCCAGCCCCCACACCGATCCGGAATCGGTCCCCTTGATCCTGCTGACCTCCGGCAGCACGGGCGCCCCAAAGGGCGTGCGCCAGACCCATCGGGCGATCCTGGCCATGGCGGGCGCCGCGGCCATGGATGCCATTGACCTGGGACAAAACGATATTTTCCTGAATTGGATGCCCTACGACCATGTGGGCGCCACGGCGTTCCTGATCCTTGCGCCCGCCATCCTTGCCGCCGAACAGGTCCAGGCCAATACGGCTCCGATCCTCGCCGACCCGACCCGATGGCTCGATCTGGTGTCCCGTCACCGGATCACCATCAACTGGGCGCCCAACTTCGCCTTCGGCCTGATCGCCGACGCCGTGGAACAGGCCGACAGCCATCCCTGGGATCTGTCCCGCCTGCGCCGGCTGATCAATGGGGGAGAGGCCGTGACGGAGGGATCCCTCCGCGCCTTCCTCGACCGTCTGGCGCCCCTGGGCCTACCGGGCGACGCTCTTTGCCCCGCCATGGGCATGTCGGAAACCTGCGCGCCCTCCACCCTCGCCCATTTGGGACAAAGCCGTGGGTCCTTCGCCAGCCTTGGCCGCCCCGTGCGCGGGGCCAGTCTGCGCATCGTCGGCGAAGATGGAACCCTGCTGCGAGAGGGGGAAGTCGGCCGCTTCCAACAACGCGGCCCCCAGTTGTTCGTCGGCTACCACAACCGCGACGACCTGACCGCCGAAGCCATGGACGACGGATGGTTCGACACCGGCGACGTGGGGTTCCTGGCCGACGGTGCCCTTTATCTGACCGGGCGCCTGAAGGACAGCATCAACATCAATGGGGCCAAGGTCTTCGCCCACGAGATCGAAACCAGCTCCGCCCGGGTCCCGGGCCTCTCCACGGCCGCCCTGGCCGCGGTTCCGGTCCGCCCAGCGGGCGCCTCAACCGACGAAGTCGCGCTGTTCTTCTCCGCGCCCCTGGCCGAAGGCACCGAGGACGACGACATCCTCCGCGTCCTGACCAAGGCCATCCGGCTGCGCTTGGCCCGGGACTTGGGGATCGCCATCAACCACCCGGTCTTGCTTCCATCCGAGGCCTTCCCCCGCACCTCCATCGGCAAAATCCAGCGCCCCCTCCTGCGCCAACGGTTCGAGGCTGGGGCCTACGACACCGAGCGGGAGCGTATCGCCGCTCTCTCGGGGGGAGACGCCCGCGTCGGCCAACCCTATCGCCCTGTTTGGGTCGCCAAGCCTCTGACGGACGCGCTTCCGGGACCGATGCCCGCCGCCGCGCCATGGGATCCCGCGCGAACCGTGGTCGTAACCACCACGCCAGACAGCGGCGGCGCCCTGGCTGTCCTCGACAGGCTCCTCTCCCTGGCGCGGGCCAACGCCGTCAAGCCGGAAGGGGAGCGCATCTCCCGGGTCCTCGTCGTGACCCGGGGGGCGGTCCTCGCCCGGCCCTATGATTCCCTGGACCCGGATGCCACCCTCCTGCCCGGCCTCCTGCGGTCCCTGACATTGGTGCTGCCCGGCATCTCCTGGCGTCTGCTGGATATCGACGGGCCGCCGGATGGGCCGATGGAGGGAGAAGAGCTCGCCGCGCTTGTTGAACGGGAGCGCGTGGCTTTGGACGAGCCCCTGTGCGCTTGGCGCGGTGGCGACCGCCTCGTGCCCCGGCTGGATCCCGTCACGCCGGAAGCCCCATCCGACCCCGGTCCGCCCCTTCAACCCGGCGCCCCCTGGCTGGTCACCGGTGGATTGGGCGGACTGGGCCGCCTTGCCTGTGAGCGCCTGTTGAAGCGGGGCGCCTCGCTGCTCCTCACGGGCCGGTCGCCCCGGGCGGACCTTCCCGCGGACCGGGCCGCCGCCCTCCAGCGGTTGGAAGCCCTGGGGCCGATCCGCTATCTGGCCGTGGACGTGGCCGATGCCCAAGCCATGGGCCAGGCGGTTTCCACCTTTGAAGCGGAGACCGGAGAACCCCTGGATGGTATCCTGCACCTGGCCGCCCTGGGCGCGCCCCTGCCCCTTTTGGAGGACGACGGGACGGCGTTGAGCGCCCTGCGCCGGGCCAGTCTGGACGGCCTTCGGGTCCTCTCCGACCTGCTTCCGCCCCGTGCACGAACCCGGCTCCTCGTCGCCGGATCGATCACCGGCCACACGGGGGGCCGCATGGCCGCCTATGGCGCCGTTTCCGCGGCCGCGGCCACTCAATGCGCCGCCCTGGTCGCCCAGGGCTGGCCCGTCACCCATCTGGCCTTTTCGTCCTGGTCCGGCGTGGGGTTGAGCGCGGGCAACACCAATGACGCCCTCCTGCGGCTCGATGGTCTGCGCTCCCTGGACGCCAATCACGGACTGGCGATGATCGAGGCCGCCCTCTGGCGCCCCCTGGGATGCCTGTTGGTTGGCCTGAATGGGGACCACCCCCTGCATGCCGCCCGGGTCCTGGGGTCTCCGGCGCCCCTGACCCGCCCGGTCCTGTGGTGGGTGCCCGGGGCGGTCAGGGGAGACGCGACCGGAATGGAACCCGGCGTCGCCCGGGTCGCCGACGCCCTGGGACGCCCCGCCTGGGTGTACACCAGACCGGTGCGCGAAATCCTCCGCCGTCCCGATGGCGCCCCCGACCCGGTGCGCCTCGCCCTCGAGACCGAGGACCGCCGGGTCGCCCCGCGCGACGAGACGGAGCGTCTGGTCGCCCGGATCGTCGCGGAGGTCCTGGAGGGAGCCCCCCCGGCCATTGGCGATGACTTCTTCCTGCTCGGAGGGACCTCCCTGCTCGCCGCCCGCCTCGCCGCGCGATTGGGCAAGCGGTTCTATGTGCCCCTCTCCTCGACGGTGGCCTTCCAATATCCGACGGTGGAGGCCCTGACCCGCCACCTGCGCGCCATCGAACCCAAGCCGGGACTGGTGGATGCCGTGGCCCGGAAACTGGCCGATCTGGAGGCTTTGTCCCCGGAAGACCGGGCCGCCCTCGCCACGCGCAAGACCCTTCCCAAGTGAAAGGGATAATCCGGCCATGGTGACGGACACCCCCGACGACGACGATCTGTTGCTCGGCCTGCTCGAGGACGAGGGCTTCGGCCTCGCGGATCTGTCCGCGGCGATAACCAACACCTTGGGACCAACGGCGCGCGTCGACCGCGCCCCCGCGCCCGCGGGCGCGCCGCAGCGCCGCTTTTGGATTCAGGAGCAGGTCGAGGCGGAGTCCGGCCTCAACACCCTATCCTGTCTGATCCCCTTGCCCGGAGGGACCACCGACCAGGCCCTGACTCAGGCCGTGGAGACCCTGATAACCCGCCATGAGGTCCTCCGGACCCACTTTGTCGAGCGCGACGGAACGGTGATGGAAACCGTGGAACCGTCGATCCCAACGCCCTCTCTTCCTCGCATTTCCCGGGATCCGACCCGGCCGCCCGAGGACGATCCCGCTCTCCGCCGGGTCGTCGCCCCTCCCTTCGCGCTGGACCGGACGCCCCTCTGGCGCCTGGCCCTCACGACCGATGGCGCGGACGGCGAGGCGCTTTTGCTGGTTTGCCACCACGCCATTGTCGATTGGGTGGGCGCGACGCTCCTGGCCCGCGACCTGCTCGCCCTGCTCGCCGGGACGCCACCGCCACCCCCAACGCTCACCCAAGCCGATGTCGCCCACTGGGCGCGCGGCCCCGCCCGCGCCGCCCAGGTGGCCCGAGCCCGAACCTATTGGCGCGACCGCCTGGCCGACCTGGGTCCCCCCCTCGTCCTCGTGGCGGCCAAGGGACAGGGAGAAGCCGGGCGGACATCCCCCCAGCCCCCCGACCTTCACCCCATCACCTTGGACGCCGAGCGCGCGGATGCCCTGCGCGCCTTCGCCGCCCGCCAGGGAACCACCCTCTTCGCGGTGGTGCTCGCCGCCCAGGCCACGGTCCTGGCCCGTTTCACCCTGGCCGAGGAGGTCGCCATCGGCACCGCGGTGGCCAACCGTTCGGCCCCGGGAACGGATTGTGTCGTGGGGTGCCTCACGGACCTGCTCCCGCTGCGGTGCGACCTGTCTGGCCGCCCCAGTTTGCCGGCCCTGGTCCGCCGCCTCCATGGCCATTTGGCCGAGGACTTCGCCCAGGACGCCCTGGGGTTCGCCGATATCGCCAGCCTCGCTCCGCCGGATCGCCGGGCCACCGGCGCGCCCCTGTTCGAAAGCCTGTTCAACTTGCTGGGGGCCTCCGGGCAAGACGAGGGGCTTGTCCACCCCCTGCCCCCGACCATGGCGCGGGCCGATTTGGCCCTGGAACTGGTGGATGGGGGATCGGGGGGCCGCCTTGCCGGGCGGCTCGAGGTCCGCGCCGATCTGGTCGCGCCGGAGGTGGGGGCCGCCCTGGCCGCGGCCCTGTCCTACCTTCTGACCCATCTGCCCCATCTGGCCGATCGACCCATCGATACCCTTCCCCTGACGGGACCGGCCCACCCCCATGGCCTTCTGGCCCGCCTCCATCCCCCCATGCCTCCCGCCCCGACGGCCAGTCTAGTGGACCGGATCGAACGCGCGGCCCGCTCCCGCCCCGACGCCCAGGCGGTTCTCGATGGGGACCGGACCCTGATCTTCGGCGCCCTGCTCGACCACTCCGGCGCCCTCGCCCGGGCCTTGGTGGAGGCCGGAGTGGCGCCGGGCGCGCCCGTGGCCATCGCCCTGGACCGGTCCGCGGACATGGTCGTGGCCCTGGTCGCCGTCCTTCGGGCGGGGGGCCTGATCCAGGCCCTGGACGTGACCCAGCCCGGGGAGCGGCTGGCTGATCTGGTCGACGAGACCGGCGCGGAGATCGTTATCGCCCCAACTCCTCCCCCCTGGCTGCGCGACGACGGCAAGCAAAGGAGTCTTCTTCCCTCAACCGTTGGGTCTCCAGACACGCCCCTCCCCCGGACCAAACCCGGAGACGGGGCCTATATCATCCATACCTCCGGCTCCACCGGGCGGCCCAAGGGGGTTTTGGGAACCCATGGGGGCATGGTCAACCGCATCGACTGGATGGCCCGGGCCTTCCCCTTCACCACCCAAGACCGCTCGGTCCTCAAGACCTCCCCGGCCTTCGTGGATTTCATCTGGGAAGTCCTCGGCCCCCTGTGCGGTGGGATCCCCTCGGTCATCGCCGATGGGGCCACGGCCCGCGACCCCACGGCGCTGACCGCGCTCATGGCCGACCGCGGCGTCACTCGGATCGTCCTTGTCCCCTCCCTGTTGCGAGCCCTGCTCGACCGGCCCCAATGGGCGTCCGAGCGCCTGTCCGGTCTCACCCTTTGCGTGTGTAGCGGCGAACCCCTGCCCATGGAACTGGCCCGCCGGTTCCGGGCGCTTCTGCCCCGCTGCCGCCTGCTGAACCTTTACGGTTCCTCGGAGGTGTCCGCGGATGCCCTCTGGCATGAAGTGTCCGACGCCGATCCGACCTCGGGCCGGGACGGCCCCCTGCCCATCGGCCGGCCGATCCCGGGGAACCGGGTATTTCTCTCCGGTGCCGGGGAGGCCCTTCCCGGTCTGCCCGGGGAAATCCTCATCGGTGGCCATGGCCTCGCCCTGGGCTACCGGAACGACCCGGACCGGACGGCGGAGCGGTTCCGCGAGGGTCCAGAGGGCCGCCAGTACCACACGGGCGACCTGGGGGTCCTGGACGCCGGAGGCGTTTTCCGCTGCCTGGGCCGGGTCGACCGCCAGGTGAAGATCCAAGGCGTGCGCGTGGAACCCGGGGAGGTTGAAGCCCTGCTGCTGGCCCAGTCCGGGGTCCGCGAAGCCCATGTCCGCGCCCGGGAAGGGACCGTCCCCGGCACCAAGGTCCTGCTCGCCCATGTCTGTCTGGACAAGGAAGCCGGGGGAGCCCTCCCGCCCAGTACCGAGGATCTGCGCGCCGCCCTGGCCCGCCGCCTGCCCCCGGCCCTGGTCCCTCGGATCGTCCTGCTCGACCGCCTGCCCCTGACGGCCAGCGGCAAGGTGGACGCACGCGCCCTGCCCGATCCGGATGCCTCCCCCCCAGACTCCGATGGGGAGGTCGCCCCTCGGGTCCTGTCTCCGCTGGAAGCCCTGGTGGCCGAAAGCTGGCGGTCCGTGCTGGAGGGTCCACTCCCCCCACGGGACGGACATTTCTTCGCCCTTGGGGGGAGTTCCCTGCAAGCCATCCTCGCCATGGGCCGCCTGGGGGAGGCCCTGGACCGCGCCCTGCCCGTGGCCATGCTCTTTGAAACCCCAAGGCTGGACGATCTGGCCCAGCGTATCGCCCGGGAAGACGGAGCCGAGGCGTCGCGCCCGCCGCCGATCCCCATCCCCGGCGAGGGCCCCGCCCCCGCGACCCCGAATCAGGTTTGGCTGTGGGAGGGCTACAAAAGGGATCCCCGACAGGCGGCCTATAATCTCGCCATCGCCTACCGGCTGGACGGCCCTCTCGACAGCGACGCCCTCGCCGCGGCCCTGGGCGATCTCGTCCAAGGCCACCCGGCCCTGCGCACCCGCCTGCGGGCGGGTCCCGAGGGTCCCGAGCAGGTCCTCCTGGCGCCACCCCCGCCACCGCTCCGGGACGACCTGAGCGGACGCGATGATCCGGAGGCCGCCCTGGCGGCGTTGGTGACCCGGGAGACCCGACGCCCCTTCGCCCTGGACGCGGAGCCCCTGTTCCGCGCGCGCCTTATCCGTTTGGGTCCCGCCCGCCACGCCCTGCTTCTGGTGACCCACCACGCCGTTTGCGACGGATGGTCGGGGCAAATCCTGGTCAACGACCTCGCCCGCCTGTACACCGCCCGAACCCATGCCCCCGACGGCGCCCCTCCACCGCCACCCGAGGCCCTGTCGACCCTGGACCTGGGCCATTGGCAACGGCGGATCCGCCCGTTGTTGACCCGGGATCTGGATGCCTACGTCCAATCCCTGAAGGGAGCCAACGCGCCCCGTCCGGCGGGCATCCGGGTCGGTGTGCCCCCCGGTGGTCCCGTGGCCCGGGTGGAGGTCCCCCTGACCGGCGCCGACCTGGACCGGCTCCAGGCCCTGTTCCCGCCCGGGCGAACCACGCCTTTTCTGCTGCTGCTGGCCGCCTGGGCGGCGACGCTCGCCCGGTTTGGAGACAGCGACCGCCCGCTGCTCGCCACGCCGATGGCGGGGCGGGACCATCCGGCGCTGCGCGACGTGGTGGGCTTTCTGGCCAATCCGGTTCTGATGGCCGTGGATCTGGCCGCGGCTCCTCCCTTCGCCACGGTGGTCGAGGCCGCCCGGTCCAGCCTGATGGGCGCCCTGCGCCACCAGGACATTCCGCTGGCCTGGATCCAAGCCAGCGGACAGGGCTGGCCCGGCGCCGAGGATGGCCCCACGCCCCGGACCATGATCCTGGTGGAGGAGACCGCCCCCTGGACCCTCTCCCTACCCGACGTGGACAGCGCCCTGCTCGCTCTTCCGGCGTCACCGGAGGCCCGGGTGGATCTGGCCTTGGTCGCCACCCACGCCGATGGGGATTGGCGCATCCACCTGGAATATGGCGTCAACCGGGTCCCCGAAACCCTGGCGCGCCCCCTGGCCCGGGGACTGGCCGCCCTGGTCAAGGGTGTAATCGCCCAGCCGGAAACCCCCTTGGATCGTCTGCCCTTGGTCCTGACGTCGGAGGACTCCCCGACCCTGGGGGCGGCGCGCCCCGCTCCGGCCCCCAAGGACACACGGTTGGAGGCGGTCCTTGACCGCTGGCGCGCCCTTGATCCCACCGCCCCCGCTGCCACCGACGGTCGCGAAACCTGGAGCCGCGCCACCCTTGACCATGGAGCCAATGTCACCGCCGCCCAGGTGAGCGCCCTGGGCGTCCGGGCCGGAGACCGCGTGGGCCTTGTCGCCGACCACTCCCCCCGGCGCATGGCCGCGCTGTTGGGGATTTTCCGCCTGGGCGCCACCGCCGTCCCCCTGGACCCCAGAACCCCCATCCCCCGCATCGCCCATATCCTCGCCGACGCCAACGCCAAAGCCGTGATCACCGAGGCCCTCAAGGGCGACCCCACCGGTCCCTATCCCACCCTGTCCCTGGACCAGATCTTCGCCGAGCCCGAGCATCCCAGCGCGCTGCCCCCCCTCGCGACGCCCTCCCCATCGCCCATCGCGGCGATCATCCATACCTCCGGCACCACGGGGAAATCCAAGGGTGTCCCCGTCCGCCACGACGCCCTCTGCCGCCTGGGCGCGGCCCTGGTCGAGGCCTATGCCCTCCGGCCCGGAGATCGAATCCTCCAGGTCGTCTCCCCCTCCTTCGACGTTGCCCTTTCGGATCTGTCCCTCGCCCTGACCGGCGGCGCGGTCCTGGTCCAGCCCCCCCGCGACGCCCTGACCCCCGGCGCGGCCCTGCGGACAACCATGGCCGAACAAGCCATCACCCTCGCCCAAGTGCCCGCCGCGATCCTCGCGGCCACGGACCCCCCTCCCGGCGCGGGACCGCGTCTGGTTGTCGTCGGGGGCGAGGCCTGCCCACCCGATACCGCCCGTCTCTGGTCCGCCGGGCGACGGTTGGTCATCGCTTACGGCCCCACGGAAGCCACCGTCACCGCGACCCTGGCGGACTACGCCCCCAACGCCCCGGCCACGACCATCGGACGGCCCATCGCCGGAGCCCGCCTGACCGTCCGCGACGGAAGCGGCGCACCCTTGCCTCCAGGAGTTCCCGGGGAATTGTGGATCGGCGGCCCCAATGTGACCGGCGGGTACCTGAACCGCCCCGACCTGACGGCCCGCGCCTTTCCCCCCGACCCGGAGGGTGGTCCCCCCGACCCGGAGGGTCGCCCTCGGACCCGGCTGTACCGCACGGGTGACCGGGTCCGGCTGGAAGCGGATGGGTCCTTCACCTTCCTTGGGCGGGTGGACCGGCAGATCAAGCTGAGGGGTTTGCGGATCGAACCCGGCGAAGTGGAAAGCGCCCTGGAGAGCCAACCCGGGATCGCCCGCGCCCTCGTGGCGGTTCGCCCCGACGACACGGGTGCCGACGCCCTGGTCGCCTGGGTGGTGGCCTCTCCGGACACGCCATCGGGCGCCGGGTCCTCGCCCCAGGACCTTCGGCGGGCTCTCAAGGGACTCCTCTCCGACGCCCTCATCCCCGCGGCCATCGCGGTGATCCCCGCGGTCCCCCTGACCACCAACGGCAAAGTGGATTGGACCGTGCTCGAGACGCCCAGGCCGCCCCTCCGGACCGCGCCCGGCCCTCCGGAGGACGCCCTCCGCCCCGGGGACAGCCTGGGTGCCGTGCTCACCCTGTGGGAAGAGCTTTTAGGCGGACGGCGGGTGGGGCCGGATGACAATTTCTTCGACAGCGGGGGCCACTCCCTTCTGGTGGCCCGCCTGAGGGACCGCCTCGCCGCGGACCATGGTCTGGACCTGCCGGTCGGAGAACTGTTCGCCATGCCCACGCCCCGGGGCATCGCCGCCCGCTTGGACCGGGTGGCGGCGGAGGCCAATACCGCCCGCCTGAACCGGGCGGCGGCGGAGGCCAATGCCGCCCGCCTGAACCAGGCGGCGGCGGAGGCCAATGCCGCCCGCCTGAACCAGGCGGCGGCGGAGGCCAAGGCCCCCACGCTTCCCCCAAAATCCTCCATTCCCCCCGACGAGGAAGAATTCACGTTATGAGGCCCATCGACGCGCTCCTCGCCGAATTGACCGCCTTGTCCGTCCGCCTGGACGCCGAGGGGGACGCCCTGAAGGTGCGCGCGCCCAAGGGTGCCATCACCGCCACCCTGCGCGCCGAAATGGCCGAGCGGAAGCAAGAGCTGCTCTCCGCCCTCGCGCGCCCCTCCACGCCCAAAAGCGTCCCCCCCACCCACAACCAGCGGCGTCTGTGGTTCCTGGAAAAGCTGAGTGAGACCGGGGCGTCCTTCACCCTCTCCGCGGCCTGGGACATCCGGGGCTCCCTGGACGTGCCCGCCCTGTCCCGTGCCCTCGACCGCCTGATCCTGCGGCAGGAAATCCTGCGCGCCCGCTTCATCGAGGAAGACGACGAACCCCGTCTTGTCATCGCCCCCTGGACCTCCCTCGGCCTGAGCGAGGAGCAGGCCCCTCTCGAGGACCGCGACAACCTATTGACCGAATCCACCTCTCGCCCCTTCGACCTGACGCGGGAGGCTCCCTTCCGGGTCCGTCTGATCCGCCAGGACGGGGGCGACGGACCCGAAGGGCGCTGGCTGTTCATCCTCTGCCTGCATCATCTGGTCTCCGACCGCTGGTCCATGGGGATCCTCTTCCGCGAACTGTCGGCCCTGGTCTCCATTGAGGTAACCGGCGAGGCAACGGACCTTCCGCCTCTGCCCATCCAATTCGCCGAGGTCACCGCCCAGGAGCGCGCCGCCCGAACAGAGGAGACCCTGGCTCCGGGCATCGCCCATTGGCGCGCCCTCCTTTCCGGCGCCCCGACGGAAATCGCCCTGCCCTTCGATCGCCTCCGCCCCGCCTCCCGGTCCGACCGGGGGGCCGCCCATGCCTTTACCCTGCCCGCGGACCTGGATCTGTCGGCCCTGGCCTCCCGCCACGGAGCGTCCGCCTTCATGGCCTGGTTGGCCGTGTACGGTGCCCTGCTCTCCCGGTGGAGCGGACAGGACGACCTGACCATCGGCATTCCCATGGGCAATCGGGAGCGGACCGAAACCCACGCCCTCATCGGCTTTTTCGTCAATACCGTGGTCATCCGGCTGGACCTGTCCGGCGATCCGGATTTCCGGACCCTGCTGGCGCGGGCGCGGGCGGCCACCCTGGACGCCTTCACCCATCAGGACGTCCCCTTCGACCGGGTGGTGGACGCCCTGAAGCCCCGCCGCCACCTGAACCGGAACCCCCTGTTCCAGGCCATGTTCGTCCTGCAAAACGCCGAGGTCGCCCCGCTGTCCTGGCCCGGCGTGGACTGCGCGCCCCTGGACATGCCCCCCCTGCCGCCGGAGGTCGACCTCAACCTGGCCCTCGCCCCTCCGGCCCTGGCGAGTGGGGCGATGACCGGCTACCTGGAATACGACCCAACGCTATTCGACCCGGCCACCATCGACCGCTTCGCCCGCCAAATCGTGGCCCTGGCCCGAGTCCTGCGCGATGCGCCGGACACCCCGCTGTCCCGCCTTCCCATCGCCGACGGGGATCCCCCGGCCCAGTGGCGCGGCCCCCGCCGCGCTCGAGCCGAGGGCGCCCGCCTGGAGCATGTGATCCTGGAGCGTCTGCGCGCCCACCCCGATGCGCCGGCCCTGCGCGAGGCCGACGGCGTCCTCCTCTCCGCCGGAGCCCTCGCGGACCGGGCGGAGACCATCGCCGCGGGGCTTCTCGGCCAGGGATTACAACCCAACGGCGCCGTCGGGCTGCTGTTGCCCAGAAGCGGCGATTGGGTCGCCGCGATGCTCGGAACCCTGTTGGCCGGAGGATGCTTCGTCGCCCTTCCCCCGGACACCCCCGCGCCCCACCGTGCCCGCGTGGCCAAGGCCGCCGGATTGACGTGCCTCCTGACCACCGGAGCCCTGCCCGAAACCGCGCCGATCGGGGTTCCCAGGCTGCTTGTCGCGGCCCTTCCGCCGGCCCCCCCGCCAGCCAAGCCGCCCGCTTCTCCCCCCGCCGGGGACCGGGCCTATCTTTGCTTCACGTCCGGATCGACGGGGGAGCCCAAGGGCATCATCGTGGGCCGGGCGGCGCTGTTGAACCACGCCCTGGCCGTGGTCGAGGCCTTCGCCCTGACCGATGGGGACCGGGTGCCCCTGTTCACCTCCCCCGCCTTCGACGTGTCGCTGGAGGAGGTCTTCCCCACCCTTCTGGCCGGGGGGCAATTGGTCGTTCCCCCCGACACCGTCCTGGACTCCCTGGATGGCTTCACCGCGTTCTTGACCGCATCCCGAATCACCCTGGCCAACCTGCCCGCGCCCTTCTGGCGAGCCTGGACCCGGGAGATGGCCGAAACCGGGGGGGCCCCTCCGCCGGATCTGCGCCTTCTGGTGACAGGCAGCGACCGGGTAAGCACCGCCACCGTCGCCCAATGGGAGGCCGTCGCCCCCGCCGTACCCTGGCTCAGTGGCTATGGCCCCAGCGAAGCCACCATCACCACGGCTTTCTTCGATCCGACCCGCGATACCTTGCCCCCGGGCGAGACCTCCGTCCCCCTGGGTCGCCCCCTGGCCAACGTGGACCTGTTTGTCGTCGACGCCACGGGAGCCCCCGTCCCGCCGGGTGTGGTGGGCGAGATCGTCATTGAAGGTCTGGCCCTGGCCCAAGGCTATCTCGGCACCGACAAGGGAGAGGGGGACAGCGGAGGCTTCCGTTCACGTCTCCCAGGAGGCCCCCCCGCCTATTGGTCCGGTGATCTGGGACGGCGCCTTCCCGATGGGGGGTTGGCCTTCGTCGGGCGGAAGGACGCCCAACTAAAAATCCGTGGGATCCGCGTCGACCCCGCGGCGGTGGACGCGGCCCTCTCCGCCCATCCGGACGCCGGAGAGGTCGCGGCCTTTGGCCAAACGGACGGCGCGGGCGGGACCCTTCTGCGGGCCTGCTACACCGGCCCCGTAGCCCCCGATGCCCTGCGCCATTGGGCGAAGGAGACCCTTCCCGCGGCCCAGGTGCCCGCCCTTCTCGAGCGGATCGACGCCCTACCCAAGCTGCCCTCGGGCAAGGTCGACCGCCGCGCCCTCGCCGCCCGGCCCGCGCCCTCGGCCCCCCCGTCCTCCGGGGAGCGGACCGCGGACCCCATCACCGACCCCCGGGAAGCGATCCTGGCCGCGATCTTCGCCGAGGTCCTGGACCGTCCCGCCGTCGGCCCCGACGACAATTTCTTCGACCTGGGCGGGGATTCCCTCCGCGGTCTGCGCATCGTGTCCCGGGCCCGGCGAGCGGGGCTGGACCTCACGGCCCGCCTGCTCTTCCAACACCAGACCGTCGCGGCCATCGCCGCCGCGGTTCCAGCCCTTGACGAGAGAGCCGATAGCGGTCCAGACCTGCCTCCGGACGAGGGCCCCCTGCCCGCGACCCCGATCCTCGCCTGGTTCCGCGAGGCGACCCCCGTCGACGCCCATCACTTCAATCAGGCCGTCGTCCTCGCCCTGCCCGCCGAGGCCACCCTGGACAGTCTCACCTCGGCCCTGATCGCGGTGGTGGCCCGCCATGATTGTCTGCGTCTGACCATGCGGGGAACGGGGCCAGCGGCGACCTTCGCCTTCGCCGCCACCGTCCCCGCGCCCCGGATCACCCGCCTCGACCTGTCCCAGACCCCGGACGAAGAGCGCGAGACCGCCCGCGCGGAGGCCTATGCCGAGGCCCAGGGAAGCCTGAACCTGGAAACCGGCCAGACCCTGGCCGCGGTCTTCACGCCCCACGACCACCGCCTGCTTCTGGTCCTCCACCACCTCTGCGTCGACGTCCTGTCCTGGGATCCCCTGCTGGAGGATCTGGAAACCGCCCACGCCATGGCCATCCGGGGAGAAGTCCCCCGGCTGGTTCGCCGGGGTCCGACCTTCCGCCAATGGGCCGAACACCTCGCCGAATTGGCCAAGCAACCCCAGGTCACCGGTGACCTCTCCCACTGGCTGACCCTGCTGGGCCATCCCGCCGACCGAATCGCGCCCGAATTCGGCGAGGATCCGGGGGTGGAACGGGTCGCGGCGAGCATCCGCCGGGACCTGGACCGGAGCCGCTCCACCGAGTTGATCCGCCGCGCGCCCCAGGCGCTCGGCTGCCGGGCCGATGAACTGATGGTCGTGGCCTTGGCCCGGGTCCTCCAGAAGCGGGGCGGCCAGACCCTCCGGGTGGACCTGGAGCGCAACGGACGGGTCAGCGGCCTGGGCGATTTGGACCTGAGCCGCGTCGTCGGCTGGTTCACCGCGGTCCTCCCCCTCCGCCTGGAGGTCAAGGGCGACGCCCTGCCCACCCTGGTTCGCAAGGTCAACAGCCAAACGACGGAGGCCCTCGCCCAGGGGCTGGGATATGGTCTGGCCCGCCACCTTGGGGGGACGGAGGACGGGGCCCTGCTCGCCCTGCTTCCCAGGGCGGAAATCCTGGTCAACTTCGTTGGCGTCCTCACCGGATGGACGGGGGAGGCGGCTTTCCGCCCCGTGGACCAGGACACCGGCCCCACCATCGCCCCGACCATCCCGCGCAGCCATATGCTGGAGGTGAACGCCGGTCTCGTGGACGGAGCCCTGCGGCTGGACATCAACTACCCCGGCGGCGATCCCGCCCGCGACGGTTCCGCCCGCGCCCTGATGGACGACTTGGACGCGGCCCTGGCCGAACTCGCCCAGGCCGCCCGCGCCGCCCGCCTCGGCGGAACCCGCGCCGCCCACCTCGCTGGGACCCGCGCCGAGGATGTGGAGGACGTCCTCCCCCTCACCCCCCTACAACGGGACATCCTGCTGCACAGTCTGCACGAACCCGATACCTATTTCGACCAACTGCGCCTGACCATTGACGGTGCCCTGGATCCAGCAACCTTGCGGACCGTCTGGCGGACCGTCATGGCCCGCCATGGTGCCCTTCGCGCCTCCTTCCATTTCACCGAGGACGGAGAACCGCTGCAGCTCATTCACACCGATCCCGACCCCGATTGGACCGAACGCGATTGGCGTGGCCGGGATCCCGCGACCCTGGACGCCCGATTGGATGCCCTGATGGCCGCGGACCGGGCCACGGGCTTCGATTTGACCAAGGCGCCGCTCACCCGCTTCATCCTCGTCCACGCCACGGAGTCCCGCTGGCATCTGATCTGGAGCGCCCATCATCTGCTGCTCGACGGCTGGTCCGTGTCCCTGCTGATGGAGGACGTCCTGGCTCTGTTGGACGGCAAGACCCTGCCTCCGGCCCCTGACTTCGCCACCCATGTAACCCGGATCGCCGATGGCGCCGGGGAGAGCGCCGCCTCCACCAGCCATTGGCGCGACGCCTTGGCCGGTCTGGAAGAGCCCTGTTTCCTCGCCGGACCGGGACTGGCCCCCGGGAACGGAGAGGCGGACGAAGAGGGGGACGGGACGAGGCCGGACCCCGCGACCCTGACCCTCGACGCAACGGAGGCCCGCGCCCTTGAGGCCCTGGCCCGGTCCGCGGGCGTGACCGTCGGAACCGTCCTGCAAGGGGCCTGGGGCCTGCTTCTCGCCCGCTATACGGGCCGCGAGGACGTGACCTTCGGCCTGACGGTGTCCGGTCGGGACGCCGAGGGAGACGGGGTCGAGGGCGTGGTGGGGATGCTCATCAACACCCTGCCCATCCATCTGACCCTTCCCCCGGACGCCCACCTGGACCAATGGCTTGGTACCCTGGGCGACCGCCTGCCAAGCCATGGCCCCCATGGGACCACTCCCCTGGCCCTGGCCCTGGCGGCCGCGGGGTGGACCGACGGCGCTCCCCCCTTCGACAGTTTGGTCCTAATCCAGAACTATCCCAAACCCGCTTCCCTCACGGGCGGAGGCCTGACCTTCTCCCTGGTCAGGGTGGCCGAGGCGACCAATTTCCCCATCACCTTCGTCGCCGAATGGGAGGGCCTGCCCCGCCTGTCCCTGGTCCACGATCCCAAGCGTCTGTCCGCCGCGGCGGCGGCGCGCATCCTCCACCACCTGCGCACCCTGCTGGCGGCCATGACCACTCGGTTCGATGCACCCCTGTCCCACCTCGCCCTCCTTGATCCGGCGGAGCGCGAAGCCCAGCGCGTCCTTGGCCAGGGCGCGCCCTTGGATCCGGCGCCGCGCCCGGTCCTCGATGCCCTTGGCCACTGGGCGGAACTGGCCCCCGCCGCCCCCGCGGTCCTGTCTTGGGACACCACCCTGACCCAGGGAGAGCTTGCCCGGAAGGCCCGAACCCTGGCGGCCCGGCTCGCCGCGCGGGGAATCCGTCCGGGCGACCGGGTGGCCCTGGCCGTCTCCCGCTCCTCGGCCCTGGCCGTGGCCTATCTGGGGATCCTCTCCTCCGGCGCCGCGGTGGTGCCGCTCGACCTCGCCTATCCAGAAGAGCGCCTTGCCCACATGATCGCCGACAGCGGCGCCGCCCTGGTGGTGACGGAATCCGCCCTGAGCGAGTCAGCGGTTCTCAAGGCCGGTCCACCGCGGCTTCTGCTCGACGGCGATCCGCCAACCACCGATCCGGACCAAGGAGCCGATTGGGAGGCGCCGATTATCGACCCGGAGAGCCCCGCCTATGTGATCTACACCTCCGGATCCACCGGACGGCCCAAGGGCGTGCCCTGCCCCCACCGGGGCTTGGCGGCCCTGATCGCCGCGCAAAGGCAAGTGTTCGGCCTGGGACCGGGGGATCGGGTACTCCACTACGCGTCCCTCTCCTTCGATGCCTCGGTCTGGGAACTGGTCATGGCCCTGGGCTCCGGCGCCACCCTGGTGATTCCCAGCCGGGAAGAAGCCCAGGCCGGGCCGGATTTAGCCGCCTATTTGCGAGACAAGCGCATCACCGCGGCCACTTTGCCGCCCTCCCTGCTCGCCGTCCTGCCCGAAGGCCGCTTCCCCCATCTGACCACCCTGGTGGTCGCCGGAGAGGCCTGCCCGCCGGACCTCGCCCTGCGGTGGTCCCGGGGGCGGCGCTTTTTCAATGCCTATGGCCCCACGGAGACCACCGTCTGCGCCACCGTCCAGGCGGGCGGCGGCGACGGCCGGACCCTGCCCATCGGACACGCCCTTCCCGGCGCGCGCGTCCATGTGGTCGATGCCGCCCTCGCTCCGGTTCCCCCCGGCGTCGAGGGGGAATTGCTGGTCGGCGGCCCCGGCGTCGCGCTGGGGTATCTCAACCTGCCGGAGCTGACGGCGGAGCGCTTCATCCCCGATCCCTTCGACCCCGAGCCCGATCCCGCCAAACGGCCCCGCCTCTACCGGACCGGCGACCGCGTCCGCATGGACAGCCGGGGGGGCCTCCATTTCCTGGGGCGCATGGATCGGCAGATCAAATTGCGCGGCTTTCGCATCGAACCCGGCGAGGTGGAAGCCGCCCTTGCGGCCCAATCCGGAGTCGCCCGCGCCTTGGCCGACGTCCGCCCAACAGCGGCGGGAGAGCCACGCCTGTTCGCCTGGGTCCTGCCCAGCCCCGGCGTCCCCCTCGACCCCGTGGCCCTCCGCCGGGCCGTCCGCGCCCACCTGCCCGAACAAATGCATCCGGCCGCGGTCATCCCCATTGATGTCCTACCGCTGACTCCCAATGGAAAAATCCTCTGGTCCGCCCTTCCCGATCCCAGGGAGGACTCCCCGCCCGATACGGCTTGGACCCCCACCGCCCCCCCCCAAGCCCCGTCCGGTCTCTCGGAAGAGGACGCCCTGACCCGCCATCTCTTGACCCTATGGGCGGCGGCCTTGGACCTGCCCGAGGTGAAGGCGGAGGACAATTTTTTCGACCTGGGCGGCCATTCCCTGATGTTGGTCAGCCTGCGCGCGACCCTGGTTGAAACCTTTGGCCAAGCGCCCCCCATGACCGAGCTGTTCGCCCATCCCTCGGCCCGGGCCATGGCGCGGAGCCTGTTCGACAGAGGCGCCCGGGCGCCCAACACCCCCGAATCCGCCCCGGCACCAAGCCCCGCCCCGGTTCTCCCGGCCTCCCCCGTTCCGGACTCCAAGCCTGTCGGCGCCCCGCCCATCGCCGTGATCGGCATGGCCGGACGCTTCCCTGGCGCCCCGGACCTCGACGCCTTTTGGTCCATGCTGGAGGAGGAACGCGAGGGGTTGACCCGCTTCGCCACGCCTTCGGACGCCGGATCCAACCATGTTCCCGTGCGCGGACGGATCGAGGGCGCCGACACCTTCGACGCCGGGTTGTTCGGCATCGGCCCCCGGGATGCCCTGGTCCTCGACCCCCAGCACCGGATATTCCTGGAATGCTGCTGGCATGCCCTGGAGAACGCGGGCCATGCCCCCCGAAGGAACCCAGGCGGCGCCCCCCGCCCCGCCATCGGCCTGTTCGCCGGTAGCGGCCATAACACTTGGCTGCACCGGGTGTTGGTTCCCGCTGGCGAGTCCCTGGACGGGTCGGCGGGTTTCCATCTGATCTCGGGCAACGACAAGGATTTCCTCGCCACCCAGGTGGCCTATCGCCTGGACCTCACCGGTCCCGCCCTGGCCATCCAGACCGCCTGTTCCACCTCCCTCGTGGCCATCGCCGAGGCCGTGGCCGCCCTGCGCGCGGGACGGTGCGCCATGGCCTTGGCCGGCGGCGTCGCCCTCTCCTTTCCCGACGACCGGGGCTATGACTTCGAACCGGATATGATCCTCTCCCCCGATGGTCATTGCCGGGCCTTCGGCGCCGAAGCCGCGGGCACGGTCCCCGGCGCGGGCGTCGGTGTGGTGGTGCTCAAACCCCTGGCCCTCGCCCAGGCGGAGGGGGATCCCATTCTCGCCGTGGTCCGGGGCATCGGCGTGACCAACGACGGCGCGGCCAAAATGGGCTTCACCGCGCCCGGCGTCGACGGTCAGGCCGGGGCCATCCGCGCCGCCCTGAAGGACGCCGCGCTCGCGCCCGAGGACATCGACTATATCGAAGCCCATGGCACGGGCACGGCGTTGGGCGACCCCGTGGAAATCGCCGCCCTGGCCCGGGTCCATGGGGGCCGCCCCGCGCCCCTGTTGCTGGGCTCGGTGAAAAGCAATATCGGGCACGCGGATGCCGCGGCCGGAGTGGCGGGCTTCATCAAGACCGTGCTCGCCCTGTCCCATGGTATTCTTCCCGCCAGCCTGGGAGCCACGCCGCCCAACCCCAAGGTGGATTGGGCCAGCGGCCCCTTCGAGGTGGTCTCGCGCAGCCGCCCCTGGCCGGAGCGTGACCGGCCCCGCCGGACCCCACACCGAGCCGGTGTCAGCGCCTTTGGCATCGGCGGCACCAACGCCCATGTCATTCTGGAAGCCGCCCCCGACCGCCCCCGAACCCCACCACGGGAGGGGACCGGGGAGCCCGTACCCCTGCTCCTTTCGGCGCGAACGGAGAGCGCCCTCGACCGAGGCCGCGCCGACTTGGCCGCCCATCTGTGCGCCCATCCGGAACAGGATCTGGCCGACGTGGCCCATACACTCCGCGTTGGACGCACCCCCTTGCCCCACCGCTGGGCCGGGGTCGCCACCACCACCACGAACGCCGCCCATACCCTGGAGACCGGCGAGGGCATGACCGGAGAGGCTCCCGCGGCCGCCCCCTTGGTCGCCCTGCTCCTGCCCGGTCAGGGATCCCAATCCCCGGCCATGGGCCGCGCCCTCTATGCCGCGGGCGGCGTTTTCCGGGGGGAAATGGACCGCTTGTCGGACATCCTCCGGCCCCATTTGGGCCTGTGCCTGACGGATCTTCTTTATGGATCCCAGGCCGCCGACGCCGCAACCCTGCGGCGAACGGAAATCGCCCAACCCGCCATCCTCGCCCTGTCCCTGGCCCTGGCCCGCCATTGGCGCGCCATGGGCCTGTCCTGGTCGGGCATGCTCGGCCATTCCGTGGGAGAATACGCCGCGGCCTGTCTGGCCGGTGTGTTCAGCGACGAAGCCGCGCTCGCGCTGGTCGCCGAGCGGGGGCGCCTCGTCGCGGCCCAGCCCGGGGGCGCCATGCTCGGCGTTCCCATGCCCGAGGACATGCTGACCCCCCTGCTCTCGGGCGACCTGGGTGGACACCTGTCCCTCGCCGCGGTCAATGGCCCGGCCCAATGTGTCGTCTCCGGGCCGGAGGAGGCCATCGCCGTTCTGGAGGATATGCTCTCCCAGGCGGGACAACCCGGGTGGCGCCTGATGACCTCCCACGCCTTCCACCATCCCCTGCTCGCCCCCGCGGCCAAGGCGCTGAGCGACGCCGTGGCCCGCCACGCGCCCCAGCCCCCGACGGCGCCCTTCCTCTCCAATGTCACCGGGGACTGGATCACGGCGGAGGAGGCGACGGATCCCGCCTATTGGGGCCGCCACCTTCTGTCCCCCGTGCGTTTCGCCGCCGGCATTTCGGCCCTCAAGACGGCCGGATGCACCCTGGCCCTGGAAGCCGGACCGGGACAGGCCCTGTCCAGCCTCGCCCGCGCTTCGGGCCTGCCCGCCCTGCCCAGCCTCGCCCATCCCACCGCGACCCCGCCCGGAGGATCCCGGGTGGCGGAGACGACCGGCGCCCTCTGGGTGGCCGGAATCGCCCTCGGTGGGGACGACCCAACGCCCAGGAAGCGGCTCGCCCTGCCGCCGACCCCCTTCGAACGCCAACGCTTCCGCCCCACGATCAAAACCCCGCGGCCGGACGACCGGACGGCACCCGTAGCCCAACCGGACAGCGGCCTTCCCCCAAAACAGCCAACCATGGACCTCTGGTTCCACCGGCCCATCTGGACCCCGGTTCCACCCGGAGAGGAGCCCACCGAGCCGGGTCCCTGGTTGATCCTTGGCGCGGGGGATGCCCTGGGCATGGATCTGGAGACCCTGCTCGCCGCCCGGGGGGAGAGGGTGACCCGCCTCGCCCCGGGACAGTCTCCGCCCGACGGCCCCTTTGGCCGGATCCTCCAGCTTGCCACCCTGGACGCCAAAACCCCGCGAGAGCGGGAAGAGGCGGGCCTGCATGCCCTGGTTTCCCTCTGCCAGTGCCTCGGCGCCCGCCAACCGGCGCCGAGGGGCCGTCTGGACTTCGTGACCCGGGGCGCGGCCTCGGTCACCGGGGCGGAGGAGGTCCATGCGGACCTGGCCGCGGCGGTCGGCGCGGCCAAGGTGCTCGATCACGAATATCCGGATCTGACCATCCGCGCCCTGGACCTGGACCCAACGACGCCCCTGCCCTCGGCGGAGGCCCTGTTGGCGACCCTCGAGGGCGCGCCGTCGGGCCATCCCGTAATCGCCAGCCGGAGCGGCGTGTTTTGGATCCCCGCCCTCCAGCCCTGCCCCCTTCCCGCTCCCCAAGACCGCCTGTTTCCCAAGCGGGCGCGCCCGCTGGTGGTCATCACCGGCGGGTTCGGCGGGGTGGGAACGGCCCTCGCCCGGGATTTCGCCCGGGAACCCGGCCTGGGGCTGCTTCTCCTGGGCCGCGCGCCCCTGCCCGACCGCGCCCAATGGGACCCCCTCTCGACCCAGGATCCGGCGCTCGCGCGCAAGGTCGCGCTGATCCAGGATCTGGAGGCCCTGGGAACGCCGGTCCTGACCGCGACCCCGGACCTGTCCGATCCCACCGCCTTGCGGATCCTGTTCTCCGAGGCCGCCGCGCGGTTCGGCGCGCCAATCTCCGCCGTCATCCACGCCGCTGGGATCGCCGACCATGGAGGCGTCGCCCAGGCCCGGCCGCGAGCGGAGACCGAGGCCGTCCTCGCCCCTAAACTCACCGGGACTCGCGCGCTGGAAGAGGCTTTGAAGGACCACGAACTGGATGCCTTCGTGCTCTGCTCGACCCTCGGGTCGATCCTCCCTGGGGCGAAGGTGGGACAACTCGCCTATGCCGCGGCCAACGAGGCTCTGGACACCATGGCCGGACCCATCGCCCGGCGGCGGGGCTGGCCCGTCGTCGCCATCAATTGGGATGATTGGGTGGAACAGGGCATGACCGTGGCCGCCCACGAGGCCTGGGGATTGCCCGCGCCCGGTCCGCGAGACGGCATGACCAACACCGAGGGCGCCGTGGTCCTGAGGCGCATCCTGGCCAGCGGAAGCGGATCGGTCCCCCCGCACCGGATCATCGTCTCCACCCGCGACCCCAACCGCCTGATGGCCCTGGCCAATGGCGGCGGTCTGACCATGGTCCGGCACCCGGTGAGGACCACGCGCCAGGAGGCCACCGGATCAATGGGGGAGAGGCCCTCCCCTCCAGGCGGCGGCGATCCCCTGGAATGGGATCTGGTGGCCGCCTTCCAAGGGGCCTTGGATGACCCATCGATGGGACCGGAATCCAATTTCTTCGCGCATGGCGGCCATTCCCTGCTGGCCATGCGCCTGCTCGCCGACCTCCGGCGGCGTCACGGTGTTTCCTTGGGCATCGCCGTGCTCTTCGACAATCCCACGCCCCGGAGCCTCGCCCGGTGCCTTCACGTCCTTCTCGCCTCCCAAACCGAAGAAGACAGGTCATGAGCCAAGCGTTCACCCTCCGGCCCGATGTGGTCGCCGAGCCCCTGATTGCCCGCTGGCACGCCTCGCCCCATCTGCTCGCGCCGGTGACGGGAGCCCTGAACGTGGCCCATCGCCACCTGAAGCAAATGGCGTCCTATGTGGCCATGCCCTTGATGCATGCCGCGGCGCTAAAAAATCCGGCCCTCCAGGGTGGCCCCTTCCTCGACCTGGGGGGCGAGCGGGCCGACGAGGTCAAGGCCCTGATGGCCTGGACCAAGGAAAAGCAAGCGCCCGCCCTAGCCCTGGCCGAGGACGTCGCCGCCTGCTGGTCCCTGTTGAAAGAAGCCGACGGCAAGGCCCTGGCTCCCCTGTACGCCCGCCTTCCGGGCCGTCTGCGCGGCGCCGTGGAATTGGTCTACACGCCGACCGGCGCGCCGGACGCGCGGATCAACGAGGCCCTGTTGTACCGATCCGACGCCCATGACCCGTCGCTGCAAGGGATCATGCTGCGCCGGGTGTCGGGGGATGGCCGTCCCTTCGCCATGAGCACGCCACGGCTGGACGAGCCGGGCAGCCTCTACCTGGACCTGCCCTTCGCCGATTCCGCCCACGACCTGCTGGGATCCCTGCGCCGCCACCCCAGGCCCCTGGACGAGATCGCCCAGGCCCTGAACGTGGAGGGAGACCGTCTGGAACTGCTGAAAACCTTTCTGACCGATGAGAGTCCACCCCCTCGCCGGGATCCGGCCACGGTGACCCGCTGGCGGTATTTCGGCCATGCTTGTGTCCTGGTGGAATCCGCCGGAGGAAAATCCGTCTTGGTCGATCCAGTGATCGCATATGCGCATGGCGACAGCCCAGCCCGGTACACCGCGGCAGACCTGCCCGAACGGATTGACTACGTGGTAATCACCCACAATCACGCCGACCATGCCCTGATCGAAACCCTTTTGGCCCTGCGCTGGCAAATCGGCGCCATCCTGGTTCCCCCAAGCCGCGGGTCCCTGGTGGATCCCTCCCTCCGGCTGGCCCTGCGGGCCGCGGGCTTCCAGGACGTGCGGGAAGTTCCAGACCTGGAAGGGGTGACCGATGGAGACCTGTCGATCACCGCCCTTCCCTTCCTTGGAGAACACGCCGACCTGGACATCCGTGCCAAGGCCGCTTGGATGGTCGAAGCCGGGGACAGGCGTTTGGTCTTCGCCGCGGACTCCAACAATCTGGACCCGGCCCTCTATGACCGCCTCACCCCGATGATTGGCCGGGTGGACCATCTGTTCCTTGGCATGGAGTGCAGGGGCGCGCCCATGAGCTGGCTTTACGGCTGCCTCCTGCCCGAAGCTCCGGATAGGGAAACCGACCAAGCCCGGCGCCTGGACGGATCGAACTGTGATCGCGCCCTGGCGGTGCTGCGTTCCCTGGACGTGGGCCAGGTGCACATCTACGCCATGGGGCTGGAGCCCTGGTTGGTATTTATCACCAGCCTGATCCCCGACTCGGAGAGCCCCCAGCTTTTGGAGTCAAACCGGTTCCTGACACTCTGCGCGGACAGGGGCGTGCCGGGAGACCTCCTTTACGGCCGTGCCGAAGGATAAAGGCCGTTGGTGATGGGTCCGGCGTGACCGTCGCGGACGTCCAATCCTCTCCCTGGTCACCGGGAGGCCTCCCTCGTCATGAAGTAAAGGCGTAAAAAGCATCTCGACAAATCCGCGCAACCGAACAGGTGCCCGTAGGACTCAAACAATTTGGGCCGGAGCAAAGGCTCCGGCCCAAACAGGCCCTGTAACGGGCAAAATCACGCCACCGAAGGCACCGAGTAACATACCGGCGCCCAACCCGGGCCAATCAACGCGCCAAACTGTTCAAACGAACAGGGCCAAGGGGGCAATCAGCCCATGTCCTTGAGGTTGGCGGCGGACAGCTTGTGGGTCTTGGGGTCGGAGATGATGTCGAAGCCCAGCTTCTGGCCTTCGCGCAGATCGCTCATGCCAGCCCGCTCGACGGCGCTGATGTGAACGAAGGCATCGCTGCCACCTTCATCGGGGCTGATGAAGCCGAAGCCCTTCTGAGCATTAAACCACTTGACGGTTCCCGTAGCCATTGGGGAAACCCTTTCATCGATAGAGGACGAGCGCCATCGCGTTAACGAGGCGCGGATATTGCCGATTTCTTGGATGGAAAATCATGGACGTGGCGAGATTTTTCTACGCTCAACCAAATCTTCTAACCACTGAATGACAGGGCGGATTATACTGAAGAAGGTGAAAATAGCAAACTAATTCCAAAAAAATCTCTCCGCTGTATTTCCATCCAAATTCATCCCCAAGCCACCGAGAGGTCATACACCCACCGCTGGCGTGGCAAGAAACGAGCGATCCTGGACAATCAGCATATCCGGGGCAGTTGCTCTCCCGCCATCCAGGGGATCAACCGCCCTCCGCCAAAGGGGGTTTCCATGATGACCCTTCCATCGGGATCCGCCACGACCCGACCAATCACGGAGGCCTCCCGTCCCAACGGATGCGCCCCCATGGCGGCCAGAAGAGCGGGGACGCCGTCCGGCGCGACGACCGCGATCAGTTTCCCTTCGTTCGCCACATGGATGGGATCGAGTCCCAGAATTTCGCAGGCGGCGCGCACTTCGGCTTTGACCACAATGGCCTGTTCGTCAATCCGCATGCCGACACCCGATTGACGCGCCAGTTCGTTCAGGGTCGCGGCCAGGCCGCCGCGTGTCGGATCCCGCATCAGTTTCAAATGGGGACCGGCGGCGGAAACCATGGCCGCGACCAAGCCATTCAGCGCCGCGCTATCGGACCGAATGGTCGTCTCGAAGCCCAGATGTTCCCTTTGGGCCATGACGGCCATGCCATGGTCCCCGATGGACCCGGACAACACAATCCCATCTCCCGGCCGCGCCCGATCCCCTGACAGGGTCAGTCCGACCGGCGTGACACCCACTCCGGCGGTCGTGATGAACACCCCGTCGGCCTTCCCCCGGTCAACGACTTTCGTGTCCCCTGTCACCACCGCCACGCCCGCGTCCCGCGCCGCGCCCGCCATGGACTGGACAATCCGCCGCAGATCCGCTAGCGGCAGTCCCTCCTCGAGAATGAAGCTCGCCGATAAATAGAGCGGACGGGCGCCGGACATGGCCAGGTCATTGACCGTTCCGTGAACGGCTAGGGATCCGATGTCCCCTCCGGGAAAGAACAGGGGCGAGATGACAAAACCGTCCGTGCTCATCACCAAGCTCCCTCCCTCTGGAATGGGAAGGGCGGCTTGGTCGTTCCCCTGGTCCAGCCAAGGATTGCCCAGGGCCGCGTGGAAAACATCCCGGATCAGGTCAGCCATCGCCCGTCCCCCCGCGCCGTGGGTCATCGTGACGCGGTCGATGTCCCTGTCCCCCTTGGAAAGACTCGAGCCGGTGATCGATGGATCAGACATGGGAGACCTCTTCAGGGACGTCCGGTGAATGGGACCGGCTCCCGTGGAGCCAAGCGGCGGCGCAGGCGCCTTCCGAGGACACCATGCAGGCCCCAATGGGGGTATCCGGTGTGCAGACCCGTCCAAACAGCTTGCACTCCCAGGGCTCCAGACGCCCGCGAAGAACCGCGCCACAGGCGCAGCCCGGGTGATCGCGGCCTCCGGAGGACGACATATCGAACCGCCGCTCCGCGTCGAACCGGGCGAACCGCGGGCGGAGACGCAGAGCACTGTCCGGCAGAGTCCCGAGTCCCCGCCATTCAAAGCTCTCCCGGTGCTCGAACACCTCCGCCATGAGGGCCTGGGCGATTCGGTTTCCTTCCGCCGTCACGGCCCGGACGTATTGGTTCTCGACCTCCGCCCGGTCGTCGTTCACCTGGCGCACCAACATCAGAATGGCGTGCAGGATGTCCACCGGTTCGAAACCGGCCACGACGACGGGCACGCCATATCGCTCGGGAAATGGACGATAGGGATCCGTCCCAATAATCGTCGACACATGGGAGGGGCCCACGAGACCATCCAGACGCGGTCCCGCCTCCTCGCCATGCGCCGGAGCCTCCAGGATCGCCCGCATGGCCATCGGTGTCAGAACGTGGTTGCAGAAAACGGAGAAGTTCCGCAGGTCCTTGGCTTCGGCCGCCTTCACCACCGCGGCCGTGGGCGGTGTCGTGGTCTCGAACCCGATGGCCAGGAACACCACCTGCCGCTCCGGATTGGCCTCCGCCAGACCCAAGGCATCCAAGGGAGAATAGATCATACGCACATCGGCGCCGTCGGCCTTGGCCCGGATCAAGGTTTCACCGTGGGACCCGGGAACCCGCATCAAATCGGCGTAGGTGCACAGGGTCACCGCCGGATCCCGCGCTAGCGCCATGGCCGCGTCCAGGCGGCCCATGGGCAGGACGCAGACGGGACAGCCCGGACCATGGATCATCCGCAGATTTTGGGGCAGGACATCGATGATCCCATGGCGCGCGATGGCATGGGTATGACCGCCGCAGAATTCCATGAAAGCATAGGAGCGGTCGGCGCGGACTGCGCGGGCAATCGCCCGGAGGAGCCCCTTGGCGAGGGCGCCATCGCGGTATTCATCGACATACTTCAAGACGCCTCTCCCATCTCGGCAAGGAGAGCGAGAGTCCGTTCCGCCTCGTCCTTGTCGATCTTGGCGAGCGCGTATCCGACGTGAACAACCACATAGTCTCCGGGAACCACCGGCTCAACGAGAAGCGTCGAAATCACCTTCTCGACGCCATCAAGGGCAACGCGCGCGCCGTGGTCGGGCAAGAGCGCGACGACCAGGGTAGGAATGGCAAGACACATGGCGGCAGTTCCTTTTCTCGAAGGCGGCCCCGGGAACCTAGGGCCATCGCAGTCTATCGGCTTTCCACCCCATCAACGTTGATCCTGGGCAATAACGAAAGGCCGGAAGAAAAAAAGTCAAAAACATTTTTTCGTTATTTATCAATCAACTATGAATTATCTGTCGGCTATTTGACAGAATATCGCGGCGCACTGTCCGCTACGCGACAGACGAGCGGACCGCTTTGGCGCACCTTCCTAAAACCACAAAGACAGTGTTGTTTTTAACCCATACCCCAGACTCGGTCTCCTAGGGGGAGGTATCCATGCTCACGACGACCTTGGACTCAACGACTCTGGCCTGGATGGGCGCGATTTTCCTGCTCTTCGGCGAAATCGGTGCCCTGATTAGCCTAAGGAATCCCGCTCGGGTCTTCCTCGTCTCGACCGTCGCCGAAATTGGTTATGTGCTGATTGGCCTGGGTGTTGGCGGAACAGCCGGGGAAACCGGCGCCTACATGCATATGATCTTGCAGGTCGTCATGCGCGGTCTGGTCCTGGTGTCCGGGTGGTATCTGATCCGGCGAACGGGTTCGGGGCGTCTGGACGACCTCGCTGGCGCTGGTCATCGCATGCCCTTGGCGACCACCCTTTTTGGTTTCGGTATGTTCTCCGTGATGGGGCTATCGCCGTTCAAGGGATCCTATTCCAAATTCCTGATCCTTTACGCCGCCATTGAACAGGGACAATGGGCCATCGCCGCCATTGGGACCCTGGCCTCCATCGTCGCGGCACTCTACTACTTGATCATCATTCAACGAGTCTGTTTCGAGAAGCCCGCCCGCCGGATCGCCTTGGCCAACGCGCCCGTGTCCGGTCTGGTGGTTTCCGCGGTCCTGGCCGTGGTGGCCTCGGTCATCAGCCTGTTCCCCGGACCCGTGGAGGACTTCGCCGCTGGTCTGGCCGATGCCACCGGATCCGCCGCCGCCCTGCCCCAGTTCGAATCCCCCTGGGTCCTTCTGGTGCTCGTGCCCTATATGGGCGGCTTCCTGATCTACGCGCTTGGTAAAGTCTCGACACGCCTGCGTGACGGCGCCGCCGTCGCGCTGGCCATCGCCACCACCGGGCTCGTGATCATCGACACGACGCTTGATCCCACCTCCAGGCTGTTCGCCTTGCTGTTCGCGGCCATCGTCTGCGTGATGGTCATCTACTCGATGGGCTATATGGCCCGCGAACACCATGTCAATCGCTACTACTTCTTCACCTTCCTGATGCTGGGGTCGATGCTCGGTCTGACCACGGCCCATGGGTTCGGCAACTTCTATATCTTCTGGGAGCTGATGACCTGGAGCTCCTACTTCCTGGTCATTCACGAGCAGACCAAGAAGGCACTGCACGCCGGTTTGGTCTACTTCGTCATGTGCGCGGGCGGCGCCTATGTCATGCACTACGGCATGCTGGTCGCCCATGCCGAGATCGGATCCTTCGAATTTACCGCGCTGGCGGCCGGGTTCGAAACCATCGCCCCGATGGCCGGTCTGGTCATCGCCGCGACCGTCTTCCTTGGCTTCGCCGTCAAGGCCGGTCTGGTGCCCTTCCATGCCTGGCTGCCCTTGGCCCACCCGGAAGCGCCCGCCTCCGTCTCGGGTCCCCTGTCGGGTATCCTGACCAAGGCCGGTCTGTTCGGGGTGTTAAAAATCCTGTTCGGGGTCTTCGGCCTGTCCACCCTGTCCCGCGTCACCGACAGCGCCATTGATCCCAAAACCATCCTGATCGTCCTGGGATGCGCCACCCTGCTCTATGGGGAAATCCGCGCCCTGCGAGAGGAGGACCTGAAACGCATGCTCGCCTACTCCACCTTGGCACAGGTTGGCGAAATCACCGCCATCCTGGGGATTGGGACGGTGTTGGCGACCGACGCGGCCCTGCTGCATGTCCTGAACCACGCGGTCATGAAGACTCTGCTGTTCTATGCCGCGGGCGCCTTCCTGATGCGCGCCGGTCTGCGTCGCATCCAGGACTTGTCCGGTTTGGGCAAAGTCATGCCCTTCACCGCCGGTGTCTATGCCCTGGGCAGCCTCGCCCTGATGGGTCTGCCCCCCTTCTCCGGCTTCGTGTCCAAATTCCTGATGATCCAGGCCGCCGTCGCCGCGGGTCAATACGCCGTCGCCGTGGTCATGCTGCTCGGCGGGATCATCGCCGTCGTCTACTACACCCGGGTCATCGGTCTGTTGTTCTTCCACCCTTACACCGGACCGGTCACCGTGCGGGAAGCGCCAGCCCCCATGCTGCTGGCCATGGGCGTGCTCGCCGCGGCGGTCGTCCTCGGCGGTCTGGCCCCGGCCTATCAACTGGGGCTCGTCGCCTCCGTCGGCGACCAACTGGCCGCCCGCGCTGGCCTGGCCTTGATCGACCTGCCCGATCTGACCATGGCTTGGCCCCTGGCCGCGGGTTTGGTGATGATCGGCGCCATCGCGGTGCTGGTCGTCGGGCGGGTCTCCGTCGTCTGGTCCGGCCGTCTGGCCGTCACGGTCCTGTTCGCCGCGGTTGGCGCGGTCCTCCTTCAGGCCGACCGCTTCGATCTTCTGTCCCTCTGCTTCGCCGTCCTGATCGCGGGCGTCGGTGCGTTGAACATGATGCATGCCACCGCCTATCTGGCCCACAATCACGCCCAACCCCGGTTCTACGCCACGTTCATGGTGATGATCGCCGGTCTGCTGGGCATGACGGCGGCCACCGATCTCTTCAGCTTCTTCGCCTTCTGGGAATTGATGAGCGCCTGGGCCCTGTGGGTGGCCATCGTCCACGAGGAAACCGAGGACGCCCGTCGGGAAGGCTTCAAGTACTTCCTGTTCAACACCGTTGGCGCCAGCTTCCTGTTCCTCGGCGTGACCCTGATCGCGGCGAAGGCCGGAACCTTCGAGTTGGCCTCCCTCGCCGAGGCCCTGGCGGCCTTGCCCGTCTCCGAAATCGCGCCCGCGATCATCCTGGTCTTTTTGGGCTTGGTCATGAAGGCCGCCCAACTGCCCCTGCGCATCGACTATCAAATGCACCCCGCGACGGCGCCCACCCCGGTCTCCGGCTATATCTCCGCGGTCCTGCTGAAAAGTGGCCCCTGGGGTATCCTGAAGTTCTTCGTCGCCTTCGGTGGCGCGGCCCTGTTCGCCAAGATCGGCGGCGCGGTCGACGGATTGGGCGGCGGCCAACCGGTGATCCTCACCGCCATCTCCATCATCGCCGCGATCACCATCGTCCTGGCCGGTGTCATGGCGGTCATCCAGAACAGCATCAAGATGGTGCTGATCTATTCCACGGTATCCCAGCTCGGCTACGTGATGCTCGCCTTGTCCCTGGGGACCACGCTGGGTGTCGCCGGTGGTCTGATGCACTTCGCCAACCACATGCTGCTCAAGGACACCCTGTTCCTGGTCGCTGGCGCGATCATGGTCAAGTCCCACGCGACCATGCTCGACGACCTGGGCGGACTGGGCCGCAAGATGCCCCTGACCTTCGGACTGTTCCTGTTCTCCGGCCTGTCCCTGGCCGGTATCCCGCCCCTGAACGGCTTCTCCTCGAAGTGGATGATCTTTGAAGCCTCCTTCCAATCAGGTCACTGGATCCTGGGCGCCATGGCGATGATCGGCAGTCTGTTTACCCTGGCCGCCGTCCTGAAGTTCGCCCATGCCGCCTTCATGGGCGCTCCCAACGCCCAGACCGAGGACGCCACCGAGGCCCCCCTGGCCATGTTGGTACCCATGGGGATCCTGACCACCGCCAGTCTCGTCGTCGGTCTGTTTCCAGGCCTGCTGCTGGTGCCCATCGCCGCGATCCAGGCGGACCTGGGCCTGACCCCGATCGTCGCGACCCTCACCGGTCCCTTGCCCGGCCCCGTGCCCGGTCTCGACGGCTGGAGCCCGGCGGTTCTCTCCATCCTGGCGCTGGTCCTGGGCTTGATCCTGGTGCCCTGGCTGAAGCTGGGCCGAGGAGCCGGTGTCATCCGTAGCGACGCCCATGTTTGCGGCGTGAGCGACCTCTCCGGTGGCGGGGCTCGCGTGGGCGCGAACAACCTCTTTGACTCTTTCAACACAGCCATCCGCGGGTTGCTGCCCAAGGGTATCGGCGGCGGTCACAAGCCCTAACGGAGGATTCGGCCATGTCCATGCAACTCGGCATTCTTATCGCGGTCTTCCTGTTCCCCGGCGGTCTGTTCGCCCTCGCCCTCGGACTGATCCTCAAGGGGTTGGACCGGCGCGTCGCCGCCCGCCTGCAGGGTCGGATCGGACCTCCGCTCCGGCAACCCTTCTATGACCTGATTAAACTGGCCTTCAAACGGACCATGGTGCCCACCTTCGCCAATCAACCGGTCTTCCTCGGCGCGCCTTTGGTCGGTGTGGTCTCCATGCTGCTGGCGGTCGCCTTGGTCCCCTTGTCCGGCGTCTACGACCCCAATCCGATCCTCGGAAACCTGATCGTCTTGCTCTACATCCTGATGATTCCCGCGGTCGTCCTCATGATCGCCGGATCCTCCTCCGCCTCCCCCTATGGGGCGATCGGGTTTTCCCGCGAGATGACCTTGATGCTGGCCTACGAAGCGCCAATCGTCCTGGTTGTCCTCGCCGTCGCCATGCGGGTGGGCATGGCCCAGGGGGAGGTGATGACCTTCTCGCTGACCGAAATCATCGCCTACCAACGCGCCAACGGCATCTTCCTGCTTGATCCCGTGATGTGGCCGGCACTCGCCGCCTTCGCCCTGTTCTTTCCCGCGAACCTGGGCATCATCCCCTTCGACATCCCGGAGGCCGAGACCGAGGTCCTGGAAGGCCCCCTGCTTGAGTACACCGGTCCCGCGCTGGGTCTCTTCAAAGTCATGTCCGCCCTGAAGGCCGTGGTGGTCCTGAGTCTCGGCATCGCCCTCTTCGCGCCACTGAACCTGGGCGGTGTCTGGGGCTTCCTCGGCTGGCTGCTCGAACTGACCCTGCTGATGGAGTTCGGCGTGACCGCGGTCCGCCTGTCCATGGGCCGCATGCGGATCGACCAAGCCTTCGCCTTCTTCCTGAAATGGCCGCTGCTGCTCGCCACCGCGAGTGTGGTGACGGTCGCCCTCGCGACCTGACAAGGAGCCCGTCACCATGACCATGATCTCCAAATTGAAGTCGATGGCCGTGAAATCCCCCTGGATCTACCGGATCAACGCGGGATCCTGTAACGGCTGCGACGTGGAAATGGCCACCACGGCCCTGATCCCCCGCTATGACGTCGAACGCCTGGGTTGCCAGTACTGCGGCAGCCCCCGCCACGCGGACATCGTGCTGATTTCCGGCCCGCTGACCCGGGGCGTGGTCGACGCCGCCCTGAAGGTCTTCGCCGAGATCCCCGACCCCAAGGTCACCGTGGCGGTGGGCGTTTGCCCCATCTCTGGCGGGATCTTCCGGGAGAGCTACGCCATCCTCGCGCCCATCGACCAGTACTTCCCCGTGGACGTCAACGTGCCCGGCTGCCCGCCGCGCCCCCAGGCAATCATTGAGGGTATCGCCCAAGCCGTCGCGATCTGGCGCGATAGGTTGTGAGGAGAGAATCATGAATTTCCTGAGCCTGTTCGCCCGCAATCTGATCGAGGGACCCTACACGGACCCCTTCCCCTTCAAGCCGGCTCCCACGGCCAAGCGCTTCCGGGGCAAGATCGCCTTCGACCCCGTCACCTGCGAGGCTTGCCGTCAGTGCGAGCGGGTCTGCCCCGCTGGCGCCATCCGCTTCACCCGGACCAAGGACGGTCTGGAGTTCGACTGCTGGCATGACAGCTGCGTTTTCTGCGGCAATTGCGAATTCCACTGTCCGACAGGCGCCATCCACCAAACGGTCGATTGGCACCTCGCCCATGGCCAGGCGGACAAATTCAGCGCCGTGGAACACGGGCTCATCCCGTTCAAAGTCTGCCCGAGTTGTGGGGGCAAGGCCCTGGATAGCGCGCCCGCCACCGCCGGGATCACACCAGCCCTGTCCGCCGAAGAGGCCGGGGAGCTAAGAGCCCTTTGCCCGAAATGCCGAGCGAAATTCATCAAGGCCAGGAGGACCCGGACATGACAGACCTTCCATCGATGATCCGGTCTCCGAATTTTGTGACGGACCTCAGAGCATTAGCGACCCGCGACTTGGCCATTGACTCGGCCACCGATGCCCATGGCGTCACCGTCCTATGGTGTGAACTCGCCAACAGCGAGGACCTCGTTCCCCTCGCCACCCTGTTCCGAAACCAGAAGGCCCGCTTGGTTATGGTCACCGCCTCCCAACCCCCGAAACCCGACGAGGAGGAGGAAGACGAGGAAGAGGATGAAGAAACAGAGGGTGAAGAGGAGAACGAGACAGCACCACCCGCCCCCGCCCTGACCTTCGGCGGCACGTCGATGGACGGAACCTCCTACGAGATCATCTATCACTTCGCCGTGCAGGGGGACATCGTCAACCTCATCGTCCATGTCCCCCAGTCCGGAAGTCTACCCTCTCTGACCCCCCTCTTCCGGACCGCCGACTGGCCGGAGCGGGAGATCATGGAACTCTACGGCATGGTCTTTTCCGGCCACCCCAATCCCCGCCGGCTGTTCCTGGACAAGTCCATCGATCCCGCCGTCCTGGAACGCCTGATCCCCTTTTCCACCCTGGCGAACGCGGCGAGCACCCAGGAGCTGTGGAGCAAAGTCACGGCCGCGGCGAAGGCAGGTGAGTCATGAGCGCGTCCCTATCGGAAAGCTTCACCATCCCGGTGGGTCCCCTGCATGTCGCGCTGGAAGAGCCCATGTACTTCCGCGTGGACGTCGAGGGCGAGACCATTACCGGGGTCGACATCAACGCCGGGCATGTTCACCGGGGTATCGAATACCTGGCGACCAAACGAAGCCTGGCCCAGAACGTTGTTCTAACCGAACGCATCTGTTCGCTCTGCTCCAACAGCCATCCGGAATCCTTCGCCCTGGCGGTCGAGACCATCGGCGGCCTGAAGGTTCCCGAACGCGGGGCCTACCTGCGGGTGATTGCTGGCGAGTTGAAACGCGTGGCGTCCAATCTGTTCAATGTCGCCATCCTCGCCCACCTCGTGGGGTACGAAGCCCTGTTCATGCATGTGATGCAGGTGCGGGAGGACGCCCAGGATCTGAAGGAAGCCGTTTTCGGCAACCGGATGAACCTGGGGGCGATCTGTATCGGCGGCACGCGCTATGACCTGGACGGGGAAACGACCGATATCTTCGTCGCCTCCCTGGACAGACTGGAACCGAAAATCCGGGAGATACTGAGCACCTACAAGACCAACGGGTCGATCCAGAGGCGCACGCGCGAGGTGGGTGTCCTGAGAACGGACGACGCGGAAGCCTGTGGCGTCGTCGGACCGGTGGCCCGGGCCAGCGGCCTTCACCACGACATCCGGGAAGCAGCCCCCTACCACGTCTATGACCGCCTGCCCCCGGAGGTTCTGGTTTTGGAAGAGGGCGACGTCTGGTCCCGGGCGCTGATCCGCCTGCACGAGGCCCTTGATGCCATCCGCATCCTAAGAGCCGCGCTGAAGGACCTGCCAGACGGGCCGGTGAACCTGGGAGAGATTCCGGAAATTCCGCCGGGCCGAGCCGTTTCCCGCAGCGAAGCCCCCAGGGGAGAGCTGCTCTACTACCTGAAAACGGGCGAAACCGAGGAACCCGAACGCCTGAAATGGCGGGTTCCAAGCTTCCCGAACTGGGACGCCCTGACCTTCATGCTGAACGGCGCCAAGGTGGCGGACATCGCCATCATCGTGAACAGCATCGACCCGTGCATTTCCTGCACGGAACGCTAACCGCGCCGAACCGACGAAACCCGCCGGATCCAAGCGAACGAGGAGAAAAACAATGGCTTACAAGATCGACATGACCATCTGCCAATCCTGCGGGTCCTGCATCGACGTCTGCCCGAACAAGGCCATCACCCGCAAGGGCAAGCACTATTCCATCAATCCCGACAAGTGCAAGGAATGCCAGGGCGACTTCGACGAACCCCAATGCGTCGACGTCTGCCAATCGGGCGCGATCGAGCAAATCTGACGTCAACGCCAGGACACAATCAGGCGCTCGGAGATGGATGGCGCACGATCGCCCCACCCACGAGCCCTCGGCGAAAGGGACCTCCCTCATGGATGTCTTCAAGGAATTAATCAAGGAACAGGAAGAGGGCCGGCCCTGTGCCCTGGCGACCATCGTCAATGCACAGGGGTCGATTCCCGCTTCCAATACCGCGAAAATGCTGGTGCGCGAAGACGGAAGCATCGCCGGCACGGTTGGCGGAGGCCTCGCCGAGGGCAAGGTCATCGCCGAGGCCCGGGAGATCATGAAGACCGGCACCCCCCGGATGATTTCCTTCAATCTGCACGACAATCCCCTGCTGGACAGCGGCATGGTTTGTGGCGGGAGCCTCGACGTCTTCGTGGAGCCCTACCTCCCGGCGATCTCCCTCTACCTGTTCGGTGGCGGACATGTCGGTCTGGTTACCGCCGAATTCGCCCATCGGATCGGGTACGAGGTGGAAATCATCGACGACCGGCCGGAGTTCGCCAACGCCGAACGGTTCCCCTGGGCGCGGAAAGTCCATGCGGGTCCCTGGTCGAAAACGATGGCGGGATTGGCGCCCAATTCCCGCTCGATGGTCTTCATCGCCACCCACGGGCACGTCTTCGACGCGGAGGTCCTGACCTGGGCCGTGACCACCTCCGCGGGGTATATCGGTATGATCGGATCGAAACGGAAAATCCAGACGGTCCGAAGCAAGTTGTTGACCGCGGGAACACCGTCGGACCGGCTGAACCGCGTGCACGCCCCCGTTGGCCTGGATATCGGGGCCGACACTCCCGAGGAAATCGCGGTCGCGGTGCTCGCCGAAATGATCGCCCATGTCCGTGGCGGCCGTGCCCTGAAAACGGCGAGCCGAACCATTTCCGATCTCGACCACCCTTCCCCCGCCGCGACCATCGAGGACGGGGACGAGGATAAGCGAGCCCTTGCATAACGGACCTCGGATCCTCGAGGGCCCCAAGCGGGGACCCGTTCGAGAATTCTTGGGGGCGGATCGGGACTGTCCCACCGCCTGATAGGAGAAAGACCATGAAACGCATAACGTTGAACGTAAACGGCGTGGATCGCTGGGTCGTCGCCGACCCGGAGAGTTCCCTGGCCGATGTCCTGCGCAAGCAAATGCTGCTGACGGGCTGCAAGGTCTGTTGCGACGACGGTCAATGTGGATCCTGCACCGTCATCATCGACAACAAGCCTATCCGGTCCTGCAACAAGCCCGTGAAGGACCTTAAGGAGGGTGCCCGAATCACCACCATCGAAGGTGTCGGTACCCCGGGCAACCTGCATCCCCTGCAAGTGGCCTGGATGGCCCATGGCAGCGCCCAGTGCGGGATTTGCACCCCGGGCTTCATCATGTCCGCCAAGGTTCTGCTGGAAAAGAACACCAGCCCGACCCGGACCGAGGTCCGCGCCTGGTTCAACCGGAACCGCAACCTCTGCCGTTGCACGGGCTACAAACCGCTGGTCGACGCGGTCATGGACGCCGCGGCCATCCTGCGGGGCGACAAGACCGTGGCGGAAATCATGCCCAAGCCCAAGGAAGACGGGTCCATCCTGGGCACCAAGCACATCCGCCCGTCCGCCGAGGCCAAGGTCACCGGCACCTGGGATTTCGGCGCGGACATAACCCTGCGCATGCCCGAGGGAACACTGCACCTGGCCCTGGTCCAGGCCAAGGTGTCCCATGCCCTGATCAAGGGGATCGACACATCCGAGGCCGAGAGCATGCCCGGTGTCGAGAAGGTTCTGACCTGGAAGGACGTGAGCGGCCGCAACGCCATCACGGGCCTGATCACCTTCCCCACCAACAAGGGCGATGGATGGGACCGTCCCATCCTCTGCAAGGACAAGGTCTTCCAGTTCGGTGACGCGATCGCCATCGTCGCCGCCGATACGGAGGCCCATGCCCGCGCCGCCGCCGAAAAGGTCACCGTGGACCTGGATGTCCTGCCCGCCTACATGTCCGGCTTCGATGCCCTGGCGCCGGACGCCCTGCAAATCCACCCGGGCGTGCCCAACGCCTACTACGAACAGGGCGTGGTCAAGGGCGAGGACACCAAGCCGCTCTTCGCCAAGGCCGCGGCGACGGTCGATATCACCACCTATTGTAGCCGCCAGCCCCACCTGCATCTGGAACCCGATTGTGGCCAGGCCTTCATCGACGACGACGGCGTCCTGACCATCATGTCCAAGAGCATCGGCGTGCATCTGCACCACGCCATGATCTGCCCGGGTCTCGGGATCGAACCGGACAAGCTGCGCCTGATCCAGAACCCGACGGGCGGGACCTTCGGTTACAAATTCTCGCCGACCATGGAAGCCCTGCTGGGCGTGGCCGCCTTGGCCACCCAAAAGCCCGTCTCCCTGATTTACGACCAATATCAGAACATCACCTACACCGGGAAACGCAGCCCGGCCAACATCAACATCCGGCTGGCCTGCGACGAGGGTGGCAAGCTGACGGCGATGGAAACCGACTGGTGGCTGGACCATGGCCCCTATTCGGAATTCGGCGACCTGGTGACCCTGCGTCAAGCCCAGTTCACCGGCGCCGGGTATCATCTGGAGAACATCCGCGGTCATGGCCGCACCGTGGCCACCAACCACGCCTGGGGATCCGCCTTCCGCGCCTATGGGTCGCCGCAGGCTTTCCTCGCTTCGGAAACCGCCATCGATATCCTGGCGGAGAAGATGGGCGAGGATCCCTTCGAGTTCCGTTTCAAGAACCTGTATAATGAAACCTCCACCACGCCGACCGGTCAAAAGCCCGAGGTGCTGGTGATGACCCAGCTGTTCGACATGCTGCGACCGAAGTACGAGGAGGCCAAGAAGCGCTGCGCCGAATTGTCCACCGACACGGTCAAGCGGGGCGTGGGCATCGCCCTGGGCATCTACGGATGCGGCCTGGACGGTCCCGATAGTTCCAACGCCCGCGCCGAGATGACTCCGGAAGGTGTCACCATCTACAACGCCTGGGAAGATCATGGACAGGGGGCCGACCTGGGCACCTTGACCATGGCCCACGAGGTGTTGCGTCAAGCCGGTATCACGCCCGAGCGCATCAAGCTGGTCATGAATGACACCAATGGCCCGAACTCCGGTCCCGCTGGAGGCAGCCGGTCCAACGTCTTCACCGGCAACGCGACCCGGGTGGCCGCCGAGATGCTGCTCAATGCCATGAAGAAGCCGGATGGAACCTACCGGACCTACGACGAAATGGTCGCCGATGGCATCCCTCTGGTCTATGACGGGAACTGGGTGGCCGCGGCCTGCACCGACTGCTCCCCCGACACGGCGCAAGGCTCGCCCTTCCCGGTCTACATGTACGAGGTGTTCATGCCGGAAGTGGAGGTCGAGGTGGAAACCGGCGAGGTCAAGGTGGTCAAATTCACCACCTCGGTCGATGTCGGCACCATCATCAACAAAGCCACGGTGGATGGGCAGATCTATGGCGGTCTGGCCCAGGGTATTGGTCTGGCTCTGACCGAGGATTTCGAGGATCTGGAAGTCCACAACAACCTGATGGATTGCGGGATCCCCTATCCGAAGGACGTGCCGGATGATATCGAGATTCTCTACCTCGAAACACCTCGGGATCTCGGACCCTTTGGGGCGGCTGGCGTCGGTGAAGCCCCGCTGACCGCGCCGCATCCGGCGATCCTCAACGCCATCCATAATGCCTGTGGCGTCCGGATCTTCAGAGTGCCCGCCCTTCCGGAAGTCATCAAGCAGGAACTCGAGGCCAAGGCCGCGCGAGACGCGGCCAAGGAACCCGCCCAATAACGGGGTCCCAACCTGACACCACGCGGATTACCCGCGTGCATGGCGCCGACATCCCGTCGGCGCCATGACCTACCCCGATACGGAGGGGACGGACATGGACAGTGATCATGTCAGAACGCTGGAAGCACGCTGCGTCGAGGAACATCCTCCCGCCTGCCAGAATGCCTGCCCGCTGCATGTCGACGCCCGGGGCATGCTCGGAAAGATCGGAACCGGCGACGTCGCCGGGGCCTTCGCCCTCTATGCCCGGGTCGTCCCCTTCCCGGCCATCATCGGCCATATCTGCGACCACCCCTGCGAAACCGTCTGCCGACGCGGCGAGGCGGGAGGTCCCGTCCGGATCGCCGCCGTGGAGCGCACCCTCGTGGAGGAAGCCTACCCCTCCCCCCGCCCAACGGCGCGACGCCAGACCAAGCCCAGACGGATCGCCATCGTCGGCGCCGGCCTGTCCGGCTTGACCGCGGCCGCGGACCTGGCCCGGAAGGGTCATCGGGTCACCGTCTTCGAGGCCGACGCCCACCCCCTGGAGCGTCTCCGCCACGACTACCCGGAAGATCGCCTTCCCCCATCAGCCATCGCCGTCGATCTCGGCGCGCTCGACTCCCTGGGCGTGGTCATCCAATGCCGGACCCGGATCACGGGAGGATCGGGTCCCCGGGGTCTGGAAACCCTGATCGACACCCATGACGCCGTGGTCCTGGCCCTGGGACCGGGCGTGGCCCAGGATTTCGCCCCGACGATCCACCTGGCCGACAACGGTCGGATCGCCATCGACTCCCAAAGCCGCGCCACCAGCCACCCGAAGGTCTTCGGCGGTGGTTTCCACGGCGCCCTTGGCGAGAACTATTCTCCCATCGGTTCCGTCCGCGACGGACGCAGAGCCGCCACGTCCATCGACCGTTTCCTGCAAGGCGCCTCCCTCACGGCGACCGACGCCCGGGAAGAAGCCGAAGGCTCCTGCCTGTATGTCAATATCACGTCTCATGCCCCGGTTCCCCCGACCGAACCCTCGAACCCCAAGGCCGGATACACGTTGGACGAAGCGATGGCCGAGGCGGACCGCTGTTTCCCCTGCCATTGCCTGGAATGCACCAAGGCTTGTGCCTTCCTGTCCCATTACAGGACCTACCCCAAGCGCGCGGTCCGGGAGATCCACAACAACCTGAGCATCATCATGGGCAACCGAAAGGCCAACCGGATGATCGACAGTTGCACGCTGTGCGGTCTGTGCGAGACGGTCTGCCCCACGGACCTCGCCATGGGCGATGTCTGCCTCCAGGCCCGCCAGGAAATGGTCGCGAGCGGCCACATGCCCGCCTCGCACCATGACTTCGCCCTGCGGGACATGGCGGACTCCCGCTCGGAGCGCTCGGCCTTCGCCCGCCACCAACCGGGATTTGACCAAAGCACCCTGGTCTTCTTCCCCGGTTGTCAGCTCGCCGCCTCCTCGCCCGGACATGTGGAGCGCCTCTACGCCCACCTGCGGGACCGGATGAAGGGCGGGATTGGCCTGATGGTCGACTGTTGCGGAGCCCCCGCCCATTGGGCCGGGCAAACCGATCTTCACGGGGAGGTGCGCGCGCATCTCCACCGGACATGGACATCCCTGGGCGAACCGGAAATCGTCACCGCCTGCGCGAGTTGCCTGTCCATGTTCCGCGCCCACATGCCAGAGATCCCCGTCCGCTCCCTTTGGCCGCTGCTGACCGAGATCGGCTGGCCCAAGGGGGCGGGTCAGGGAAGCGCCGGCAAGACCCTGGCCATTCACGATCCCTGCGTTGGCCGCCATGAAACGGAGGTTCAGAGAGCCGTCCGTACGTTGGCCCGGGGCTTCGACGTCACCCTGGAGGAAATCTCCTCGCCCGAGCTGACCACCTGTTGTGGGTTTGGGGGCCTCGTCTCCTTCGCCAATCCGGAGGTGGCCAACGCCATCGTCGACCAACGGGCCGCCGAACGGTCCGAGGACTATTTGACCTATTGCGCCATGTGCCGGGACAACTTCGCCCGCCGGGGAAAACGCGCGACGCATCTTCTGGACCTGGCCTTTCCCCCGACCGACGGATCCGACCCCGCCGCGCGGCCCGATCCGGGCTTTTCCGGCCGAAGGGACAGTCGGACCCGCCTGAGGATCCACCTGCTTCGCGACATATGGGAGGAAGACATGACCGACCCCGAACCGGCCTGGACCGTGATCATCCCCGACGCCATCCGCGCCGAAATGGAGCGCAAGCTGATCCTCGTGGACGAGGTGACCGCGGTCATCGCGGCGGCGGAAACCAGTGGTCAAAAGATCAAGGACGCCAAGACCGGACATGTCATCGCCACCCTGCGGACCGGTCCGGTGACCACCTGGGTCGAATATGAAAACACGGCGGAGGGCGCCCTTGTCCACCGCGCCTATGGCCACCGCATGACCGTGGAGGTTCCGTCATGACCACGTCGACCGACCCCACCCCGCCGAACCCGGAGGACCTGATCTGCGCCAAGTGCGACACCCCCCTGCGCATCGGCAAGGTCCTGGCCAGCTACATGGGGCAGACCTTCCCGGTCGACCTGCCCCTCTGCCCGACCTGCGGTTTCGTCTACGTATCGGAGGACCTCGCCGAAGGCCGCATGCTCAAGGTCGAGCAAGCCCTGGAGGATAAGTGATGTCCTTGTCCCCCGCTCCCACCATGACCTCCCCGCCTTCGGCCCCGACCCGGTGCCTGTTCGGCTCCGGCCTGGTCACCGACGGGGAAGGGGCCCCATTGAGCCCCGGCGGCCCGGCCATGACCGAGGACTTGCTCGACCGGGCCGACTTTCGTCCGGGGGAACGGGTCGTCGACTTGGGATGCGGACAGGGCCGGAGCGTCGGTCTCATGGCGGCCAGGGGACTGCGCACCCTGGGAATCGACGCCGATCCCGCCGCCCTGGCGGTGGCGCGGCGGCGGGTCCCCGGACCCCTCTTCCTGAAGGCCAGGGGAGAGGCCCTGCCTTTGCCCGACGGATCCGTGGACGGCGTTCTGACCGAATGCGTCTTGTCGATCCTGCCCGACCGCCTCGCGGCCCTGCGCGAATGGGTCCGGATCCTGCGCGTCGGGGGCCGTTTGGCGTTCAGTGATGTCTATGCCCGCCGCCCGGAAGAAACCGTCACTCCCCCCGGAGACGATGGCCCCATTCTGTCCGCGAACCAACTCCAACACCTGTTCTCGATGGCGGGATTGACCGTGATCCATTTCGAGGACCGATCGGATCTGCTCCGGGCCTGGGTCGGCCGGTTCATCTTTCATTATGGCTCCCTGGACGCGCTCTGGGGCGATGGTGGCGCCAGGAAAGCCCCAAATCATCTCGCCCTGGGCTATTGCACGGGGATCGCCGTCAAGGCTGACCAGAAGACATCTGTATCCTTCTAGGAGGACCGATCCATGACCGATGACTCCTTCCGCATCGCCGAGCTCCTGCTCGCAGACATGAAATGCAGCCATGTGTTGATGACCTTGGCCCTAGAGGCGAGTGGCGGAACCAATCCAGAATTGATCCGCGCCATGTCCGGCCTCGCCCTGGGCATGGGACAGGGATTGAACTGCGGTGCCCTTTCCGGCGGATGCTGCGTTCTTGGTCTACTGGCCGGGCGAGGCGGAGAAACGGAAATGGAAGATCCCCGCTTCATGGAGCTGCTGGAGGAATACAGCGGTTGGTTCCTGGCCACGACGACCGAACGCCACGGTGGCCCCAACTGCGCCGACATCATGCGGTTCGACCCAGCGCTCAAGGTCAAGGTCTGCCCGGCGCTGGTCGGTGACTGCTGGGACAAGATAAAGGAGATCCTGGAGCGCCACGATATCGACATCGCCAACCCTCCCCGCGCGCGGACCGAAGAGGAGATCGCGCCATGACCGGCTCGACACGGACCGCGCCCCCGGAGGACATCGCCGCTGTCATTCTCGCCGCGGGTTTGTCTTCCCGCATGGGGTCCCTCAAACCCCTGTTACCCTTTGGCGACGATATTCTTCTCGCCCATGTGGTATCCGTGGCCCGGCGGGCTGGTGCCGGACCCATCCATGTGGTGGTCGGACATGGGGCCGAGGAGGTCATCCCCCATGTGGAGCGTTTGGGGGTGATCGCGGTTCTCAACCCGGATTACCGGTCAGGCATGTTCGGCAGCATCAAGGCCGGGCTCGCATCCCTGCCCGATACCGTCGCGGGATGCCTCCTGATGCCCGTCGATATTCCCCTGATCCGTCCCACCACCCTGATCCGGGTCATGGACGAGGCCCGGCGTGGCCTCTCCCCCCTTGTTCACCCCACCTTCCTGGGTGAACGGGCTCATCCTCCCTTCATCGGGCGGTCCCTGTTCCCGGACCTTCTGACATCCCAGGACAAGGGAGGCGCCAAGGCGGTTCTGGACCGCCATGAGCCCGAGGCCACCGAAATCGCCGTTTTCGACGAGGGAAGCCAGCGCGACATGGATGACCCGGAGGAATACCAAGCTCAGCGTGGGATCTTGCCGACCCACTACCTTCCCAACCTTCGGGAATGCCACGCCCTTTTCGAAGCGGCGAACACGCCCACGGAGACGCGCCGCCATGGCCGGGCCGTCGCGGCCCTGGCCACCGCCTTGACCAATGACTTGGCCCGGTTGGACCACCCCCTGGACATCGGCCTTGTCCAGGCCGCCGCCCTCCTCCATGACATCGCCAAGGGCCACCCCCACCACGCCAGCCTCGGCGCGGAGAGGGTTCGCGCCGCGGGATTTCCGGCCCTGACGGACATCATCGCCCACCACATGAGCCTTCCCGAAGGTCACAACGCCCTGGATGAAACCGCGGTTGTCTATCTGGCCGACAAGCTCATCATCGGCGAAGCACCCGTTTCCCTGGAGGATCGCTTCGCCCCCGCCCTGACGCGTTTCGCCCAAAACCCGGCGGCCCTGGAAGGGGTCCAACGGCGCCTGTCGGACGCCCGCGCCATCGTCCGCGCCATGGGGGATCTGGGCGTCTTTCCTCCCTTGGCTCCCCCCACCCTTCTAACCATGCGGGAGGCCGTGTCATGACCCATTCCGATAGTCGCCTCCTCCTGGGGACCACGGAAAGTGTCTGCCCCGAGTGCCTGGAGACGGTCCCGGCCATCCGATACGCCGAGGGAGACACGGTCTATCTCGAAAAGACCTGCCCGGACCATGGCCCCATCGCGACTCCCATCTGGCGCGGATTGAAAAGCTATTTGCTTTGGGACAAGAGCCCGCGACATTACGCCGGAGTTTCCAAACCCGCCACGGCGGTGGACAAGGGATGCCCCCAGGACTGCGGTCTCTGCGGCAATCACCTGCAACAGAGTTGCTGTGTCCTGCTCGAGGTCACCTCGCGCTGTAACCTGTCCTGTCCGGTCTGCTTCGCCTCCGCCACCCACACCGGCGAGGACATGCCCATGGCGACCATCGAGGCCTGGCTGGACACCCTGATGGACCGCGCCGGAGGACGGGTTCATATCCAGTTGTCCGGCGGAGAGCCGACCATCCGCGACGATTTGCCCGCCATCGTCGCCCTGACCCGAAGGAAGGGCTTCTCCTTCGTTCAACTCAACACCAACGGCCTGCGCCTGTCCCACGATCCGTCCTATCTGGCGGCCCTGGTCACGGCCGGGCTGGACTGCGTCTTCCTCCAGTTCGACGGCGTGAGCGACACCGTACACCAAGCCCTGCGGGGGGCCCGTCTGCGCGCGGTCAAGGAGCGGGCCATCGAGGCCTGCGGCCTGGCGGGTGTCGGCGTGGTTTTGGTGCCGACCCTGGTTCCTGGAGTCAACATTGACGAGATCGGCGCCATCGTGGAGTTCGCCAAGGTCCACATGCCCGTGGTGCGCGCCGTCCATTTCCAGCCCATCAGTTACATCGGACGCGTTCCGGCGCCCCCCCGGCCAGAAACTCGCTTCACCTTGCCGGAAGTCATGGCCGCCCTGATCGCGCACGAGGGCGGAGCGATCTCCCTGTCCGATTTCCATCCAGGCTCCGCTGAAAACCCATTCTGTTCCTTCAGTGGCCGATTTCAAGTGGCGGCGGATGGACATCTGACCGCGGACAGGGAGCCACCCGTATCCTGCTGCGGCCCCCCAACGCCCCCCCTCGATCCCGCTCCGGCGCCGGAGGATCGGACCTCCTGCTGTTCCTCCGCTCCGAAGGCGGACCGGGCCACCGTCCCCAGCGCGGCGGTGGCCCGGGCACGGCGCTACGTGACCGACCAATGGACCCGCGCGGACACGCCCGAACCGGTGGATCCGGGCCTCGCCGCCTTCGACGCCATTCTGGACCGACGCGCCCGGACCCTGGGTCTCTCGGCCATGGTCTTCCAGGACGCCTGGACCCTGGATCTGGACCGGCTGCGACAGTGCCACATCCATGTAATGGCGCCGGACCAACGGGCGATCCCCTTCTGCGCCTACAACCTGACCAACCGTCAGGGAGAGACTCTCCATCGGCGGCCCGCGCCATGATGGACTGGGCGGCGAAACGCATGGGCCTCCCCGCCCCGCCCAACCGACCGGAGCGGGATGCCTATCACCTGGCCCGCATCCGGGAAACCTTCACCCATGCCCGCGCCAACAGTCCCTTCTATCGGAGCCGCCGCCGCTGGCCCGAAGCCGGGCCGAAAACCTGGCCCGAAACGCTCACGGACCTGACCGGTTTCCCCTTCACTTGGCCGGAGGATCTGGTGCGAAACGATCCGCCCCTGGTGGCCGCGCCGCGCGATACCATCGCGCGGATGGTCACCCTGGAGACTTCCGGAACGATGGGAGCGCCCAAACGGATCGCCTTTACGGCGGACGACATAGAGGACACAATCGATTATTTCCACCACGGTATGAGCCAGTTCACCCGACCGGGGGATCGGGTGGGAATCGCCTTCCCCGCCACCCGATCGGGCAGTATTGGCCAAGGCCTCGCCGAGGCCGCGCGACGCCTTGGCGCCATCCCCCTGACGGCGCCCTCGGATTTCTCCGCCGAAGCCTTGGTCGACTGGATCGGAAGGGACCGGCCCGATGTCCTTTTCGGACTCCCCGTTCCCTTTCTCGCCGCCGCCCGCCTCTCCGCCCAGAGCGGGACGCCGCTCCATGCGCCCCGCGCGGTCCTGGTCAGCGCCGACAACACGCCCCTTGCCCTGGCCCGCGCCCTCGAAGAGATCTGGGGGTGCGCTGTCTTCCATCATTGGGGGATGACGGAAACGGGCTATGGCGGCGCCCTGGAATGCCCTGTCCACGATGGTGCCCATGTCCGGGAAACGGATCTGTACCTGGAGATCGTCGATCCCTTCTCCGGCACCCCGGTCCCCGACGGCCAGGAGGGGGAGATCGTCCTGACCACCCTGCGACGGACGGCCCTGCCCCTCATTCGTTACCGGACGGGAGACCTGGGCGTTCTCTCGGACGAGCCCTGTCCCTGTGGGTCGGTGTTCCGCCGGTTGCACGGTCCCACCGACCGGATCGGCTCGGGCCTCCCCCTTTCGAACGAACAGGGTTTGTCTCGGATCCAATTGGACGAACTCCTCTTCTCCACCGAGGGTATCACGGACTACGCGGCCACCCTGGAGATTGGACCAGACCACGCCGCGATCCTGCGTCTGTGCGTCGCGGCCATTCCCGAGGCCCGTCGTCCAACCCTGCCCGAACAAATCCACAACCGTCTTCTCGAGATACCAATCCTTGCATCAGACCTCGCCCAGGACCAACTCCATCTGGAGATTAGCCTGGCCGACACCTGCCTCCTTCCCCATCGGGGCAAACGCGGTCTCACCCGACGGAACCAAACCGCCTGGCCTCGAGCCGTTCTCTTCGATCTGGACGGGACCCTTGTCCACTCCCTTCCCGCGGTCCACGCCGCCCTGAACGACACCCTGAAGGCCTTTGGTGAGCCGCCCTTGACTCTGGACGCCGTCGCGCCGCTCCTTGGGGGTGGAGCCAAGGCACTCATGGATCGGGTCGCCTTCGAACGGGGGAAAGCCCTGTCCCTCGACGCACGGGACCGCATGGTCGCCCACTATGTGGCCGCCCACCGGCTCCTTGAACCGAAGGTAACGACTCTCCACGGGAACGCACTGGAGACAATCCAGCGGCTCGCCTCGACGGGACGGAAAATCGCCATCGTCACCAACAAAGCCACCAAGGAGAGTAAAGCCCTGGTCGACCGCCTTGGTCTCTCGCCTTGGGTGGACGCGGTGGTCGGAGGGGATTCCTGCCCGTCCAACAAGCCGGACCCGGACCCCATTTTTCTTGCCTGCCGTCGACTCAACTTGGCGCCCAGGGAAGCCCTGTTCGTAGGTGACAGCCGGGAAGACATCGCCGCCGCCCGGGCCGCCGGACTGGCCGTCATCCTCGTAAATCGGATCGGGACCCATGGCGGCGGGCCAAACCCGGCCTTTAAGGGACCGCTGGCGGACGCGGTGGTCGGTGACCTCGCCGAGATTTTTACCCACGTCTCTCCTCTTGAGTTCTCATGAAATGACCCCGGAAAGGATCCATGCTATGATCCCGGAGGGAACCCATGCCAATCGAGGGACTCACCGTGGGAACAAGACACAGCGAGCTCGGGGAACATGCTTTTTCAGTGAACGGTGGACCGTCTTCACCGAACCGGCGAAGGGATACCCGATTGGTTGTCCTATGACGAATTCCGGGGACCGTGACATCGACGATGGACGTCAAGCGAAGCGCGACCATGAGACGGGCTTGCGGACGGTTGACCAACGCATGGTCGTGCGCGCCCGCCATCATTTCCTGTCCACGGGAGACGCCATTGGCGACATTCCCAACCCCCTTCTGCAATCCTGGCGCCGAAGTGCGAGCCATGCGGTTTCCACCGATGGACCGACGGAAATCGACATCCTGTCGCGGGCAGCCTTACGCACCTTGATTGAATCCAGCGAAGCCCTGGTTCAAGCGTCCTGGGGAGAAGTGGAGACTTTGCGTCAGGATATGCGTGCATGGCAAGGGATCGTGGCTCTGACGGATCCAGAAGGCCGTATCCTGATGCGGGTGGGAAATGATTCCTTCGCCAGTGATGCCGACAGACTCGCCCTGGCACCCGGTGTGAACTGGAGCGAGCGTTTGATGGGAACCAATGCCATCGGAACCGCCTTGGAGGAAGGCCGGGCCCTTACCGTTCACGGGGCGGAGCATTTCATTGATCCGAACGCGGTCCTCAGTTGCACGGCCATTCCCATTCTCGATCCCCACGGGGTAATCCTGGGAGCACTCGACCTCAGCACCCCCGAAGCCGTCTCCCACGACCACCTTCTGGCCCTCCTGAGCCGGGCGGTGACCCAGATCGAACGAAACCTGTTCCAACGAACCTGTGGCCAGTGGGAGCGCATGAGCCTGCATTCCAACCCCTATCTTCTTGGAAGTCCGCAAGAGGGGCTGCTCGCCTTCGACGGCGACAAGCTGGTTGGCGCCAGCAAAAACGCGATTGCCTTGCTCGACATGCCCTGGTCCGCCGTTGATGGACTCCGCTTTGGGGATCTGTTCTCCGTGCAACAGGGAAGCGTCATCCGCCAGGCCGCCGCCGACGAATGCATCGTGCAAACGGTCCGCGGACACACGCTGTTCGCTCGCATGGAAGCACCAACCCAAAGGTCAAACCGGAGCCCTCAGCGGAAGAAGGAACTGCCCGATCTCCGCGCCACGGTCGTGCCGCGGTCCCCACGACACCCGCACGAAATACTGGACGACCTCGGCTCTGAACCGACTGTCGGACATATCATCCGACGCAAGGTCCGGATTGGAAACCTGATCCATGGCGCGGAAGAAAAGGATAAATCCGGAGAGGCGGTCTTGATCGTGGCCGAAGGGGAATTGCGCTGCTTCACGTCCTTTGAAGGAAAGGAGATGACCTTATTCACCCTGAGCATGGGCGATGTCATGATCCTGCGCGATCACATCCAAGTCGAGGTCCAGAAGGAAGGGGAAATCTACATTCTCAGACATTCCTACTTCGAGGCGGCTCTCAGAATAAGCGGTGAATTCGCCGTGGCGGTGATGCCCGTTATCGAACATTTGCTCCGAAAGTCTATCGAGATGATTGGGGACATGGCATTCCATAGCGTTAAATACCGTTTAGTTCGATTGGTAATCGATATGGCGGAGACATTAGGACATGAAACCGCTCGCGGAATGATGATCGAAATGCGCTCCGGTGGAGAGGAACTCGCCACCCGAGTCGGAGCCTCGCGACAAACCGTGTCAACCGCCTTAGCCGGATTGACGCGGGATGGTTATATCCAACGCATTGGCGCGCACAGCCTCTTGGTTCCGGACCTAAAACGGCTCAAGGCGGACATGAACAACTGGCCTTAGTAAGGTTTCTGGCGGACAACATGACAGAGGCGAATGCCCCCCGGGAACCGGAGCCCCGGCCCCATCCCTTCCCGACAGGAGCCGCAAGGACGAGGCGGCAAAGGAAAAAGCAATGTGCCAAACCTGCGGATGCGGTGCCACGCAAGGCACCGAGACGGAAACCGTAACGGTCCTGGAAAACCTCATGGCACGGAATGACCGGATCGCCGAGCACGTCCGTCATCACTTCGACGCCCATGGGGTCCTGGCGATCAATCTCATGTCGTCTCCAGGATCGGGGAAAACCAGCCTTTTGGAGGCGATCATCCAGGGATTGGCCCCTGAGATCAAGGTCGCCGTGATCGAAGGGGACCTGGAAACCGAAAATGACGCGGCCCGGATCCGACGCCACGGCGTTCCGGCGGTTCAGATCACCACGGGGGTCACCTGCCATCTGGACGCGGCGATGGTCCATGATGCCCTGGACTCCCTCCCCATCGGCGACATCGACGTGCTATTCATCGAAAACGTGGGCAATCTGGTCTGTCCCGCCGATTTCGACCTCGGGCAGCACGCCAATGTCGTTCTTCTCTCCGTCACCGAAGGGGATGACAAACCGGACAAATACCCGGTCATCTTCCGGGCCGCCGATATGGTTCTCATCACCAAGACCGATCTTCTGCCCCATATCGAGGAGTTCGACCTCGCCAAGGTCGAGCAATCCCTCAGGCGGGTTGGTGGCGACGTTCCCATACTGGCCCTTTCCGCCAAGACCCACGCCAACCTGGAAGCCTGGTGTAATTGGCTACGGAGCCGCCTCGCCACCCACCGCCTGTCCTGCCCCAAGAACGGTCACGCGCATGATCACAGCCATGGGACCCCTCGGATCGCATGACAGGAACCAGAGGGCCATGTGATGCATGAATTTTCCGTTATGGAAGGCCTGATGACCCTTCTCGCCGACCATGCCCAGGCCCATGCCATAACGCGGATCACACGGGTCCGCTTGGTGGTTGGCCAATTGCGGGGCTTGGACGTCAACCAACTCCGCGGATGTTTTGACCTTCTTGTCGAAGGGACTTCGGCGCGTAGCGCGACGCTTGAGATCGATTTCGTCCCCGCGGAAGGACATTGCGACCGCTGCGATAAGACCTTCGTGCTCCCGAACTTCGTCTTGACCTGTCCGGTTTGCGGGGACTCGCGCGCGGTGCGCACCACGAAAGGGCGGGAGCTCTACCTGGAAAAGTTCGAGGGAACAAAAGAATGAAGAAGCGAACCGTGCTCTTGCCATGCGACGGTCGTCTTCATTCGGAAAGGACTTCCAAGTCTATTTCGATGGTTTAGTCGTTTAAATTTGGTGTATTCTTCTGGAAGGTAAGCGCTCTAATCTGGTTTTTTTTTTATTTAATTGTCATCGCCAGTTTCAACCGCACCGAATCCAAAATTAAAATCGCTCGCGAAATCCAGAGCGGGCCGATCCGTCGTGCCACACAGCGTGCTTGACTTTTTGTCACCCATGCAGGGGGACCCCTTTTCCAATGTGGAAAAGTAATAACCCATGTAATGGGCCTGCCGTGGAGCAAGGATATTTGTCCAGTTTGCATCGTTTGAAAAACGTCCCCGGCAATGTTTCACTTCTGGTGCGCAATGGCTAAAAGGCGGCACGACTTTCTGAAACAGAGCATGAGAAAAAAGTGTGCTTATCGCCACATAACTGTTTCCATCAACAACAAGTTTGTCACCAAAGAACAGGAAACGCTGGTCTTCCGCACTTCCGATGCCGACCGGAAGAATAGAAAGTAAAACATCGACCGCGATGGACAGTCCAAGAAGTGCAACTTTCGGGTGACTTCCTAAGCGTTTGACCTCAGCCATGGGCAACGAGCGGAATAAATCCATCATTTCCAATATTGGAACTCCACGTCCATTATCAAACCCTATCCCTCCCCGTCACGGCTCCCGTCGTGAACAAACCCAAGTATGGACCGGCAAAACTCCAAACAGGTGCATTCCAAGCAGGTGCATTAATACGTGCACCGTCACGTCACGCAGTCTTTTATCACCGCGGCAAATCGCCCCAGGTCTTCGTGAATAAAGAAGTGCCCACCGGGCATCGTCAGATTGCGGCTTCCGGCTAAGGTCCGGCGCGCCCAAGCCGCGCCCTCTCGCGACGGCGCTTCTGGATCATGGCGACCAAGGATCGTGTCCATGGCACAATGCACCCGAACATTCGCGGGATAGGGCCGCGCCTCGTTCGCGGCGAAGTCGGCCCGCAGCGCTGGCATGACAACCGACAAAAGGTCCTGCATTCCCTCGAAGTCAGCGGGAAGGCCACCCAGGCTTTGGACATAGGCCAACAGGGCCTCGTCGCTCATCGCGGATGCCTTGGCCCGCGCGGCGCTCGAGGGAGCAGCGCGGGCACATGCGATCAGACCTGCCACGCATTGACCCCGTGCCTCCAGGGCAAGTGCCGTTTCGAAGGCCAACAAGGCCCCATAGCTGTAGCCCATGAGGTAAATCGGCCCGAACGGTTCGGCCAAAATCGCTTCCGCGACCGCCCTCCCTATTGCCACGGGATCTACCCACGCAAATTCCGAATATCGTTCCTCGCGTCCCGGCAGTTGTACGGTGACAACTTCGATCCCGGAAAGAAGAGGAACCAGCTCACGATAGAAACCCGCGCCAGCTCCAGCTGGAGGGAAACAGAAAAGGCTGCCATTCGCACGCATGGACGAAAGATGTCGCCGCGCCGGCGGGATCCACATCTGCTGAGTGATTTGAACCAAGTTCGCCTCGCCCCTATTCTCGGACGGATTTGGGACGAATGTCGGTCCAAATCCGCTTGAAATGAGCCAGGCATTCCTCTTGGGAGCCCGAGAAAATCTTATGCCAACCTAAGGGAGGGGGCTTTCCAGCCGGCCCAATACAGCGCGGGTCTTCATCGTTTAAAAAAGCGGAATGCGTGGGCTCTGTCGATTCGGCGTCAATCAGCATGTCGGTTCCTCTCTACAAAGATCAAGCTTTGGTAAAAGATGGGTCGCGCAATACGGGAGTACGAGAAAAGTCATCACTCTTCCGCGGTGTTTCTCTACATAAGACTTGAGACATGTTATCAAAATTCCCGCACTGTACTGCCACCTCTCCCAAAGGCGTTTTTCGATTAGCGGGCTGATGGTCAATACCTTGCGACGAGGTCATCGATGTGGCTATGAGAGGAGCCACTGGAGAGGGCTCCGATGAATACCCTCGGCTATCCAAAGGCTTTCTTTCCCCTAGATGACGAAAGGGTATAACAGGATCCGCGCTCAGGACGTTTCACACCCTCTCTGAAGGTGTGGCCAACCTCGACAACCGCCATGAAATGCTACATCCTTCTTAAACTATCACCCTGCTTCGGTCATAGCACCCAGGCAATCTGGACAGGGCCTCGCCCTCCGACCATCCCGCCTATGGCGTCTACACCTCCGGCTCGACCGGCTCTCCAAAAGGCGTGGTGAACAGCCATGTGGGCCTGTGGAACCGCCTGAGCTGTATGCGGAAGCAATTCGCCATCGGACCCGGCGACCAGGTTCCGCAGAAGACACGGTCGATGCTCGAAGGGCTCACACATCAGGACGTGCCTTTTGACAGATTGATCCAACGCCTCAATCTGGATCGCGCGGCCAGCCGGCCCCCCCTGTTCAAGGTCCTTGTAGCCCTGTAACCGGTGGAGCGATCACCGTTTATGATTCCTGGCTGTGATGCCTTGCCGTTCCAAACGGAAACGATCCGTGCGCGCTATGATCTGTGTACGGCTATGACCCCACCGATACGACCACCTTCGCCGCGGTCCACGCGGTCGACGACCTGCCGGAAAACGCCCTGCGTGTACCAATCTGGCGCCCCTTGCGCGCCACGCGGATTTACGTCCTCGACACCGCGCTGGATCCCGTACCGCGTGGGGTCTCGGGCGATTTGTGGATCGGCGGCGATGCGCTGGTCGATGGCTATGTCAACCGCCCCGGCTTGACGGCGGAAGGCGTCGTGGCCGATCCCTTCGCCACGACGCCCGGCGCCAGGATGTACCGCACCGGCGATCGTGTGCGCCGCCGTGCCGATGGCGCGCTTGATTACCGCGGCCGCTCGGACAGCCAATTGAAACTGCGCGGCTTCCAGATCGAACCGGGCGAAATCGAAGCAACCCTGAAAACCATCACCGGCCGCGCGCAAGTCGCCGTGGACCCGCGCGAGATCACGGAAGACAGGGTCCTGGTGGCATGGCTTGTCCACCCCGAACGCCCGACCGACGAACACTTGGCGGACTGGCGTCAGGCCCCGCGACACCACTTGTCCGCCTACATGATCCAACGCCACCTGATCCCGCTGGACTCCTTGCCCCTGACACCGACTCGACGGTGCCGCCCTGCCCCCGCCCCAAGCCCAAGCCCACACCCTTGACCTGGGAGACAGCCTGAACGACGGGCCTGTCGCGCTGCCCGAGGATTCAACAGAGCGCGCCCTGACGGGGGCCTGCCCCCATCCCGCATCGCCCCACCGTCCCTCGTGAGGGCCGGGATCCCCTTTCTTCAGACCACCCGACCGCGGGCGGCCACGGACCACGGACCAAGAAACGCGCCCCCTTCAAAGACCTGGACGACGTCGACCATGTTGGTCACCACGCAAACGTGGTCGGGCACCACGCGGATGCGGTCGCCCACGCTCAAGCCGATCGGGCCGTCACTGACCAGCCGACCATGTTCCTCCGACAATTGATCCACGGTGATGTCGGGACGGCCCAGGACATGGCCATGGCCGACCGTCCCAAAGGTGTCAGTGGTCAGCACCTTGGAGCCCGCGTCGATGATCGCCCGGTTCGACGTGGGAACGGAAACGACCGTGGTCAGCACCGATAGGGCGCAATCCTCCCACCCACACACGCCCCGATCGACCAGGGATCGGTCGTTGTAGACATAGGTGCCCGGCCGGTATTCCGTGACGACTGGAGACAGGCCCACCTCGAACATGGACGGCGAGCCGCCGGAGGTCACCACCGGCACGGCGAGTCCTTCGGCTTCCAGCAGGGCCTTTGCCTCGGCCATGAAGGCTTGAACCCTGGCCGTGCCCCCTGGCGCCGGATAGGTCATCAATCCGCCGAAAACCAACCCCGGAGCGGACGCGATGGTCCGGGCCAGGACCACGGCCTCCGAGGTTGAGCCAACGCCGCACCGGTCGGCGCCCGTATTGCATTCCACGAGGACCGACAGGGGTTTTGGCCTGTTGGCGAAGGTCTCGGACAATCCCCCCACCACCACCGCGTTGTCGGCCACGACCGACAAGGTCACCCGGCCCGCCAGCGCCGCGAGGCGGGCCAATTTATCGGCGCCAAGGATATTGTAGGTGATCAGCACATCGGTGATGGCGGCGCTGCCGTCCACCATGGCTTCGGCCTCGGACACCTTTTGGCAGGTGATACCGATGGCCCCCGCGGCCAATTGTATCTCCGCGATCGGTGGCAATTTGTGGGTCTTGATGTGGGGTCGGACCGTGACCCCCACCTTGTCCGCATAGAGCTGGAACCGCGCGATATTCGCCCGGGTCACATCCAGGTCCAGGCAGACCGCCGGCGTGGACAGGGCATCAAGGTATCGGTTCAAGATGGACATCAGCGGCTCCTCGTGGGCTGGTGGAAAGGGGTTATAGAAGGCTGATGGCGAACCGGCCGGCGACAAGCAACATGAACAAACCGAAGCTGATCTCCAATGCCCGGCCTGGCAGGGCATGGGCCAACCGAACCCCCAGAGGCGCGCACAGCAGGGTCAGCGGGATGATCATCCCGACAGCCACGAGATTGACGAAACCCAGAGAGAGGGGAGGCAGCTCCGCCATACCCCACCCGGCCCAGATGAACCCCAACACGCCAGGGATGGAGATCAAGACACCCACGCCCGCGGACGTCGCGACGGCCTGATGCAAGGGGCGGCCATAGAGAGTCATGAAGGTGTTGTTCATGACTCCGCCGCCGATCCCCATCAGGACCGATAGGAAGCCGATCACCACCCCGGCAATTCCCCGCCCAGCGGGTCCCGGCAGCTCCGCGCCCAACCGCCAGTCCTTCCGCCCGAACAACAGCTTCAAGGCAACGAGGAAGGCAATCCCGGCGAAAATGCCCTTCAAGCCATCCGCGGGTACCCGGGCGGCCACCAGCGAACCGAGAACAACTCCGGCGATCACGGGAACCACGAGGCTCCGCAACAGCGTCATGTCGACGACCCCCCGCTTGTAATGGGCGAACACCGACCGCAGCGAGGTGGGAATGATAACGCCGAGAGACGTTCCGACAGCCATATGCATGCGCACGGCCTCGTCCACCCCCACCAGACTCTGGAACTGAAAGAGCACGGGGACGAGGACGGCACCGCCCCCGATCCCGAACAGCCCGGCCAAAACGCCCGCGATGGCCCCCGCCCCAACCAGGGTTGCGACGAAGATCAGGAAATCGGAGGAAGTGGGATCGATCACGGACAACTCGAGTCTCAAGAGTTCAAGGGGTCCAGGCCCTTGGGACCGGGAGACGTGACTGATGGTCATAACGCGTTGTCGCCCTTCCGTCGATCTTCCCGGGCTGGCATTCACCCCACGTCATGGAAAAGAAAGC
>JAIOYK010000066.1 GCA_021741145.1 Rhodospirillum sp. | reverse complement strand
GTGGCATCGCCACAAAATACCTGACCAGCTATCTGAAGTGGTTCCATCTCGTCGCTCTCAGCGCCAATCCAACCCCACGGCGATGCATCGCGGCTGCCATGGGCGCGTGATACACCTACGAAACGCGAATTGAGCCTAGATTAATCCCCTTCAGGCAAAGGAAGGGGTAAAGGGGAGGGTTGATGTGGTAGACCGCCGGGATGATGTCGGCGATCAGACCCAGAAGGGGACGGACATGGGGATCGTCGCATTCTGGTCCGTCGAACAGATCTTTCAGGTCGGTCCGCTCAAGGGTTTCGACCATGAAATTCTGTTCCCGCGCCACGGCCTCTTCCAGGGCTTCCAAGGTTTCCGGGCAGGGCAGCCCAAAACGGGCGAGGGCTTCCACGGCGATATCCACGGCCTGGACGAAGCGGCCGGCCACCATGAACATGCGGAGCCGCAAACGCCAGGCCCGGGCCTGTTGGGCTTGGGTTGGCGCCCGCTCGAGAAGGTCGGTGAAAAGCGTTCCAGCCGCCTCGTGGTTGCCCGCCAAATACTCGCTTTCAGCAAGGTCCAGAAGCAGGTCGAAGGTTCGCTCCGGCGCGCGGGACCAGGCGTCCTCTGGCAGCATGTCGCGGGCGAGCCGGAAATAGATCAGGGCCGAGGCATGGGCGGTGGAGGCCCTCGCCCTGCTGCCCGCGATCAGGTTCAAACGGGAAAGTCGGTCCCGTTCCAGGGGGTCGGTGATCAAATCCTGGGCCTGATTTAACTGGTGTACCACATCGAAAACCCCACTCTCCAATGTTTCCGGGGTCAGGCTGTCGAGCAGGATCCGGCCAATGCGGAGGTGGGTGGTGACACGCTCGCTTTCGTTGAAGGACTGGTAGGCGGCTTCCCGGACCCGGTCATGGAGGAAAGCCAGATTGTCCCCCTCGTGGCGGACGAGTTCCGCCCGCAGGGCCTCGGTCATCGCGGCGAGCACAGCCTCCTCGTCCCGGTCCAGAACGAGGGCTAGGGTGGACAGTTCAACCACGTTTCCCAGGCAGGCGACACGGCGCAGATCCGCCTGAACCGCCTGGGGAAGGCGGCTCAGGCGCTTGGCCATTAGGTCCACGACGTTGTCGGTGATGTCCTTGCCTTGGATCCGCTCCATGTCCCAGACCCAGGTACCCGAACCGGTGTCCACCGCGAGTAATCCCTCTTCCACCAGGGAGCCCAGGAATTGGATGACAAAGAAAGGGTTTCCACCGGTCTTTGCGTGAACCAATTTCGCCAGGGGGCGCGCCCGTTCCAAGGGAAGGCTCAGGCTTTCGGCCACCATCCTGTCCAGGTCGGTTTGAGCCAGGGGGAGTAGGTCCACTTCGGTAAGGGCCGTTCCCGCCTCACGGATGGTGTTCAGGGTTAGAAGCAAGGGATGAGAGGAAGAGGTCTCGTTGGCGCGATAGCCACCGATAATCATCAGGTGGCGCATGTCGGGGTGGGTGGTCAGGAACTCCAGCATGCGCAGGGATCCGGCGTCGATCCATTGCAGGTCGTCGAGCGCCAGGACCAGCGGGCGGTTTGGCCGGGCGAACACCTGCACGAATCGGCCAAAGACCGACCGAAAGAGTACCTCGGCCTCGCTCGCCGACAGGTCCGGCAGGGGGGGTTGCGGACCGATCAGAGTCTCCAGCTTGGGAATGAGGTCGGTCAACAACCGCCCATTCCGTCCAACGGCCTCCAGAATGGACGCCCGATCCGCCGCGACTCGTTCATCGTCCCGGGATAGAAGGCGGCGCACCAGGGAATCGAACGCCTGGGCGAACGTCAAATAAGGAATGTCCCGTTTGAGTTGGTCGAACTTGCCCCCACCAAATAGGCAATTCTGCTCGAGGGCCAGGGCATGGAGCTGGTTGATCACCGTGGATTTGCCCACGCCCGAATAGCCCGTGACCATGGCCAGTTCCACGGCGCCATCCTGGGCGGCGCGGTTCAGCGCGGCGGTCAGGCGGGCCATCGGTTGGTCCCGGCCATAGAGGATTTCGGGGATCACCAGCCGCCCGGGATTGTCCTGTTCTCCCAGGGGAAAGGACGGAATGCCACCTTGGGCGTCCAAGTTCTCCAGACAGATGGTCAGGTCCGCGACCAAGCCGTCCGCGGTCTGGTATCGATCCTCCGCCATTTTGGAAAGCAGCTTCAGGATGATATTGGAAACCGGACCGGGGATGCTCGCTTCGATATCGGAGGGTTTGGGCGGGGGGCGGGCGACGTGGCAATGGACCCACTCCATGGGATCCCGCGCCGAAAACGGCAATTTCCCGGTGAAGAGTTCAAACAGAACCACGCCCAGGGAATAGAGATCGCTGCGCGTGTCCACGGAGCGGTTCATGCGGCCGGTCTGCTCCGGCGCCGCGTGGGCCAGACTGCCGATGGCGGCTTCCGTGGACACCGGTTGCTTTTCCCTGGGGATCGCCGTGGTCAGGGTGAAGCCCGTCAACCAAGCTCGGGACCCGTCGGCGGCGACAAGGATGGTGTCGGGGTTGAGGTTCTTGTGGATCAGGCCCTTGCCGTGCAACCGAACGACTGCATTGGCCAGGGCGATGGCGAAGCGGAGGCGGACCCTGGTTTCGGCGGTATCCTGACGCTTTCCGCGATTGGACAGGACGTGGGAGAGGGGAAGCCCGCCTGGATCGGCGAGCAACAGCGAGACCCGCCCCCCAAAATCCCGAAGGGCCAGAGGGAGGGTCGCCCATTCCGGATCGAGTACCTCGGCGAGCCCGTGGGCATGCCGCATTCGGTGCAGCATCGTTGAGTCCGGGCGATCCGACAGGGTTTCCAGCCGCAGGACTGGACCCAGATCCGAACTGATCTCGCGATGGAGAATGAACTCCCGGCTTCGCCAAAGCTCCTGTCCGGTCACCTGTTCCTCGGAATTGTCCATGCCTTGGTTACCTATCGTCCAACCGTGAAATCCGTGTTTCGAACATGATAACCATCGGTATTTCCAAGGCAATCCTTTCGGAGGTGATCTTTTCTGGCGCGATCATTTCGGCTGCCTATCCAGGACGGCCATTCCGCGAGGGGACCCTTTCATCAATCAAGGTTAGAATACAAGGCTGGAACGATTATTGGAACTGGAAATATTTTTAAGTGCGGTTCTGTCAAAGCATTTCGGAACCTTACAAAATTTAGGCCTTTGGTGTCGTGTATTGAATCTGTTGGTGGCGATATTGCCGATGACTGGATCGTTTGTTTTAAAATATCAAATACTCTAGGCTGATTGATTATTGGCATTTTTATCGTGAGTGCTGGCGGTATGGGGTCGAAAGGCCGTAAGTACATAAAAATAAGTGCGATTTTTATTTTTCTGATTTGCCCTGGAACGGAAGGCCGTGGCATATACGAAGGAGGGCTGGGGTTTTGTGGTTTAGGTTAGACTCTTTTTGCGTGCGGCTTTCTGGTTCGGAAGGATGGTTGACCCATGAGTGATGATTCCAATCGTGGTTTTTCAGAGGAAAATGGGCATCCCGGGAGCATGAAGGAAGGGGGGGACGGTCGGGATCGGGATGTCTCCGGGGGGATGAGTGAACGGCTTTCGGCCCTGATGCCGATCCTGATGACCATGATCGCCGAGCGGAGCGAGAAGCGGGGGTTACGCGCCGCCTTTCAGCTTCAGATGCTGTTTTGGGGTCTCGGGGTGGTCGTCGATCAACTCGATGCCACCAAGGGCGTGGTGGAGCGGGCCCGGGATCGGTTGCGGGCAATTGATCAGGGGCGGACCGGTGCCAAGCCGGACGATGGGACGGACTGGTGAAGATGCCCCGCGCGGACGGAGCGGTGGGGCGATCGGCCGCCATCGTCGGTATGGCCTGTCGGCTTCCCGGCGCGGTCGACAAGGACACCTATTGGCGGAATCTGCTGGGCGGGGTTGAGTCCCTGACCCGCTTTTCCGAATCCGAGTTGCTGGATGCGGGGAATGACCCCGCGGAGGTGTCCGCGGCGGACTATGTGAAGGCGGCCTTTCTTCTGCCCGACGCCGACAAATTCGATGCCGGGTTTTTTGGCTATTCCCCGCGCGAGGCCCGGCTGACCGACCCGCAAATCCGGGCCATGCTGGAAGTGTCTTGGGAGGCCTTCGAGGACGCGGGGCTGGTGCCCGGGCGGCATTTGGGACCTGTTGGGGTTTACGCGGCGACCGGCAGTGTTGTCACCAGCTACCTGGCCAATGTCCTGCGCCACCACCCCGACGCCATGGGGCACACGGTCAGCGTTTTGCACCTGGGCAACGATACGGATTTCGCCGGGACAAGGGTGTCGTTCAAATTGGACCTGACCGGGCCGAGCTTGAACGTACAGACCGCCTGCTCCACGTCCATGGTTTTGCTCGACCTGGCCCGGCGCGCCATCGAGAACGGCGAATGCGACATTGCCCTGGCCACGGCGGCGACCATCCGGGTACCCCAGGTCTCGGGCTATTCCGCGGTCAAGGGATCGGTCCACGCCACCGACGGCCATATCCGGGCCTTTGACGCGGAAGCCAGCGGCACGCATTTTTCCAGCGGTGTCGTGGCCCTTCTCCTTAAGGATCTGGACAAGGCCCTGGCCGACGGAGATCCCATCCATGGCGTGGTGCGGGGATCGGCCCTGAACAATGACGGGGCCCGCAAGGCCAATTACGCGGGGACCAGTGTCGAGGGCCAGTCCGAGGCCATGGCCGGGGCCATCGCCCGGGCCGGAATCGACCCGGCCAGCATCGGCTATGTGGAATGCCATGGCACCGGGACCGTCGTGGGCGATCCCCGGGAGTTCGAGGCGGTGAAGCTGGCCCTGGGCATCAAGGCAGAAGGGGGAGGCCCGACCGTCCCCCGGGTTCTGGGGTCGGTGAAGCCGAATATTGGGCACGCCGAGCAGTCGGCGGGACTGGCTTCGGTGGTCAAGGCCGTCCTGGCCCTCAAGGAGGGGGTTATTCCCCCGACGATCAATTTTAGAACGCCGAATCCCCGATTGGGATTGGAACGGTCTGGCTTCGCCGTCAATGGCGGGACCCCTGTTCCCTTTCCCGACCCGACCGAAGGCCTTCCCCGCAGGGCCTTGGTCAATGGCCTCGGGATTGGTGGCACCAACGGCGCCGTGGTCCTGGAACAGGCACCACCGCCTAAGCGCGAGGCCAGACCCAAGTCCGGGGGAAACCGGGGGACGCGGGCGGCCCGGGTGTTTCTGCTTTCGGCCAAGAGCCCCGAGGCTCTGGAGGCCACCGTGGCCCGCCACCGGGCTTGGTTGATCGACCATCCCGAGGCGGACCTGGGCGACATCTGCCATACGCTCGCCGTGGGGCGGGAGTCCTTCGATTACCGCATGGCGCTGGTGGTGTCCTCCCTTGGGGAGTTGGTGGACCGCCTGGACGGCTTCACCGCCGACCGCCACCCCGCGCGATCGGATCGGATCCTCCGGAAAATCGGCTTTCTCTTCAGTGGCCAAGGGTCCCAGGCGCCGGGCATGGGGCGGGCGCTCCATCGGGCCGAACCGGTCTTCCGGGCGGCGCTGGAGGCCGCGGCCGTGGCCCTTGATCCACATCTCGAACGCCCCTTGCTCGAGGTCCTGTTCGAAGAGGCGGAGGGACCCGGAGCGGCGATCCACCAGACGGCCTTCACCCAGCCTTGCCTGTTCGCCGTCGAGCACGCGCTCGCGTCCCTGGTTCAATCCTGGGGAATCCAGCCCGCGGCCCTGGTGGGGCATAGCGTGGGCGAATTCGCCGCGGTCCGGATGGCCGGGACGCTCTCCCTGGAGGGGGCGGCCCGTCTGATCGCCGCCCGGGGCCGGCTGATGCAGGCCCTCCCCGCGGGGGGGGCCATGGCCGCCTTGCTCGCCAATGCCGAGGAGGTCGGCGCGCTGCTCACCCAGGTGGGGCGGGCGGATTTGACCATCGCCGCCTATAACGGCCCCTCGGCCACCGTGCTGTCCGGGGCGGGGGAGTCCCTGGAGGCGGCCCTGGCCCTGGCCGAGGACCGCGGGATTGGTTTCAGACGGCTGACCGTCTCCCATGCCTTCCATTCCCCGCTGATGGATCCGATCCTCGCCGACCTGCGGGGCCTGGCCGAACGGGAAGAGGTCGCCGCGCCTATCCTGCCCTGGATTTCCACCTTCACGGGGGAGGTCATGACCACCGCGCCGGAGCCCGCCTATTGGCCGGAGCAAGCCCGGGGCGCCGTTCGCTACGCCCAGGCGATCCGTGTCCTGGCCGACCAGGGCGTTCGTGATTTCGTGGAGTTGGGGCCGGGCAAGAGTCTGCTCGCGCTGGGCATGGGGTCGGTATCCGGAGAGGATCTGGCGTGGCACGCGAGCCTCGCCCCGTCCGGGGACGATGGGCGTCAGGTCCTGGAACTGGCCGCGGCCCTTTTCCGCCGGGGGTATACCCTCGATTGGGCGGCTGTGGACCGGGACCAGGGGGACCAGCGCCTTCACCTGCCACCCTATGCCTTCAAGCGAGAACGCCTTTGGGCCGACGATTTGCCGATCTCCGTGAATCCCACGGTAACCGGCGCGGCTCCGGCTTTCGTTGGGGAAAGCGCCATGTTGGGCGAGAAATTGCCCCTGCCGCCTCCGGATCTGCGGTTCCGCCCCCTGTTCGGCGTGACGCGCCTGCCCTGGTTGGAAGACCACCGGATCCACGAAGTCCTGGTCCTGCCCACCACGGTTGGGCTCGCCACCGCCCTGGCTGGAGCCCGGGAGGTATACGGCGACGCCTTGGTCGAGATCGCCGATTTCTCCCATGGCGCGGCCATGATCCTGCCCGACGAGGGAGAGCGGGAAGGGCATCTGGCCCTGCGGTCGGAGGAGGGAGCCGAGCGGACCAAGCGGGGAGACGAGACGCGTTTCATCCTGTCCAGCCGTCCCATTGTGAAGGGCGGGACCACGGGAGAGAGCGGAGACTGGCGCGCCCATATGGAGGGGATCCTCCGTCCCATGGCGACGGATGGGGAGCGGGGGCGAGCCCGGTTCGACGTTGACGCCACCCGGCGGCGCTGCAAAGTGACCCTGCGGGCGCAACGCTATTATGCCGCCATCCGGGCGCTGGGCTTCGGCTATGGTCCCAGTTTCCGGGGCATTGAAAGCCTCTGGAAAGGAGTCGGCGAGGCCTTGGCCCGGGTCCGATTGCCTGACAGCCAAACCCTTCTGGTCGATGGAATGCTCCATCCGGCGTTTCTTGACGCCTGTCTGCACGTCTATCCCGCGGTTCTGGACGAATTGGGGGATTTCTCCAAACCGGCGCCCGCGGAGACCCCGACGCTTTTGCCGGTGTCCCTGGAGCGTTTCCATGTCCGGCCCACGGAGAATCGGGAGCTTTGGGTCCATGCCCGGCGTCGCTCCAAACCCGGCGCCGCGGTGGCCGTGGTCGACTTGGATCTTTTCGACCGGGACGGGACGCGGGTGGGGGCCTTCCAGGGATTGACCCTGAAAGCCCTGCCCAAATCCCTGTTCCAGGCGGCGGACGGACGCAAGGGCGGATGGCTTCATCGGGTTTCCTGGGTCGAGGTGCCCCCCTCCGCGCCCCCGTCGTTGTCGTCGGCGGAGAAGCCCCCCGACCGCTGGCTCATTCTGGGCGGTGACCGGACCGACCTGGGCGCGGCCCTGGCCGAGGCCCTGGGGCCGACAACGCTCCGGGTCCCCGCCGCCGAGAGGCCCCTTGACCGGGAGGGCGCGCGCGCCCTTCTCGAGTCCCTTCCCGGGCAGGGTGGGGAGCGGTTGGGCGTGGTGCATCTGATGGGGCCGGATTCTGGAACCCTGGGGAGCGTCGATTGGGCCGATCCAGCCCTTCACCAGCGGGTCTTTGGGTCGGCCCTCGCCCTGGCCCAGGCCATCGGCGACCGCCGCGACCACGTCCAGCGGCCCCCCCGTTTGTGGTTGGTCACCCGGGGCGCCATGCCCGCCGGACCGTCCCAGGGGATCTGTGATGTCCTGCAAGCGGGTCTGTGGGGCCTGGGCCGGACCCTGTCCCTGGAGGCTCCAGCCGCCTGGGGAGGGTTGGTGGACCTGGAGGCGGGCGGCGGCGCGCCGGACGAGGGAGACCTCCTGGCGCGCGTGTTGCGTGCCGAGGATGGGGAAAATCAGGTTGCTCTCCGAGGCGGCAAACGCTGGGCCGCCCGGTTGGTTCGCGCCGAGGCGCCCCCCACCCGTCCGCGACGATCCGAAGCGGGAACCTATCTGGTGACCGGTGGCCTGGGGGCGTTGGGTGTGGAGACCGCCGAATGGCTCGCCCGGAACCGGACCGACCCGACCCTGGTCCTGGCCAGCCGTCGGGGGGTGGAGGCGCCGAACGCCAAGGAGGTGACCATGCGCCTGGAGGCCCTGGGCGCCAAGGTGGTCCTGGCCAAGGCCGATCTGTCGAAGCCCGGGGATCTGTCCGCCCTGATGGCTGACCTGAGGGCCATGGATCCGCCCGTGCGGGGCATCTACCACTCCGCGGGGGTTCTGGCCGATGGAATGGCCGATGGCATGACCTGGGAGCAATTCCGTCGGGCCCTCGCCCCCAAGCTGGATGCCGCTTGGATGCTCCATCGGGAATCCAGCGGCCTGCCGCTGGACGACTTCGTGCTCTATTCCTCGGTTTTGTCGGTGATCGGCTCCGCGGGGCAGACCAATTACACCACGGGGAACGCCTGTCTGGATGCCTTGGCCGCCCATCGGCGCGCCCTGGGCCTTCCCGGCCAGTCGGTCAACTGGGGACCCTGGGCCGACGCTGGCCTCGCCGATGGTCTGGGGGAACGGGGCGAGGCCATCTGGAAGGCGCGGGGCATGGAATACATTCCTCCCTCCTTGGGACGGGAGGCTTTCGACATTCTCTTCGATGGCACCATGACTCAAGCGGTGGTCGCGCTGGCGGACTGGTCCCTGTTCCTACGCCAGTTCCAGAACCCTCCCCCCTTCTACGCGGAATTGGTGGAGGCGGGTTCCCCCGACGAGGGATTGTCCGGCGACGGGGCCGCCCTGCGGGCGCGTCTCGCCGGAGAGGATCCCGGCGACCGCCGCGCCGCGCTGACCGCCTTCCTTGGAGCCCAGGCGGCGAGCACCCTGGGGCTGGGCACGGCTCCGGACCCGGACCGCCCCCTGCGGGAGATGGGACTGGATTCCCTGATGTCGGTAACCTTGATCAACCGGGTGGAAGGCGCGACGGGGACCCGGATTTCCGCGGCGACCCTGCTGCGTGGCCCCTCCATCGGCCAGTTGATCGACGAGGTCTGGCCCGAGTTGTTGGGCGTGGAGGCCGTGGCCAAACAGGTGGGGGGCACCGCCGCCAGGACCGGCTCGGAAGGCCTCCCTGGGGAGGTGATCTCGGAAGGCCTCCCTGGGGAGGTCGAGAGCGACGGCGCGGTGTACGGGCTTCCCACCGACCCCCCCGTGGTTCGTGATACGCGGGCGCGGGTCGGATCCCGGGCCGGATCCTGGCTCATGCCCATCACGGTCCCGCGGGCGCCGCGTTTTCGCCTGTTCTGCTTCCCCTTCGCCGGGGGGGGATCGGCGGCCTTTCGAACTTGGGCGGATCAAACGGACCCGTCCATCGAGATGTACGCCGTCGAACCCCCTGGCCGCCTGGCCCGTATCCATGAACCCCCCGTTCGAGACATGGAGACCTTCGTATCCAGCGTTCTCAAGGAGATGGAGGGACTGCTGGATGTGCCCTATGCCCTGTTCGGCCATTGCCTGGGGGGGTTGACCCTCTACGAAACGGCGCGGAGGCTGATGGGGGGGGACTACCCAAGACCCCGGCACCTGTTCTGTTCCGGCGCCAGGCCGCCGGACCGGGTGCGTGTGGTCGGGGCCTTCGAGAAACGCTTGTCCAAGCATTTGGCGGGGTTGCGGGATTACCAGCCCTTGGTGCCCGCCTATCGGCAATCCGATGCCGTGTTCGCCAGCATTATCCGCCAGTTCGACATGGCCGCATCGGACGAGTTCCTGGGCGACGAGGAACTGCGGCGCCTGATGTTGCCTGCTGTGCGCGCGGAATTCGAGATGACCACGGAATACCTGTACCGGCCCGGGCGTCCCTGGGAAATTCCCATTACCTGTTTCGTCTCCCGCGGCGACCCCTATGTGTCGCGCGAGGACATCCTGGGGTGGGGCCGGTTCACCAACAGTCGTTTGGCGGTGCATATGCGGGAAGGAACGCATTACTCGATCTTCGAGGACGCGGCCTTCATTCAACGGGTCATCGCCAGGGAACTGTTCTCCCCGCCAGGCGAATGACCGCTGGACCCATGGTATTGGACGGTACGGAACCGAAGGAGAGAGACATGGCAGTGAAGCCTAAGGCGAAGAAACCCATAAATGCCCTGGTTCTGGGGGGCGGCGCGCCGAATTTTACCTTGATGACCGGTGCCCTGCTTGCCTTGGAGGAAAAGGGATTCCACTTCGACGTGGTCACCGGCGCCGGGGGGGGCGGAGCCGTGGCGCTCAGCTACCTGGCACCCAAGGGGGTCAGCCGCATCGTGGCCCTTAAAAGCACAATGAACCTGGGCGTCTCGGACGCCATCTACAAGGTCCTTCCCGTCAACTACAAGGTTTTCCAGAAGGGGGGCAAGCTGTCGGCCGCTTTCCGGAATTTCCGGTCCAAGATGCCCGGGTACAGTCGGATCATGAATCAGACCGGCATGAGCAACAATCAGAAATTCGTTAGCGACCTGATCCAGGCCTGGTGGGCGCTGACCACGCCAACCCTGTCGATGATGCCCTGGAGCAAAGGGCTGTGCGCGAATGACTCGTTTGTCACGGAAATTGTCGATTTCGACAAGTTGAAGACAATCGATGAAGCGGTTTATTTGAATACCTATAGTATCACGAACCATAAGATGGTGGTGATTTCCAAGGACGAAATCAACGAGACGACGTTTGGTGCCAGCGGAGCCTTTCCTTTCATCTACCCGCCAGCCGAGGTTCTTGGAAACTGCTATATCGAAGGGGCGACGCAGGAGGCTTTCAATTTCGCGGGTTTGCTCCGTTACATGAAAGACACGGGCAATAAGATTGACAACTTGGTGATTTTGAATGCCTTCGGGAACGAACAGTACCTTCAGAAGCCAAAGAGTCTGTGGACCGCTTACGGGCAGTCGATCATTGCGCCTTTGATCGCCCTGGATAAGGCGAACCTGACAATCTTCCACGACAAGTTGAGGTTCTGGAACGAGACGCAGGATGAAAACGCTCGCATGAATGTCCTCTGTCTGGACTTCCCCATTCCCCCTGATTGGGCACCAACCGCCCTGGATTGGTCCCGGTCCAACCTGGAGCGCTTGTTTTACCTCGGTTACGAGGAGGCCAAGACCTTCCTGAAAAAGGAACAGGGGACTTTGGGATTCGAGTATTCCGATGACGCCGAAGCGCGGATGGCCTGACGGGGTCGACAGGTCGCGCGGCTGCCCGATTTGACGGTGAGAGGCGGAAATGGGTGACTCGGAGTGGCGAGTCCCATTTCCGTCCACCGGTCCCCGCGGTGCTTGCACCCAGGGGGCAAACGGGTTAATTCAGAGCATGACTCTGTACCGTTCGCCGCCCACTCGCATAGGGGAGGCTTTGATGTTGGGCCCCGTGGTGCCTGGTTCGTCCAGGATGCATGAATTCGACAGGAGTGTTGTCTCTACACTTCTGTCGTCCATCTTGACCCGGGTCCGGTATGTCCTGGCGGAAGACGCGGAGATCGAGGTTAGGGATGTCTCACTGGTCGAAAGCGATGTAGACAAACTTCACCTGCACAATTTGACCGTGTTGGCTGGCCTTGGGGCGCCCGTGAACGTGCTGGTCGCCTTCAGCTTCGAGGACAGATTGGTCGAGGGGCTGTTCGCCGGGATGGCGCGGGGGCTGGATCTGAATATGGAAGACGCGGACCTCTACAAGGGGGAATGCGCCGCCGAGGCCATCAACATGGTTCTGGGGTTGAGTACGGCGGACCTTCAGTCGGAGGACATGACCATCAGCTTGTCCCCGCCCGTGGTTTTGGACAACACGCGCTGGATCCACCGTCACCGGAACGCGCACTTCGCGCGCATGCGTCTGGATACGGACCATGGGGTCCTGGACGTGAACGTCGTGGGTCCGCGGGAACTGTTCGACGACCGCATGAATTACACTCTCTAGGAAACTCGATGTCTTCCCTTCGTGTCCTTGTTGTCGATGATTCCCTGATCACGGTGAAGAAAATCACCGGGATGCTGGCCGAATTGGGACATGCCGTCGTCGGCACCGCGGGGACAGGGGCTGGGGCCGTGGACGCCTATCGGGAACTGAAGCCCGATTTGGTGACCATGGACATCACCATGCCCGACATGGACGGCGTGGAGGCCACCCGCCTGATCATCGAGGAGTTCGCCGAGGCCACGATTATTATGATCACCTCCCATGGGCAGGAACGCATGTTGTTCAACTCCCTGGAGGCAGGCGCCAAGGGTTATCTTCTCAAGCCCCTGAAGAAGGCGAAGCTGGAAAGCATCATCGAAAAGGCCAAGACCCGGGACGCATGAGGGAAGTCCATCTTTCGGTGGGAGGACGGCCGACGGACGGGGCGGGTCCGACAAACGCGTGATCCGGGGCGGGAGCGACATGGACGAACAGGATGTACGCCGTCAGGCCGCCAAATCCCTGTCGGCGCTGTTCGATACCCTTTATGAGGGGGCTTTCGCCGTGGACTTGTCCGGCCGTGTCACCTGGATGAACCATAAATTCAAGGCGTTGATCGGCTGGAACGGCATCGAACCGGTGGAGGGTCAAGCCATCGAGGATGTCCTGCCTAAAAGTCGCATGCACCGGGTTCTGGAGACCGGTCAGGCGGATTTGCTGGATTTGGTGCCCCTGGGGCGCCACCAACTCACCGTTTCCCGTCTGCCCCTGCACGATGACACCGGGACTCTCGCCGGGGCCATGGGGGTGATTCTCTATGACCGGTTGCACAGCCTGAAACCCCTGGTGGACCGCTTTCAGACCCTTCAGGAGGATCTGGAAAAAGCCCGCCACGAATTGGCCCGGACCCGGGCCGCGAAATACAGCCTGGCCACCTTCGTCGGTGCCTCGGAAGCGGTGCGCGCGCTGAAGCGTCGGGCCCGCCAGGCCGCGGACCGGGACGTGCCGGTCCTGATCACCGGCGAGACCGGCGTGGGCAAGGAACTGCTGGCCCATGGGATCCACGCCGCTTCCGGCCGCGCGGCCAAGCCCATGGTCCGCATCAATGTGTCCGCCATCCCGGAAGGCCTGTTGGAAGGGGAACTGTTCGGGGCCGCTCCGGGGGCCTATACGGGCGCCGACCGCAAGGGGCGAGAGGGCAAGATCAAACTGGCCGACGGCGGCACCCTGTTCCTCGACGAGATTGGCGACATGCCGCTCGCCCTGCAAACGAAGCTGCTTCGGGTCCTCCAGGAGCAGGAAATCGAACCCTTGGGCGGCAATACGGTCATCCCCGTGAACGTCCGGGTCCTTTCCGCCACGAGCCGGAACCTGCCCGCCATGGTCGCCGATGGAAGCTTCCGGGCGGACCTGTTCTATCGCCTCAATGTCCTGCCCCTCCATGCCCCCCCTCTGCGGGACCGGCTTGAGGATCTGCCCCTTCTCTGCGATACCCTGTTGGACAGCATGACCGAGCGGGATGGGGGTCCGCCCCGGTCCGTCTCGGAAAAGGGCCTGCGCCGTCTGGCCGGGCACGATTGGCCGGGCAATGTGCGGGAATTGCGCAATGTCCTGGAACGGGCCGTTTCGGCGACCGAGGACGACCAACTGGGTCCCGGGATCCTCGATCCCCTGCTGCCGCCCGCCAAGGGAGGAGCCGGATCCTTGGCTCCGCCCTTGACCGAGGGGGGGGCGGGCAGGGGCATCCGTCCCCTCCGCGACCTGCTCGCCGAGACCGAGGCCGCGGCCATCCGCGCCGCCCTGGAAGCCACCAACGGCAACCGCGGGCAGGCGGCGAAGGCCTTGGGGATCTCCCGCAGCCAGTTCTACGAAAAATTGGCGGCCATGGAGGTCGTGGAGTTGTCTGTGAGGAATTCCGGACAAATCCGATGACTGTCCGGAATTCCGGACGAAGATATGTAGTGTCTTGAAAATAAAGCATTCTGTGTATTGGAATGAGCGCCCTGTCCGGAAATCCGGACAGGGGAGATCGGGCGACGACGTGCCCTTTCGAGGAAATCGGCGGGCTTTGGCGTTGGCACGCCTCTTGCGTAAGACCGGGGGAAGAACGTCCTCCGGAGAGGGGACGCGCGAACAGGTTCCAAGGAGGAATTCATGTCCCTGCCCCGCACTCTCGGGCTGGCCCTGACGGGCCTTGCCCTTTCGGCGACCGTTTCCGGCGCCTGGGCCGCCGATCCCGTGACGATCGCCCATGTCTATGGCAAGACCGGCGCGCTCGAGGCCTATGCCAAGCAATCCCACACGGGTCTGATGATGGGCCTGGAATACCTGACCCAGGGCACCATGGAGGTGGCCGGGCGCGAGATCGAGGTCATCGAGAAGGATACCCAGGGCAAGCCCGACCAGGGCCGCGCTCTGTTGGCCGAGGCCTATGGCGATGACGAGGTCGATCTGGCCATCGGCCCCGTGTCCTCCGGCGTGGCTCTGGCCATGCTGCCCGTGGCCGCGGACTACCGGAAGATCCTGATCGTCGAGCCCGCGGTGGCCGACAGCATCACCGGTGAAAACTGGAACGAGTACATCTTCCGCACCGGGCGCAATTCCTCCCAGGACGCCATCGCCAATTCCAAGGCCCTGGGCAAGCCCGGGGTCAAGATCGCCACCCTGGCCCAGGATTACGCCTTTGGCCGGGATGGCGTCGCCGCTTTCAAGGCCGCGCTGGAAGGCTCGGGCGCCGAGGTGGTCTTCGAGGAATACGCGCCGACCGACACCAAGGACTTCACCGCCCATGGTCAGCGCCTGTTCGACGCGCTGAAGGACCAGGACGGCGAGAAGATCATCTTCGTCATCTGGGCCGGGGGCGGCAATCCCCTGGGCAAACTGAAGGCCATGGCGCCGGAACGCTATGAGATTGACCTGTCCAGCGGCGGCAACATTCTGCCCGCCATGGCGGCCTACAAGGACCTGCCGGGGATGAAGGGGGCGACCTACTACTACTATGACATTCCCCAAAACGACATGAACACCTGGCTGGTCAAGGAACACTTCGCCCGCTTTGGCGAACCCCCCGATTTCTTCACCGCGGGCGGTTTCGCCGCGGCCTCCGCCGTGGTCGCGGCCCTGGAAAAGACCGGAGGAGAGACCGACAGCGACACTTTGGTCAAGGCCATGGAAGGCCTGTCCTTCCAGACCCCGAAGGGGGAGATGACCTTCCGGCCCGAGGACCACCAGGCCCTGCAGGAGATGTATGCCTTCGAGATCGAGGTGAAGGATGATGTGGCTTGGGGGATCCCCAAGCTGACTGAGGTCATCAAGCCCGCCGACATGGATATTCCCATCCGCAACAAGCGGTAACCCACCTCCCCGCGTCCGGGCTGGACGGGGAAGGGGCCGGATGGGGAAGGAGACGGTGGGAACGCCCCCGCCTCTTCCCCTGGCCCCTCTCCCTGGCTCCGATGGGGTCGTTGTTCCGTTTCCGTTTCTTGGCGTCGCGGAGAATGAACCGACGATTCCCAATCGGCCCGGACGCCCTTTTTTCCTTTCCCCCGTACCGAATATCTGTCGAGGACGTTCATGTCGGACCACGAGACACAGGCGGTCCCTTCAAACCGCGAGGAACATCCGGTCCTGGTGACCGAGGGCCTGACCATCCGCTTTGGCGGCCACGTGGCCGTGAACGAGGTCTCCTGCGCCTTTGACCGCGGGACCCTGACGGCCATCGTTGGTCCGAACGGGGCGGGCAAGACCACCTATTTCAACCTGATTTCCGGCCAGCTTCCGGCCACCAGCGGGCGGGTTCGTCTGCATGGGGAGGACATCACGGACCTGTCCGCGCCCAAGCGGACGGAGCGGGGAATCGGCCGGGCCTTCCAGTTGACCAATCTGTTCCCCAACCTCTCGGTCCTGGAAAACGTGCGGCTGGCGGTCCAGGCCCGCACGGCCCATGGCTTCAGTCTGTTTTCCATGGCCAGCAACCATGTGGAAATGATCGAGGCCGCGGAACATGTCCTGGGCCGGGTGGGGCTGCTCGACCGGGCCGAGGACGTCACCGCGACCCTGCCCCATGGGGATCAGCGCAAGCTGGAGGTCGCCCTGCTGCTGGCCCTGGAGCGGGACGTTCTGATGTTCGACGAGCCGACCGCGGGTATGAGCGTGGACGAGGCTCCGGTGATCCTGGACTTGATCCATGAGATCAAATCGGACCCGTCCAAGACCATCCTTCTGGTGGAACACAAGATGGACGTGATCCGCTCGCTCGCCGACCGGATCATCGTGCTGCACAACGGCTTCCTGGTGGCCGACGGCGATCCGGCGGAGGTGATGCGCAGCCCCATCGTCCAGGAAGCCTATCTGGGAACAGGAGCCGCCGACCATGTCTAGGACCGCGACCGAAACATCGCCTCGAACAGGGCACCAAACGGCGTCCCACACCACCAACGGGCGGCCCCCCCTGCTGCGCCTTTCCGGTGTCCATACCCATATCGCGCAGTACCACATCCTCCAGGGCGTGGACCTGGAGATTCCCGAAGGCGGCCTAACCATGCTGCTGGGTCGTAACGGGGCGGGGAAGACCACGACCATGCGCACCATCATGGGGTTGTGGAAGGTCAGCGCGGGGGAAATTACCTTCGCCGGGGACCGCCTGAATGGCCTGAAGACCCCGGACATCGCCCGCAAAAGCATTGCCCATGTGCCCGAGACCATGGGGATCTTCGGTGGGTTGACCGTGCGGGAAAACATGGTTCTCGCCGCCCGGACGGGTCCCATGGACGAGGACCGGTTGCGCTGGATCCTCGACCTTTTCCCGTCGCTCGAAAAGTTCTGGAATGCCCCCGCGGGGGCCCTGTCCGGCGGCCAGAAGCAGATGCTGGCCATCGCCCGGGCGGTGATCGAACCGGCCCGGTTGTTGCTCATCGACGAACCCACCAAGGGCCTTGCTCCAGCCATCGTCGGCGCGCTGACGGAAGCCATCCGTCAACTCAAGGGCTTCGGGGCGACCATTCTGATGGTCGAGCAGAACTTCGCCATGGCCAAGGCCGTGGGCGATACCGTGGCGGTCATGGACAGTGGCCGCATCGTCCACGCCGGATCCATGGCGGACCTGGCCGAGGATACGGCCCTCCAGGAAGGACTTCTGGGCTTCAGCATGGAGATGCACCAATGAAACCGGCCATCTCCATCCCAACCCCCTTTGGACCCTGGCGGCTGTCGCCTGTTCCCCTGCTCGTTCCCGCCTTGATGGTCGTCGCCCTGGTTTTGGTGGGCAGCCCCTCCACCTGGGTCACCCTGACGCTGGCCGGGCTGGCCATGGGGATGATGATCTTCATCATGGCCTCCGGTTTGACCCTGGTCTTTGGCCTGATGGACGTGCTGAACTTCGGCCATGGAGCCTTCATTTCCCTGGGCGCCTTCATTGGCGTGACCATCATGACCGCTCTCTCCCCTTGGATGGACTCCCTCTCCCTGGCCGCCAACCTGGGAGCCATCGGTCTGGGCGCCCTGGTGGCCATGGTCGTGGCCGGAGGCTTCGGGTACCTGTTCGAGCGGACCATCATCCGACCTGTCTATGGGGACCATCTGAAGCAGATCCTCATCACCATGGGGGGGATGATCGTGGTGGAACAGGTGATCTACGTCTTCTGGGGGCCGGACGCCATTCCCATTCCCCGGCCCGATAGCCTGAAAGGGGCCTTCGCCTTCGGAGACGTGGTGCTGGAGAAGTACCGGGTGTTGGCGGTTGTTGTCGGACTGGTGATCTTCGCGGCCATGAGCCTGACCCTGAAGCGCACCAAGATCGGCCTGCTGGTTCGCGCCGGGGTCGAGAATGGGGAGATGGTTGAAACCCTGGGCTATCGGATCGGCGCCCTGTTCATCGCGGTTTTCGTGGTGGGGTCGGCCCTGGCCGGATTGGGGGGGGTCATGTGGGGCCTCTACCAAGAGGTTATCACCGCCCCCATGGGGATGAGCGTGATGATCCTGATCTTCATCGTCGTCATTATCGGCGGCCTTGGGTCCGTGGAGGGCTGCTTCCTTGGGGCTCTGCTCGTGGGATTGATGAACAATTACGCGGCCTATCTGGCGCCCAAGGTGGCGCTGGGGTCGAGCATCCTGTTGATGGTGGCGATCCTGATGTGGCGGCCCGAGGGGCTGCTCCCCGCGGCGAAAGGACGGTAGGCCATGATGTTCCAACGGCTCCTCTCCGGAGATACACCCCGGTCCCGGGTTCTGACGGGTCTGATTGTCGGCATTGTGCTGGCCCTGGCCTTCGCGCCCTTCCTCTTCCCCGGCACCCGCTCCTTGGACACGGCCGCGCGGATTTGCATTTTCATCGTCCTGGTGGCCAGTTACGACCTGTTGCTGGGATATACCGGTATCGTGTCCTTCGCCCACACCATGTTTTTCGGCCTGGGGGCCTATGGGGTGGCCATCGCGCTTTCCAACCTGGGGGGGGGATGGGGGGCGGTCCTGCTGGGAACGGTGGGCGGCGTCACCCTGGCGGTGGGGCTCGCGCTGGTGATCGCGCTCTTTTCCCTGCGGGTCCGGGCCATCTTTTTCGCCATGGTCACCCTCGCGGTGGCCAGCGCCTTCGCCATCCTGGTCAGCCAGCTTTTCCATATCACCGGTGGCGAGGATGGTCTCAGCTACCAAGTGCCCTATGAACTGTCCCCGGCTTTCAAGCTGGTCAAGGGCAAGATCCTGGACGTGCGGCTGGATGGGCGGTTGGTCAGCTATTATCTGATGTTCCTGAGCGCCGCCGGCCTGTTCCTCCTGCTCCTGCGGGTGGTGAACTCCCCTTTCGGCCGGGTGCTTCAGGCCATCCGTGAGAACGGGTTCCGGGCCGAGGCGATCGGCTATACCACCGTCCACTACCGGGCCATCGCCACCTGCCTGTCGGCGGGTGTCGCGGCGTTGGCCGGAGTCCTGATGGCCCTGTGGCTGCGCTACACGGGGCCGGAAACAACCCTATCCCTTGACATCATGGTCGATATTCTGCTTATGGTCGTTATCGGTGGCATGGGAACGCTTTACGGGTCAATTCTTGGGGCGACCCTGTTCATTCTCGCGCAAAATTACCTGAAGGAAGTCATGGATTTGATTGCCCAGGCCACGGTGGGATTACCGGTGATCCCAGACCTTTTCGCACCAGAGCGCTGGCTGCTCTGGCTGGGTGTGCTCTTCATTCTGAGCGTCTATTTCTTTCCGACCGGCGTGGTCGGCCGACTGAGGGGATCCCCACGATGACCGATCCACGCAGTTCCTATGTGACCTGCCAGGGCTATGAAATCCATGTGACCGAATGGGGGGACCCGGCGGCCGAACCGGTGATTCTGTGGCATGGTCTGGCCCGCACGGGCCGGGACTTCGATCCCCTGGCCCGCGTCCTGGCGGAGCGCTACTTCGTCCTCGCGCCCGATACCCTGGGGCGGGGGTTCAGCCAGTGGTCCCGGGAGCCCAAGCGGGATTACTGTCTGACGGCCTATGGGGACCAGGCCATCGATCTGGTGACCCATTACGGGCTCGACCGGATGCGATGGGTGGGGACGTCCATGGGCGGTGCCCTGGGGATTCATTTGGCGGGCGGCCGGTTGCAAGATCGGATCAGTCACTTGGTGATCAATGACATTGCCCCCGAGTTGGTGCGCGCGGCCATCGAGCGGATCCTCGGCTATGCTGGAAACCCGCCCGCCTTCGAGACCATTCAGGCGTTGGAGGCGTTCTTGCGGACCAACTATAAGCCCTATGGGTGGATGCCCGATGACCAATGGCGTCGGATGGCCGAGACCTCCGCCCGGCGCACGGACAACGGTCAGGTGACCGTCCACTACGATCCCATGATGGTGGAGCAATTCCGCGGCCATCCCGAGGATTACTCCCAATGGGAGGCCTGGGACGCGATCACCGCCCAGACGCTTCTGTATCGGGGGGAAATAAGCGACCTGATCACCCCGGAATGGGCCGAGGAGATGACCCGGCGTGGCCCCAAGGCCGTGCTGCGGACCTTCCAAGGCATAGGGCATGCCCCCGCGTTGAATGTCCCCGACCAGATCGAACCCATCGTCGCGTTTCTGGCGGGTTGATTTTTTTAGAACCTGATCAACGGCTTAAGCTCTCGGTCTCTCGATTGGGAGCTTTTTTTTGGGTTTCGTGTTGATTAAGACAGCATCAAGATATATCTTGTACGTATTGCGACAAGACAAGGAGATATCGTGATGAGACATGGTTTGAAACATCCGCTGATGGGCCGTGGGTGCCGGGCGCGGGATGACCTCGACATGGGTGGTCCAGACGGCCGGCATGGTGCTGGTGGACATGGGATGGGACATGGGTTGGAACAGGGCATGGGTCGGGGTCAAGGCCGCGGTCAAGGTTGGGGATTCGGTCCCGGTGGACCCGAGGGTCGGGGCGGCCATCGCCGCCGCAGGGGCATGATGGACGCCGAGGAACTGCGTCTGGTGTTGCTCTCTCTGTTGGCCGACCAGCCTCGCCACGGCTACGACCTGATCCGTGGGATCGAGGATCTGACCGGAGGGGCTTATGCGCCCAGCCCCGGCGTGGTCTATCCGGCGCTGTCCCTGCTGGCCGATATGTCGCTGGTGGAGGAGGCGGAGTCAGGGGGACCGCGTAAGGTTTTCGTGATCACCCAGGCGGGCACGGCGGACTTGACGGAAAAGGCCGATCAGGTGGAGGCCGTCCTCGCTCGGTTGAAGGCCTTGGCCAATGACGAGGCCCGGGTGGACGTCACCCCCGTGCGGCGGGCCATGGAAAACCTGCGCACCGTCCTGAAAACCCGATTGATCCGGGAGGACTCGGACAAGGACATGGTCCACGACATCGCCGCCCGCCTGGATGCCCTGGCCCAGGACGTGGAGCGCCTATGATGTCTGGTGTCAGGGTCGATCGATTGCGGAAGCGATTTGGCCTTCCGCCCCTTCCCCCCAAGATGATCCATCAACGGGACGAGGAGGTTTCCCCCATGGCGACAAGCACCGCTCGCGTCCCCACCCCGAACGGTGGGCGTTATCTGCAACAGCTTTGCAAGCATTGGTCCCATAACCTGTCCGTTGATTTCACCCCCGAAGCGGGAACAGTGATTTTCCCGCCGTCCGGCCCAACTGGAAATTGGCCCGGCGAGGGGGTGCTGACCCTGGAAGCCGAGGACGCCCATTTGCTCTGCACCCTGACAGGGAGTGTTTCCGAGCAGGTGGAGGCTCTCAAGGATGTGGTGTCCCGGCACCTGGACCGCTTCGCCTTCCGGGAAGCCCCGATGACCTTCGACTGGGTGGATGGGTAACCCGGTTGGCGAAGGGGTGTCGACTTGTCAAACGGATCGGGGCGGATTATGGTCCGCCCCTGTCATTGGGGAGTAGTCGCCCTCGGGTAAAGGGGGGGATGCATCAACAGACTTGAGTCCACCCGTCTTGGGATCGGACCCATGGTGTATCCGGCATGTTGCTTGGCGAGACCTTTGGCTTCGACACCTGTCTCGGCGGATCGGGCGGGGTGGCGAGCCATTGGTCCTGTTTGCCCGATCCCTTTTGGTGTTCCATGGAAGCCCTGTTTCTGTCCACGGGTATCGTGGCGATCGCCGAGATCGGCGATAAGACTCAGTTGCTGGCCCTTGTTCTGGCCACGCGGTTCCGCAAGCCCATTCCCATTATCCTGGGTCTTCTCGTCGCCACCCTGGCCAACCACGCGCTCGCCGCCTGGGTTGGGACCGTGGTCGCCGACTGGTTGGGGGCGGACACCTTACGCTGGGTTCTCGGCCTGTCCTTCCTGGCCATGGCCATCTGGATCTTGATTCCCGACAAGGTGGACGAAGAGACGGCGGCGGAAAGCCGGTTCGGTCCCTTCCTCGCGACCCTGGTGGCCTTTTTTCTATTGGAGATGGGTGATAAGACCCAGATCGCCACCATCGCCCTGGCCGCTCGGTTCGATGACGTGGTCCAGGTCACCATGGGGACGACCTTGGGCATGATGATCGCCAATGTCCCCGCGGTTCTGTTGGGCAATGCCGCCGCCACCCGGATCCCCATGACCCTGATTCATGGGGGGACGGCTTTGGTCTTCGCGATCCTGGGGATCCTGGCCCTGGCCAATGTGGGCGAGGTGTTCTCCCTCGGATAGGGGCTACGGGCGGGTGGGGAAAAGGGGAGTCCGTAGCCAGTCCCGGTAATGGCGCCAGGACCCCAATCCGCCTACCAGGGCCTTCTCCAATCCCAGGCGCAGGCCGCCAAGGATGACCAGCCAAACCAGCATGTACAGCCAGACCCAGCCAATCAGGCTCCAGGGGATGGCCGGAACCACCCAGCCGAAGCCGCACATGAGCACGGCCACGGCCTGCGTCGCTCCGATGGCGACGAGCAGCGTGGGCGCGGGATGGGGAGGGGAGAGGAACCAACCCTTGGTTCGGGCCACGAGCAGGAGCAAATGCCCCCCCGCGACCAGTTGAAGGAACATCACCGTTTGCAGGTGGGCCGCGTCCGTCAGGCCAAAAGCGGCATGGCGGGTTGGATCGGAGAGGACTTCCATGCCGATCAGCAGAAGGCCGAAAGACTGGATGAGGGAGGCCAGGCCCAATCCCCCGGCGACTCCCATCAGATGGGGCATGCGCCAGCGTGTCGGTTCCGGTCCGGCGGAGGTCCGGTCATAGGCGATGGTCATGATGGGGATGTCATCCAGCAGGGACATGACCACGATCATGACCGCGGTCAGGGGTTGAAAGCCCAGGAAGATGGTGGACAGCACGACCAGGGCCATGATGTCCATGGTCAGGGCGACCCGGTAGATCGTGTAGCTGGTGATCCGCATGAAAATGCGGCGGGATTCCTCGATGGCCTTGGCGATCACCGACAGACCCGGCGCGGTGAGGATCACCCCCGCGGCGCCCCGGGCCGCGTCCGTCGCGCCGGAGACCGCGACCCCACAATCGGCCTGCTTCAGGGCTGGGGCGTCGTTGACACCGTCGCCGGTCATGGCCACCACGTGGCCCCGCTTCTGCAAGGCCTTCACGATGGCATATTTGTGTTCCGGGAAGACCCGGGCGAACCCGTCGGCCCGCTCGATAAGATCGATCACCGCCGCGGGGGGATTGTCCGGATCCATGTCCCGAGGAAAGCTCTCCGCGGCCGTGGCGATATTCATGCCCAAGCCCAATTGCCGGGCTGTTTCCCGGGCGATGGCCGTGTCGTCTCCGGTGATCATCTTGACAGACACGCCCCGGGCCCGGACGGCTTCGATGGTCCGGCGGGAATCGTCGCGCGGGGGATCGAAAAGGGGGAGAACACCCAAGATCCGCCAGGCTGTTCCCCCGTCGTCGGACCGGGCCACGGCCAGAGCCCGATAGCCCTTTTTTCCCAGCTCCGCCACATGTCGGTTCACGGCCTGGGCGACCTCGGACCCGGCCTGGGCCAGATCAACGATGGCTTGGGGGGCGCCCTTGGTGGCCAGGAAGACCCGTCCTTCCGGGTCCTTGACTTCCGCCTGGGCACGCTTGGAGACCGGATCGAAGGGCGTGAACGTCACGACCCGGTGGCGGTTCCGGGTTTCCGTGGCCCGGGCCTCGGTGACCAAGGACGCACTCAACACGGCGTCGTCGATGGCGTCACTTCCCGGACGGGAGGCTAGGGCGGCGATCAGCAGGGTTTCCGCCGGATCGGTCCCTTGCACGGGGAGGGGGATGTCCAGGGTCAACTGGTTTTTGGTCAGCGTCCCGGTTTTATCGGAACAGAGGATATTCACCCCCGCCAATTCGTCGATGGAGGATAGGCGGGAGACGATGGCCTTGTCCTTGGAGAGGGCGAGCGCGCCCAGGGCCAAGGTGATGGAGAACACCGCGGGCATGGCCACGGGGATGGAGGCGACCAGCAGGATCAGGACGAATTGCAGGATATCCAAGGCATCGGCCAGACCCCACGTGCTGGAAACGACGATATCCCGGTAGACCTGGACGGCGACCATGGCCAGGGCGAGGACCGTGGCCGTGGCGATCAGGATGTTGCCGATCTGGAACATCGCCTTTTGGGCGTGGCTCTCCGCGCCGGCTCCCGCCACCAGCCGGGCCGCCCGACCCAGGAAGGTGTCGGACCCGGTGGCGATGACAACGGCCTCGACCTCCCCTTGGCGGACAATGCTCCCCGAATAGGCGAGGTCTCCCAGGCCCTTGGAGACGGGCAGGGATTCCCCGGTCAGGGAGGCTTGGTCGATGGAGGCGAAATCCCCCGCCGTCAGGCGCAGGTCCGCGGGGACGATATCGCCCAGGCGGATCCGGACGATATCACCGGGCACCAACTCCCGGGCTTCCCGGGTCGTCCAGCTCCCGTCCCTCAGCACCCGGGCCTGGGGGGCCAGCCCTTCCTTCAGCGCGGCCAGGGCGGCGTTGGCCTTGCGATCCTGCCAGAGCTCCAGGGCGGCGTTGAAGATCAGCAACCCAAAGATAATAATGAAGTCCTCCCACCGCCCGAGCAGCAGCGAGACCAGGGCCGCGGCCTCGATCATATAGGCGATGGGACCGGTGAAGCGACCCAGAAGCTTCGTCAGGAAGGGGACCGTCTTCCCGGGTAGGGCGTTGGGGCCATGCTGGGCCAGACGGCTCGCGGCCTCCTCCGCGCTCAGACCTTGGGCGGGATCGACGGACAGGGTGGACAGGACATCGGCAAGGGGGGGTGCCTCGATATCGGTCAGGGACATGGTGGCTTGGACTCCAGGCCGGGGACCCGCTGTGAACGCGGGGGTGGTCGGGGCGGAGCTCCGGGAGAAGGGGCGCCACCGCCTTGCCCTCCGATGAAACACGGGGAAGAGGGCGAAGTGATGACGCGCCGCACCTAAAAATAGCTCCTCACGAAGGATTCTTGGGGATTGTCATAAAACCACAACCGGAATGTCACGAAAGTGAAAAGCCTGTCGAGTAGGCTCTCGGTCACGAAATCCGCCAACGGGGACCTGTCCTATGCCAGCAGTCGACGACGCGCGCGGAAGCGCGACACCTGTCTTGATTCAAGGCATTTCCCAAACGTTTGGCGAAACCCGGGTTCTGAAAGCCCTGTCCCTGGAAATCGCGGCGGGCGAGACCGTGGCCCTGTTGGGGCCGTCCGGATGCGGCAAGACCACCCTGTTGCGCTTGGTCGCCGGTCTCGCGCGGCCCACTGGCGGGCGGATCGATATTGGCGAGAGGCGCGTTGTCGACGCCGATAGTGGCGTCTTCGTCCCACCGGAAGGGCGGGAGATCGGCATGGTCTTTCAGGACTATGCCCTCTGGCCCCATATGAGCGTCGCCAAGAACGTGGCCTTCCCCCTTGAAATGCGAGGTCTTGGCCGGAGCGAGCGCGAGGCCCGCGTGACCGAGGCCCTTGGCCTCGTCGGGTTGGACGGCATGGGGGAGCGGGCGCCGGGCACCCTGTCGGGGGGGCAGCAGCAACGGGTCGCCCTGGCCCGGGCCATCGTCGCCCGCCCGCCGGTGATCCTGTTCGACGAACCCCTGTCCAACCTGGACCGGGAATTGCGGGAAAGCTTGGTCGTGGACATCGCCGCCTTGCTGCGGCGCCTGGGGATGACGGCCCTGTACGTGACCCATGACCATGGGGAGGCCTTCGCCATCGCCGACCGGGTGGCGATTCTCAGCCGGGGGGATCTGCTTCAGGTGGACGCGCCGGAGGACCTTGTGGCCCGGCCCGGGACCGTGGATGTGGCCACCTTCCTCAAGCTCGGGGTGATCCTGGATGGCCGGGTAGAGGAGGGAGATCTGGTTCTGGGATCCAAGCGGCGCCTGCGGCCACCCCAGGGATTCCTCAATGGCGACCGATCCGGACAGCTTTTCCTGCCCCGCGCCGCCCTGACCCCCATGGCGGTGGCCGACGGAGGGCTGGCCGCGGTCGCCCGCCATTCCGCGTTCCGGGGGGACGGCTATTCCGTTCAGCTTGAGCTCGAGGAGGGAGCCCTCCTTGACCTCCATTCCCCAAGGCGCGTCGCCCAGGGGGAACAGGTCGGTCTGTCCGTCGCCTGGGAGCGGGCGCGCTGGTTCCCCCACACCTCCCTTTAATCGTCCCTAGATCATCTTCGCAAAAAAGGAATTGGTTCATGCATCCGATGAAGTCCCTTGTGCTGGGCGTCGCCGCCCTGGCGCTCACCTCCACCGCCGCCCTGGCCGAGGACCTGACCGTCTACACCGCCGGTCCGGCCAACCTGATCGATGATCTGGCCGCTGGCTTCAAGGCCAAGTCCGGGATCGAGGTCGGCGTCTTCCAGGCCACCACCGGCAAGGTGATGGCCCGCCTGGAGGCCGAGGCCGCCAATCCGGTCGCCGATATCGTGATCTCCGCCTCCATGAACACGGCCACGAAGTTTTCCAAGAAGGGCCTGTTGATGCCCTACGAGAGCGCCAACGCCGCCACCGTGCCCGACTTCCTGAAGAGCAAGGATTGGGTCGTCCAAGGTATCTCCGCCCTCGCCATCGCCTGGAACCCCAAGTCCGGCACGCCCCGGCCCGAAGATTGGATGGACCTGACCAAGCCCGAATACGCTGATCTGGTGACCATGCCAGAACCCGCGTCTTCCGGTTCCGCCTATGAGTTGCTGTCCGCGTTGGTCAGTCAGGAGACCCTGGGCTGGGGTCTGTTCGAGAAGCTGGCCGCCAACAAGATGATCGTGCCCGGCGCGAACGCCGAGGCCCTGAACCCCGTGCTCCAGGGCGCCAAGGCCGCTGTCTTCGGCGCGGTGGACTACATCTCCTTCAACAAGAAGGCCGCCGGTGAGACGATCGAGGTCATCTTCCCCAAGTCGGGCACGGTGATCGCGCCCCGGCCGATGATGATCCTGGCTTCCACCAAGCACGCCGACGCGGCCAAGGCCTTCATTGACTACGTGCTGTCCGACGAGGGTCAAGCCATGGTGGCCAAGACCAACCTGATGCCGTCCCGGTCCGATGTCGGCGCCGACCGTCCGTTGATCGCTGACCTGAAGATCCTGGACAGCGACGCTTCGGCGGACCGTGCGGCGGTGCTGGCGCGCTTCGCCGAGATCACCGGCGCCAAATAAGGGGCGGGCGTTGCGCAAGGTCCTGAATCTGGGCGAAGGCGGCGCGCTCGCCGCCTTCGTCATTCCCGTCCTGCTGGTGGTGGTGGCCCTACCCCTGGTGTTCGTGGTGCTCCAAGCCATTTTCCCGGACCTGGGCGCCGGGTCCCTGGCCGGGCCGTTCTCACAGGTGAGGGAGACTTTCGGCGATCCGGAAATCGCGGGATGGACCTTGAATACGCTGATGTTGGGCGTCTCCGTTGTCATCGGCGCCTCGCTGTTCGCCATTCCCCTTGGGGTGCTGCGGGGCCTGTTCCGGGTTCCCCTGGCGGAGTTGTGGGACGTCCTGTTCCTCGTCCCCTTCACCATCCCGCCCTATATCGCCGCCCTGGGTTGGATCATGACCCTGCAGCCGGGGGGCTATCTACAGCAACTCCTGGGTTTCAATCTGGGACCCTTCCTGTTCTCCTTCTGGGGCGTTGTCTTCGTGATGACCCTCAATGTCTTTCCCGTGGTCTATTTCGCCGTCTCCCGCACCGTCTCCAGCATCGGCGGCCGGTATCTGGAGGCGGCCCGGGTCGCGGGCGCCAGTCCCATGCGGGCCTTCTGGCGGGTGACCCTGCCGCTCGCCACACCGGCCATCGCCGCCTGTCAGTTGCTTGTCTTCGCCATGGCCATCGAGGAGTTTGGCACCCCCGCCGTCTTGGCGGCGCGGTCCGGCTTCCTGGTCCTGGTGACCGGGGTGGAGCGCAAACTCTCCGACTATCCCATCGACCTGCCGGGCGCGGCCTTGCTGTCGACCCTGCTGGTGGTCCTCGCCATGGGGGCCTTCGCCTTGCAAAGCTGGGTGGTCAACCGGCGCGACTATCGCACGGTCACCGGCAAGCAGGCCCGGCTGGAGCGGCGGGAGTTGGGTCCCTGGACGGGTCCGGTGGTCTTGGGCTTTTCCGTCGCGGCGTTCCTGGGCGCCATCGTGCCCGTGGCCGCGGTGATCCTGACCGCCTCGACCCGTACCATCTCAGGCGGGCTGGGCCTGGGCAACTTCTCCCTGGAGCATTTCGCCCAGGTGGTCGCCAACCGGGGCGGTGCCATGGACGCCCTGGAGACCAGTCTGGGCTTGGGCGTGGTGGCGGCCCTGGCGACCGGTCTTATTGGGACGCTGACGGCCTATATCGTGGTCCGCCACAGGGGACCGGTGAGCAAGGTCCTGGATTTCCTGACCCTGATCCCCAACACCGTCCCGGGGATCGTCGTGGCCGTTGGCCTGATCCTTGCCTGGACCCAGCCCTGGCTGCCGATCACGCCCTACAACACCATCATTGTCTTGGTCTTGGCCTATTGCTGCCTGCTGTTGCCCTATCCCGTGCGCTACGCCAACGCGGCCCTGCGCCAGATCGGGCCGAGCCTGGAGGAAGCGGCGCGGGTCAACGGGGCGAAGGCGCGCGTGGCCTTCACCCGGATCCTGGTGCCCCTGATCGCGCCGTCGATGATCGCGGCCATGCTTCTGGTCTTCGCGGTGGCCGCCCGGGAATTGGTGGCGACGATCCTGCTGGCACCCATTGGAACCAAAACCGTGGCACTGTTCATTTGGCGGCAGTTCGAACAGGGATCGGTGGGCCTGGGCATGGCCATGAGCAGCTTCGCCATCGCCATCACCATGGTTATTCCCATCCTGGTGACTCTCTGGACGCGCAAACGGTCGGGGGGACTGATGGAATAGGGGGGCTTATGGAGGATAGGGGGGCTTATGGAGGATAGGGG
>JAIOYK010000014.1 GCA_021741145.1 Rhodospirillum sp. | reverse complement strand
TGCGGGATGTCCTGCTGGCGAGCAAGGGAACTCTGGCCCGCGATGGATTGGTCAGCGCCATGCTGGTGGCGGAGTCCTCCCTGCTGATGGACACCGTTTCGGAGACCGCCGCGGCGGAAGCCAGACAGGCCCGCTCCGACTTGGGGGACAGGACAGCCATGTTGCTCGCCCTGTCCATGATCTGCCTGCTGCTGGTCGGTGTGCTTGTCCTTCATGTGCAACGGGCGGTGCTTGATCCCCTGGCTCGCCTCCGCCACGCCATGCTCCATCCGGCGGGTCAAGGGGCGGCGGGCCAAGGGGACTCCCGGGTGGAGAGTGTGGACGCCGACGACGAATTGGGAGATATGGCCCGGGCCTTCGAGCACTACGCCTCGGTCATCGCCCAGCGGGAACAGGCCTTGAAGGAGAGTGAACAGCGCTTCCGGGACATGGCGGAAAACGTCCCGGGTATGCTGTTCCAATGGCGGGTTCAGCTTCTGGAAGAGGGTGCCGAGGGGGCCTTTGTCTACGTCGGACCCCGCTGCCAGGATCTGTTTGGTGTGGCGCCCAAGGCGGTCCTGGACGATTGGCGGGCCCTGGGGATCGTCCTGGCTGACCAAATGGTCTGGATGGACCGCTCAAATCTCGCGGCCCGGGCCATGGGGGGGTGGTTCCAGGAGGGACGGCGGCCGGGAGCCGATGGGGAGGTCCGTTGGTGGCGTTTGATGGCCGCCGCGGCCCCGGGGTCACAACCTGGAGTTGTCATTCTGAATGGTATGTTGACGGACATCACCTTGCAAAAGACGGCGGAGCGGGAGACGCAGGCGGCACGCGCCCGGGCGGAGCGGGCCCTGGCCGAACTGCGGGCTACTCAGGATACCCTGGTGCAAACGGAGAAGTTGGCGTCCCTGGGTCAGTTGGTCGCCGGCATCGCCCATGAAATTAACACGCCCTTGGGCACGGGGATCACCGGTGCCAGTTATCTCGACCAGGAGTGCCGGGAGGTCAGGCGGAAGTTCAAGAGCGGGGCCTTGCGTCGGTCGGAAATGGAGACCTTCATGACCCAGGCGGAGGAAACCGTGGGGTTGATCTTCACCAATCTGCGCCGGGCCGCGGAGTTGGTGCAGGGGTTCAAGCAGGTCGCCGTTGACCAGGTGAGCGACGAACGCCGGGTGTTCGACCTGGGCGACTATGTCGAGGAGATCCTGATCAGTCTCAATCCGCGCCTACGCAAGACGAAATTGACCGTGCGCCGGGAGATCCCCCGAGGGTTGGTCCTGGATGCCTATCCCGGCGCACTGTTCCGCATTCTGACCAATCTGGTGATGAATTCCCTCCTTCATGGCTTTGATGAGGGCATGGAGGGTGAGATCGCCGTGGTGGCGCGCCGTCTTCCCGACAACGGGATCGAACTGATCTATGGGGACAGCGGAAAGGGTATTCCCAAGGAAATCCAGCCCCGGGTCTTCGACCCCTTTTTCACCACCCGTCGGGGAACCGGGGGCACGGGCCTGGGGTTGAATATCACCTACAATCTGGTGACTCAAACCTTGGGGGGAACAATCTCCATGGACAGTGGCGAGGGGACAGGGACGCGCTTCGTGCTGACGCTGCCTGTCCGGGCTCCCCTGTCCTCCGGTTCCAGGGCCGCCGCGCCCGTGGCGCCGGTTCCCCATGCCGAATTCCCTGGCGGTGCGTTCATCGATGCCGGGGGCGGGTTGGAAAACGGAGGCGGTGGACCATGAGCGGAGCGATCATGGGGCGCCTGACGGAAGATCTGGCGCCACCGGGTCCAGAGGAGGCGTTCTCAACCCTATGGGCCGCCCAGGGCGCCCGGGTCGAGCGGATTGTTTCCCACGGTCACGCGACGCCAGGGGAGGCTTGGTCGAAGGAGTCCTGGTATGACCAGGAGTGGGACGAATGGGTGATGGTGGTCCAGGGCGCGGCCCATTTGCGGCTGGAAGAGGAGCTTGAGGACCGGGTTTTGGGGCCGGGGAACTGGATTGTCTTGCCGGCGGGATGTCGCCATAGGGTCGTTTGGACGGATCCCGATGGACCGACCATCTGGCTGGCTGTTCACTTCCCCCGGACCCCCGTTTAAGGGGGTCCGGGAGACCGTGCCTTTACGGAAGACCGTGATTTTATAGGCTGGCGCAACTGTCTCGAATGGCGGCGATCCGCTCGGCGTAATCCCCTCCGAAGACGGCGCTGCCAGCCACCAGGGCGGTGGCCCCCGCGGCGACCACCTCGGGCGCCGTTGTCGGGTTGACGCCGCCATCCACCTCGATGGTGATCTTCCTGTCGCCGATCATGGCCTTGATGCGTTTGGTTTTTTCCACCATGGCTGGAATGAAGGCCTGACCGCCGAAGCCAGGGTTCACGGACATCACAAGGATCAGGTCCAGGCGGTCGAGAACGTATTCCAGGACGGTTTCCGGTGTCCCCGGGTTGAGGGAGACGCCTGCTCTCTTGCCCAGGGAGCGGATCAACTGCAGGGAGCGGTCCAAGTGGGCGCCCGCCTCGGCGTGGACGGTGATGATATCCGCGCCCGCCGCGGCGAAGGCGGGGATGAAGGGATCCACCGGCGCGATCATCAGGTGGACATCCATGACCTTCGCCGTATGGGGACGGAGGGCCTTGACCACATCGGGGCCGATGGTCAGGTTGGGCACGAAATGGCCATCCATCACATCGACATGAATCCAATCGGCGCCCGCGCTGTCGATGGCGCGGACCTCTTCACCCAAGCGGGCGAAATCGGCGGACAGGATGGAGGGGGCGATCAGGACATCGGCCATGGTTCGGTGTCTTCCTTCGGAAGAGGGCGCGATCCCGGTTCGTCGGGCCGGGACGGCGGAGTCTTGGGTGTCACACGGCCCCTAGTCCATGCCCGGTCCTTGGCGGATCCGAACAGCGCCCAAGGGAACCCGGAGCCGGTGGCGGAGGGTTCCATTTAGGCGATTGGCCCCGGGAATGCAACGATCCCCGGACCACGGGGACCGGGACTTTGGTGGCGGGTCGGAACAAGGTGTGCCAGAACGAGGTGGGGCGTCCGTCAGGCGGGGCGGCGCATCAGCAGGAGGCCAAGGCCGGAGGTGATGAGCAGGCTTCCGGTGATTCGGGCCTGCAGGCGCCGCCGCCTGGGGTCGGTGAACCAGGTCCGAAGGCGCCCAGCCAGCAGGGCATAGCCTCCGTCGAGGATCAGGGCCAGGCTCACCAGGGTCGCCCCCATGATCGCCAGTTGCGGCCCCACGGGGGTGGTGGAGTCCAGGAACTGGGGAAAGAAGGCCGCGTAGAACAGGATCGTCTTGGGGTTGGTCACGGCCATCATGAGCCCCTGAAAAAAGACCGTCCGACCCGAGGGGCTGGGGCCGTCCAGCGTCAAGGCCCCCCGCCGCCCGGCGGCGCGGGCTGAGCGGAAGGCCTTGATCCCCAGCCAGAAGAGATAGGCCGCGCCCAGCACACGGATGGCCGTGAACAGGTCGGCCATCAGGGCCAGCAAGGTGGTCAAGCCGAGACCGCCGGCGGTGACCAGCAGGGCATTGCCCAGGGTCGATCCAGCGACGGTATGCAGGCCCCGACGGGTGCCATGGGCCAGGCTGTTGGCCACGACAAGGCCGACGATGGGGCCGGGCATCAGGATCAGGATCGCCGTGGCCAGCAGGAAAGGCAAGTAAAGGGAAAGGGACATGGTGGGGGGGCTCCCTGGCGGTGGACAGTGATCCCGCCATGACATCAGGGTTCGCGGGTTTCGTCCAGAAGGGCCTTGGCCATTTCCGCCAAGGCCATCCGGTCCAGCTTGCCACTCGCCGTGCGGGGAAGGGCGGGAACCGCCTGAATTCGCCGAGGGCGCCGCTCCGTGGATAGGTCAACCAGAGCCTTGGGCCCGGGGACCGCGCCTTCGACCAGGGCCACAAGGAGCGCCCCTCGCAGGGGATCGGGCAGACCCACAACCCCGGCATCCGCCACGCCGGGCATGCCCTTCAGGGTGGCCTCCACCTCCTCGGGGAACACGTTGACCCCGCGCACCACGATCATGCCACCCTCGCGCCCGGCCAGATGGAGGGTACCGTCGTCGTCCAGCCACCCCCGGTCACCCACCGTGGTCCAAGCCCCCTCGCGGCGGAAGCCGCCCCCCTCGAGACCCGGGACATAGCCGTCGAAGACCATCGGGCTGGCTATCCTCAATCGGCCCGTGACCCCTTGGGGACAAGGAGTGCCGTCCTCTCCGACGACGGAGAGGGACACGCCGGGAAATGGGTGCCCGACCGTGCCTCTCTCCGCTTGGCCTGGACCAACGGCACGCCAGGCGATGAAACTTTGTTCCGAGGTCCCATAGAAATCGACCAGTCGGGCCTGGGGGAATCCCTGGGACAGCAGACCCACCAACTCCGGTGCCAGGGCTTGCCCGGCGGACAGGATAAGGCGGACGCCGGGATGGGGGCCGGTCCGGGCCTGGGCGGCCAGGAGGGGAGGCACGCCGACCACGACGTCCGCGGCTTTGGGGACGCCGTTCAGCAGGGCGGTACCCCCAAGCCAGAGGGCTTGGATCGCGGCATAGAGGGCCAGGGAATGGGACAGGGGGCCAAGGGCGAGGATCCGGTCTCCGGGGACCAGACCAAAGGTCCGCGCCCCAGCCTCCATGGTCGCGATCCAGGAGCCGTGGCTTCGGGCGTAGCCCTTGGGCAGACCCGAGGTGCCGGAGGTGAAACCAATATAGAAGGGACGGTGGGGCCGGGCACGGGCGTAACGGGGGGGCCGAGGCCAGGGGAGGAGTCGACGGAGGGGTGGTGAAGGGTCAGGGGGGTGTTCAGGACCCTCTCGACGAGGCCCCGGGGCCCGACGGGCCAACGCCCGTCGCCGATCGCCGCGGTACGCCCCAGGGCGCCCGCGGCGATGAAGGCCGGAAGCAGGACCTCGGGCGGTTCCTCGGCAAGGAGCAGGGGGCGGTTCCCCTCCGCGTCCCGTGCCTGGAGCCAATCCTGGAAGGCGGTGACATGACGCCTCAACCTTCCATGGGTCAGGGTCGTCCGGGGGGTGACCAGGGCCGGACGGTCGTCGTCGGTGTGGAGCAGGGGTGAGAAAAGGTTGGGCATGGCGGACCGGGAAAGGGTGGGGCGCAGATTAAGGGGAAGGTCCCCCGGTACTCAAGGTCATAAAATGGAGGGCTTTTCCGTTTGGGGAGTGGGCAAGGGTTGTCGGGCCGGGTGCGCGGCCCCATTTGCCGATGGCGTTTCTCTCCTTAACCGCCTTTTCCGGATGTCGTCGCTTCCCATGTCCGATAGCTTTCCCTCCCATGTCGCAACCCTTTTGGTGCTGGTCGATCCCATCGGGATCCTGGCTATTTTCCTGGGTTTGACCGCTGGACGGACGGCGGTGGTCCGGCGGCGGGTCGCCATCAAGGGCTGCGTCCTGGCCACCCTGATCCTGATCGCCGCCGCGGTCGGGGGCGGCGCCTTCCTGGACTTGGTGGGAATCGAGATCCCGGCCTTCCGCATCGCCGGTGGACTGATGTTGCTCCTGGTGGCCCAGGAAATGATCTTCGCCAAGCGAACCATCCGCCGGGGCGAGCACGCCCAGGCCATGGACAAGGAGCGGGGTGGCGAGGACGAGGACTCCGATCCCTCGGTTTTTCCCTTGGCCATTCCCTTGATCGCCGGTCCGGGGGCCATCACCGCGGTGCTGTTGTTCTCGCGGGAAAGCGGTGGCCCCCTGGGTCTCGTCTGGGTGATCGCGGCGATCGTGGCGGTGTTGGCGCCCACCATGGTGCTGCTTTTGGCCGCGGGGACGGTCCATCGCCTGATGGGCAAGACCCTGACCCTCACTCTGGACCGCCTGCTCGGGATCATCCTTGGGGCCTTGGCGGTGCAATTCATTCTCAATGGGCTGAGGGAGGCCTTTCCCCTTTAATATGGCCCTGGACATTGGACCCGGAAGCCGGGCCGGGTCATTGGACAACGACTCGGGGCCCGGGGGCCTTGAGGTTGCCACAATTCTCGGGCAGTGAAGGGGATAGGACGGCAAAAAGGGCGGATAGAAATTTGGCCCCGGGAAACCGGTCGCCTGGAAAATTCCGCGCGGCCTCTGTAGTCTTCTCGCGGATCTCCAACCAATAGGGAACATGTGGAAATGACGGTTTGGGTGAATGGTGGATGGCGGGGTCTAAAGCGGGTCGCCCTCACCTCCATGGTCGTGGTGGGAGCGGTGCTCTCCGGGGCCGGTTTGGCTCCCCAGGCACGCGCCGAATTGGTGATTGATGTGACGCAAAGCGCGCGCGAGCCCATGCCCATCGCGATTCCCGCCTTTTCGGGCGCCGATTCCACGTCCCTGCGGATGGGCGCGGACATGGCCAAGGTGATCACCGATGACCTGGCGGGATCGGGGCTGTTCCGTGTGCTTGATCCGGCGGCCTATTTGCAACGTTTGCCCAATATCAACGCCCAACCCCAGTTTGGCGACTGGCGGGCGATTAACGCCCAGGCCCTGGTCCAGGGCGAGATCCAGCCGGTGGCCGACGGACGGATCCAGGTGGTGTTCCGCCTGTGGGATGTCTTCGGTGGATCCCAGGTCGTGGGCCATTCCTTCGCCGGAGAACCCACGAATTGGCGTCGCTTCGGCCATATCATCGCCGATAAGGTCTATCAGGCGATCACCGGCGAGGGCGGCTATTTCGACACCCGAATCGTCTACATCGCCGAGACCGGACCGAAGACCGCCCGGGTCAAGCGACTGGCCATCATGGACCAGGATGGCGCCAACCACGCCTATCTGACCGGTGGCGAGGATCTGGTTCTGACCCCGCGCTTCAGTCCCACCGCCCAGGAAATCACGTACCTGAGCTGGTACAACGGCGTGCCCCGGGTCTATCTGCTGAACATCCAGACCGCTCGACGGGAACTGCTGGGCGATTTTCCGGGGATGACCTTCGCTCCCCGATTCTCTCCCGATGGTAACCGGGTGATCATGTCCATGGCCAAGGACGGGAACACGGAACTCTATGAAATGGACCTGCGCACCCGCCGGTCCTCCCGCCTGACCAACCATCCGGCCATTGATACCTCTCCTTCGTATTCTCCCGACGGGCGGATGATCACGTTCAACTCCGACCGGGGGGGAGCCCAGCAGATCTATGTGATGAATGCCGATGGATCGGGGGTGAATCGAATCAGTTTTGGTGACGGCAGGTATGCGACTCCTGTATGGTCGCCCCGCGGAGATCTCATTGCTTTCACAAAAATGAAAGGTGGGCGGTTCTATATTGGCGTGATGCGGCCCGACGGTGGTGGTGAGAAAATTCTGTCGGAAGGCTATCTCGTGGAAGGCCCGACCTGGGCGCCCAATGGCCGCGTTCTTATGTTTTTCCGCGAAGAACGGGGTAGTGGGGCCAACCTGTACAGTATTGATCTGACCGGTGGGAACGAGCGCCGTGTGATTACCCCCACACAAGCCTCGGATCCGGCTTGGTCTCCTCTTCTTCCGCTGTAGGATTACGGAGGGGGCTTGTTTTTAGGCGCGTTATCGCGCACAAAACCCACATCGGAGAGCCCAGCCGCGGGCCCGATGTTTCATCGCGGCGTGTGACCATCCCGGTCGGACGTCACTTAATCCAATCCACCGGATGCCCTCAACTTGGGAGTTTGATTTATGACGAAGGTTGGTTTCCTCGGTGCCGTGGCGGGCGCCATGCTGCTCGCGGCCTGTTCCTCCACCCCGAATGAAGGCGCTGGCGGCGCTGGCATGGGTGGCAACCAGCCAGCCGGCCCGACCGCTGGATCCGTCGCCGAGTTCCAGCAGGTTGTTGGTGATCGCGTGTACTTCGACACCGATCAGTACAGCCTGTCCCCTGAAGCCCGCGCTACCCTGCAGCGTCAGGCGTCCTGGCTGAACCAGTATGGCAACTTCGGTTTGACCATCGAAGGCAATGCCGACGAGCGCGGCACGCGTGAATACAACTTGGCTCTGGGCGAGCGTCGCGCCAACTCCGTGCGCGAGTTCCTGATCAGCCAGGGTGTCGCTTCGAATCGCGTGCGGTCCGTCAGCTACGGCAAGGAACGCCCGGTCTGCACCGAGACCACCGAAAGCTGCTGGGCCCGGAACCGTCGTGGCGTGTCCGTGCCCCAATAAGGCGCGAATCGGACGAAGGAAAAGGACCGACCCCCCCATCTGACGGGGGTCGGCATCCAGAGTGGACGACGCCTATCGGGGATTTTGTCCGGTTAGGTGGCTTCCAAATGGAATGAAGGGCGTCGTTCCGTGCTTGGCCAGTCTGGTCGGCCGGGGCGGCGCCTTTTCCGCTTTTTGGGTCTGGCTCGGGGTCTGGGAAAACTTCCCTCTTTGCACACCGTCCGGCCATAATTGTGCCAGCATCCCGATCCACCTATAGTGGGCGAGCACCCCCTTCCGCTTCGGGCGGGGGGCTCCCGATCGCCGCCCCTGGTGGCGGGTCATCCGTCATCCAAGATGCCGCCGCGTCGCGGGGCACTGTTCAAGAAAGGAAGAGGCATGTTGTCCATCGTCCACCGCGTGACCCTCGCCGGACCGATCCTGGCCCTGGCCCTTGTCATGGCGTTGTCGGCGGGACCGGCCTCGGCCCAGCAGGCCAGCAATGAATTGCTTGGCCGCATGCAGGTGCGGATTTCTGAATTGGAGCGTCTGGTCCAGGACTTGACGGGCAAGGTGGAGCAGACCTCCTACGAAAATCGCCAGATCAAGGCCCAGTTGGACAATGCCCTGGGTGATATCCAGTACCGGTTGAACGCTCTGGAGGGCAACCCGACTCCGCCGCAAGGGGCGTCGATGGGGGGGCAGGCGGTCCCGAATACCGGGACCGCGCCACCGGCGGGGGAGCAGGGTGTCCTGGGGTATATTCCGGGTGGTCAGGGCGCGTCCGCCGATTCCGCTTCGACCACGGTGATGGCGCCCAGCACCTCTATTCTGCCCGATGCGCCCGAGGCGGAGCAGTACAACTATGCGTTTTCGATGCTTCGCCGCGCCGACTATGCCGCGGCGGAAGAAGCCTTCAAGGCCTTCCTTGCCCAGCACCCCAACGGCAATCTGTCGGGCAATGCCCAGTATTGGCTGGGAGAAACCTACTACGTTCGAGGGGATTACGAACAGGCCGCGGTGGCCTTCATGAGCGGGTACAAGACCTATCCTCAAAGTACCAAGGGACCGGATAACCTGCTCAAATTGGGCATGGCCATGGCCAATTTGAGCAAGACAAAGGAAGCTTGCGCCGCCTTCGGCCGCCTGGATAGCCAGTATCCCCGCGCCGCCGAGGCGATCAAGCGTCGGGCCACCGCCGAAATGGGGCGCCTGGGCTGCTAGGCTCGGGCGACGGTTGCTTGGGATGACGGGTCCGGGGGAGGGGACGGCCCCGCCCCTGACCGGGGAGGCGTTCTCCGCCCTGATGGCGCCGCTGGGTCCCTTCGAACCGGCTCCTCTGCTGGCCGTCGCCTGTTCCGGCGGGGTGGACAGCATGGTTTTGCTGGCCCTGGCGACGGACTGGGCCGTCCCTCGGGGCGGGGCCGTGTTGGCCCTCTGCTTTGACCATGGTTTGCGTCCCGAGTCCGCCGCCGAGGCCCAATTGGTCGCCGAGGTCGCCCGGACCCTGGGGCAGCGCGCGGCCATCCTGACCTGGGATGAGGAGAAACCCCGGACGGGTGTCCATGAGCGCGCGCGGGAGGCGCGCCTCCGGTCCCTTCTGTCGGCATGCGCCGAGGCGGGGGCGCTCCATTTGCTTCTTGCCCACCACGGGGATGATCAGGCGGAAACGGTCTGGCAGCGGCTTGCCCGGGGCAGTGGTCCCGATGGTCTCGCCGCCATGGCCCCCGTGAGTCCTCGCCGGGAAGCCCGGCTGCTCCGTCCCTTCCTCTCCCTGACCAAGGCCCGTTTGAGGGCCACCGCCCTGTCCCGGGGGCTGGTCTGGGCGGAGGATCCCTCCAATGCTTCTCTCAAATACGAGCGGGGGCGTCAGCGGGCGGCCTGGGAAAGGCGCGAGGACCTGGGCCTCACTCTGGCGGGGCTGCGCGCCTTGGCGGACCGAGCCGGATGGGACCGGGCCTGGATCGATGGACGATTGACCCGCCGTCTCGCCGAAGTGGTTTCAACCCTGGGCGAGGGCTGGGTCCGCCTGGACCGGGCAAAGTTGCTCGCCGGTGAGGTCTGGGAAACGGCCCGGGCCTTGGCGCGCCTCGCCGGATCCTTGTCGGGCGCGGGCCATGGCGCGGATCCGCGGCCCATCGCCGATTTGCTCACCGACCTTCCTGGGCCGGGAAAAAGCCGGTCGGTCGCGGGGCTCTTATGGCGGGCCGAGGGGGCTGGGCGCCTTTTGGTTTGCCGGGAGTGCCGGGGACTCGACCGCCGTTTGGTGGACCTGCCGCCCGGCTGTCCGGTTGTTTGGGATGGACGGTATATAATTAACGCGGAATATCCGGGCCTCGTCGTGTCCGCCCTGGGGGAGAGCGGCTGGGCGGCCTTGGCTCGGGAGGTGGGCGCCGGGGAAGTGCCACGGCTCGCCGGATTGGCCCTTCCGGCGGTGCGGGATAGGACCAAGGCGTTGGATCCACGAGGGATATTGGCGGTTCCGTCCCTTGGCTTTTGGCGCTATTCTGCGACCCTCGAAGATTCGGTCTCCATGGGAGACGACGCGGGGTATCGCGGGGAACAAGACCAGGGCGGGATTTCGCCTTTGGTCTCCATCGCGCACCGCCCCCACTTGCCGATTGGCTTCAACTGGAGTCAAGGGAGTGGTCGTCGCTTGTGAGTCCCGTATTTCCGCCTTACATAAATTGGAACGGATATGCGATCCCCCCTGGGTTCGGTCCGGATCCAGATACTGGCGCGGTGACTGTCCCAAGATTCTTGGCCGGGATGGACCGCGTGGCTCGAAAGGGTAAGTGGTGAATTTCAGCAGAAGCCTGGTCCTTTGGATCATTATCGCCGTCCTTCTGGTGGTGATGTTTAACCTGTTCCAAACCTCCGCTCCACGGGACGCGCGGGATTCCATCGCCTATTCGGAGTTCCTGAACTACGTATCCCAGCAGGAGGTCCAGAAGGTGGTGATCCAGGGGGAGACCATCACCGGTGAGTTGTCCTCCGGTCGGACGTTCTCGACCTATGCTCCGCGGGATCCCCAGTTGGTGGACAAGCTCACCGCGTCGGGCGCGCGGATCTCCGCCATGCCGCCGGACGACAATGTTCCGACCTTCTGGAGCATCCTGATTTCCTGGTTCCCCTTCCTGCTGTTGATCGGTGTGTGGATTTTCTTCATGCGCCAGATGCAGTCCGGCGGTGGCAAGGCCATGGGATTCGGCAAGTCCAAGGCCAAGCTGCTGACCGAGAAGAGCGGTCGCGTGACCTTCGATGACGTGGCGGGTATCGACGAGGCCAAGCAGGAACTGGAAGAGGTCGTCGAATTTCTGCGCGATCCCCAGAAGTTCCAGCGGTTGGGGGGCAAGATCCCCAAGGGTGTGCTGCTGGTCGGTCCTCCGGGGACGGGTAAGACCCTGCTGGCCCGGGCCATCGCGGGCGAGGCCAATGTGCCGTTCTTCACGATCTCCGGGTCGGATTTCGTGGAAATGTTCGTCGGCGTCGGTGCCAGTCGTGTTCGTGATATGTTCGAACAAGGGAAGAAGAACGCCCCTTGTTTGATCTTTATCGACGAAATCGACGCCGTCGGTCGCCACCGGGGCGCAGGCCTGGGCGGCGGCAACGACGAACGCGAGCAGACCCTGAACCAGTTGCTGGTGGAAATGGACGGGTTCGAGGCGAACGAGGGCGTGATCCTGATCGCCGCCACCAACCGTCCCGACGTGCTCGACCCGGCGCTGCTGCGTCCTGGCCGCTTCGACCGCCAAGTGACCGTGCCCAACCCGGATATCATGGGTCGGGAAAAGATCCTCAAGGTTCACATGCGCAAGACCCCGTTGGGTCCCGACGTGGAGCCCAAGGTGATCGCCCGCGGGACCCCCGGGTTCTCCGGCGCCGACTTGGCCAATCTGGTCAACGAGGCCGCCCTGCTGGCCGCCCGCAAGGGCAAGCGGGTGGTGACCATGGCCGAGTTCGAGGAGGCCAAGGATAAGGTTCTCATGGGCTCCGAACGGCGCTCCATGGTGATGACCGAGGACGAGAAGGAAAAGACCGCTTACCACGAGGCGGGCCATGCCCTGGTGGCCATCCATCAGGCCGGACACGATCCTCTGCATAAGGTCACCATCATTCCCCGTGGCCGAGCCCTGGGCCTGACCATGTCCCTGCCCGAACGGGATCGCTATGGCTATTCCCTGAAGGAACTGAAGGCGCGCATCGCCATGGCCTTTGGTGGCCGCGTGGCCGAGGATCTGATCTACGGCGCGGAAGACGTGACCACCGGTGCCTCCAACGACATCATGCAAGCCACGGACTTGGCCCGGCGCATGGTCACCGAGTTCGGTTTTTCCGAAAAACTCGGCCCCCTGCGCTACACCGACAACCAGGAGGAAGTCTTCCTTGGTCATTCGGTGACCCAGCACAAGAACCTGTCCGACGCCACCGCGCGCGTTATCGACGATGAGATCCGGCGGTTCGTGGAGGAAGGCGAGGCCCGGGCCCGGGAGATCCTGACCACCCACAAGGATCAACTCGAGACCGTTGCCCATGGACTGCTGGAATATGAAACCCTGTCCGGGGATGAAGTGCACAAATTGTTGCGGGGCGAGGCTCTGAACCGGGCCGAGCAACCCGCTCCCCCCCGTCACCGGGGTCCTCGGTCCTCCGTGCCGACCAGTGGTCCGGCCACGGGAGGAACCAGCGCCGGGTTCGGCGGCGATCCGGAACCCCAGCCTGGCGCATGATCCCGTGACATCGACAGCACGACGTTTCGGAAGCCCCGCCCCGCCGCGGGGCTTCTTCCTTGGGGGGCGGCGTCCCGAGGGGACCCTCTACCTTGCTCCGACGGGACTGGTGCGGGGTCTCGTGGCCGAGCGCCTGCTGACCGAGGGGCGGGCCTGGCCCCTGGCAGGGCGGTCGGATCTCGCCTTTACCCTGCTGTCCCTGTTCCTGCGGGATGAACCCGACAGGATCCTGCATGGGGTGACGGACCCGGTCACCGTCCGTCGCTGGAGCCTTGGGGAAGGGCAGACCGTCCAGGACCATGTGGAGGGGCTGATCCAGTCCCTGACCCGGGTCCGATCCCCCTTCGCCGGGGTGGCGCGTCCCGATGGCAAGCCCTTGGTCATGGGGATCCTCAACGTAACCCCCGACAGCTTTTCCGATGGGGGAACCCATTGGGATCCCCAGGTGGCCGTCTCGTCGGGTCTGGCCATGCTGGAGGCGGGGGCGACGATCCTGGACGTGGGCGGAGAAAGCACCCGCCCCGGTGCCGATCCGGTGCCCCCAGAAGAGGAAATCACCCGTGTGGTCCCGGTCATCCGGGATCTGGCCAACCGGGGGGCCGTGGTGTCCATCGATACCTACCACGCCACCACCATGGGGGCGGCCCTGGATGCGGGCGCGCGCATCGTCAACGATATTACCGGCCTGACCGGCGACTCGGAGGCCCTGCCGCTGGTGGGGCGGCGGCGGGCCCCGGTGGTGGTCATGCATATCCAGGGCGAACCCCGGACCATGCAGAAGGATCCCACCTACGCCGACGCCCCCCTGGATGTCATGGATTGGTTGTCCGACCGGTTGGCGGCCTGCCGGGCCGTGGGGTTGACCGACGATCTGCTCTGCGTGGACCCGGGTATCGGCTTTGGCAAGAGCGTGGATCACAATCTCCAGCTTTTGGAAGCCACGGCCCAGTTCCTCGGTCTGGGCGCCGAGATCCTGGTGGGGGCCAGCCGCAAGAGCTTGATCGGCAAGCTCTGTGGGGAACTCCTCCCCCGGGAGCGGCTGCCGGGCTCCCTGGCCATCGCCACGGCCGCGGCGGCTCGGGGAGCGGCGATCCTGCGCGTCCACGACGTACCGGAGACCGTGCAGGCGCTAACCGTGGCGGAGGCCCTGGAGCGGGCTTGAATTCGAGCCAGGGAGGGCCTATGACCCCCCCCGGGGCGTAGAAGAAGACTGATGTAAGGATTGTCCGCATGGGCGCGAAGAAGCTATTTGGAACCGACGGCGTACGGGGCACGGCCAACGTGGAGCCCATGACGGCGGAGACGGCCACCCGCATCGGTATGGCCGCGGGGCATCACCTGCGTCGGGGCGCCCACCGCCACACCGTGGTTATCGGCAAGGACACGCGTCTGTCCGGCTATTTGCTGGAACCAGCCCTGACGGCGGGGCTTATCAGTGTTGGCATGGATGTGGTGCTGCTGGGGCCCGTCCCCACGCCCGCGGTCGCCATGCTCACCCGCTCCCTCCGCGCCGACCTGGGGGTGATGATCACCGCCAGCCACAATCCCTTCCACGACAACGGCATCAAGCTGTTCGGATCGGACGGTTTCAAGCTGTCCGATGGGCAGGAGGCCGCCATCGAGGCCCTGGTGGCCAATGGGCTGGACGCCCATCGGGTGCTTCCCAAGGCTTTGGGCCGCGCCCGGCGCCTGGACGATTGCGAGGGCCGCTATATCGAGTTCGTGAAGAGCACTTTTCCTCGGGGCCTGCGCCTGGATGGTCTGCGGATCGTCGTGGATTGCGCCCATGGCGCGGCCTACAAAATCGCCCCCATGGTTCTGTGGGAGCTTGGGGCGGAGGTTTTCTCCTTGGGCGTGGCCCCCAACGGGTCGAATATCAATGAGGGATGCGGATCCCTGCATACGGGCGGCATGCGCGACAAGGTGTTGAGCGAGGGCGCCCATTTGGGCATCGCCCTGGACGGCGACGCCGACCGGGTGGTCCTTTGCAACGAAAAGGGCGAGATCGTCGACGGCGACCAGATCCTCGCCCTGATCGGTCGGGACTGGGCAGGCTCGGGTCAGTTGCGGGGCGGAGGCGTTGTCGCCACGGTGATGTCCAACCTGGGCTTGGAGCGGTTCCTGGCCGGGGAGGGCCTGACCCTGTTCCGCACGGGCGTGGGCGACCGCTATGTGGTGGAGAACATGCGCGCCCATGACCGCAACCTTGGCGGAGAGCAGTCCGGCCATATCGTCATGAGCGATTTTGGAACCACGGGGGACGGCCTGATGGCGGCCCTTCAGGTGCTCGCCGCCCTGGTGGTCCAAGGGCGTCCGGCCAGCGAGGTCCTGAACCTCTTCCAACCCCTGCCACAACTTCTGCGCAATGTGCGGGTGACGGGCCACGACCCCACGACCCTGCTTGAGGACCCCGCGGTCACCGATGCGGTGGCCGATGGCGAGGCCCGGTTGAACGGCTCCGGTCGGATCCTGATCCGCAAGTCCGGCACCGAGCCCCTGATCCGGGTGATGGCCGAAGGCGAGGATGACGCCCTCGTGGCCGAGGTCGTCGGGGGCATTTGCACGGCCATCGAGGAGAGGGTTAAGGTTTGAATTTTGGGGGCGGGGTTCCCAAATGGGGCCGGGCGCGTCCCCAGGATGCAGGCGCGCCGGTATTGACAGACCTTCGCCTCCGTGGAACAAAAAGGAGCGACAAATGGGCGTCGAGCGCGGTCCGGATCTCCGGGCAACCGCGACGCTTCGGCCCCATCGTGTAGTCGTCGCCACGAACGGTTTGGGGCCGATATCGGGAGCCCCCCAGATGAAAACCATCATCGAACCGTTTCGCATCAAATCCGTCGAACCCATCCGCATGACAACCCGCGCCGAGCGGCAACGCTTCATCCGCGAGGCCGGATACAACCTCTTTGGCTTGCGGTCGGAGGATGTGTTGATCGACCTGCTGACGGATTCCGGAACTGGCGCCATGAGCGCCCCCCAATGGGCCGCCATCATGCGCGGCGACGAAAGCTACGCCGGATCCCCCTCCTTCCACCGCTTCGAGGCGGCGGTGAAAAATCTGATGCCCTTCCGCCATGTGATCCCCACCCACCAGGGCCGGGCGGCGGAGGCCATCCTGTTCTCCATCCTGGGCGGGATGGGGAGGCGGATCCCCTCCAACACCCATTTCGACACCACCCGCGGCAATATCGAGGCGTCCGGCGCCATTGGCGATGATCTGGTGATCGCCGAGGCCCGGGATCCGGCCCTGGTGCACCCCTTCAAGGGCAATATGGACCTGGATCGGCTGGAGGCCTATTTGGCCGAACAGGGGGAACAGGTGCCCTGTGTCATGCTGACCATCACCAACAACGCCGGGGGTGGTCAACCGGTAAGTCTGGGGAACATCCAGGCAACGGCCGAAATCGCCCACCGCCATGGCAAACTGTTTCTTATCGACGGCTGCCGCTTCGCCGAGAACGCCTGGTTCATCAAGCAGCGGGAGCCGGGGCAAGGCGAGCGGTCGATTCCGGAGATTGTCCGCGATTGCTTTTCCGTCGCCGATGGCATGACCATGAGCGCCAAGAAGGACGCCTTTGGCAATATTGGGGGCTGGCTGGCCGTCAACGACGACGATCTGGCCGAACAGGCCCGCGCCCACCTGATCCGCACGGAAGGGTTCCCCACCTATGGCGGCATGGCCGGGCGGGATCTGGAGGCCCTGGCTCAAGGCCTGAGCGAAATCGTCGACGAGGATTATCTCCGCTACCGTATTCAGACGAATATCTACATCGTGGAACGCCTTGACGCCCTTGGCGTGCCGGTCGTGAAGCCGGCGGGCGGCCATGCCGTCTTCGTCGATGCCAGGGGGTGGTTGCCCCATATCGACCCCCTGGCCTATCCGGGACAGGCCCTGGCCGTCGCCCTCTATGAAATCGGCGGCATTCGGAGCTGCGAGATCGGGACCGTCATGTTCGGCCGCCAGCCGGACGGCTCGGAGCGGCCCGCCGCCATGGATCTGGTCCGCTTGGCCATCCCCCGGCGGACCTACACCCAGTCCCATGCCGATTATGTGGTGGAGGTCTTCGGGGACTTGGCGGCGATCAAGGACGGCCTTGGCGGCTATCGCATCGCGCGGGAGCCCAAGGCGCTGCGGCATTTCACCTGCGCCTTTGAACCCCTGGAGGGCGTGTCCGCTTAAGGGAAGAGGATTGAAAGCCGCGCCCGGACAACGCCGGGCGCGGCCCAAGGATTATTGGGCGTATATGGCGACCGGACTTGAGATGGGGCCCGCGTTCATCGCGCGTATGGCGGTCAACTCTGGTCCGAGGAAACCGTTCAGCGTCGAGGCCAGCCCCAGGGCGGAGGAGACACCTTCCAGGCCCTTCGCGGCGCCAATCAGGCCCTTCATCCACTCCGGGGTATCGTCCCGGGGGAAGACGACGACGTCCAAGGGCGTATTCGGATCCAGACCCACCTGTTCCCGGGCGCGGGCGAAGGCCAGGGACAGGCCACCCAGTTCATCGACCAAGCCCTTTTCGACGGCGTCCGCGCCCAGCCAGACACGGCCCTGGGCGGCCTGCTCGATGGCCTCGGCGGACAGGTTCCGGGCTTCGGCGGCCTTGCCGGTGAAGTCGGCGTAGATGGCGTCCATGATCGCGTTCATGCGCGCCCGTCCCTGGTCGTCGAAGGGGGTGACCGGGGAGAACATGTCGGCGTTGCCTCCCCGGGTAACGCGATCCCAGCCCACATTGAGGTCGGCGCTGGCCTGGGCGATGGAAACCTTGCCCGCCAGGACACCGATGGAGCCGGTCAGGGTTCCCGGTTGGGCGATGATGCGGTCCGCGCCCATGGCGATGAAATATCCACCCGAGGCCGCGGCGTTGCCCATGGAGGCAATGACGGGTATACCCGTTTCCCGGGCATTGCGAATGGACCGCCAAACCAGATCCGATCCGACGTAGGACCCGCCCGGGCTGTCGATGCGCAGGACAATGGCGGCGAGGTCTGGGTCGTTGGCGGCTTCGTCGATGGCATTGGCCAGGGCTCGGCAGTCGATTTCTTCCTGGTCGAAGGGGCTGCTTGCCCCATCCCCCAGAATCACCGGACCCCTGGCCGAGATCAGGGCGATCCGCCGGGCGTCGGGGTCCGTGTCCCGGTTGGCCAGTTTGGTCGCGTAGGCGGTCAGGGACAGGCGTTGCTCCTCGCCAGTCGACTCGGTCACGGCCTTTTCCACCTCGTCGGGGTAGCCCAGTTGGTCCACCAGTTTGGCCTCCAGGGCTTCCTGGGCAAGCAGGGGGGCGCGGTTGATCAGACCCCGAACCTCGCCCTGGCTCAGGCCTCGATCCCTGGCCACGGCGGTGATCACCTGATCGGACCAGCCATTGAGCACGGCGCCCAGGGAAATGCGTTGGTAACTGGACATTCCCGTGTCGGTGACGCTTGCCATGGCATCCTTGTAGTTCTCGCGGGTGAAGACCTCGGGCAGGATCCCCAGGTCGTCGAGCAGACCCCGCAGGAAAGGCACTTCGGCGGAAAAACCAGTCGAGGCCACCATCCCCGACGGCTGGAGCCAAACCCTGTCGAAGACCGAAGCCACGTAATAGGGGATGGTCCCGCCACTGAATTCCCCAATGCTTTCCGAATAGGCGACCGTGGGTTTGCCCGAGGCCTTGAAGGCCAGGATGGCGTCCCGGAGTTCCTGGGCCTGGGCCATTCCAAGCCCCTGGGCGCTTCCCACATGGGCGATGAGACCCCGGATCTCGGGATCCACCGCCGCCGCGGCCAGGGATTCTGTTACCGTGCGCAAAGGCGGGGTCGATGCCCCGTTCAGGACCGCGGTCAAAGGGTTCTGGACGGTCGCCTGTTCGGGAAAGGGACCATTGATGTCGAGGGTGAGAACAGAGCGGGTCCCCTCCACCATATCCGTCTCGCTGGTCAGGGAACTCGCGAGAACTAGCAGGAGGACGATGAGCAGGCTCGCGAGAATGCCGAGGAAGGCGAACAGAAAGAGAAAAGCCTTGCCTATAAACCGCATGGGGAACTCCGCATTCTCCGACCGAAGTCGGCGTGGGGGCGGGAAAAGGGGCGGAGACCCGCCCATCCGAGGCCGGTTAGTGTAGCGGTTTCGCCCGTGCTGGCAAGGCGCCCCCTGGAAGAGGAGCCGGAAAAGTCTGTTCTTTTCTCCGACGCGGTTTAACGGTCCTTCCCATGGTATTCGGGATTGGGCATCATCTCCGTCGCATGGGCCACGCGATTGGTATAGTTGAAGAAAGCGGCCACGTCCGCCAAATCGAATATGTCCGCGTCCGTCAGTCCCTGGGCGCGCAGGATCTCCCGATCCTTCTCTCCCACGTCCATCGGTTCCGTGGTCAGCTTCCAGGCGAAGTCAACAATGGCCCGCTCGCGGGGCGGCAGGTTGGCCACCCGGTGGTTCAAGACCAGCATTTCCCCTAACTGGGCATCACCGGACAGAGCCCGGACCGCCTGACCATGGGCCACCAAGCAGTAATAGCAGCGGTTGGCCGAGGAGACGACCACCGCCACCATTTCCCGCTCCAACTTGGACAGACCCGAGGGAGACAGCATCAGCGTGTTGTAGGTCTGAACGAAGTTGCGCAGCTTGTCTGGACGCTTGGCGTAGGCGCGCAGGACATTGGGCACCATCCCCAGCTTTTCCTCGCATTTGGCGAAATAGGCATCCATGTCCGCGCCAAGGGTCTCGGCGTCGGGGATATCAAGGCGGATGACGTGCTCCGGTTGGGGCATGGTGACGGTCTCCCTGTCCTTCTTGTCGCTTGGCCCGCTTTTGGTGACCAGACCTTGGTCCGGGAAGGATAGCGGAGAGAGGGGCGAGGGCGCCATCGATAAGTTTCCCTAAACGGAAAGCAAAGTTCGACGATCATCCGTCTGATCGCTTTACGACGCATCCGAAGGAGGGTGGGAAACCGAATCAGGGTAGGCAAACGCCCTATGCTGTCGCAGGATTTTTCGGTATGGCGGTCCGGGGCATCGAGATCCTGGCGCGTGCGGGGACGGCGGTCCTTCATGGAGGAACGGCGCGGAAGACGAGAATTGACGCGGCTTAAATCCCGTTCCGTGCTGATCCTGACCTCTCCCGAGGATGACGCGGACGAGGACCTGGGGCTGAATCTGGGAGCCTCGGAAAGGCGCTGTCTAATTGACGGGATCCTCCCAAAACGCATTGCAAAATGACGAAATTATTTTCCGGTAGGGGAAGGTGTTTTTCTATCTGTTTATAAATAAGTCGTTTTTATTAAATGGCATGGAGTTTGCTTAGTGAAATGGAGATCAAGAACAGTATTTCGGAAGGAAACGATCATGACATGGGATGGCGGGAACACTGGTCAGGATGTCTTTTTTGTGGATATCGATACGGGCGCGGTGTCTCCCTCCGCCGAGATCCTCGCCTTCCCTTGGGGGGGAGATTCCCTGGATGTGGGCTTCACCGAGAATGATGTGCTTTGTAAGGTGGAGGAACCCTTATCCCGGTCGGTGGAAATGATCAGAGATTTTTCGGGCCTCTTCCAGAAGATCCAAACGGCCCTTGATGGCGGAGACCTGAAATCCATGGAGGAGCTGAGGGGCCAACTCCTGGCCATGCGGGACCTTCACGGGCTCGGGGCTTGCGACCTACACGCATAATGCCAGGGAGCATGAGGTGAGCCTTCCGCGCCTTGTCGCGACAGGTTCCAGACAACGATGAGTTAAGTTCACCGTTGTCTGGTTTAAGGCGGTTTTTTCACGATCCAGGAATAAAGCGGGTCAAATCCTGGTCGGATTTCTTTCTATTCCGGCACGGTTTTATCAGGTCAGGTCAACAGTGGGCGCGTCCGGAGCGTTCTTTTTAACCGATTCAATACCGCTGTCGCGGGAATCAACGCTGCTATAACTTTCGCTGGTTCCAATGACCTGGCCATTGGTGGCCTTGAGATTGAACATCCACTTGCCGCTCGAGGTTTCCTTGCGCTCGTAGCGGGCATCTTCGGGTGCGTTTTTCTGGACCGATTCAATGCCGTTTTCCGCGCTGGCTCGTTGCTTGTACCCTTCGCTGGCCAAAATGGTTTGGCCGTTGGAGGCTTTAAGACGGAACCGGAACTCACCGGCATTGTCGGTGTAAAGTTCGAATTTTCCTGCCATGTCCACTCTCTCCAATTACGATATTGAACTGTTCGCGACGTTCGGACATCAGGTCGCGGTCCCCTGAAAGCCACATTGGCCACGGAACCGCAGCAGGTGGTCGGCCAGGGTGGCGGCCAGCATGGCCTCGGCGACGGGAACGGCGCGGATGCCGACGCAGGGGTCGTGTCGGCCCTTGGTCACCACTTCGACGGGGTTTCCGTCCAGGTCCACGCTTTTGCGCGGTATTAAGAGGGAACTGGTGGGCTTGACCGCCATGCGGGCCACCAAGGTTTGGCCAGAAGAGATCCCTCCCAGCACGCCTCCGGCGTTGTTGGAGGAAAACACCACGCCCCCCTGGCCATCGGGCGCCATTTCGTCGGCGTTTTGCTCGCCGCGCAGACGCGCCGCCTCGAACCCCGCGCCGATTTCCACGCCCTTGACGGCATTGATGCTCATCAACGCCTTGGCGATATCCGCGTCCAGTCGGTCATAGACCGGTTCACCCAGACCCGGGGGAATGCCCTCGGCCTCCACCTGGACGATGGCCCCGACGCTGGATCCGTCCTTGCGGACGCCATCCAGCAGGGTTTCCCAGGTCTTGACGATGCCCGGATCGGGGCTGAAGAAAGGGTTTTCCGAGGTTTGTGCCCAGTCCCATCGGTTCGGATCGATGGCCACGCCGCCCATTTCCACGAGGGCCGCGCGGATCAGGGCGCCGTCGCCCAGAATGTGGGCCAGGATCTTCTTGGCGACGGCGCCCGCGGCCACCCGCATGGCCGTTTCCCGGGCGCTGGACCGCCCCCCGCCCCGGGGATCGCGCAGGCCGTATTTGGCCATATAGGTGAAATCGGCGTGGCCTGGGCGAAACCGTTGGGCGATGGTCGTGTAGTCCTTGGAGCGCTGGTCCGTGTTGCGGATCTGCACGCCGATGGGGGTGCCGGTGGTCAGGCCCTCGTAAACGCCAGACAGGATCTCCGCCTCGTCCGCTTCCCGCCGCTGGGTGGTATGGCGCGACTGGCCGGGCTTGCGTCGGTCCAGGTCCCGTTGCAGGTCCTCGACCGCGAGGGGGATCCCCGGGGGAACCCCCTCGATCACGCAACCGATGGCCGGGCCGTGACTTTCGCCAAAGGTGGTGAAGCGGAACAGGGTTCCGAAGGTGTCACCGGCCACGGGATTCTAGTCCTTCCGCACCTGATTGAGGAGGGTGACCACGTCCGGAACACTGTTGATATTCAGCATGCCCACGGTGTGGTAGCCGCTGTCCACGTGGTGCACTTCACCGGACACCCCCTTGGACAGGTCCGACAACAGATAGAGGGCCGAGCTTCCGATGTCGTGGATGGTCACATTGCGCTGCATGGGGCTGACGTATTGGTTCCACTTCAGGATGAAGCGGAAATCACCGATGCCCGAGGCGGCCAGGGTCTTGATCGGCCCCGCGGAAATGGCGTTGACCCGGATGCCCCGGCCGCCCAGATCCGATGCCAGATAGCGCACGCTGGCTTCCAAGGCGGCCTTGGCGACCCCCATGACATTGTAATGGGGCATGACGCGTTCGGCGCCCAGGTAGGTGAGGGTGATCATCGACCCGCCATCGTTCATGATGGCCGCGGCCCGTCGGGCGACGTCGGTGAAAGAGAAAACGGACACATCCATGGACATCAGGAAATTGTCCCGGGTGGTATCCATGTACTTGCCCTTCAACTGGTCCTTGTCCGAGAAGGCGACGGCATGGACGACGAAATCGATGGTGCCCCATGTCTCCGTGATGGTCTCGAACAGGGCATCGACGGTGGCTTCGTCGGTCACGTCGCAGGGCAGCAGAAGGTGATTGGGGTTCAAGCCCTCGACCAGCGGGCGGACCCGCTTCAACAGGGGTTCGCCCTGATAGGTGAAGGCAATTTCCGCCCCGGCGTCGCTGGCGGCCTTGGCGATGCCCCAGGCAATGGAGCGATCATTGGCGAGGCCGAGGACCAAACCTCTTTTTCCGGCGAGCAGCGCGGTGGAATTCGTCATGGGTAACCCCTTTATAGTTTGGTAAACCGTTTGTTCTTGGTCGACTGCCGCCGCGCGGCCTCATCGCAGGATCGTGCCCGGCCCAAAGGGACGCCGGGCGCGGCATCCTACACTAACCCAATTCGGGGGCAAAGGCCGTATGGCAGGTCATGAAAACGTAAAAGAAGGGACACATCCCGTACCCGAGGGATGGCGTCGGTGGATCCGGTCTTGGTTGGGCAACCTGCTTGCCTTCGCCCGGGTGGCCGGCAAGGGGATCGCCCGGGAAAACATTCCCCGCATGGCGGCGTCCCTTTCCTATACCTCACTGCTGGCGCTTGTTCCCCTGATTTCCATCGCGCTGGCGATCCTGGCGGCCTTTCCCGCGTTCGACGGAGTCCGGTCGCGCATGATGGAGTGGGCCGTGGAGACCTTTTTGCCCTATCAGGTCGGCGAGATCCAGGACCGGATCGAGGCCTTCGTTGGTGCCGCGGCCGGATTGACGGCCATTGGCGTGGTGGGGCTGGCCGTGACCGCCATCATGCTGCTGGTCACGATTGAATCGGCGTTGAATACCATTTTCCAGGTGGAAAAACCCCGCCATCCCATCGCCCGGATCCAAGTCTATTGGGCCGTCCTGACCATTGGGCCGCTGCTGATGGGGGTGAGCTTCTCCTTGTCCAGCTATCTCGCCGCGGCCCGGTCCCTGGTGAGCCATGATGTGATCGCACCCATAACGGGGCTCCTGCCCGCCCTTGGCCCGCACATCCTGACCATGGTGGCCATGAGCCTGCTTTACATCCTGGTGCCGAACCGACCGGTCCGGGTCCGCCATGCCGTCCTTGGTGGTCTTGTGGCCACGGTGCTGTCGGCGGGATTGCGCCAGGGGTTTTTGCTCTACGTGACCAGCGGACAGTCCTATGAAACCCTCTATGGCGCCCTGGCTGTTCTACCGATCTTCCTGATCTGGATGTACCTGTCCTGGGTGGTCGTTCTGTTGGGCGCCGTGACCGCGGCCAATTTGCCCAATTGGCATGCGATCCGGCGCCTGGAACGGGAGGGAGCCGATGTCGCGGGCTTGCGTCTGGGGCTTGCGCTGGCGACCCTGGTGATGCTCGCCCGCGCCCACGAAGCGGGGGGACCCGTCACCCGCCGCGACCTGCTGCGGGAGGTCGCCGCCTCGGATACCCGCCTGGGGCAGGTCTTGCGAAGCCTGCGCGAGGCGGGTTTGGTCGCCATCGACGAAAGCGGCGGATTGCTGCCCGCCAGGGACCCCCGCGCCATGACTCTGTCCACGGTCATTCAGGCCCTAGGCCACGGCGTTCCCCGGACTCTGCCCCCCGGTGGATTGGGGGGGGTGGGGTGGGCTCCCCTGGCGCGGGAGGCCCTGACCCGGGCCGCGGACGCGGAGGACGCCGCCCTGTCCACCACGGTCCACGACCTGGCCCGGGCGACGGCCCGGACCAAGGCGACAAGGGAGGCGGAGATATGATCACCGAGGTCGAACTCCCCCTGCCCGCGGGCGTCGCGGGCGGACCACCTCGCCTGCGCCTGGATGACGGACCGATCACCCAGCGGAGCATGTTGGCGACCCTGATGGAGGGCAAGCGCTATGAACCCGTTACCATGGACCTGCTGGTGGCCCTGTTGCGGCCCGGCGATTGGGTCATGGACATCGGTGCCCATGTGGGGCTGGTGACGGTCCTGGCGGCGAGCCGGGTCGGCCCCAAGGGAGGGGTGGTGGCCGTGGAACCCGACGTGGCCAATCTCGCCGCGTTGCGCGCCAATGTGGCCTTGAACGGCTTCGAGGACCGGGTGCGGATGGTCGCGGGCGTGGCCGCGGACTCCGAGGGAGAGCGGGAGATCCATCTGAACCGGGACAATGACGGGGGCCACGCCCTTTGGCGGCCGGGCCTGCATCCCTTCAATGAGCGGACCGCCCGGGAGCCCCTCTCCCGACGGGTGGCCGCGGTGACCCTGGACGGCCTCAATGACCGGTTTGGTCCCCTGCCGGTGAAACTGGTCAAGATCGATACGGAAGGGGCCGAACAGCTTGTCCTGTCAGGAGGGCGACGCCTGCTTGGGCGGCGTCTCCCTCCCTATGTGCTGGCGGAACTCAACCCCTTCGGGCTGGAGGCCATGGGCTGCTCGCAAGTGACTCTGCGGACCATGATGGAAGACCTGGGCTATGCCACCTTCCTGCCCCGGGGCGCTGGTCTTCCTGCCTTCGTGCCGCCGGGAATTCTGATCGAGTGGACCGATTATGTGGGAAATGTCCTGTTCGCCAAACCTGGCGAGCTCTGTCGGGTCTGGCCGGTGTTGGAGGCCGCGGCCGGGGTCTAGAGTATTCCGAGATCATGTTTCGGCCGCGTCGTGCTGAAAGCACGCCTTTGGCGTGACGCGGACCAACCTGGCCTCGAACAGGCTCTGAAATCCATGGAATTTGAGTGTAACTGGATCAGCTTGGCCCTGGCTGATCCAGTTACACCCTAGGACCCCGATCAGGTTTCGGTGAAAAGACCCGCCTTTTCCCGGGGGTCGATGTCCGGGTCCTTGAGCTTTTTGACAAGGGAAACGAGCTTGTCATCCTTGGGATCGTCCAGGGTGATGGACAGCTTCACCAGCAGGTCGCCCCGGACGTCGTTCTCTCCAGGAATGCCCTTGCCCCGCAGACGCAGTGTGGCGCCGGAGTTCGAGCCCTCGGGCACGGTCACGGACACCTTGCCTTCCAGGGTGGGGACGGCGACCTTGGCGCCCAGAACCGCCTCCTTGAGGGTAACGGGCAAGGTCAAGGCCACGTTTTGGCCCTCGCGCTTGAAGAAGGCGTGGTCCTTGATGCCGATCTCCACCAGGGCGTCACCCTTGGGGCCGCCATTGGGGCTTTCTCCACCCTGGCCTTTCAGGCGCATGGCCTTGCCGTCCTCCCAACCGGGGGGAATGCGCACATCCAGGGTCTTGCGATTGGTGAGCGTAATGCGCTTGGTGCAGCCCAACGCGGCTTCCACGAAGGTCACCTTCAGGCGGTATTGGGCGTCCTGGCCCCGCTGGGGGTGGGCCCCGGGGCCGCCTGGACCACGGCTGGCTTGGCGGAGCATGTCGGAAATGACATCGTCGTCGGCGAACATGGAATCGAAGTTGAAACCACCAAACCCGGCACCGGGGCGTGGCCCTCCCCCCCCGGCCGCACCACGGCGCCCTCGGAAGCCGCCCGCGCCCGCGCCAGGACCCGGACGGAAACCGCGTTCGTTCCCTTGGGCGTCGATCTCGCCCCGGTCGAACCGTGCCCGCTTTTGGGGATCGGACAGAAGCTCATGGGCGCCGGAGATTTCCTTGAACTTATCCTCGGCCTTGGGGTCATCCCGGTTCACGTCCGGATGCATGGTCCGCGCCAACTTGCGGTAGGCGCTTTTGATTTCCTCCGGGCTCGCGTTTCGCGCCAGGCCCAGAACGGTGTAAGGGTCTCTCATTCTTCCATTCCCAACATGGCCGCCCGCCCGTCGCGGCGTGGCCAAGGATGAACAGGTGCCGCGTGGCGTCCCATGATCGAACCGAGTGCATCGACACTTGCATATATTCCACCCGCCCGGTGCACTAGGTTTTTGTTTATGCATCAACTTTCCAAATTCCGGCGAAAGCCTTCGTTCGGGATGATGCACGAGACCGTCGAAGGCTCCCTCGACAGACTTGTGATCCGGCGACGCTTGTCCGATGGTATCCCATCGGAGAGGGTGGCCGTTCCGGTGGCCCACCCTCCCCCTTTAATCTAAGGTCAGGATAACAATTTGTCATGAGCTCGCTTGAAAATCGCGACCCCTATGGCCTCTTCGCCGAGTGGATGGCGGATGCCGAGGCCAATGAACCCAACGACCCTAACGCCATGGCGTTGGCCACCAGCACGCCGGAGGGCCGTCCCAGTGTTCGCATGGTCCTGCTGAAAGGCGTCGTCGAAAAAAGGGGAGATGAGGGCGGCTTCATTTTCTACACCAATTTAGAAAGCCGCAAGGGGGGCGAGGTCCTGGCCAATCCCCATGTCTCCCTGTGCTTTCACTGGAAGTCCCTGCGCCGCCAAGTGCGGGTGGAGGGCCGGGCGATCCAGGTGAGCGATGAAGACGCGGACGCCTATTTTACCTCCCGCGCCCGGGACAGTCGGATTGGGGCCTGGGCCTCCCAGCAGTCCCGACCCCTGGAGGGGCGGTTCGAGTTGGAGGGGAGAGTCGCCAAGTTCGCCGCCAAATACGCCATCGGCGCGGTGCCTCGGCCTCCCCATTGGTCCGGGTTTCGGATCGTACCCGAAGTGATCGAGTTCTGGCATGACCGGCCTTTCCGCTTGCATGACCGGGTGGTTTATCGTCAAACGACGGACGGGTGGGACCAGACCCGGCTGTATCCTTGAGTGGTTTAAGAGGAATGGAACGGTCCATGCACGGCGAGAGCGACTCCGAAGCCCTGGCGGCCGCCCTGAAAGAGGGAGGGGAACAAGGCCTACTCATGCGCCGGGCCACCTATGCCTCGGTCACGGTGGCGACCCTTCTGGTGATCGCCAAGGTCGGTGCCTGGGCGGTGACCGATTCCGTGGCTCTTCTGTCGACCCTGATCGACAGCCTGTTGGATGCGGGGGCCTCCCTCGTCACCCTGCTCGCCGTGCGCCAAGCCCTGACTCCGGCGGACGAGGAACACCGCTTCGGCCATGGCAAGGCGGAGCCCTTGGCGGGTCTGGGCCAATCGGCCTTTATCGCCGGTTCTGGCATCTTCCTGGTGATCCAGGCTGTCGGCCGGTTGGCCAACCCCCAGCCGGTGACTCAAGGGGGGGTGGGCATCGCGGTGATGGTCTTTTCCATCCTCATGACCATCGGACTCGTGCTGTTCCAGCGCCATGTGGTCCGCAAGACCCAGTCCGTGGCCATTGGCGCGGACAGTTTGCATTACTCCGGTGATCTGTTGATCAACCTGTCGGTGATTCTCTCGATCGGCCTGGACATGGTCCTGCATATCCCCATCGTCGATCCCCTCTTCGCCATTGGCATCGCCGGGTATCTGATGTTCAACGCCTGGACCATCGGGACGGACAGCGCCGACCTGCTGATGGACAAGGAACTGCCCGAGGAGGACCGCATCCGGATCCTGGCCGTTGCCATGGACAGCCCGGGGGTCCACGACGTGCATGACCTGCGTACCCGCTCGTCCGGTCCCTATAGTTTCATGCAACTCCATTTGGAGGTGGATGGGGAGATGTCCCTCTCCGCGGCCCATGCCATCGCCCTGGACGTGGAAAAGCGCCTAAGGACGGCTTATCCCAACGCGGATGTGCTGATCCATGAGGACCCCGCGGGGATCAGGGAGGACCACCATCCCGAATTCGCCTATCAGGACACGGTGGGGATCCTGGCGGAAAAGGAAGGGGACGCTCAAAAGGGCTGACGTCGGGTTTTCCCTCGGTGACAGGATGAACCCAAAAAATTGGCGCGCCGGAGAGTCGGGCTGGCGCGCCAAGGAGACCGCCTCCAGGGCGGTTCCGGAGACGGGAGATGCCCCCACCAGCATCTCCCCCCTATCTCACGTCATGTGGTCACGCGCTGTGTCCACATGGGTCTCTCCGGTCCCCTGACGTCCCGTCCCGTGGAAAGCGGACCGGTCGAGATGGTCCGGGACGTATCGGCGAAGCAGGGGGAGACGGGCGGTGGGTCCCCGGTCACCAACCTCGAAAGTCCTTCACATCGCCTCGAACAGGTCGGGCGTGGTCGCGGCCACGGCGCCCCCCCGGGCGCGCAACCCGGCGAGCAGGGCGGACGTTTCCGGCAACATGTCCTCGGCCAGGAAGCGGGTGACGGCCCGCCAGCCGGGGTCGTTGGTCCCCGCCGCGCCCTTGGCCAGCAGTACGCCCCCCATGGTCAGGCCGAACAGCCTCAGGTAGGGGGTGGCGATCCCCAGGGCGTCCACGGGAGCCTCCGTGCCAAGCGTAAGCATCAGCTCCGTCGCCACGCGCAAGTCTCCCACCGCGGCCTGGGTCGCCGATAGGACCGAGGGGGGGAGGGTGTCGCCGAAGCCCTCCAGGTCCCGCGAAAAGCCGTCGAGGACGGAAGCCACCACGGCGCCCCCGGCCTGGGGGATCTTGCGGGTGACCAGATCAATGGCCTGGATCCCGTTGGTGCCCTCGTAGATGGGCGGGATGCGGGCGTCGCGCAGGAATTGGGCCGCGCCGGTTTCCTCCACGAAGCCCATGCCGCCGTGGATCTGCACGCCGATGGAGGTGGCCTGTAGCCCTGCATCGGTGGAGAAGGCTTTGGCGATGGGGGTGAGCAGACCCGCCCGGGCCATCAGGGCGGCCTTTTCCTTGCCCTCCGCCTGGGCGGCTTCGTCCAGGGTCGCGGCGCAGGACAGGCAGATGGCGCGCGACGCCAGGACCAGGGCCTTCATGGTCAGCAGGTTCCGACGCACGTCCGGATGGTGGATGATCGTCGTGCCCTGTTTCCCCGTGGCCGGATCCCGGCCCTGGACGCGCTCCAGGGCATAATCCCGGGCCTTCTGGAAGCTGGCCTCTCCCAGGGCGACACCCTGGATGGCGGTCCATAGGCGGGCGGCGTTCATCATGGTGAACATGCAGGCCAGCCCGCGGTTTTCCTCGCCCACCAGCCAGCCCATCGCGCCGTCCTCCCGGCCATGGAGCATGGTGCAGGTGGGGCTGGCGTGGATGCCCAGCTTGTGCTCGACCCCCACGCAATGGACGTCGTTGCGCGCGCCCAGGGAGCCGTCGTCGTTCACCAGGATCTTTGGGACCAGGAACAGGGAAATCCCCTTGGTGCCCGGGGGGGCGTCGGGCAGGCGGGCCAGGACCAGATGGATTATGTTCTCGGTCAGGTCGTGCTCGCCAAAGGTAATGAAGATCTTCTCGCCAAACAGGCGGTAGGTGCCATCCCCCTGGGGGACGGCTCGGGTGCGGAGCGCGCCCACGTCCGATCCCGCCTGGGCCTCGGTCAGATGCATGGTGGCCATCCATGCGCCGGAGACCAGCTTGGGCAGGTATGTGTCCTTCAGGGCGTCGCTGGCATGGTCCAGCAGCAGGTCGATGGCCCCGAGCGTCAGGGTCGGGCCGGTGCCCAAGGCCATATTGGCCCCGTCCCAGATCTCGAAGGTCGCGAGCGCGATGGCCGTGGAAAAGCCCATGCCGCCGAACGCTTCCGGGGCGGCCACGCCGTTCCAGCCCAGTTCCGCCCATTGGGCATAGGCCTCCTTGAAGCCCTGGGGCAGGGTGACGACACCCTCCTTGAGGGTTACCCCCTCCAGGTCGCCGGTGCGATTGGTGGGTGCGAGGACGGAGGCGGCGAACTTTCCGGCTTCGTCCAGGATGCCCTCCACGGCGTCCCACTCCAGGCCGCCAAAGGCGCTCCCGTCGAGCAGGGCGGCATAGCCCAGGGCCTTGTCCAGGGTGGTCAGGATGTCGGACAGGGGAGCCTTGTAGGTCATGGGTTGGTCGCTCCCACGGAGGAAGACGGGAGGGAGCACGAGGAGTCGCCGCCGCTTATTCCCAGGTAGCTTTCGATGACCCGGGGGTCTTGCGCCAGATCGGCGGCGGGGCCTTGCAGGGTCACTTGTCCGGTCTCCATGACATAGGCGTAGTCGGCGGTGCGCAGGGCGCCCCGGGCGTTCTGCTCGACCAGCAGGATGGAGACGCCGCTGTCCCGCAGGCGCCCGATCAGCCCGAAGATCTCCTTAACGATGCGCGGGGCGAGGCCCAGGCTGGGCTCGTCGAGCATCAGCAGTTTGGGCTTGGCCATCAGCGCCCGGCCCATGGCCAGCATCTGCCGCTCGCCGCCCGACAGGGTGCCCGCGGCCTGTTTGCGCCGCTCGAGCAGGCGGGGGAACAGGTCATAGACCATCTCCAGGGAGGACTTGGCCTCGCTCCGGGGACGGTGGTAGGCGCCCAGTTCCAGGTTTTCGGCGACGCTCATGGTGACGAAGAGTTCCCGCTTCTCCGGCACCAGACAGAGGCCCCGGGCCACCCGCTGTTCGACGGGAACCCGGTCCAGGGGCTCGCCCTCGAAGGTGGCCGATCCTCCGGCCAGGGGCAGGATGCCCATCAGCGAGCCGAGCAGGGAGGATTTTCCCGCCCCATTGGCGCCGATGACGGTGATGATCCGGCCCTTGGGGATCACTAGCGAGACGTCCAGCACGGCCTCGATCTTGCCGTAGGAGACGGCGACGGTTTGGGCCGAGAGCAGGGGGGTGCTCATTCGATGCCTCCCAGATAGGCTTCCAGGACCCGGGGGTCGTCGCGGATGATGTCGGGGGTGCCCTCGGCGATCTTGGCCCCGAAGTCCATGACCACCAGACGGTCCACCTGGTTCATGACGAAGTCCATGTCGTGTTCCACCAACAGGATGCTCCTGCCCTCGGCCCGCAGGGTCGTCAGCAGGGCGGCGAGTTTCTGCTTCTCGCCGTGGCGCAGGCCCGCGGCCGGTTCGTCGAGCAGCAGAAGGGCCGGGTCCAGGCAAAGGGCGCGGGCGATCTCCACCACCCGGCTCTGTCCCAGGGCGAGCGTACCCGCCTGATGTTGGGCCAGATCGGCCAATCCACAGCGGTCCAGTTGTGTCATGGCCTCGGCACGGATGGACCGCTCCTCGGCCCGGTCCCGGCGCAAGATGGCCCGGGCCAGCCCGGCCTTGCCCCGCAGGTGGGCACCGAGCATGACATTCTCTAGCACGGTCATGGTCGGCAGCAGCTTCACATGCTGGAAACTGCGGGCCATGCCCATGGCCGCGATCTCCGACGCATTGGCCCCGGTGATATCCCGCCCCTGGAAGCGCACGGCCCCGGCGGTGGGTGGCAGGACGCCGGTGATCAGGTTGAAGGTGGTGCTTTTACCCGCGCCATTGGGGCCGATCAGGGCGACGATCTCGCCCTTGGCCAGGGTGAAGGCTACGTCGCGCACGGCCATCAGCCCACCGAAGGTTTTTTGGACGTGATCAACCTCGAGAAGCGGTGCGTCCGGGTTTGGAGTATGGCGCTTGGTCAAGGCGGGCAGGGGCGCGGGGGTGGGAGAAGAGGGGGCGGGAAAAGAGAGGGACGCCGCCGAGGGAGATGAGGGCGGCGGCGCCCCCGTCGGGGAGAGCCCCCCGACAAAGGACAGTCTGCCCCAAGGGAGGCGGGTCGCCAGACCCCAAAGCCCCTGGCGGGCGAATTGCAGCAGCAGGATCAGCAGGACCCCGAAGATGATGGTTTCGTAGTTGCCCGTATGGCCGAACAGGGCGGGCAGGAGGGTTTGCAGTTGGTCCTTGAGCAGGATAACCGCGCCCGCGCCCAAGACGGCGCCCCAGACATGGCCGACGCCACCGATCACGGCCATCAACAGGTAATCGATGCCCGCGCCCAGGCCAAAGGGGGTCGGGTTCACCGCCCGCTGCACATGGGCGAAGGCCCAACCCGCCACGGCGGCCAGGAAGGCGGCATAGACGAAGGTCACCAGCTTGGCCCGGCGGGTGTTCACCCCGAAGGATTCCGCCGCGGTTATTCCCCCCTTCAAGGCCCGCAGGGACCGTCCGACACGGGAGTCCAGCAGGTTCAGGGTGGCCACCGCGGCCAGGATCGTCAGGCTCCAGATGACATAATAGACGGTCCGGTCGTCATAAAAATCCCAGCCACCGATGGAGAGCGGGGGCACCGTGGGAATGCCATCGTGGCGGCCGAGGAATTCGAGATTGCCGAATAGGTAATAGAGGCTGATCCCCCAGGCCAATGTCCCCAGGGGCAGGAAATGGCCCGACAGGCGCACGGTCAGCAGACCGAGGACCACCGCGGCCGCGCAGGTCAAGAGGATGGCGATGGGCAGGGTCAGCCAGGGCGAGAGGCCCAGGGAGGTGGTCAACAGCGCGGTGGTATAGGCGCCGAAACCGCAGAAGGCGGCCTGACCGAAGGAGGTCATGCCCCCAACACCGGTCAGCAGAACCAGACCAATGACCACCAACGAGGCCAGGCCAATGGTGTTCAGAAGGGTGATCCAATAGTCCGGAAGGACGGGCAGCAGGGGCGGCAGGGCGACCAGGAGGATGAGGCCCGCCGGGATCCATTTCCGATTGATCACGGCCTATTCCTCCTCTTCGTCGACATGGCCGGAGCGCAGGCTTTGCCACAGCAGGACCGGGATGATGATGGTGAAGACGATGACTTCCTTGAAGCTGCTGGCCTCGAAGGAGGCGAAGGCCTCCACCAGCCCAACCAGGATCGCCGCGGCCGCGGAGATGGGATAGCTGACCAGCCCGCCGATGATGGCCGCGACGAACCCCTTCAGGCCAATGAGGAAACCACTGTCGTAGAAGATCGTGGTGATGGGCGCGATCAGAACCCCCGAGATGGCGCCCAGGGTGGCGGCGAGGATGAAGGCGATCAGGCCGGAGCGGGCGGTCGGGATGCCCACCAGGGTGGCGCCCAATCGGTTGATGGAGGTGGCCCGCAGGGCCTTGCCAGCCAGGGTATGGCCGAAGGCGTACCACAGGGTGACGATCAGAACGGCGGTGACCCCCAGGACCCAAAGGCTCTGCCCGCCCAGGTCGATGACCCCCAGGGACAGGCTGACGTCGGTGAAGGGGGTGGCGCGGTAGCCCTCGGCTCCGAAGAAGACCAGTCCCAGACCCAGCATCACCAGATGCACACCGACCGCCGCGATCAGCAGAGTCAGGACGGTGGCTTGGGCCAGGGGGCGGAAGGCCAACCGGTAGATATAGGCGCCCATGGGGGCGACCAGGGCCACGGCGAGCGGCACGGTGATCCAGGGACCCATGTTCGCCGGCGCGACCACCCCGGAAAGCCCCAAAAGCACCAAGGGAAGGCCCAGGTCGGAGACGGCGCGGGTGATCAGGACCCGGGGCTGGCGACCGTCCGGCGAGCGCACCAGATCGACGCAGAAGGCGGCGATCCCCAGGACGAGGGTCAGATAGGCGGTGCCGGGAACCACGCCGGTTTCCAGACCCACCAGAGTCAGCGCGCCATAGGCGACGAATTCCCCCTGGGGGATGAAGATCACCCGGGTGACGGTGAAGACAAGGACCAGGGAGAGGCCCAAGAGCGCGTAAATGGCGCCATTGGTGATGCCGTCCTGGGCCAGGAACAAGGCGATGGTGGAATCCACGGGCGGTCTCCGGTTCGGGCACGGGCGAACCAGACCCGGCGGGCCTCCACGGATGGAGATCTGCCGAGCCCGGTTTTACTGGCGGAAGGGGGCTACTGGATCAACTGCCAGGCGCCGTCCTTGACCGTGATCAGCACGCGGCCCCGCTCGTCCAGGCCGAAGTGATCCGTGGGTGTGAACCGATACACGCCCTGGGAGGCGACGATGGGATCGCCCTGCTCCAGGGCGTCCTTGAAGGCCACCTTAAACTCTGGCGTGCCGGGCTTGGCGGTTTCCATGGCCTTGGGCACGGCCTGTTCGAGAACCTTGACGGCATCGTACAGATGCGCGGCGAACTGGTTGCGATTGCCCTCTCCGTATTCCGCCTCGTATCGCGTGATGAAGTCCATGCCCGGGGTTTTCACCTCGGCGGTATCAGGGAGCTGTTCGGCCACGTTCACCGGACCGGAGGCCAGAATGGCCCCTTCCACGTCCTTGCCGCCGATGCGGATGAAGTCGGCGCTGACGGACCCGTGGGTCTGGTAGATGGGGCCGGTGTAGCCCCGTTTGCGCAGCTCGATCTGCGGCAGGGCCGAGGCGGTGCCCGAGGCGCCCACCAGAACCGCGTCGGGACGGGAGGCCACCAGCTTCAGGACCTGGCCAGTGACGGAGGTATCCGCGCGGCCATACCGCTCCTGGGCGACCATCTCGATCCCGGCGGCGGGGCCGTATGTGTCGAATTCCTTGACCCAGAAGTCTCCCCAGGCGTCGGAGAAGCCCACGTACCCCAGGCGTTTGACGCCTTTTTCGGCCATGTTGTCGATCAGGGCCTTGGCCATCAGCGACACCGGTTGGGGCATGCGGAAGGTCCAGGCGTCGGTGCCCTCGGGCAGCATGATGGGGGACATGGCGATCTGGGGCACGCCGTTCTCGTTGGCCACGCCAGCGATGGCGATGGCGGCGCCGGTCATGCAGGAGCCGATGATCAGGTCCACCTTGTCCTGGGTGATCATGCGTCGGGCGAGATTGGTGGCCGTCGACGGGTCGGAGGCGTCGTCACCGAAGAACACGTTGACCTTCTCGCCGTTGATTTCCTTGGGCATGAAGATCATGGCGTTCTGCATGGGGATCCCCAGGGCCGCGGTGCTTCCGGTGGCGCTGACGATGACCCCGACGTTGATGTCGGCCCATGCGGCACTGGACAGGACGGCGCCGGACAGGGCGGTGGTCGCCAGGGCCGCCAACAGGAGGGCGCGGGCGCCCCTGGCAAGGTCGCCCATAGGGGCGAAACGGAACTTGGACATGCGAAACTCTCCCATCGCGTGGCCCGGATTTGTTTTTAGTCGGGCCGGTTGATCACCTCTTTTTGTCCCCGTCTGAATCGACCCGGGTGACCTTTGGGCCGATGGTGGTGTTGGGACGTCCGCCCTCAACGTGGCGGTAAACGCAGGACGCCGTCCAGTCGAATGACCTCGCCGGACAGGTAGGAATTGATCACGCAGGCGCGGACCAGTTCGGCGAATTCCTCCGGCCTGCCGAGGCGGCCGAGTGGGATGTCCTTGATGATCTGGGCGCGGACCTCGTCGGGCAGTTCCTCCAGCAGCGGCGTGGCGAACAGGCCCGGCGCGATGGTCGCGACCCGCACCCCCCGGGGAGCGAATTCCCGGGCCGCGGGCAGGGTTAGCGAGACGATGCCGCCCTTGGACGCGGCATAGGCGGCTTGACCCAACTGGCCGTCGTAGGCGGCGACGGACGCGGTCATGATGATCACCCCGCGTTCGACCACCCCGCGCTCGCCAGTCTCCAGCGGGTCGGTGGCGGTCATGGCCGCGGCCGAGAGGCGCAGGACGTTGAAGGAGCCGATCAGGTTCACCTTGATGACCTTTTCGAAGTCGGCGAGGTCCATGGGGCCCTGCTTGCCAACGATCCGTTTGGCCGTGCCGATCCCGGCGCATTGGATCAGGATCCGCTCGACCCCATGGGCGCTTCGGGCCTGCTCCAGGGCCAGGGCGACGCCCTCCCCGTCGGTGACATCGCATCCCAGGCCCAAACCGCCGATGGTCGCGGCGACCTTGGCGGCCTCCTCGCCAGCGCGGTCCAGGATGGTGACCTTGGCCCCGGCCTCGGCGAGCATCCGGGCGGTGGCGGCGCCCAGGCCGGAGGCGCCTCCGGTGACGATGGCGGCTTGTCCTTCGATCTGCATGGATATGTCTCCTCGATTGGAAGGATCAGGCCATTTCCCAGGTCAGGCTGACCATATGACGGGGCGGATTGTCGGAATAGAGCTGGTCGACCAGATCGCCCCGCAGACGCAGGATGGCGCGCTGGTTCAGGGAGCCCTTGTCGGTGATCTCGCCCGCGTCCAGGTCCGGCGGGACCTCCAGCCAGGCCGCGCGCACCACCTTGTTGGCGCTTCCCGTGGCGTGGCTGGCCAAGGAGCGCAGCAGGCCGTGGAGTTCCTCGAGCACCGAATGGTGGCGCAGGACCTCCACATCCGACGCATCGTCCGGGAGACCCACGCAGAGGTTCCGGCATTGTTCCATGTCGGGCAACAGCAGCATGCCCACGTCGTCCCTGTCATGGCCGGTGATCACCGCGTCGCGGACGAAGGGGGCGAAATGGCCGATGATTTTGGCGCGGAGGGGGCCGACGGAAACCCAGGTGCCCGTGGCCAGTTTGAAATCCTCGGCGATGCGCCCGTCGAACAGGAAGCCCCGGGAGGGGTCCTCCGGGTCGGCGAACTTCAGGGCGTCGCCCATCTTGTAGAAGCCCTCCTCGTCGAAAGCCCCTTGGGTCTGGTGGGGCTGGCGCCAGTAGCCCGGGGTGATGTTGGGGCCACGCAGTCGCAGTTCCAGCTTTTCGTCCGAAGGCACCAGTTTGACCTCGACCCCGGCGCCGGGAATGCCGATCTCGCCGGGGCCAGCGGGATCCCAGGGCGTGCAGAAGGCGAAGGGCGCCGTTTCCGTGGAGCCCAGACTGGTGCACATGAAAATACGTTGGCCGATCACCTCCTCGGCCATGGTGTCATAGGCGTCCCAGATATGCGGGGCCATGCCCGCACCGGCGTAAAACAGCACGCGCAGGTCCTTGAAGAAGCCTTCGCGGAGGGCTTTGTCGGCCCGCAGGTGGGGCAACAATTCCTCGTACCCCTTGGGGACGTTGAAATAGAGGGTCGGGTTGATATCCCGGAGGTTGGCGATCGTGGCCAGGATGCCCTTTCCCACGGGCTTCCCTTCGTCGATGTGGAAGGACCCGCCGTTATAGAGCGCGATACCGATATTGTGGTTGCCGCCGAAGGTGTGGCTCCAAGGCAGCCAGTCCAGCATGACCGGCGGAACTTCGCCCATCAGGCCGAGCATTTGGCGCATCATTCGCTGATTGCAGCACATCATGCGGTGGGTGTTGATCACCCCCTTGGGTACGCCGGTGGAGCCGGAGGTGAACAGGAACTTGGCCACGTCATCGGGATCAATCGCCGCATGGGCCTGGGCCACGGCGTCGGTGACCGGGGTCGCGCACAAGTCGGAAAAGGCTGTCGCGGCCCGGTCGGAGACGGGGTTCCGGGAGATGACGCATTCGACGCCTTCCAAGTGGAGTGCTTCGAAGGCGCGCTCGTAGGCGGTCCCATCCTCGGCGAAGATCAGACCCGGCGTGAGGATGTCGAAGACATGGCGCAGTTTGCCGAAATCCTCGGATATCAGGGAGTAGGCCGTGGAGATGGCCGCCGTCGGTATCCCCACATGCAGACCCGCCAGGTGGAGCAGCGCGTGGTCGATGCCATTGGCCGAGAGGATCAGCACCGGGCGGTCCTTGGACAGACCCCGATCCAGCAGAGCCTGACCGATGCTCTCGACCTGGGCGAGGCCCTCCTTGTAGGTCACGGTGCGCCAGGCGCCGTCCCGGACGCGCTGGCCGTAGAGAACACGGTCCGGGAAGTCGGCCGCGCCCTGTACCAGGCATTCGGTGATCACCTTGGGGTAGGGTCCCAGGGGATCGGTGGATTTGATGATCATGGACCCGTCGGGGCGGACCTCGCGGGTCACCTCTCGGGGGCCAAAAATGGCGGACCTGAGCGCTTCGGACATCCGAACCTCCCTTGTCGCGCGTCCCGTCTTGATCGGAAGCGCGAGCCGTTTTACCTCCGCCGCCAGCGTCCCCTGTTCCGGGGATCGTCCTGGCGATTGCTTGTTCCATCCACGAGGTGTCTCCCTAAGGAGTGTCCTCGCTTTTTTTGGTCCGTGCCCTCGTTTGATGGGGCGGGACCCATGCCCGGTGGTGGCCCCTTTTGGCGGGGGCCATCCGAAGTCTGAAATCAGCCGCGAACCTTCGCGGCCTTTTTGTCCAGGAACAGGCGCAGCCGCTCCTTGGCGAGGTCATCGCCCTGGGCGATGGCGGCCATCAAGGCTTCCAGCATGAAGGCCTGTTCCGGGGCCGCCTCCGCCGTGCGGGGCAGGGCGTGGAGGACGGCGAAATTGGTCAGCGGTGCGTTCTGGGCCACCTTGGCGGCCAGTTCCATGGCCAGGTCGAAGCCCTTGCCCGTCTCGGTCACATATTGGGCGAGGCCAATGCGCTCGGCTTCCGGAGCATCCATGACCCGGCCGGTTAGCATCATGTCGGTGACCCGCTGCAAACCGATCAGCCGGGGCAGGCGCACCGAGCCGCCGCCGCCAACGAAAATGCCGCGCTGGCCTTCGGGCAGGGCGAAAAAGGCGTTCTCCTCGGCGACGCGGATATGGGTGGCGGACGCCAGTTCCAGGCCACCACCGACCACCGCGCCATGGAGAACGGAGATCACCGGAACGTCGCCGAACTGGATGGCGTCGAAGGTCTTGTGCCACAGGCGGGAATGGCGGATGCCGCCGGTGATGCTTTGGTCGGTCAGCTCGGACAGGTCCAGGCCCGCGCAGAAGCAGTCCCCATTGCCCCGGATGACCACCGCCTTAATGTCCTGGGACAGGGTGACGAAGATGTGGTTCAGGGACTGGATCAGGTCATCGTTGATGGCGTTGCGTTTGGCCGGGCGGTTCAAGGTGACGACGCCGATGCCGTCCTGGACGGTCAGGTCGACGACCGGTGGGTCCTTCCTAAGCGCCGCTTCACTGGTGGCCATGATCCCTCGCCTTTTTACATGTGTTATAATAGTGATTGTGTATAACTATATTGGGGAGACGGTCAAGCGGGAAAAGATGCTGCACCGGACCATGCACGGAGGCGATTGGAGCGGCTTAACCCCTCAAAGCCTTGCTCCCGGGGGAGGGGGGCGGTATGTCCTGGGAAACGGAAGGAGTGCACGATGGCCATGAAGGCGAGCGAAGAGGAAAGCGAAGACGGGGGAGGCGGTCTCCCCCTGGCCAACGAGGGGGCCGACAGGGGAACCAGGAGCCTGAGGGGGTATCTGGGATACATGCTCCGCCGGGCACAGCTGTTGATTTTCCAGGATGTAATCGCCGCGCTCGAGCCTTTTGATCTGCGTCCCACGCAGTTTTCCATGTTGATGATTCTGTCCACCCGTCCGGGTCTGCGGCAGGCGGAACTGGCCGACCTTCTGGGGGTTCAGCGGACCAACCTGGTGAAGATGGTCGATGTCCTGGAAAGTCGGGGTTTGATGGTGCGGGAACGCTCGTTGGAGGATCGCCGCTCCCATTCCCTCTGCCTGACCGGAAAGGGAGTGTCCTTCCTGAAAGAAGCCCGGGCGGCGGTGGAGGCCCACGAGGCCAAGCTGGCCGAGGCCCTGGGGACCCCGAACAGGGACGAGCTTCTGCGCTTGCTGACCCTGTTGAACCGAAACTTTATTCCCCGCGACCGGCCCCGCGACCGGGGGGAGTGAGGGGGAGGAATCGGGTTCCCATGAAAGAGGACCCGGACGGCATGGGATCCGTCCGGGTCGAGTTTGGGACACGCCCGCCGAGAGAGGCATTCCTTGGGCAAAGGCGGGATGTCCAATGACGCGGGGAGCCTCGATCAGGTGGGTTCGCCGATGGTGAGCGTGATCGTGCCGACGGCGTCCACATGGCCGGTGATCACGTCGCCGGGCTTCACCGCTCCGACGCCCGCGGGCGTGCCGGTGTAGATCAGGTCGCCGGGCATCAGGTGATAGAAGCGCGACAGGTGGACGATCACTTCCTGGGTGGAGTTGATCAGCTCCGACAGGTCGGCCTTCTGCTTGGTCTCGCCATTTACCTCCAGGGCGATTTCGCCGGTGGTGGGGTGCTTGCCGTCGACGACGGGCACGATGGGGGAGATCACGGCGGACTGCTCGAAATCCTTGCCCAGGTCCCAGGGCCGCTGCTTCTCGCGGGCGCGCAGCTGCAGGTCGCGCCGCGTCATGTCCAGGCCGCAGGCATAGCCATACACACCGTCCAGGGCGGTCTCCAGGGTCGCCCGGTGGATCGGCTTTCCAATGGCGGCGACCAATTCCATTTCGTAGTGATAGTTTTCGGTCTCCGGCGGATAGGGCACGGTCGAGCCGGAGGGGACGATGGCCGAGGCGGCCTTGGTGAAATAGAAGGGCTCTTCCTTGTCGGCCTTCACGCCCATTTCCGCGGCATGGGCGGCGTAGTTCCGGCCCACGCAGAAAATGCGGTTCACGGGGAAGAGGATGCTGGATCCCTCGATGGCGACGGTCACGACTTCCGGCGGGGCGAACAGGTAATTGGTCACGGTCAAAGTCTCCTGGAGAGGTTGGGAGGACGCGGGGGACGGCTCCCCGCGCCCAAAGGCGATTAGAATTCCTCGTAGAAGCCGAGTTTGCGCTGCATCGGCGCGTCGTCGACAACGAAGAGGAAGGCCATTTTGGTCGAGGAATTGTTGCGGACCTGGATTTCGGCATGGGTTGGCACGGCGATGGTGGAGGACTCCCCCCAGCGCATTTCGATCCCATCGATGACCGCGTCGCCCTCGCCCTCGATCACATGCAGGACCTGGGAGGCGGAGCGCCGTTTCGGGGCATAAGTCTCGCCCGGGCGCAGGGCCAGGGCCGAGAAGCCGAGGATGGGCAGGCATTCGCGGCCCGTTTCCGGGTTCACATAGGCCAGATGCAGGACATCATGGGGTCCGGCGTGGCCGGCCATGTCCATCAGCGCGGCCTTGACCTCGCGCCAGGGGTAGCGGCGCAGGGGATAGGTGTCGACGGGCCGGTCGAGGGCGGCGTAGGGTTGAAGGCCCGAACGGCGATAGGTGGCCTGGGAGCTGTCCGCCCGGTTGTTCCGGGGCTGGTCCTCGCCCTCGATGCAGTAGGAGGCCTCCACCGAGTAGACCAACGGCAGGTCGAGCGCGTCCAGCCAGACCACCGGGCCGGAGCCCGTATGCCCATGCTCGTGCCACAGGCCCGAGGGGGTGAGGATCAGGTCGCCCTTTTCCATGGGCAGCCGCTCGCCTTCCACCATGGTGAATCCGCCCTCGCCCTCGACCACGAAGCGGATGGCGCTGGGGGAATGGCGGTGGTTGGGCGCGGTCTCGCCCGGGTTGATCAACTGGAGACCCAGGTAGATGGTCGGCGTGGCCCGGGCGGTCGCCAGGTCCAGGCTCGGGTTGGCAAGGATCAGCACCCGCCGCTCGGCCTTCTCGATGGGGGTCAGGTCACCGGCCCGCATCAGCAGGGGCCGGACATCCTCGTAGCGCCAGAGCATGGGCTCGCAGGCCCGCGTGGGCCTGCCATAGGGCAGGAAACTCCGCAGGGCGGGCCAGAGCGGGACCAGATTGAGGTCCGTCAGCGTGTTCCGGTAATCGAGGGGCAATTCCTCGAGGGTGCCGAGTTGATGGCTCATTGGACGGTCTCCCAAATGTTTCTTTTGTTGATGGTTGAGGACTTAACGGAATGCCGTCGTCAGGTCTGGAACGACGATCAGCAGCAGGATGACGAAGGCGGTCAGGCCGATGAAGGGCAGCACCCGGCGGCTCAGGGGAGCGATACCGATGCCCGTCAACGCCGAGGCGATATACAGCCCGGCCCCCACGGGCGGCGTGAGCAGACCCAGGGTCAGGGTCAGGCAAGTCATGATGCCGAAGTGCACTGGGTCGATGCCGTAGGTGGTCTGGGCGATGGGCAGCAGGATGGGCACCAGGATGATCAGGGCGGCGATGCCGTCCAGGATCATGCCCACGGCCATCAGGAAGACGAAGACCAGCAGCATGAAGACCGTGGGGTCGTCGGTCAGGGCCTGAAGGAAAGTCGCGGCCGCCTGGGGCACTTGGTTGAAGGTCAGCACCCAGCCAAAGACCTTGGCCGCCGCGATCAGCAGCAGGACCGTCGCGGTCGTACCCGCCGTGCGCCCCAGGATGGAGCCCGCCATGGACCATTTCAGTTCCCGGTGGAGGACCCCGCCGATGACCAGGGTCAGCAGGATGGCCACGGCCGCGGATTCCGTGGGTGTGACGATGCCGAAGGAAATGCCGCCGACGATGGCCGCGGGGATGGACAGGGTCAGCAGGGCCTCGCCGGTCGCGATCCAAAGGCTCGGCGGGGTGCCCTCGGAGGCGACGTCCTTGCGGTAGCGCCGGGCACCGATGGCCGTGGCACCGGCGAGCAGGGCGAAGAGCAACAGGCCCGGCAGAATGCCGCCCATGAACATGGAGCCGATGGAGACCTGCCCGACCACGCCGTAGATGATGAAGACCATGGAGGGCGGAATGATCGGTCCCAACAGGCCCGCGGCCGCGGTCAGGCTGGCGGCGAAGGATTTGTCGTAGCCATCCTTCTCCATGGCCGGAACCATCACCCGGCTCATGATGGCGATCTGGGCCGTCGCCGATCCCATGATGGAGGACAGCATCAGATTGGCCAGCAGCGACACATGGGCCAGGCTATTCGGAACCCAGCGCAGCCAGGCCCGGGCGGCGTCGATGATCCGCCGGGTGATGCCACCCTCGTTCATCAACTCGCCGAGCAGAATGAACAGGGGAATGGCCAGAAGGTCGAAGATCTCCAGCGAGCTGAACAGCACTTGGGGCAGACTGTCGAGCAGGCGCCAAGCTCCGGAAGTCGCGGCGAAGACCAGTGTCGCGGCGATCAGAACGAAGGCGATGGGCATGCCCAGCAGCAGGAGGACGAGGAAGGCGGCGATGGTGACCATTTAGTGCTCTCCTCCGGCGCGGACGGCCAGACGGGCGAGGGTGTGGAACAGCCCCGTGGCGCAGAAAATGGGAATGATGGCGAAGAAGGGCACTTTCGAGATGCCAAGGGTGATGGCCAACTCGTAGTCCACCGCCGGGGAGGTGATCCAGCCGATGGCATGGACCAGAATCACGGTCAGCATGACCGCCACCAGCAGGTCCATGGCCGCCAGCGTCAGCAGGCGCGAGCGTCTGTCGAACATGTCGACCAGGATGGTCAGGCGGATCTGGGTGTTTTCGTGCAGGGATACGGAAATGGCCAGGAAGGCCATCCAGATGAGGATGTAGACGGCCACCTCCTCGGCGAAATAGAGGGGGCTGGAAAAGCCATACCGCAGGGTCACGTTGACGGCGAGCAAGGCGGTGAAAACGACGATCAGCGCCCGGCAGATCATCCGTTCCAACCAGGCCAGACGGGCGCTCAGGCCACCAAGGGTTTGGGCAACGCCGCGGGCGAGGGCAATCGCCATGGGACGGTCTCCCGACAAAAAAGGAAATGGGTACTGGTGGTGGAAGGGAGCATCCGATCGGAGGATGCTCCCCGCCCTTGAACCCGCGTTGGGTTACCGCGCGGCCTTGGCGGCCTTGACCTGCTCCTGGAAGGCCGTGATCAGCGGATCGGACCCAAAGGCCTCGGCGAAGGCGGCATTGGCGTCGGCGAAGACCGTCTCGGCGTTTTCCAGCGTAGTGACCTCGATGGCGGCCTTCAGGGTCTCCAGGTTGGTCTGCTCCGCCTCGATCTGTCTCTCCGTGGCCCAGGCCAGGGTTTCGTCCATGGCCTCGGTCACCATGGCCTGCTTCTCGGGACCCAATTCATCCCATTTGGCCTTGCCCATCATGGCCACCGCGGGGAAAACCATGTGGTTGGTCAGGGTCAGACCCTTGGCCACCTCCTGGAACTTCAGGCCGACCAGGGCGTCCAGGTCGATGTCCACGCCGTCGAGCAGACCGCTCTGCAAGGCCTGATAGATGTCGGGCAATTGGATCGGGGTGGGAACGGCGCCGGTGGCCTCCCACCAGACCTTCATGGCCGGGAAGGGGACGATGCGGATCTTCTGGCCCTTCAGGTCATCAAGGCCGGAAATGGTGCCCTTGGTGGTCAGGATGTGGCGCATCCCCGCGAAGGAATAGCCCAGACCCTTGAGGCCCAGCTTATCCAGGTTGGACAGCATTTCCTGGGCCGCGGGAGTCTTGGCGGCCATGGCGGCCTCTTCGACGGATCCCATCAGGAAGGGCGTGAACCAGCCCTGGATGGAGGGCTCGCGCAGGGAGGTCAGGGCGCCGGTCATCAAACCCATGTCCAGGATGCCCGCCTGCATCTGCTGGAACATTTCCGGCTCGGCGCCCAACTGGCCACTGGGGAAGACCACGACGGTCAGCGCGCCCCCGCTTTTCTCCTTCAACAGATCGCCGAAGTGGTTGGCGGCCTTGGTCCAGACGTGGGGCGGCGGGGTGATCACGCCCAGTTTCAGTTCCTCGGCCCAGGACGGGGCGGAGAGGGCCACGCCCGCGAACAGAGCGGTGGCGGCGAGGGTCATCTTCATTGTAACGGACATTGGTAACATACCTCCCATGGGGTCATTGATCTTGGGGATCTCGGGGCGTTCGCCCTCGTGTCGTTTGTCTTTGCCCACACTGCAAAAGCACGCACCCCGGCCGAATGGGTGGATCCGGCCGGGGAAAAGGGATGTCAGACGGCGTCGGGTTGGGCATCCGGATGGGCGGCCTGGAAGGCCTCCATCGCGCCACAGACCGCGTCGAGCGCCGTGATTTTCGGATAGGTCGACAGGTCCACATCGAACCGGCGGGCACTGTAAACTTGCGGGATCAGATAACATTCAACCAAGCCTGGCTGATCTCCGAAGGTCAATGCTCCCTGGCCCACATCCTCGGGTAGCATCCTCTCCAGCGCCTTGAAGCCCGCATGGATCCAGGTGCTGGTCCAGACCTTGATGGCCTCTTCATCGGCGCCGAATTGCTGGCGCAGGGCGCCGAGGATCCGCATGTTGTTGATGGGGTGGATGTCGCAGCCAATGGCCGCGGCCATGGCCCGCACCCTTGCCCTATCTCCCAACCCCTGGGGCAGCAGGGGAGGGTCCGGATACCGCTCTTCCAGGTATTCGATGATCGCCGGGGATTGGGTGAGCACCCCGTCGTCGTCGCTTTCATAGGCGGGAACAAAGCCCTGGGGATTGAGGGCGAGATAGGCCTCCGCCTTGTGCTCGCCCTTGCGCAGGTTGACCGGAAGGATCTCCGTGGGGAGACCCTTCAAGTTCAGCGCGATCCGCAGACGATGGGAGGTTCCGCTTCGGAAAAAGCCATGCAGTCGCGCCATGGGTTACTCCGCCGCCTGGGGCGCGGCGGACATCAGGCCGGTGCCGCCATAGAGCCATTCGAGACTGTGGTAGTAGTCCTCGGGCTTCTTGGCGGCCATGACACTGTTGCGGATCAGGCGTTCGACACCCTGGGCGTGGTACATCTTGCCCAGCATGCGCGAGGACAGGACCACCCGGTAAGCGCGGACGATGCGCTCGTCCTGGTACTGCTGGAAGGCCTTGTTCAGGTCGCCACCGCAATGTTGGATCTTGTCCGACAGGCAGACGGAGTCTTCCAGCGCCATGCAGGCGCCCTGGGCGAAATATTGGTGGGTCGGATGGGCGGCGTCGCCCAACAGGGTGACATTGCCGTCGGTCCAGTTCTCGATGGGATCCCGGTCCCCCAATACCCAGCGGCGCCATTCGGTGGGGATTTCCAGCACCTTGCGGACCCTGTCGCAGACATCGCCGAAGCGGGAGAGGATTTCCTCCCGCGTGCCCGGCTCGTTGGTGCCGACGTTGGACACGTCGGTCTGGAAGGTGGCCACCAAATTGAAGGTTTTCCAGCCCTGCAGCGGGTAGTGGACCATGTGGCACTTCGGCCCGCCCCAGAGGGCCGCGGCGTTCCAGCGCATGTCCTCGGGCATCTGCTCCAGCTTGAGCACGGCGCGATAGGCCACATGGCCGGACAGACGCAATTCGTCGCCGCCAGTCAGTTGCTGGCGGATCATGGAGCGCACGCCATCGCAGCCGATGACCGCATCGCCCTCGAAAACGTCGCCCGATTCGGTGGTCACCTTGGCACCATTCGCGGTGTTTTCGTAGGAAACCACCCGCTGGTTGTTCACCAGCGTGATGTTGTCGTTGGCCTTGCAAGCATCATGTAGGACCCCATGCAGGTCGGCCCGGTGGACCACGGCGTAGGGGTTGCCGAAGCGACCGCGAAACTCTTCGCCCACGGGTAGGTCGGAAATATGATCGCCGCTGACCGCGTCCATCAAAACCAGCTTGTCGATGTAGACGGCCTTGGACCGACCGGCCTCGCCGACGCCAAGGTAATCCATGGCGTGGAAGGCGTTGGGCCCGATCTGGATGCCCGCCCCAATCTCTCCGAAGGCGGAAGCCTGCTCCAGCACCGTGACCTTGCAGCCCGCCTTGGCTAGACCCATCGCCGCGGACAAGCCACCGATTCCGCCGCCAGCCACGACCATGTTGAAGGTGGTTTTGCTCATGTGAAGTCCTCCCTTTTTGAATGAACGCGCGTTGCGGTCGCGTTTTGGTTTCCATGATGGAACCAGATAGGCAGTATGCTGTCAATCAGCATACACCTTTTTTTTTGAGCGAGATCCGGCTAAGGAAGGGGTTCGCCAGGATTCCCGCGGAAAACCGTGTGGCCTTCCCTTGCTTCCCACCCGTGGACAGCCATGACCGAAAAGCCCCTCGCCCTTGAATCCATGCCCGGCTACTTGATTCGCCGGAGCCATCAAATTTCCGTTGGCTTGTTTCACGAAGCCTGCGGGGAGATGGGGTTGACGCCCATCCAGTTCGCCCTGCTTAGTGGTATCGACGCCCGCCCTGGATTGGATCAAATCCAGTTGTCGCGCTTGGTCGGCGTGGACCGGGCGACCATCGGCAACGTGATTTCACGGCTGGAGGGGAGGGGGCATATCCTTCGTACACCCGACGAACGGGACCGCCGGGTGAAGCGCCTGGCCTTGACCGGATCCGGGGAGGCCGCGCTGGAAGCCGCGCGCCCGCTGGTGAAGGAGGTTCAGGACAGGCTTCTGGAACCCCTGAGCGCCGAGGAACGGACTCTGTTCGTGCGTCTACTCGGACGGTTGGTTCTTGAGAACGCCGAAGGCAGTCGCGTGCCATCCGAACCGGTACCCCAGTCGGCCTGAGAGCCAGGATGGAGATCAGGGACCGGTGACCATCCTGAATCGAGCCGAGGTTCGGCGGGTCTCCCCTTGAGGGTTGCTCCGCCGTGGAAGGGCTTGAAACCCGGCGCCAGGGCGGTCATACCGGAGGATAGGGTCGAGAAACGGGTGGGAATCCAGATTTCGTCCGAATTCCTGTCGGTCCGGACCCCGGAAAGGCCGGGGTATTGTTCAAAGGGTGGCGTGCCAAATGCTTTCCAAGTTCAAGGGACGATCGGGATCGGGCGGCCCTAAGGGTGGGGGATCCTCTCGGTTCGATCCGCCGGAAGAAAAGTCCTTCGATGGCGAGGATGGCGATCCCTTCGGCGCCCTGTTCGACCAAGTGGCCCGGGACCAGGACCGGGATGCGTGGGACGACGGAAGCGACGACGGGAATTCCGAAGTGTTCTCGAGGAAAAGATCCCCTTCGGGACCGGTGGAGGAAGAGGGCGATCTGGACGTCGCTTTTGGTTTCGCGGGTCCGGCGACGGAGGATCCTCGAGGGTTGGACTCCGTTTCCGAGCGGGCGTCTTCCAATGGCTTGGCTTGGCTGATTGGCGGTGATGTGCTCCCCGCCCCCCAGGCGAACCGGAAGGCGATGTTGCCCAAGGATGTTCAGGCCGATGAGTCCCTCTCCCCCCTTCCCCCCCTGTCTCGGTCCCGGGATACCGAGTCCCAGGGTGCCATCCCGTCCGGAAGCGGGAGGGAGGCGGGTCCGTCTTCCCCTATGTCGGATCCCCGGGATGGTCTGGAGACATCCGGGGAGGATGGTATGGTCGAGAACAGGGGCAATGATCGGCGGGGAGACAGGGCACCGATGGATTTGGACCCCGAACATCGGGCTTGGTTGGAGGAAGCCGCCCGCCACATCGATGGTCTCGAGACGGATGACCTCGAGGGAGCCGAAAGGGCTGACCGGCCCGATGATTTTGGGAACGAGGCGGGTGTCACGCTGAACGCGGGCGCCGCGGCTCTGGAGGAATTGCGCGGTGCGTTGGGAGGCCATGGGGGGGATCCGACTTCGGGTCGGGGATCCCAACCGACCCCCCTGGGCGCGCCGAACCGCCCGGCCCGGAAATCCGCGGCTGGCGGGGGGGGGAGCGGCCGCTCCGCCAATGGGAATGGGGAGCCGCGCGCGCGCCTGTCCAAGGCCATGTCCCGGATGGAACCCGAGGCCCCCGGTTTCTGGCACCGGTTCACCGTCGGATCCCGATTGGGCCTTCTGATTGTCCTGGGCCTTCTGGCCCTTGGCGCCTGGGCGCCACTGGAGGAACTGGTGGGCGCGGACCGGAACCGGGCCGCGGATCGATTGGCGCGGGCCGAGGCGGCGGAAGCCCTGGTGCCCCTCGCGGTCTCCGTGGCCAAGGGCGCCGCGGTGGCCCTGGCTGGTTCGGATCCGTCCCTCGCCCAGCCATTGATGCGGGAAACCCGGCGCCAATTGATCGTCCTGGCCGAACAGGGCCGCTCCGCGGGATTGCCCCAGGTGGAACGAGGGAGCCAGGTTCAGGCGGACACCGTGGAAACCCTGACCGGACGTCTGGCGGATCTGGTGGACCAATGGCGCCGGGTGAACGGTCCCAATGGGGCGCTCTCGGATCTGCGCGTCGCCGACCGGGCGCTGGAGAAGGCCCTGGCCGAGATGCCTTTCGGGGGGTCCCTGGCCGCCCAGGGAACCCGGTTGGTGGCCCTGGGACGGGCCTATCTTCTGGATGGGGAGGAGGCCGTCCTGGGGACCCATGCGGGGGTCCTGGACCTGTTCCGATCCACCGCCGACGCCGCGGTCTTCGACACCAAGAAACGGGATGACCTCGTCGCCCTGGCCGAGGCCCAGGCCAGGGCCCTCGCCGTGGTGGCCGAGGGGCGGACGGGCCTCACCGGGGAAACCCAATCCCTGGACCAGGAACTGGTGGACCTTGCGAGATCCATTGACTCCTTGGGCGCGGTGATCGCCCCGGCCCGCGCCGCCCTCGCCGCCCTCGCCCAGACGGCGCGGGGCGATGCCCTGCGTCGGACCCTGATCCTGGGCGGGATGATCGCTCTAATATACCTGCTTTTGGCCTGGACTCTGGCGCGCACGGTGACCCGGCCATTGAACCGTTTGGCCGACGCTGTTTCGGGCCTGTCCATTGATGCTTCGCCCGCCCTTTTGCCGGGATTGAGGCGCCGCGACCAATTGGGCTCCGTCGCTCGCTCCGTCCAAGACCACCGGTTGACGGGCGAAGAACAGGCCGAATACCTGCGTCAGCAGGCCCAGGCGGCCAAGGCCTATCTGTCCGCCGTCCTCGACGGCGCGCCGGAGGCCATGATCACCGTCGACGAGCGGGGCACCATCGTCGGCTTCAACCCGGCCGCCGAGGACATGTTCGGGTACCCCTCGCCCCAGGCCCTGGGCCGCTCGGTGGCCAAGTTGATGCCCGGGGGACGGGACGCGGATCTGGAGACGGGGTCCCCCTGGTTCCGCCCCCAGGACGAGGAGGAACGGCACAATCCCGTGCGCCGGGTCCATGCCGCGCGGGCCGACGGCAAAGCCTTTCCGGCGGAGTTGACCGTGCTGGAGGCCAAGCGGGAAATCGGGGGCGTTCTGTTCGTCCTTTTCCTGCGTGACCTGTCGGGCCTGGATTCCCAGGTGCGGGACGTGGAGAAGGCCAAGGGATTGGCCGACGAGGCGCGGGCCGCCCATGGGCAATTCCTGAACGTTCTGGCCAATGAACTGGCCTATCCGGTGAAGGGGCTGAACATCGCCCTCGGCGGGGAAACCCCCGACCTGGAGCGGTCCGAGGCCTGCCTTGTTCTACTGAACGCCATCACCAACGACGTCCGGGGTTTCGCCAACCTGGAAGGCGGGTTGGTGGACTTGAACTTTGCCCCCGTGAATATCCGCATGGTCTGCGAATCGGCGCGAAACACCATCGCCGATCTGGCCACGGACTTCGGTCTGGATCTGTCGGTCTCCGTGGAGCCGGATGTGCCCGTGACCCTGTTGGGGGACGACGCCTTAATGGAGACCGTGGTGGCGAACTTGCTAGAATGCGTCGTGCAGTTCAACGCCATCGACCCATCCCTCCATGCCTCCCAACCCGGGGCCGTGGTTCTGTCGGCGCGCTTGGCCTCGCGCGGGCGGGGTGCCCCTCGCCTGCGGTTCGAGGTCGGTTGCGACCACAAGGCCGTCGTCCGCTCAACCCTGGACACCAAGGCACGGGGACGGGCTCCCCTCTCCCCCGCGGCGCGCCTACGGCTGGACGCGGGTGGCCAGAGGGGGCGCACGGGCATGGTTCTGTCCATCACCAAGCGCCTTGTCCAGCTCATGCATGGCGAGGTGGGCATGGAAAGCTGGCCCGGGCGGGGGACGGTTCTTTGGTTTGAACTGGACGCATAAAAGACCGGAGTCACGCTTGTCGCAATGGAAAGCCTGTCGCTTCCAGGAAGGGCGTGGATCGGTTCGTCTGATGGAAACGGGCGAGGGTATCCGCGGGGAGTGGTCTTTCCAGCGCGGGTGCGAAGAGGTCCGCCAAGGCCGCCCCAATCCGTTCCCGGTCCCATGGGGTGGGGATCGGGCCGGTCAGGGTCATGTGGAAGCGGAATTCCCCAAGCACATAGGGATAGCCCCAGCGCTCGAAAAGGACCCGATGGCGCGGAGACAGGGCCTCTGGCTTGCGTCGCGCCAGATCCTCGGCCGTGGGCGGCGCGCGGAAGGCATCCAACTCGGTGACGCAGCGGGCGGCGAGGGCGTCCAGCTCCGGCGTCGGGGTCCGCGAGACCAGGGCGAGGAAGGGACCGAGCGCGGCCACCTCCAGAACCAGGGCGGGGGGCGCCGGATGGTCGGCCGCCAGGGTCGCGATGGTCCGGTCCAAGGCCTCCACCGTCCGTCCCGGGGCGAGGGTGAGGGGCGCCTTCAAGGTTCCATGGAAGCCGTAGCGGCGTGGATCCGATGTCCATGCCTCCAGGGTCTCGTCCGAATAGCCGGGGATTGGTGGGCGGCCCGGGACGCGGCCTAGCCAGCGATCGGCCAGGGGTCTCAAGGGATGGTCCATCGGTGGGACCAGATAGACCGCATGGCGGTGGGAGCCGGTGTTTGGGGGGGAGGTCATGGGATCACAGGATCCGCGTACCCGTCCGCCAGACGGCGCGGACCGAGGGAGTGTCCCCATGCAGGCGCAGATCGACCAGATCGGCCCGCGTGCCCTCCTCGATACGGCCGCGGTCCCTGAACCCAAGCATGCGCGCGGGCGTATCGGTGACCATCGCCATGCAGTGGGGGAGAGGTAGGTTCAGGCGTTTGGCCATCAGGAAGGGTGCCTGGATCAGGCTGAAGGGGGCATAGTCGCTGGACAGGGCGTCGAGAAGACCCTCCCGCGCGAGGTCCAGGGCCGATATGTTGCCCGAATGGGACCCGCCGCGCACCACGTTGGGAGCGCCCATGACCGTGCGCAGGCCCACCGCCCTGGACCGGTCCGCGGCCTCCCGCGAGACAGGAAACTCGGCGATGGTGGCGCCTTCCTCGACGGCTTGATCCACATGGGCGATGGTGGTGTCGTCGTGGCTGGCCAGGGCCAGACCCCGCCGCCGAACCTGGGCGACGATATGATCCCGGTGGGGGCGGGACAGGCGGGCTTGCCGGTCCCGGGCCTCGGCGATCAGGCGTTCGATGTCCCGGTCGCTCCAGTTTTTGTCGCGGTGGAATTCCCGCCACTTGTCGATGTCCTGGAACTGCCGTTGACCCGGCGTGTGGTCCATCAGGGAGACAAGCCGGACGGCGGGCTCTCCGGCGTGGCTGTCGAACAGCTCCGTCACCGCGGGGTCGGCCAACTCGCAGCGCAGGTGTAGACCGTGGTCGGCCTTTAACAATCCGCTCTCCCGCCCTTCCCGGATCGCCGCAAGCAGGGTCGCGAGGATGCGCCGACGGGGACCGCCATGCTCGTATTCCCCGAGGGCGATGGCGTCCATGACCGTGGTGATGCCCGAGGACACCACCTGGGCATCATGGGCCAGGACCGCGGCCAGGGGATCGGGCCAATGGACCCCGGGGCGGGGCTCCAAGTGACGTTCGACATTGTCCGTATGGATCTCCACCAGGCCGGGCAAAAGATACCGTCCCTCCAGGTCCAGGGCGCCCGGCGGGGCGGTGGATCCCCGGCGGACCACCTGGATGATCCCTTCCGCCACCGTCACCGAACCGAGGAAGGTCTCCTCGCGGGTGACGAGCAGGGCATTGGAGAGAATCAAAGGGTCGGCCAAGGGAGACGTCTCCGGATTGTGGATCCAATCGTTGACCATGCCTGTTCCGCGCCGTCAAGGCCCGACCTCGGAGTCCGGGGCTATCGGGTAAACCCGATTGCCCTGCTTCGGGATCGGTTTTCGCGTTCGAGTGAAAATGTCGAACGGATCCATGTACCCCTAGACAGTTTGTTGGTTTGTGTCGTAACCAATACGAGTTTTGTTGCCTTGGATGGAGCTCTTCATGGAATCCGGTCGGAGTACGGGCCTGCCCCTCTGGCGCCGCATTCAGGATGACATCGCCGGTCAGATTCGCTTGGGAAAGGTGGTTCCGGGCGAGCGCTTGCCCACGGAATATGCCTATGCCGAACACTATGGGGTGAACCGGCATACGGTGCGTCAGGCCATCGCCGGATTGGTCGACATGGGGTTGGTGCGGGTGGAACAGGGCCGGGGGACCTTTGCCCGGGAACCGGTGATGGCCTATCCCCTGTCCCGCCGAACCCGGTTTTCCGAGATCGTCCTGTCCAAGGACCGTCGACCCAGTGGCATCCTGTTGGACCACGGGGTGGACCGGTTGGACGGCGATATCGCCAAGGCTCTCTCCCTGCCCGTTGGCGCCAGGGCCATTCGCATGGAAATGGCGGGGGAAGCCAATGGCCATCGGATCTTCGTGTCCACGGCCTATTTTCCCGAGGCGCGCTGTGACGGAATTGTCGCCCATTTCCAGGAAAGCGGGTCGGTGACAAAGGCTCTGGCTGCCCTGGGAATCGCCGATTACGTCCGCAAGATCACCCGGATCCAAGCCCGTTTACCCAGTCCGGCCGATGCCCGCGCCCTGCGTCAGCCACGCAACCGCCCCGTCCTGGTGACGGAGAGCATCAACGTGGATTCGGAAGGGGGACCCGTGGAATACGGCATAACCCGCTTCGCCAGCGATTGGATCACGCTTACCGTGGAGACGTGACGGGCGCGAGGGACGAGGGTTACGCTGTCCGGCCCAGACCCTTCTCGGCCATGAGATTCAGGAACCGGTGCGCCTGGGCGGTGGGGGTGTAGTGGGTCAGGACCCAGTCCCGCCCGGTCGCGGCGATGGTCGGGAGGCGGTCCCGCTCGGCGGCCAACCGGGCCAGGTCCCGGTCGAGGTTGGACAGGTCCAACCCCACGTAATGCACCCAGTTTTCCGGGTGGACGGGGATATCCATGCCGTGGACGTCCATGTCCAGGGTTACCGCGAGAGTGCCTGTTAGAAAGCACTCCCACAGGCGCCAGCTGTCCCATCTCAAGATGACGGGGCTGGCATGGAAGGTCAGATTGTCCTTGAGCACGGAATCCATAAAATAGGGGTTCTCCGTGATCGCGTTGTGGAAAAAGCCGCCATAGGCGAGGCACCCCAAGGCACCGGACAGGGCCTGATAAAATTCTCCCTGGAAGCGGCCAATCCCATGGGTGCCGTCCCGTATGGGCAGAATCTTGCCCAGGGCGGGGATCAGCATCAAATCCAAGGCGTCGCGCAAGCTCTGGTTCAACGACGGGCGGAACGTCCGCAGCAGAACCGGGTCGCGCTCCGCCAGCGTGACCCGAGCGGCCCGTTCCATCATGGTGCGAGACAGGGCGAAGGGCCAGCCAGTCCGTTGGCCGCTGGCCGTCATCTGGCGGTTCTCATGGGCCGTCAGAACCGGCAAGTCGTTGGGATAGAAGACCAGATTGGCGTGATCGGCGCTGTTCAGCAAGACCACCCGGTCCCGTCCGAAGGTCCGCGCACGGTCAAACAACGGCTGGTCATGGGGAGAGCTGAGCGCGGGAACCCGTTCGGAGGCTTCCACCAGCACCAGGGCGGCGGATCGGTGGCCCTCGGGGTTCAGGACCAAACGGGGGGGCTTGCCGTTGGTCAGGAGGTTCCAAGGCATGCGGTTGCTGGTCACGGGCACGTCCAAGGCACGCAATCCGTCCACCAGATTGGCGGTGAGGACCCAGCAGTCGAGGTCCAGATCCACATGGACGCCGCGGCTCCGCGCCGCCTCCAGCAGGGCCGCGCCAGCGGGGGTGAGGGACGGACCGGAACCCGTTCCCGTTCCCGTCGCCGTTTCCGTCACAAATAAGTGTCCCGGACGTCGACGGTGCTTTCCAGGCCCACGCGGTGGAAGTTTGCGGCCAACCAATCGTTTGCGGCCCGTCGACCGATATCGCGCAGGTGCAGGAAGAAATCGCGGTCGGCGTTCATCTTGCTCGAGGCCCCCAGGGGTTTCAATTCATCCTCGGCTTCGATGGCGTGGATGAACATGCGCTTGTAACGGGTTTCGTCCAGGGCACCGTCGTCGAGCAGGCGGGTGACGAAATTGATGGCCCGCAGTTCCTTCAACAGGCTGGCGTTGAAGGTGATTTCGTTCATGCGGTTGAGGATTTCCTGGCTGGTCCGCGGTGTTTCCTCACGGATCAGCGGGTTGATTTGGACCAGCAGGATGTCCCTCGCCCGGGCCATGTAGATTAGCGGCCACAGGGAGGGATTGCCCATGTATCCCCCGTCCCAATAAGGCACGCCGTCAATTTCCACCGCCTTGAAAAGATGGGGCAGACAGGCCGAGGCCATAACCTGATCCAGGCCCACTTCGTCCGCCTTGAAGACACGGGGGCGGCCCGTCCGCACATTGGTCGCCGTGATGAAGATACCGACGCCCGAGCAGTGACGGACGGCGTCGAAGTCAATGCAGGCCTCGACCACCTCCCGTAGGGGATTGATGTCGAGGGGATTCCATTGATAGGGGGACATGGTCCGTCCGAGCAACTCCCCCATCCAATAGCCGGGGCTGTCCTCCAGGGACCAATCGCCCAGCCAGGCGGCCAGCGGCGTGCGTTTCAGCGGGCTGAACACGGCGGCATCGGCCATGGCCAGCCAGAATCGCTCCAAGGCCTCCCGCGCGGCCTCCTTCCCCTGTGGTGTATGGCCATGGCGGCCGAGGCCTTCCGCCAGACAAACGGCGTTCATGGCGCCCGCGCTGGTGCCGGAAACGGCGTCGATGTCCAGGCGTGGCTCTTCGAGAAGGCGGTCGAGGACGCCCCAGGTGTAAGCGCCATGGGCGCCACCCCCCTGGAGGGCCAGGGTTAGGGTCTTCCTCTCCGGAGACGCGGAGGGATGGGGTACCATGGGCGGGGGCTCCGTAGGGAGAGGGGGGGAGGCGCCTAGAGTCACGCAGGATCGGATCGAGGCAGTCCGGCTCGGCTTCAGTGTAAAGCACATCCGGTTTGGCCGCGAAGTGCTTTAGGCGGGCAGAACCCGGGACCCGGGGATGAGGGCGGCCACATGTCTGCCCAACAGGTCCATGGACCGGCGCCAGGCGTCGCCATCTCGGCGGGCCTCCGGCTGGGGCAGGGCCTTTTCCTCGCCAATTCCGAGAATGCGGTCGGCTTCGGACATCAGGGCCACCAACTCGAGCTGGGCGGCACCGGTCAGGAAGTGGTCGGGATTGGCGGCCAATATACGATCCATACAGGCTAGAACGGCGTCGATGCGCGCCGCGTCGGGAGGCGCCAGGCGCCAAACCACCATGGGAGAGAACACTTCGGTTGGGGGCAGGTTCATGGCCATGCTCAGGTCCAACTGGGCTGTGATACGGTCGAGGGCATTTTCCACGTCCAATGTCAGGGGGCCGTCCAGCCGTGCCAGATTCAGGACGTCCATGGGGTGGACCCGCGTGGCCACGGCCCGGCTGCCGTAGGCGATCAGAACCTCGTCGATGGTTGGTTCCTCGAAGGCGGGCAGCCGCTCGTAGGCGTCCTCCTCGCCGGGAACGAGGGTTTCCAGGTCCTCGCGTCGGTCCAGGACACGGCGGATGTCCCAGTCCGGGACGGCTTTGTCCAACGGTCCCCGTCGGGCCATGGGGGTGGTCATGCCCTCGGCCCGGTCCAACAGGCCATCGATTTCCCGGGTCAGGATCTCAAGGCGCTTGCGATCCACGGGGGGCATGACCTTGCCATGGTTGCCATGGGTCAGGGCTTCCGCCTCCGCGAACAGGATATCAAGCAGCCGCAGGTGATCGTCCATGCCGCCCAGGGTCGGAAGGTCGGCGGACCATTCGGGAGGTCCCATCGTTGTCTCCATGGCTGTCTGGTCCATGTTGGCCGGGTCCATGCCGGTCGGGCCCCGGGGCATGGACCCCGAGTCCAAGGTCTCGAAGGGGGTGGGCATGGGCATCCTGGGGAACGAAACGGTCATGGAACCCTCATCTCTCCGATCGATGGCTGGGGCGGTCCAGGGTCTTGAACCTCCCGGATCGTTCCTGGCTTCCTAGCAAGCTGAATGCCAGAAGCCCAAACGGGGCCGGAAAGGGACAGGCCTGGGACTCGCGCCCTTCGGTGCCTTCGAGACTGGGCGGAAACCCTTGATATCTGGTAAACGCACCAATTTCATAGCGGGTTCGATATGAAAAGAAAATCCCCTGGAATGGGCTGTCCAGGGGGCAGTCTTGACCGGGTCGAAGGGGTCTGGATGGGCAAATTTGTCCCATCTTGAAACCCTAATATGGAAATATTTTTAACCCTTTAGATCCTCCCCGGCGAGACCGGGGAGGGTAAGGTCCCGCCGGGGGTCATCCGGCCAGGCGGCGGCTGTCGTCTGGTTCCCCAGCCTGGACATGGGATGGGGCCTGGGTCTGGGCATGGGCCCGGGCGAGGCGGTCGCGGGCCATGGTATCGGCGACCTCCGCGGTGGGGCGTCCCTCGGAGTCGGCCCGGTGGAAAAGGGTCGCGAGGGTTCCCTCGATCGCCTCCACCTTGGCGATGACCTGATCGAGATTGGTCAGACCGGCGTTTTCCGCGGCCACGGCGATGATCCCTCCGGCGTTGGCGACATAGTCGGGGGCGTAGAGGATCCCCCGGGCATGGAGCAGAACACCATGCCGGGCTTCGGCCAATTGGTTGTTGGCCAGACCGGCGACGATGGGCGTGTTCAAGGTGGCGATGGCTTGGTCGTCGAGCACCGCGCCCAGCGCGCAGGGGGCCACGACATCCGCGGCGAGGGACAGAATCCGGTCCACCTCCACTGGGGCGGCGCCGGTTTCCTCGGCCACGGCCCGGACCTGATCGGCGTTGACGTCGGCGATGACCAGTTCGACCCCTTCCGCCTTCAACAGCCGGGCGAGGTGGGCGCCCACGTGACCCACGCCCTGGATGGCGACCCGCAGGCCCGCCAGATCGCGCCGCCCCAGCTTGTGATGGACGGCGGCCTTGATGGCGGCCAATCCGCCCCGCGCCGTATAGGGGGAGGGGTCGCCGATGGCCGCCCGGCCTTCCGACCGGCCGAGGGCATAGCGGGTCTCCTGCCCGATGATGTCCATGTCGACGACGGAGGTGCCGACGTCCTCCGCCGTGCGATAGCGCCCACCCAAGCCATCGACGGCTCGGCCAAAGGCGCGAAGCAGGGCTTCGGTCTTGTCCGTCCGGGGATCCCCGATGATCACCGACTTGCCCCCACCCAAGGGCAGGTCCGCCAGGGCGTTCTTGTAGCTCATCCCCCGCGACAGGCGCAGGACATCGGCCAGCGCCGCCTCATCCGAGGCGTAGGGCCACATGCGGCAGCCGCCCACGGCGGGTCCAAGGGCCGTGTCATGGATGGCGATGATCGCCCGCAGGCCAGAAGCCGCGTCATGGGCGAAGACCACACGCTCGTGGCCATCGAAATGGGGATTGCTGAAAACGGTCATAGGTCCTCTCCGTTCATGTCTCCCTTCATCCCTGGTCCAGCCTCCACCGGCTTGGGTCCGGTGGGGGGGCGGGACGGGCGTGGGAATGCCTGTTTATTTCAAGGACATGGCCGATCGAGGAATGGGCTTCAATGCATGGGGAAAAGAAAGACGGAATATGTCGGTCCCAGGATGGAGCTGGACATTTTTGCTCGCGAATGACCTCGGAGAAGAAAGACCTGGACTCCCCCTCCTTGGACGGGAAGCATTGACGGGACTGATACGGGCCATCCCTTGGTTCCGTCTTCCCGTAAAGTCGCCTCCCCGGAAAGGACTCTGACATGGACCGACTGACCCTGATGGATACCTTCGTGAAGGTGGCGGAGATGGAAAGCTTCTCCCAGGCCGCGGATCGCCTGGGTCTTTCCCGTTCGGTGGTCAGCAAGTATGTGTCCGCCTTGGAGGATCACCTGGGGGTGCGCCTTGTGAACCGAACGACGCGGCGGCTGTCCCTGACCGAGGTGGGAGAGGCCTACCGCCTGCGCTGCCAGACCATCCTGGCCGATCTGGAGGAGGCGGACCGGGCGGTGGGGGCGCTCCATGGCACGCCCTCGGGAACGCTAAGGGTGAACGCGCCCATGTCCTTTGGTTTTCTCCATTTGGCTCCGGCTATTCCGGCCCTGCTCGCCGCCCATCCGACCCTATCGGTGGACATGGATCTGAACGACCGTTTCGTGGATTTGGTGTCCGATGGGTTCGACGTGGCCGTGCGCATCGGGAGCTTGCCAGACAGCAGTCTGATCGCCACCCGACTGGCCCCTCTGCGGCTGGTGGTTTGCGCCAGTCCCGCGTATCTGGCCCGCCGGGGGGAGCCGAAGCACCCCAGGGATCTGGAGGACCATGAATGCTTGATCTACACCCTGCAACGCTTCGGCGAAATGTATCCCCTGGTGCACCTGGATGGCACCCGGGCGGATGTTGCGATCCGGGGACGGTTCAAGGCCAACAACGGGGATGCCATCCGCGCCGCCACGTTGGGGGGCGCGGGGATCTGCATTTCACCAACTTTCCTCTGTGGGGATGATCTGCGCGACGGGCGTTTGGTGCGCGTTCTTCCCGACTGGGTCGGTCGGGAAATGGGGATCAACGCCGTCTATCCCCACAACCGCCACCTTTCGGCCAAAGTGCGCGTCTTCGTCGACCACCTGCGCCAATGGTGCGGCAAGGACCCCTATTGGGACCAGGACCTGGGGTTCGAGGGGTGAAGGGGCTCAGCGAAAGGACGGTGTGGAGGCCGAGGCGCTTAGAGTCGCCATGGCTTGCGCAAGGTCGCTGTCCAGCAGATCGTGGAGCCGCGCTTTGAGGTCTTCGGCGTAGTCGGCCAAGTCCTCCGGATTGCCGTTCAGGACCATTTGCGTTTCATGCAGGAGCGCCAGCGCGCGTAATTCCATTTCATTGGTCATCGGACCATCCTCCCACGGGATAAGGCCTCCCACGGATAAGGCCTCCCACGGATGAGGCCTCCCATGGATGAGCGACGGGCAGGTGGCGCCTCCATTCGCTCCACCATCACGCCATTCGGTGTCCTCCCGACGATTGTTTTGCTTGAGTCATGAAGGACGGAAAATCGTACCACCAATTGAAACTATTGGGAAAGATTTGTGACCGTGGTTTTCAGGGTAATCGAGCAATTCGATCCCCTCGCCTCGGCTTCCGATCTCCTCGAACGCGCCGAGGACAGTCAGGCCTTGCCGAGCAGATGGGCGAGACCGAGGAAAGCCGGATAGGGGTGGGTGCCGAGAACCAGGGGAATTCGTTCCATATAGGCGCGGAAGCGGCCTTTGGCCTGGACCCGCTCGACGAAGGCCGACGCGGCCAGGGCATCGGGAACCCGGGGCACGATGCCGCCCATCAGGTATATCCCCCCCATGGCGCCGATACTCAGCGCCAGATTGCCCGCCACCGTTCCCAACATGGCGAAAAACAGGGAGACGGTCTCGGCCCGAACGGGGCACGTTCCGGCGAGGCCCTCGGTCATGATGTCACCGGGCGTTTCCTCCCGGGGCGGCAGGCCGTCCTGGATCCGGATGGTGGCGGCCAAGGTTTGAAGCCCGGGGCCGGACAGAAAGCGCTCGGCCGAGACATGGCCCAGCCGTTCCCGGGCCGTGGCGATCAGAGCGTCTTCCCGGGGGGTCATGGGCGCGAGCGAGACATGGCCGCCCTCGCCGGGCAGGACGATATGCCCCCCGGCGCCGTCGGGAGCCAGCACGGCGACTCCCAACCCGGTCCCTGGACCGATGACTCCGATGGGACTACCGGCGAGGGATGCGCCTTCCCAGAGGAGCACCCGGTGGTTCGGTGGCAGGGCGGGAACCGCCAGGGCCTGAGCGACGAAATCATTCACCACCCGGAGGGGGGACAGTCCCAGTCTGGCGCCCAGGCGCTCGATGGAAAACGACCATGCCTCGTGATTCGTCAGGGCGACATCGTCGCCGAGGACGGGGCAGGCCACGCAGAAGGCGCCCTTGTCCGGGCGCGGGTCTCCAGGGAGGAGGACCTCGGCCAGATAGGCCTCGGCGGCTTCGCCGGGGCCGGGGAAATGGGCGATGGGGTAAACCCGCTCCTCCCCCCACTGCCCCTCGGAGGCGATTAGGGCGAAGCGGACATTGGTGCCGCCGATATCGGCCAGGAGGGCCGGAGCACCCTGGGGCCGGGTAGGGGAAGACGCGGAGGGGGAGGGGGAGGGGGAAGCCATTGCGTCCTCAGTCGGCGGAAAAGGGTGCTTGGGCCAAGTCGTTTAGATAGCTGTCCCGCCAAGCTTCCAGGGATTGCTCATCAACGATACGCATCATTTCCGTCCACCGTTCCTTGCGCTCGTCCAACGACATGGACAGGGCCCGGTCCATGGCGTCGGCCACATCTTCCCGGTCGTATGGGTTGACCAAAAGGGCTGCTTCCAACTCCCGGGCGGCTCCGGCGAATCGGGATAGCACCAATGTACCCGGATCCTGTGGATTCTGGCTGGCGACATATTCCTTGGCCACCAGGTTCATTCCGTCGCGCATGGGAGTGACCACGCCCACTTGAGCCTGGCGGAAAAAGCCAGCAAGTACGGTGCGCTGGAAATTCTTGGTTAGGTAGCGCAGGGGTGTCCAGTCGAAATCCCCGTAGCGGCCATTGATGTTGCCGGACATGCTTTCCAACTGCTGGCGGATGGCCTTGTATTCGGGCACCTCGGACCGGGACAGGGGGGCGATCTGCATGAAACTGACGTGATTGCGGTGCTGGGGAAACTTCTCCAGAAAGTGCTGGTAAGCCTCCATGCGCTCGGGCAGACCCTTGGAGTAGTCCAGCCGGTCGACGCCGATCATCAGCTTCCGTCCCCCCAGGCTTTCCTTGAGGCGCCTGTGGGACGCGGTTTTGCTGGACATCAGCGCCGCCTGGGCCATGACCCCCTTTTCGATCCCGATGGGATAGACCTTGGCCATGAAGGTGCGGCCATAGGCGCGCACCAAGTCATTGTCCAGAATCTCACCCCTGGCTTCGTGCAGGATGTAATCCTTGAAGGACCGGCGGTCGTTTTCCGTCTGAAAGCCAACGATGTCGTAGGAACAGAGGGACCGGGCCAATCGGGCATGACTGGGCAGGGCCAGCAGGACCTCCAGGGCGGGGAAGGGGGTGTGAAGGAAGATCCCCATGCGGTTTTCCGCGCCCAGGCGCCGCAGTTCCTTGCCCAGGGGCAGGATGTGGTAGTCGTGGATCCAGACCGTGTCGTCGGTCTTGAGAAGGGGGCGCAGAAGTTCGGCGAACAGCGTGTTGACCCGCAGGTACCCCGCGTAGTTCTCCCGGTGGAATTCCGCCAGACTCATCCGATAGTGGAACAGGGGCCAGAGGGTGCGATTGGCGAAGCCGTTGTAGTACTCGTTGTAATCCTTGCGGGCCAGATCCACGACCGCGTAGGTCACGGGAGGGTGCTCGATGATCCGCGGTTCCTTCGCCGAGGCCGATGTGGTCTTGCCACTCCACCCGAACCAGATCCCACCGTTGGCCTGAAGGGCTTCACGCAGAGCGACGGCCAAACCGCCAGCCCTGGCGGCCTGATCATCGGGGACGGCGACACGGTTTGAAACAACGACCAATCGGCTCACGGGGTCCTCGCGATGTGATGGATACCGTCGACAAACCATACAGGTCGACAACGGTTCCGCGAAGTCCTGTTTTTTTGTCTACATTTCCTCGGTGTCGCTGACCTGGGAAAGGGCGCGACTTGCACTCTCGTCAAGGATCGTCAGGGCGCGGTCCCCGGCTTGGGAGAGAGTTGTGTCGCGCTTCAACAGGATCTCCACTCCGGCGAGTTCCAACTCGTCTTTCTGGTTTCGGGTCAGGTCCAGGGACGTGAGCGCAAGAATGTTCATCCGCGTGGGCCGTTGCTTTCGGAGGCGGCGGATGAGTTCGAAGCCGTCCATGTCGGGCAGAATCAGATCGGCGATCAGCAGTCTTGGGGGCCGGAACGCGGTGATATCGAGGGCTTGCTCCGCCGTGCGGGCCACGGATGCGATCCTCCCACCCTGGGTGACAAGGCGGGCCAACAGGTCCCCATAGGATCGGTCGTCCTCGACGATCAGAGCATCCAGCGGTTTGGCGTCCGGTACGGGGCCGTCGGGGTGGGTGAGTCCCACGGGGCGCGAGAGGATCGGGAGGTTCATGGTGAAGCGACTTCCCAGCCCCGGTGTGGAGTCAAAGGAAATCCGACCTCCCATCAAATGGCAAAAGGCCTTGGTGATCGCCAGACCCAGACCTGTTCCCCCATAGGTCGCCGCCGTGAATCTGTCCCCTTGGTGGAAGGCGGTGAACAGGTTTTCGCTTTGCTTGGCGCTCAGGCCGATGCCCGTATCGTCGACCGATAGGCTCAGCATGCCGTCGGCGGTTTGGTCGGCGGACAGGATAATGGTGCCGTTCTGGGTGAATTTCGCCGCGTTGCCCGCGAGGTTCACAAGACATTGGCGCAGCTTCATACGGTCTGTTGTCAGGGTATGGGACAGGACATCCCCTGAGAGGACCAAGTTGTTCCCATTGGCGTCCAGCAGGGGTTTAATCAGGGCGATGGTTTCGTCGAAGACCTCCCGGGTGGTGAAGGTGGAAGGGTCAAGTTCCATCTGCCCGCTTTCGATCTTCGCCATGTCGAGGATGTCGTTGATCAGGTCCAAAAGGTGGTGGCTCGCCTGAAGCACGTTGGCCAGGTCCGACCGGACTTTGTCCGGGGTCATGCCGTCGGCGCGCATGCTCAACAATTCCGAATACCCGATGATGGCGTTCAGGGGGGTCCGCAGTTCATGGCTCATGTTCGAGATGAAGGCCGTTTTCGTGGCGTTGCTCCGTTTCGCGGCTTCGAATTCAGCCCTGGTCCGGGCTTCCCGCTCCAAGGCGGCCTTCATCGGACTCACGTCTTGGACGATTCCATGGAGGGCGATTCCCTTTCCATCGGGTGACCGCACGATGTCGCTAAGGGCATGGATCGGTACATCCCGCCCTTGGCCGCGCCGAAGACGGGCCTGAAACTCGAAAGGGTGGTCCATGGCGGTGGCGCGCGCCACCGCTTTCCGGACTGGACCCTGGTCGTCCTGGTGAAGGAGGGCAATGAGTGAGTCCAGGGTCGTCGGCAGACTGTCGTCGAAGGCGCTCCAGCCAAACAGGGGCAGAGCCTCCGTGGACCAGGTGATGCGTTTGCTGTCCAGATCCACGGAGAATCGGCAAAAGCGGGCGACTCGACTGGCCGCGGTGAGTTGCATGGTGCTCTGGCGCAATTTCTCTTCCGCTGCGTGTCGATCGCTCTCGGCAGTGGGGGACAGGACCGACAGGCTGGCGGAATAAAGGGCCGCCGCCGCGGCGACCATTTCGCAGAAGGCCAGGATTTCATCCTTGGGAGCCAAGGGCAAGACAGCGACCAGAAAGTGCATGGCCATCGCCAGGGCGATGAGCAGGGCGGGGATGACCAAGGCGGATTGGTGCCAACGGAGGGAGCGGGTCCGCGCCAGTGCCAGATGCATGGCCAGGCAGGCCAGGAACAGGGGCTGATGGGACAAGGGGAGCGCGGTCCACGGGGTGCCCACGAGAGACGCGGTCACGGGAGAAAGCGCTCCGTCCAAGGCTGGCTCGAACATGACGGACTCCACTTGCTTCCGTCGTTGCCACCAGGGGGATGGCGCCCGCCACTCGCGGCTATGTTTCGCCTGGTCCTCCGAAGCAAAATGCAAACCATCCTGGGAAGGAATTGCATTTTTGGATCTGTCGGCACGGCTATTCGATGTGGCGGGATGGGGAAAGCAAATCCTATGCCAAGTTTCCATTTTTGGGGTATTCCCTTCGGCCAGGACCGGGTCTGGCGCGGGCTATTTCCCCTTCGGCTTGGTCCGGTTGGTGGCGTCGGCCAGGGTCGGATCCTCCGGCCAAGGGTGCTTGGGATAGCGGCCCCGCATGTCCTTGCGCACATCGGCGTAGGAGGTCTTCCAAAAGCCCGCGAGATCCCGGGTGACTTGAAGGGGGCGCCCCGCCGGAGACAGCAGGTGGATGAGCACCGGACGGGTCCCCCGGGCCACTTTCGGCGTTTCGGTCAGGCCGAAGAGTTGTTGAACCCGGGCGGCGAGAACGGGTCCATCCTCGGCCCCATAGTCCAGGGGAACGGCTTGGCCGCTGGGAACGGTCATATGGGGGGGGGCGAGAGTTTCCATCTCCCCAAGGCGCTCCCAGCCAATCTGGGTTTTGAGGGCTCCCAGCAGGTCGAGGCGCGTGAAATGGCTCCGTCGCGTGATTCCCGACAGATAGGGATCCAGCCAGTCCGCGAGGCCGTCGAGCAGGGCTCCATCGGACTGGTCGGGCCAATCCTCGCCGGGTAGAACGTGGTGGAGGAAGGTCACCCGCTCGCGCAGGCGGTCGGTTTCCTTGGACCAGGGCAGGACCTGGAGGCCCAGGCGCCGAATACCCTCGCGGACCGCTGGAACCGCCCGGGCGCTCCAGTTCCCCGGCGGCAAGTCCCGGCTTTCCAGCACCAGGGCTCCCAGGCGCCGCTCCAGACGGGCGGTCAGGGCCTCGGTCCGGGGATCCCAGGAGATTGTCTCTCGGGGGTGCAGGACCCCCTGGAACAGGGTGTCCAAGTCGGCGCGGTCGAGGGGCGCGGCCAAGCGAATCCGGCCTTCCGTCCCCGCGCCGTCCATGTCGGCCACCACCAGGAAGGGGGAGGCGGCCAGGGGGTCGGCGGGGTCGAGCAGGGCGCCCCGCCCATTGGCCAGGAGGAAGCGTCCAGGGGCTCCGCTTCGGGCCTGGGCGACCCGGTCCGGATAGGCCCGGGCCAGGATCCGGCCCGTATCCATGGGCACCAGGGATCCGTCGGAGGGGGCGCGGCGGAGGCGGGCCAGTTGGGCGATGGCGTCGCGGACCCGATGGAAGCCGCCGGGATCCAGCTCCGGCCCGGGGCGTCCCCCCCGGGCGAAATGCTCGACCCGTGTCCGCAGGTCGGCGTCCCGCCGTCCACCCTTCAGGATATCCCGCTCCTCGAGCAGGGCCGCGAGGGTTCGGGCCAGGGCCGCGGACAAAATCCCCCCTCTGGCCCCCCCCGTGGCTCCAGCCCTGGCGTCGTCGCCCTCGGCGGCCAGGACCATATGGGCCAGCCGGGGGTGCAGGGGCAGAGTGGCCATGGCCCGGCCATGGGCGGTGATCGCTCCCTGTTCATCGACGGCGCCGAGCCCGGCCAGCAGGTCCCGGGCCTGGGCCAGGGGACCGGCGGGTGGCGGGGAGAGCCAAGCCATCTCTCCGGCGTCCCGCGTGCCCCAAACCGCCAGATCCAGGGCCAGGGGCGCCAGGTCGGCGGTAAGGATTTCCGGCGTCTCGTGGGGGGGCAGGGCCCGGTGTTCCGGTTCGGGCCAAAGGCGCAGACAGAGGCCGGGTTCGAGCCGGCCGGCCCGGCCCCGTCGTTGCTCGGCGCCCGCCTGGGACACCCGAATCGTTTCCAGGCGGCTCAAGCCGGTGTTGGGATCGAAGCGAGGCGTCCGGCGCAGGCCCGCGTCGACCACGACGCGGATTCCTTCGATGGTCAGACTTGTTTCGGCGATGTCCGTGGCCAGGACAACCTTCCGCTCTCCCGATGGACAGGGAGCGATGGCGGCGTCCTGCTCCGTCGGGGTCAGGGCGCCGAACAGGGGGCGGATGACCACTCCAGGCGGCAGGCGCCCGGACAGGGCCGATTGGGTGGCGCGGATTTCCCGTTCACCGGGCAGGAAGGCCAGCAGGCTTCCGCTTTCCTCGATCAAGGCGTCACCGATGGTCCGGGCCATGGCCTCGGGCAGGGCCCGCCGCTCAGGCCGGGGCAGATGGCGGACCGCCACCGGGAAGACCCGACCGGGGCTGTCCACCACCGGCGCGTTGTCCAAAAGGGCGGACACCGTGGCCGCGTCCAGGGTGGCGGACATGACCAGGATCCGCAGGTCCGGGCGGAGAACACCCTGGACCTCCCGCAGCAGGGCCAAGGCAAGGTCGGTGTTCAGGCTTCGCTCGTGGAACTCGTCCAGGATCACGCAGCCCACGCCATCCAGTCCCGGATCCCCCTGGAGGCGGCGGGTGAGAATGCCCTCGGTCACCACTTCGACTCGGGTGCGGGTGGACAGTTTGCTGTCCTGACGCACCCGATAGCCGAACAGGCCGCCCACGGCTTCGCCCCGTTCGAAGGCCATGCGCCGGGCGGCGGCCCGGGCGGCCAGGCGCCGCGGCTCGAGCATCAGGATCCGTCCGCCGTCCAGCCAGGGCTCCTCGAGCAGGGCCGGAGGCACCCGGGTGGTCTTGCCCGCCCCAGGAGCGGCCACCAAAACGCAGCAGGCCCGCGTCGCCAACGCGGTTCGCAGGTCGGGCAGGGCGTCGTCGATGGGCAGGGGAGGAAGGGGTGGGGTTTCGACCATCATGGCCTTGCCTTCGCGTCCGGCGCGGCGCAAAATTCTTGTTTCACGGATTTGATCGGTTTTCTTTTCAAGGGTATGGGCGGTCCATGGGCATACGAATGGCGAAATACCGGATCGGGCAGGTGGTACGCCACCGGATTTATCCGTTCCGAGGCGTTGTTTTCGACGTCGATCCGGTGTTCGACAACACCGACGAGTGGTACGAGGCCATTCCCGAGGACCTGCGTCCAATCAAGGATCAGCCCTTTTACCATTTGCTGGCGGAAAACGACGAGACCACTTACACGGCCTATGTCTCTGAACAGAATTTGGTGGCCGAGGACGACCCGAGACCCATCAAGCATCCGGAGGTCGGCTCGCTGTTCGAAGCCCTCAAGGATGGCCTTTACGTGCCCCGCGACCGTCGGGCTCATTGAGCGCTCTCGAAAGCGACGCGGAAATGGGCGGCATGGGTCCAACGGTGGACGCGGGGGCCGGGAGCCTTTCGCTCGTGACCTACAATATTCATTCCTGCCTGGGAACCGATGGCAAATTCCGGCCGGATCGGATCCTCCGCGTCCTCCAATCCCTGGATGTGGATGCGCTGGGTCTACAGGAGGTGGGGTGGGCCCTGCGGGGGCGGGCGGGGTTCGACCAGTTCGCTTTCCTTGAGCGGGAAACGGGCCTGACGGTCATCCCCGGTTTGGTCCGCCACCACGCCGACGCCCATTTCGGAAACGCCATCCTGACCCGCCACCCCGTGGAGGCCATGGACGCCTTCGACCTGGGCCTTCCCTACCATTCCCCCCGGGGAGGCTTGGAGGTCCGCCTGAAGATCGCCGGGCGGCTGGTGCGGCTGATCACTGTTCACCTGGGGCTTAATCCCTTGGAGCGACGCCTGCAAATCAAAAGGTTGCTCCCTCGTCTCGTCGCGGAACCGAACCTTCCCACGTTGTTGTGCGGTGACATGAACCATTGGCGTCGCGACAGCGCGTCCATGGACCGCTTGCGCGCTCTGCTGCCCGAGGGCGTGGCCGGACGAACCTATCCTTCTGGCCTGCCCACGCTGATGTTCGACCGGATCATGGCCTCCTCTCATCTGATTCTTGAAGACCACCGGGTGGTGGTGAGTGATGGCACCCGCATGGCCAGCGACCATTTGCCCTTGGAAGCGCGCTTCTCGTTCCGCGCCGATGGGCCTTGATGTCCCTTTCCCCTTTCGGCGTGGCGAGGGGCTCCCCATGTCGGGGGAACCGAGACAGGATCGATGAAAAGGAACCGGACCATGGCCGTCGCCGTTTTCGCCGCGGGATGCTTTTGGGGAGTTGAGGAGACCTTCCGCCAGTTGGAGGGGGTGACCGGGACCGCGGTGGGCTATACCGGAGGACACCGCGCCGACCCGAACTACAAGGAGGTCTGTCGGGGGGATACGGGGCATTCCGAAGCCGTGCGGGTCGAATTCGACCCCGAGCGGATCACCTATGACCAATTGCTGGAAGTCTTCTGGGCCTGCCACGACCCCACCCAGTTGAACCGGCAGGGTCCAGACGTGGGCGATCAGTACCGCTCCGCCATTTATCCCCAGGACGCCGGGCAAGAAGCCCTAGCCAAGGCCTCTTTGGCGCGGGAAGAAGCCTCCGGCCACCATCGCCGGCCCATCGCGACGGCCCTTGAACCGACCGCTCCCTTTTGGATGGCCGAGGACTATCACCAGCAGTACGTGGCCAAGCAGAAGGCGAAATACGGGACAGCCCCCTCCTGTCACTAAAGCACGACGTCGTGCTTTAGATATTTGATTTTAGAGTGGGTGGTTGCTTTCAAGGGTCGTATCCGCCGGTCCACGTTTGATTGCCCCCAAACCGCCGGCTGGATGGGGTCGAGGCGCTGGTTTTTTTCCGGCGATCGGAGATGTCAGTCGGTAAGGAGAGTCTGGAGGTTCATGGCCTCCACTCCCGAACGGGCCGTGGCATCGTCCAGCGAGGCCATGGCCGCCAGGCACATGGCCGCTCCGGTTAATCCTTCCCGATGGGCGGTGGCCGGGTCGTGGCCCGCGGCCGTGGCTTCCTCCACGGTTTCCTGGTAGGCGGTTTGCACCATTTCGCGAACCGTGTCATCCATGTCGAGCTATTCCCTTTTATGCGGCGCGCAGGTCGCGCGGGAAGACCGCGGCCCGTTCGCGCAAGGCGTTTGATTGATTGGGGCCGCTCGCCATTTCAGAGACAGCCTGTCCATTTTGCTCGGAACCGTCGCTGATTCCGGTGATGTCGTGGTCCACCTTGGCCGCGTCTTGGGCGGCCTTGGCAAGGTTGTCGATGTGGGCAACGCTGGTGTCAACCCGTTCCGCCATGACGCCCAGTCTGATGGGGGCCTTGGCCAAGATGTCGATGACGTTTGACATCTCGCTTCCGATGACCAACCGCCGAAGTTTGATATTCTTCAAGACTGCCATCACTTCAACTCTTCCGCCTCCGAAAAAAACGTTCCGAATTCATAATGTTTAAGCAATGCTTGTGCCAAAATTGTACTTCCAGGTAATCCGCGCTTTCCGGCTGTGCCGGGGGGCGGATTTCAGAGTCTTGGACTCGAGTGCGTGGTGAGATGCGTCGCAAAATGCGAATGACGCGACGCGTGGCTTGCCACTTGAGGGGATGCGCCGTCCCGTGCTGTTGTGTCAGGATGGCGCCAATTTAAGAGACGGAACCGGAAACCGGAAGGGGAGAATGGATGATGCGCTGTAAGGGATTGATGCGTGCTGGCGTCGTGGCGCTTATCACCGCGGGGACTCTGGCTGCCTGCGCCAAAAACCCGGTCACGGGGCGTTCTCAGTTGATGTTGGTCGGGGAAGACCAGGGCGTTCAGATGGGGGCGCAGGCCTACCAGGAGATCAAGAGCACGGAAAAGGTTCTGCCGGCGGGCGCTTCCTTCACCAAGCGTGTCAGGGCCATCACCGAGCGCCTGATTCAGGCCAATGACTTGCCCAACTATGAGTGGGAGGTGAACGCCTTTCAAAACGACGAGCCCAATGCCTTCGCCCTTCCCGGCGGCAAGGTGGGCGTGAACACGGGCATGGGGAAGGTCGCGGCCAACGACGCCCAACTGGCGGCCGTGATCGGTCATGAAATCGCCCATGCCATCTCTCACCATGGGGAGGAACGGATCTCCCAGCAGATGGCGGTGAGCACGGGCTTGCAGTTGGGGAGCGCGGCCCTGGGTCTCGGTGGTGTGGGCAACAGCGCCCAAATCACCGAGTTGATGGGACAGGCCGCGACCTTGGGGATTATCCTGCCCTATAGCCGCACCCATGAGTCCGAGGCCGATGAAATCGGGCTCTATTACATGGCCCGGGCCGGATATGACCCCCGGGAGGCGGTGAAGCTATGGGAGAATATGTCCTCCATGGGGGGCGAGAAACCGCCGGAGTTCTTGTCGACCCACCCGGCGGACGCAACACGGATCAACGACCTGAACGCGGAAATGCCCCGGGCGCTGGAATACTACCGGGCCGCCGTTGGGAAATAGGGTCCGTCTTGGAGGTTTTGCCTGGCTTGGTGGGGAAAGGTCGGGGGGAGGCTCATGCCTCCCCTTTCCATTTGATGGAACAGCCCAGGGAGGGATGTTGCGTGCCCGGCTCCGTCAGGGGGTCCCGGGCGATTGCAACCATGGCGTCGCGCAACTCCCGGGGGCAGTCCGGGGGCGGTGGATCCTTCCGTCCGGCGTCCAGGCGGCCCCGGTACTTCAGGGTCAGATAGCGGTCGAACCCTAAAAAGTCCGGGGTGCAGACCGCCTCGAAGGATTCGGCCACGGCCTGGGATTCGTCCACCAGATAGGGAAAGGGGAAGCCGTGGTCCCGGGCGAAGTCGGCCATACGATCCGGAGCGTCCGCGGGATAGGCCGTGAAGTCGTTGGGCATGATCGCCACCACGCCGATGCCCGCCCCTTGAAGGACCTTGGCGTCGGCGACGAAGCGGTCGATCATGGCTTTCACATAAGGGCAGTGATTGCAGATGAAGGCGACCAACAAGCCATTGGTCCCCCGCAGGTCCGAGAGGGTCCAGACCCGGCCCGTGGGATCGGGCAGGGCGAAGTCGGGGCAGAGGGCGCCGAGGTCGGCGCCCGGGGTTTCCAAACCGGGCATCAGGACTCCTTCGTATTGATTTGGTGGAGATGAACGTCCCGCTGGGGATAGGGGATGGAGATCCCCTGAGCATCCATCATCACCTTGATGGCCTTGGTCAGGTCGAATTTGACGGCCCAATAGTCCCCGGCGGCGCACCAGAAGCGGACCATGACGTCGACGGCGCTGTCACCCAGGTTGGTAATGGCGGTCAGGGGGGCGGGGTCCTTCAAGATCCGGGCATCGGCCTCGACCAGGGCCAACAGCGCGGCCTGGGCCTTGTCCATGTCGTCGCCGTAGCCGATGCCAACGGTCAGATCCAACCGCCGCGTGGGGTTGGTGCTGTAGTTGTGGATGGGGACGCCCCACAGACGGGAATTGGGCACCACCATCATCACGTTGTCCGGGGTCGCCATTTCCGTGATGAATAGGGTGGTCTTCTTCACGCTTCCGGCGATACCATCGGCGTCGATATAGTCGCCGACCTTGAAGGGGCGGAAGAACAGCAGCATGACCCCCGCCGCCACGTTGGATAGGGTTCCCTGCAAGGCGAGGCCTATGGCCAGGCCCGTGGCGCCGAGAATGGCGACGAAGCTGGTGGTTTCCACACCGAACCGGTTGAGGACAGCGATGATCGTGAAGGCCAGGATCAGATATTTGACCGAGCTGGACAGGAAGCCCCGCAAGGTTTCGTCCATCCGCTTCGCCCGGGACAGACCCTTGTCCGCGGCTCTTGACAGCCATCCCGCGGCGATCCAACCGATAACGAGGATGAGGATGGCGCCCAGGACGGACAGGCCATAAAGGCCAACGTAGCCCACGATGGTATCGAGGCTGGAACTGAGGGTGTCTTCCATGGTGTTCTCGCGATTGGGATATGGATTGCCGAGCTTCAATGCTGGGGATGCCGCGTGCCGTCTTCAACCGCCGCGGTCTAAAGAAAGGGTCGATAACCCTTTTTTTACACCCTTGTCCCCGTAATGGATCCCTGGCATATCCGCGGTGGAACGGGATGGATTGGACGGATGGAACGGGAGAGGAACGCGGGAGCGCTTGTCGCGATGCCACCCGAGGGACGACGAAGGGATCCCTCCCTTCTTGTCATCCATGATACCTCCGCGGAGACCACCCAGGCCTTCGTTTCCTTCCTCGCCGCCATCCTGCCCAAGCCAGAGGACCAAATCCGGGTGCGCGATGGGGCCGCCCAACTGGTGCGCCGCTTGGCTGGGGTGCTGACACTGGACAGTGGCCGCGTGGGATCGGGATCCGGATTTTTCGTCGGCGGTGCCCTGGGGCGGCGGACGGCGATCCTGACCCGGGGCGCCCTGCCGACGATCGACCTTTTTCTGGCCCTCGCCCCCGGGGCTCATACCACCCGGGCCGCGGACGCCCTGGAGGCCACGGCGATGGCGGCCCGGGCCTTGGGTCTTGATCCGCGCGCCGTCGGCCCCCGGGCCGTCACCCTTCGGGAGGACGGATTGTCCTTCGCCCTGATCCCCGCCATCCACCAGATCGTCGGGGGAGAGGAAGAGCGCATGGCCATCCCAGGCCGGTCCGCCTTGGGAACCTTCCGTTGGATTCCCTGCGACCCCCTGGCGGAGGCCGCGGCCCTACGGGTGCTGGGCATGGCCAATGGGGAGCGTCCCAGGATGCTGCTGGCGATTCTCAAGGCTTGGCGGAGCCATACCCGCGTCCCGCTGTCCGGCTACGCCCTGGAGGTGCTCGTCCAAGCCTTTTTCCAGGAAAGGGCCGGCGCGGTGGCCCAGGGTGGTCGAGCCACCCCCCAGGATCTGTTCGAGAGCTTCATGGCCTGGGGACGCAATGCCACCCCGGGCACCTTCCCCCTTCCCGGCGGAGGGCGCCGCCTGTCCGTTGGGGAGGCCTGGCGCGGTCCGGCCACGTCGGCCTATTGGCGCGCCATTCGCGCTCGCCATCTCTCGGCCATGGGCGATGCCCGGGGGGCGGGAGGCGTCTGGCGAGAGCTTCTGGGGGATGCGTTTCCCCAGCCCATGGGTACGCTGGACGTCTTCCCCGGCCGATAACCCCTCTCCGGTGCCCGTTTAAATTTCTCTTGGAAAAACGCGGCCAACCGACCTGTCCAAACGGCATAGGTGGACGGTGTGGAGGCATTTTTTTTCGTCTCCCCAGGATGGTCATGCGCACGGTGTGCGGCTTCGCAAGTCCTTGGAGGCATTCAATTTTGCGTGCTGAAAAAGCTACAGTTATGTGACAACTAGGGGCTAACGCATTGTATATAACGAATTTGGTCTGTCACAAATGCTTGCATCTGCGCACAATGTGCGCTACATTCAATTATCGAGGACGGGGGCGGGCAGCCGCCCCATTAACAACGGAGGACATAATCATGATGAACCGCTTCTTCCTTGTGGCGAAGGCTCTGGGCCTGGCCACCTTCCCGATCACGCAGGCGCACTGGTTCGAGCATACCGATGCCGAGGAACAGGCCTTCAACCGGGCTTTGCTCCGGACCAAGCCTCATGGTGTGACCGTTCATTAGGGTGCGGTGACATGTCGGGCTCGTTAGGAGCCAATTGAAAAGCCCCGGTAACGATCGTGCCGGGGCTTTTTGCATGCCTGTCTTGTATGGTGAGCCGACGCTACCGAAGGAACCGGAAACGCAGGGTTCCCTTGACCTGGGTCAGGGCTTGGCGGAATCCCTCGCCCGCTTGCAGGTCCTTTTCCACGTCCACCACCACGTAACCGACGGTCGGGTCGGTCATCAGGTACTGACCCCGGATGTTGATGGCATGGCTGGAGAAAATGTCGTTCAGCGCGCTCATCACACCGGGAATATTCTGGTGAATGTGCAGGAAGCGAGTGACATTGGCCTGTTGAGGCAGGGCCACTTCCGGGAAGTTGACCGACCCCAGGGTGGAGCCGTCATCGGAGTACTTCACCAGTTTTTCAGCGACTTCGCGGCCGATGCCCATTTGGGCTTCCTCTGTCGAGCCGCCCACATGGGGGGTCAGCAGGACGTTGCGGCGGCCCCGAAGGGGGCTTTCAAACAACTCGTCCTTGGAGGCGGGCTCTTTGGGGAACACGTCCAGGGCGGCGCCCTTGACCTTGCCACTATCCAGGGCTGCGGCCAAGGCGTCGATGTCCACCACCTTACCCCGGGACAGGTTGATCAGCTTGACGCCGTCGGTCATGGCGGCGAACTCGGCGGTGCCGATCAGGTTCCGGGTATCGGGAGTGTCGGGGACGTGCAGAGTCACCACGTCGGACAGGGAGAGCAGCTCTTCCAATGTCGCGCAGGGTTGGGCATTGCCGATGGCCAGCTTCTCGACGACATCGAAGTACCGCACGCTCATGCCCATGGACTCGGCGAGGACGGAGACCTGGGTGCCGATATGGCCATAGCCGACGATGCCCAGGGTCTTGCCGCGGACTTCATGGCAACCAATGGCCGATTTGTCCCAGCCGCCTTCGTGCACTTCCCAGTTCCGGGTGGGAACGTCGCGCATCAGCATCACCGTCTCGGCGATCACCAGTTCGGCGACGGACCGGGTATTGGAATAGGGGGCATTGAAGACAGGGACGCCCAGAGCCTCGGCGGCGCTCGTATCGACTTGGTTGGTGCCGATGCAGAAACAGCCGACGGCCATTAGTTTCTCGGCGGAGTCCAAGATGTCCTTGGTCAGCTTGGTGCGGGAACGGATACCAATGATATGGGCATCCTTGATTTTTTCCTTCAGCTCGTCCCCGTCGAGGGCGCCCTTCAGGTGCTCTACGTTGTTGTAGCCACGGCTGTTGAAATACTCGATGGCGCTCCCGTGGATGTTCTCGAACAGAACAACCCGGATCTTGTCCTTGGGCAGCGAAAGATTGCTCACGGCGACTCCCTTCCCCTATGCGATGCCGAAGACCTTGGTTCCAATCCCCCTCCATGGACGCCATGGGGGAGTTCCCGCAGGGACAGGTGACTTCGTTGTGTCCGCCCGGTGGCGCCGGGACGGTCTCGATCTGGTCGGATCGCTTCCCCACAGGCCCCTTGGAATGTGGAGCGGGTGGGTTTTTTTGACCCAGACACATAAAATAGGCAGCGGGAGAGAGGGAAAACCGGTATCCCATTTTCCGTCCGCCACCCGGTTTGAGCGTCGGGTTAGGCCGGAGGCTCAGGTGCCACCGGGCCGGAAGCCCAGGCGCCATCTGGCCGGAATGCCAACATCCCCTTGGCCGCTCGCCCCATTGACGGCTCCCCCGGGATTCGATCCTGCGGCGGGGGCGCGCGTCGGAGCGACTGGTTAACACGGATCCCTTCGCCGCGGGAGAGGAGATTTACCCATGTCCATCGAAGCCCGTCTGGCCGAGCTTGGCCTCACCCTTCCCGAAGCCGCAGCCCCCGTTGGCGCCTATGTTCCCTGGGTCATCGAAAACGGTCTGGTGGTCATGTCCGGCCAGATCACCATGCGGGACGGGGCCCCCCAATATCTTGGTAAGCTTGGCCAGGACATCGATATTGAGACCGGACAGGCTGCGGCGCGGTTGTGCGCGATCAACCTGCTGTCCCAGTTGAAGGTCGCCTGTGGCGGTGACCTGAACCGGGTGCGTCAGGTCGTGCGTTTGGGCGGTTTCGTGAACTGCATCCCCGAATTCATCGCTCACGCCCAGGTCATCAACGGCGCCAGCGAGCTGATGGTCGACGTTTTCGGCGACAAGGGCCGCCACGCCCGGGCTGCGGTGGGTTGCGCCAGTCTGCCCCTGGGCGTTTCCGTCGAGGTCGAGGGCCTGTTCGCTATCGACTAACACTCTGGGCCGATTAGCGCATTGCGAGATGGGACGGGCAACCCGATTTAAAAGGCGTGCCCGTCCTTTTCCTTTCGAGCGGACCCCTGCCCATGCCCGATTCCGATGACAGCCTCGTCCTCCATTTCCACACAGGGATCGACGAGATTTCCGCCGAGGACTGGGACGCCTGCGCGGGGCCGGACAATCCCTTTTGCTTGCATGCCTTCCTTAGCGCCCTGGAGTCCTCCGGCGCCGTTGCTCCGGCCACGGGCTGGGGGCCGCGCCATGTCACGGTCAGAGATGGCCGAGAGCGGATTCTGGCCTGCGCCCCCCTGTACCTGAAGGGGCATTCCTACGGCGAATATGTCTTCGATTGGGCCTGGGCCCGGGCCTATGAACAGGCGGGCGGAAAATATTACCCCAAGCTTCAATGCGCCATCCCTTTCACCCCGGTGACCGGGCCGCGGCTGATGGTGCGTGATGGGGCCGGGGATCCGGACATGCTGCGCCGGACCCTGGTGGCGGGGATGGTGGAAATGGCCCGACGGCTCAAGGTCTCCTCCCTCCACGTCACCTTTCCCACCAAGGAGGAGCATGATCTCATGGTTGACATGGGCCTGCTCTCCCGCCTGGGGCGGCAGTACCATTGGGAGAACGCGGGCTATGGCGGCTTTGACGACTTCCTGGCCGCCCTGTCTTCGCGCAAGCGCAAGACCATCCGCAAGGAGCGGGAGAAAGCTCAGTCCCAGGGGGTGACGCTCAAAGTGTTGACGGGGGATGCCATCGAACCCCGCCATTGGGAGGCCTTCCACCACTTCTACCTGTCGACTATCGACAAAAAATGGTCTCAGGCCTATTTGAACAAGGCCTTTTTCCACCGGTTGGGGGCGACCATGGCCGACCGGGTTGCCCTGGTCATGGGCGAGGATGACGCAACCGGTGAATTGGTCTGCGGTGCCTTGAATCTGATCGGCGGAGATGCCCTTTATGGGCGGAACTGGGGCGCGTCGGAGGACTATAAGTTCCTCCATTTCGAGGCCTGCTATTATCAGGCGATGGATTTCGCCATCGACCGGGGCTTGCGCTGGGTCGAGGCCGGAGCCCAAGGGGAACATAAGATCAGCCGGGGCTACCTTCCCCGCTTCACCTATTCCACCCATTGGATCGCCGACCAGGGATTCCATCGGGCGGTGGAGGATTTCCTGGACAAGGAGCGGGACGCCGTCGCAGAGGATATGGAGATGCTTGGCGAACTCGCCCCTTTTAAATGCACCGAATAACCAGAATTACAGGATACGCCCAAGAATGATGGATCACATCAAGACGGCCATGGACATGGATGGCGGAGCCCCCGTGGAAGATCGGGTGCTCGCTCTTTGGTTTGGTGCGGAGGACGATCCCGCCCGCCACGACTTCAAGCCGTGGTGGTTTCAGACGTCCGATGTGTTGGACGCCACCTTGATCGCCCTGTTCACCAAAGCCGTGGGGGATGCCATCGCCGGACGGTTGGATGAATTGGTGGAAACGCCCCGGGGAGCGCTGGCTCTGATCATCCTGCTCGACCAGTTTCCCCGCAACATCTGGCGGGGGCGGGACAAGTCCTTCTCCGGCGATATCAAGGCCCGGGCGTTGGCCCAGGAGATCATCAAACGGGGCTATGACCGGGGCTATTCCGTGGCGGAGCGCCTTTTCTGCTACCTGCCCTTTGAACATTCGGAAGATCTGGTGGACCAGGAACGCTCCCTGGCCCTGTTCGAGCGGCTGGAGAATAAGGACCTCTACGACTACGCCCTGCGTCATTACGAGATCATCGCCCGCTTTGGCCGCTTCCCCCACCGCAACGCCGCTCTGGGCCGCGAGACGACCGAGGAGGAAGCCAAGTTCCTGCTGGAGCCTGGATCATCGTTCTAGAATAGCGTTCTTCTTAAAGGCCTTTGGGCACACCACTAAGTCCGCGTGTCGTTCACGACACCGGAAACGCCCGCAACCCAGAAAATAGAAAAAGGAATTTCCCCCGCCGGTTTCCCAGCGAGGGATGATCCTTCACGTCGCTCCCGAAGGAGGGACGTTACCGTGGTTTCCCAACCGATTTGCCACGACTAGTTGGGCAGGTTATGGAATAAATGTCAAGGGTGGCATGGTTGGGGGAGGGGACGATGATTGATGAGCAACTGGCCTTTGGGATCGATTTGGGAATTGGGTCCTGTGGCTGGGCGGTGCTGCGCTCTCCCTCCTCTTCGGACTCTTCCGGGCTGGTGGAGGGCTTGGGGGCCTGGTGCTTTGATGTCCCCGAAACGAGCAAAGAACGCACGCCAACCAACCAAATCCGTCGGGGAAATCGCCTTCTGCGCCGGGTTATTCGCCGTCGCCGTAACCGCATGGCAGAAATCCGTCACCTGTTTCAAGCCCATGGACTGCTTCCGTCCTCCGGCCGGGACGCCCTGAAAAGACCGGGCCTGGATCCCTGGGAGATCCGGGCGCGGGGCCTGGACCTTCCCTTGACACCCTTGGAGTTCGGCATCGCCCTGGGGCATATCGCCAAGCGACGGGGCTTCCGCTCTGCGGCCAAGCGCAAGGGGGCGAACACAAGCGGCGACGACAAGAAAATGCTCTCGGCGCTGGAACTGACCCAGGACCGGTTGGCGCGCTATCGAACGGTTGGCGAGATGTTCGCGCGTGATCCGGATTTCAGCGCCCGTCGGCGCAATCGAGAGGGCATTTTCGACCGGACCTCCGAACGGGGCGACCTGTTCGACGAGGTGGGCAAGCTCTTCGCAGCCCAGCGCCGGTTGGGCCAGGAGGTCGCGTCCGACAGGCTGGAAGCGGCGTTTAAGGCCATTGCCTTCCGCCAGTTGCCCATGCAGGACAGTGAACGTCTGGTCGGGCATTGTCCGTTTGAACCGAAGGAGAAGCGGGCGGCGAAACTGGCGCCGTCCTTCGAACGCTTCCGCCTTTTGACCCGGTTGATCACCCTGCGGATCAAATCGGTGGACGGCGAGCGCTCCCTCTCCCCGGACGAGCTGGCGCGGGTGACCGCCGACCTGGGCAGGACAGCCACGCTGACGGTGAAAAAGGTGCGGGGTCTGCTGGGGATGGCGGCGGATGAGCAGTTCTCCGCCATTAAGCTCGAGGATGAAAAAGGCGACATCGTCCGGCGGAGCGGGGAGGCCCTGGGCGGCACCCATGCGCTCCGCAAGGCCTTGGGAGAGGACCTGTGGGCTGCCCTGGGCAACCATCCGGAGCAACTCGACGGGATCGCCCATGTGCTGAGTTTCTTCGAGTTGAATACGACGATCCTGGCGAAGCTTGAGGAGATGGGGGTGAGCGCCGCCGTCCGCGAGGCGCTGGCGACGGCGCTGGAGGCCGGATCCCTGACGAAATTCAAGGGAGCCGGGCATTTGTCCACCAAGGCCTGCCGTGCCCTGTTGCCCCACCTGGAAGCGGGACGGCGCTATGACGAGGCCTGTCGTCTTGTGGGGTATGACCATTCCGCGTCCACCCTGGCCAAGCGCGGGTCGGTTGCGACCAAAGCCCAATTCAAGGCCCTGGTGGCCGAGGTCGGCGAAAGCATCGCCAATCCCATCGCCCGAAAGGCGCTGACCGAAGGGCTGAAGCAACTGTGGGCCATGCGCAACCGCTGGGGATTGCCCGGATCCATCCATATCGAGCTGGCCCGAGATGTCGGCAACAGCCTGGAAAAGCGCCTCGAGATTGAAAGTGGGATCAAAAAAAATACGGCCCAGAGGAACAGGGAACGGGAGGAAATCCGGGGCCTTCTTGGTCTTTCCGATGTGGATGGGGACACCCTGCTCCGCTATCGGTTGTGGAAGGAACAGGCGGGAAAATGCCCCTATACGGGCCGCGATATCCCCGTGTCCCAGGTCATTGCCACCGACAACAGCATCCAGGTCGACCATATTCTGCCCTGGTCCCGCTTCGGGGATGACAGCTTCAACAATAAGACCCTCTGTTTGGCCAGCGCCAACCAGCGCAAGACGGGACGGACCCCCTATGAGTGGTTTTGCCAGGACGAAACGCCCGAGGCCTGGGAGACCTTCGTTCAAAGGATCGAACGCAATCCGGCCCTGCGGGGGTTCAAAAAGCGCAATTACCTGCTGAAGAACGCCGAGGAGGCGGCGGAACGCTTCCGAAGCCGCAACCTCAACGACACGCGCTATGCGGCGCGTCTGCTGGCCGAGGCGGTGAAGCTGTTCTATCCGCCGGGTGACCGGCAGGAGAAAGGGGGCAACCGCCGTGTGTTCACCCGACCGGGCGCCTTGACCGCAGCCTTGCGGCAGGCCTGGGGTGTGGAAAGCCTTAAAAAGGTCGATGGCAAGCGGGTGAATGATGACCGGAACCATGCGCTGGACGCCCTTGTGGTGGCTGCGATCGGGGAAGGAGAGGTCCAACGCCTCACCCTGTCCTACCAGCAATGGGAACAGCGGGGACTCGGTCGCCCCCTGCGCTTCGTTCCTCCGCCCTGGCCGGGGTTCCGCGACGCCATCTTGAAGGCCTATGCGCAGGTTGTCGTCGCCCGGCCCGAGCGTCGACGGGCCCGGGGCGAGGGGCACGAGGCGACGATCCGCCGAGTTGAAACGGGGGAGGACGGCCCGGTGGTCTTTGAACGCAAGGCCGTGACCGCCCTTAAGGAGGCGGACCTGGACCGGATCAAGGATCCTGAGCGCAATGGCCCCGTGATCGAGGCGATTCGGGTCTGGATCGCCGCCGGGCGGCCCACGGGTGCGCTTCCCCGCTCGCCACGCGGCGATGTCATCGCCAAGGTCCGCCTTGCGACCAAGATCAAACCCGCCGTGCCGGTGCGTGGGGGAACGGCGGCGCGTGGAGAGATGGTGCGTGTCGATGTCTTCAGCAAGCCGAACCGGAAGGGCAAGATCGAGTGGTATCTTGTGCCCATCTATCCCCATCAGGTGATGAACAGAACCGCATGGCCGGTCCCTCCCATGCGGTCCGTTGTTGCCTATAAGACGGAAAACGAATGGACCCTCCTTGGTCCGGAGCACGCTTTCCGCTTCAGCCTTTATCCGAGGAGCTATCTGGAGGTGGTTCGACCCTCCGGCGAGGTGGTCGGCGGATATTTTCAGGGGCTGCACAGGGGAACCGGTGCCATATCGATCTTCAAGGACAACGATCCGACTTCTGCTACAACAGGAATAGGTGCAAAGACTCTCTTAATCATCCGAAAGTACAATATGGACCGGGTCGGCACCCGTGCCGAAGTGAAAAACGAGGTCCGCACATGGCATGGAGAGGTGTGCATATCTCCCAACCCGCCAGACTGACGGTTCGGGACGGGCAACTTGTCGTCGCGCAGGAGGACGACGAGGTTCAGCTTGCCATCGAGGATATCGCCTGGCTCATTCTGGATACGCCACAGGTGAGTCTGACCGGATCCCTTCTGTCCGCCCTTGTTGAGCATGGGGTGGCGATGATTGTTCCGGATGCACGACACCATCCCGCCGGGGTCTTCCTGTCCTTCCACCAACACCATGCCCAGGCCCATGTCGCCCATATCCAGACGGGTATCGGGCAGCCCCTGAAAAAACGCCTGTGGCAAACCCTGGTGGTTGCGAAGATCCGCAATCAGGGCCTGCTGTTGACGCAGTTGGAGCGCCCCCGCGCCGGAGCGGTCTTGGCCATGGCCGAGCGGGTCGGCTCGGGGGATCCCGACAATGTCGAGGCCCGTGCCGCCCGGGCCTATTGGTCGGACCTGTTTACCAATTTTATTCGGGCTGACGACACCGATCGGCGCAATGCGCTGCTGAACTACGGATACGCGGTTGTCCGTGCGGCCCTCGCCCGTGCCTGTGTCGCTTCGGGTTTGTTACCCGCCTTCGGCCTTCACCATGCGTCCCGGTCTAACGCCTTCAATCTGGTTGATGACCTGATCGAGCCGTTTCGTCCCTTCGTCGACCGGTTGGCCCACGAACGGGCATTGGACAGCGAAGGAGACGAACTGACCGTCGAAGACCGGAGGGTCATGGCCGGAATTCTGACCCGAGACGCGGTGATCGGGGCGGAGCGCATGACCCTGCTGGCGGCGACCGAAGCCGTCGCCATGTCTGCGGTGCGCGCCATGGAGTTCTCCAGCGCGGCCCTTTTGCGGGTTCCCTGTTGGCCGGACAAGGTGTGAGGGCGACCGATGAAAGCGGAGGACAGTCGATACATGTGGGTGATGGTCTTCTTTGATCTTCCGGTGGGAACCAAGGATCAGCGCCGGAGTGCGACCCGTTTTCGGAAAGCCCTGAAGGATGATGGCTTTCTGATGCTCCAGTTCTCCGTGTATGCTCGGGTTTGCCGAGGACAGGACGCGGTGAACAAACATGTCGGGCGGGTCCGCGCGAATCTTCCCGCGAAGGGCAGTGTGCGGACGCTTCAAATAACGGATAAGCAATATGGGCGCATGGAACTCATGCTCGGACTCGCTCCCAAAACCGAGCGGCTTGGGGCGAAACAGTTGGTCTTGCTGTGATTTCGGCGCGGTCGAAGGCGCGGAAATCACAGCAATTCCAGTCGGTTGGACCGAGGCGAGCCTACTACGGGCAAATCGGTAGGGAAACCACGGCGTGAAAACGGATCGCAGACATGTTGATGGAAGCCTACTACGGGCAAATCGGTAGGGAAACCACGGCCGCATGGGCACGGGATCACCGCGGCCCGGGAGCCTACTACGGGCAAATCGGTAGGGAAACCACGGCGAGAGAAGAGCTGCTTTCTTGTCCTTTTTAAGCCTACTACGGGCAAATCGGTAGGGAAACCACGGCAGGAGTTGAAGCACCGCCCCATAATGGATCAGCCTACTACGGGCAAATCGGTAGGGAAACCACGGCGCCATAGGGCTGTCCGCGGAAAGCGAGTTGAGCCTACTACGGGCAAATCGGTAGGGAAACCACGGCCTCCAAAACGCCGCAGACATCGACCAGGACAGCCTACTACGGGCAAATCGGTAGGGAAACCACGGCTTCTTTCCTCGTTCGTTAAACCGCAGACCCAGCCTACTACGGGCAAATCGGTAGGGAAACCACGGCGGGTCCGCAGCGCGGCGGCGGCATCGACAAAGCCTACTACGGGCAAATCGGTAGGGAAACCACGGCATATCGCTGAGTAACGCCCAGGCGCAAGGCAGCCTACTACGGGCAAATCGGTAGGGAAACCACGGCCTCCCGGCGGCGCCGGAGGACGGCCATGGTAGCCTACTACGGGCAAATCGGTAGGGAAACCACGGCATTTTACCATTCGTGGGTCAAATAAAGAAAAGCCTACTACGGGCAAATCGGTAGGGAAACCACGGCTATGCCCAGTCCGCCAACATTGACCCGTTTAGCCTACTACGGGCAAATCGGTAGGGAAACCACGGCCCGAAGCACACCACCCCGCCCGACGCCTTCAGCCTACTACGGGCAAATCGGTAGGGAAACCACGGCAGCACGGCCCTATCGGGGTTTCTGATGGACAGCCTACTACGGGCAAATCGGTAGGGAAACCACGGCACCGAGACCTGGACGGACAAGCAGACCGGCAGCCTACTACGGGCAAATCGGTAGGGAAACCACGGCCGGCCTGCGCCATGACCGACGTTGAGATGCAGCCTACTACGGGCAAATCGGTAGGGAAACCACGGCGCCGTCCACGATGTGGCGCTGGCGGGTACCAGCCTACTACGGGCAAATCGGTAGGGAAACCACGGCTCACAAAATCCAAGAGGGCGATTATCTCGCAGCCTACTACGGGCAAATCGGTAGGGAAACCACGGCGCGGTCGTGAGTGTTGAACGACAGGGGGTGAGCCTACTACGGGCAAATCGGTAGGGAAACCACGGCATCGAACGTCATGCCCCAATCGTTGATGAAAGCCTACTACGGGCAAATCGGTAGGGAAACCACGGCGTTTCAACCAAACCCTTGATTGATACTGGTAAGCCTACTACGGGCAAATCGGTAGGGAAACCACGGCTGAGTCAAGGCGCCAAGCCACGAACTGCGGAGCCTACTACGGGCAAATCGGTAGGGAAACCACGGCTCCGCACATAAAGTGGGGCCGCCACGCGATAGCCTACTACGGGCAAATCGGTAGGGAAACCACGGCGCTCACCGGTAACGGGGCGATCGGGTCCGTAGCCTACTACGGGCAAATCGGTAGGGAAACCACGGCGTCGACGCAGCGATATGCGCAATGATTGCGAGCCTACTACGGGCAAATCGGTAGGGAAACCACGGCCCCGGACGCGCGGCCCAAGCTAACGGACGAAGCCTACTACGGGCAAATCGGTAGGGAAACCACGGCAAATGCCGAACGGTCGCGCGGTTGGTGGCGAGCCTACTACGGGCAAATCGGTAGGGAAACCACGGCGTCGGAGAACGCCGAAGGCTTCGCGCCAATAGCCTACTACGGGCAAATCGGTAGGGAAACCACGGCGCAGGAGCGCAACGCGTCTGTCTCGCTTTGAGCCTACTACGGGCAAATCGGTAGGGAAACCACGGCGGTCGCGACCATTTCGGACAGGTCCGCCATAGCCTACTACGGGCAAATCGGTAGGGAAACCACGGCCCGGGGGCGACAAGCCCGAGGATGTTCTGGAGCCTACTACGGGCAAATCGGTAGGGAAACCACGGCTGAGCGAAGTGGCGATCAAGATCCTGTTTCAGCCTACTACGGGCAAATCGGTAGGGAAACCACGGCTTACTGGTGATGGCGGCGTGACGTTTACGCAGCCTACTACGGGCAAATCGGTAGGGAAACCACGGCATGTTCTGGGGTTTGGGGCGATGGTTAAGGAGCCTACTACGGGCAAATCGGTAGGGAAACCACGGCCCCAGGATGGACGGGTCGTGACCACAAGCGAGCCTACTACGGGCAAATCGGTAGGGAAACCACGGCAAAAGGGCGGGCTTCCCCTGGACAAGTTCAAGCCTACTACGGGCAAATCGGTAGGGAAACCACGGCTCAGGTGGCATCTGGGCAGAACCCGATTGTAGCCTACTACGGGCAAATCGGTAGGGAAACCACGGCCCTGCTCGACCCGGGATCATTGTTCTAGAACAATTGTCTTGTCCGTGCGGGGGCGGAGGGTGATCGAAAGGATCAGGCCGACTCCCATCAAGGCCGCGGCGGTCAGAAAGCTGGCGCGGAGACCCGCGGTCACGGCCTCTGGCGCGGCCTGGGCCACGTCCTCCGAGCCCGAGGCGATGGCGAACAGGGCTCCCATGACCGAGGCGCCGGAAATCAGCCCGAGATTGCGCGCCAACCCAAGCAGGCCGGAGAGCAGGCCGCGCCGGTCCGGCGCGACATCGGTCAGCGTCGCCGCGGTGTTGGCCGCTTGAAACAATTGATAACTGGGCGTGAGCAGGGCGAGGGCCGCCAGGTAGCCGGGAACGCCAAGGAGGGGAGGCGCGAGGGCGAGGGCCAGCGACCCAATGGCCATGCCCACCAGACCCGCGTTCACCATGGTCGGCGCGCCCAGGCGGTCGACGAGTCGACCCGCGGGCAGACCGCTGCAGACGGAGAGGAGGGGGCCGACCGACAGGACCAGGCCCATGTGCTCCTCGGAGAGTCCTAGGGCGCGGGTCAGGTAGAAGGGACCCACCACCATGGTGGTCATGATCACCGTGCCCACCAATCCAGCCCCAATCAGACTGGCGACGACGGGGCCATCCCTTAATACTTCCGGTGGCAGGAGGGGCGCGGTCGAGCGTTTTTCCACCATCAGGAACAGGCCGCCACCCAGAACGGCGATGGTGATCAGGGTCAGGGTTTCCCGGGAGAGGAGATCGGTCCCCAGAGTCAGGGCCAGGGCATAGGCGGCCAGGGTTGCGGCCAGGATCGTGGTGCCAAGGGGATCCAAGGCCGTCTTCTCGGAAAGCGTTCGCTTTTCATCCGCGGGGAGGGCGTGGGCGCCGAGACCGAGGGCCAGGAGGCCAAGGGGAATCAGGACCAGGAAGATCGCGCGCCATCCAAAGCCACCGACCAGCAGACCACCCAGGGAAGGCCCCATGGCCGTGCCCACCGCGGAAAGGGTCCCCAGCAGTCCCATGGCGGCGCCGACGCGCTCCCGAGACACGGTGCCACGGATCAAGGCGGGGGTAAGCGCCAGAAGGCCCGCGCCGCCGACTCCTTGGAGGCCCCGGGCGGTGATCAGGATGGGAAGGGTTGGGGCCAGGGCGCAGAAGGTCGAGGCCACCGTGAAGAGGGAGAGGCTGAACAGCAGGACCTTTCGGTGACCAAGGAGATCTCCCACCCGTCCGGCACCGACGATCAGGATGGTCATGGCCAGCAAATAAGCAAGGACAACCCATTGGGTCCCTTGAAACGGCGCGTCGAAAGCCTGGGCGAGGGTGGGGAGGGCGACATTGGCGATGCTGGCCCCCAGGGAGGGCAGCGCCATGGTCAGGGCAAGCGCGGCGAGGGCAAGGCGGCCCAAGGCGCGGGGAGCGGGACCGTTGTGAAGGGAGGGGAGCATGGGCGGTTCTCCATCTTTAAGGAAACAGGCTCCAAGGAAGGAAGCCCGCCCCGGATATCTAGACCGGACTCTCGCATGGCGGAACGCGCATGGATTGAAAGAAATAGATGCGTTGGACGCCATGTCAAATCGCGTCCGCCGTGGTAGGATGGGGGATGACGCGCCCCGATCTCAATTTGCTGGTCACCCTGGACGTGCTGCTCGCGGAAGGCAGCGTGGCGGGGGCGGCCCGGCGTTTGAACCTGAGCCCCTCGGCCATGAGCCGGGCGCTTGCCCGGTTGCGGGAGGTGACCGGCGATCCCCTGCTGGTGCGCGCGGGGCGGGGCTTGGTGCCCACGCCAAGGGCCCTGGACCTGCGCGGGCGGGTCGGGACGCTGGTCGACGAGGCGGAAGCGGTGTTGCGCCCGGTGGAGGACCTGGATCCGGCGCGTTTGAACCGCCAGTTCACCCTGCGCAACCGGGAAGGGTTCGTGGAAACCTTCGGCGCCCCCCTTCTGGCGCGCGTCGCCATGGACGCGCCGGGCGTTCGCCTGCGGTTCGTGACCAAGCCGGACCGGGACAGCGCGCCCTTGCGCAAGGGCGCGGTGGATTTGGAAACGGGCGTGGTGGGATCCTCCTTGGGTCCGGAACTGCGAGCCCAAGCCCTGTTCGAAGACCGCTATGTGGGTGTCGTCGCGCCGGGGCATTCCCTGGCGGAGGGTCCCGTGACCCGCGAGCGCCTGGGGGCCGCCCGGCACGTCGCCGTGTATCGGCGGGAAGGGAAGAGGGGGCCGCTCGACGACGCCCTGGACGCCCAAGGCGTAACGCGGGATCTGGCGGTGATCGTCTCCAGCTTCACCGAGGCCCTGGCGCTCGTCCGGGACACCGATCTCGTCGCCTGCGTGCCCGAGCGCTGTACGCTTCGGCCGCGCGAGGGGTTGGTAACCTTTCCTCTCCCGGTGACCGCGCCGGGGCTCGTCCTTTCCCTGCTCTGGCATCCCAGGCTCGACGCGGATCCGGCGCATCGATGGGTGCGTGGTCTGGTCCGGTCGGTGGTCAAGGGGTGTCTTTCCGCCCCAGGAACTCCCGGATAACCCCTTTTTTGGGCGATTTATGTGCTTTGGCGCCAAGCTTTCGCGTGGTCGATCCCGGCGTGGCGGGACGGACTGGCGCAAGGGCAGGACCCCCGCGTTTCGCCGGTCTAGAGGGCTCCGGCATCAAGTTGGACCACTTCTTGGCCCAACTTGGCCTCGAAGGCACTCTAGATCTCACGCAGATCCTTGACCCAGGACTCCATGGCCTCGGTCGCCAGGGGCATGGGCGGTTCCAGGAAGTTGATGACGAATTTGTCGGCGAATTCCGTGACCCCGATGGAGCGGGGCCGGACGGCCATCACTTCCGCATTGGGCAGCTTGATTCCGAAGCAAAAAACGATGGTCTTGGCGTCCAGGATGTCCGGCGCGATGTCTCCACCGATGGCGGTGGTGTGCGCATGGTGGTCGAAGATCGCGATGAAACTCACCTTTGGATGGACGTCTATCCTTTCCTTCAGTCTTTGGATGACGGCCTCGACCGTGGACAGGGAGGTTTCGGATTTTTCAAGCTCCAACTGGAAGATCGGATAGCGTTCCTGGAAGACGAACTGCTTCATGGGGGTCTCCGTGTTTTGGACGGTCGGGGTTTTGGACGGTCGGGGTTTTGGACGGTCGGGGATCGTCCGTTGTCCCGAGGTTTGAATTGGAAAAGCCTTGTATTTCGGAAAAGCCCGCACCGGGAACGACAATGGTCAATGCAGGCGTCAATGTGGCGAGGGGAATCGGATTCGCTCTTTGACGGATGGACAAAGCAGTGGACAATCCTTGCGCGATACAGATGAAACGAGAGGCTCCCATGGCGATCCCTGTTCTCCGCTCCCTGGTTTCCTTGGCCTTGGTGGCCCTGGCGTCCGCTCCTCTGGCCCAAGCGCAGACAGCCACCGATGCCGTCGCGCCGGAAAGCGGGTCGGCGGTTCTGACCGAGGCGGCCTCTCCCGCCGTGGCCAGGGCGCTGGCCGCCAAGTCCGCTGGTCTGCCCGTCGAAGCCAAGGACTGGATGGTGGTGGCCGCCAATCCCCTGGCGGCGGAAGCGGGCGCGAAAATCCTGCGGGCCGGAGGGACGGCCGCGGACGCCATGGTCGCCGTTCAGGCCGTTCTCGGTCTGGTGGAGCCCCAATCGTCTGGCCTGGGGGGGGGCGCCTTCCTGGTCTGGTACGATGCGGCAAAGGGGGCGCTGACCACCCTGGATGGCCGGGAAACAGCGCCCAGGGCCGCCCGGCCCACCCTGTTCCAGGATCAGTCGGGACAGCCCTTGACGTTTTATGACGCCGTGGTTGGGGGGCGCTCCGTCGGCACTCCGGGCACGCCCCGCCTGATGGAGGAGGCCCATGACCGCTGGGGGAAGGCGCCCTGGCCGGAGTTGCTGGCCGATGCCATCAAACTGGCGGAGGAGGGTTTTTCCGTGTCCCCCCGTTTGGCCGCCCTGGTGGCCGAGGACGCGGAGCGCCTGGGGCGGTATCCCGGAACCCGCGCCTATTTCCTGCCCGACGGCGCGCCCCTCGCCGAGGGGCGTTTGCTCAAGAATCCGGGCTACGCGGCCACTCTCCGGGCCTTGGCGGCCGGGGGAGCGAAGGCCTTTTATGGGGGCTTGATCGCCCAGGACATTGTCCAGACGGTTCAGGGGGCCGAGGGCAATCCGGGTGTGCTTTCCCTGGCGGATTTGGAGGCCTATCGGGTGGTCGAGCGTCCGCCCGTCTGCGTCGCCTACCGAGAGCATGACATTTGCGGCATGGGGCCGCCGTCCTCCGGCGCGCTGACCATCGGCGAGACCCTGGGGGTGCTCCGGGGCAAGGATCTGGCCGGCATGGGGTTCGCCCATCCGGAGAGTTGGCGCCTGATCGGGGACGCTTCCCGTCTGGCCTTCGCCGACCGGGGGCGCTACATTGCCGATACGGATTTCGTGCCCATGCCCACCAAGGGGCTGATGGACGACGGGTACTTGGCGGAGCGGGCCAAACTGCTCGACGGGGCCAAGGCCCTGGAGTCCGTGGGGGCGGGCTCCCCCCCCTGGGACCACGCTTGGCTGACGGGCCAGGACGAGTCCCTTGAACTGCCCTCGACCAGCCATGTCTCCATCGTCGATTCCTGGGGCAATGCGCTGTCCATGACCACCACGGTGGAAAACGGCTTTGGCAGTCGGTTGATGACCAAGGGCGGGTTTCTGCTCAACAACGAACTGACGGATTTTTCCTTCCGCACCCATGACGACGCGGGGCATGTCATCGCCAACGCCGTGGAGCCGGGCAAGCGGCCCCGCTCCTCCATGGCCCCGACCATCGTGCTGAAGGACGGCAAGCCCGCCCTGGTGGTGGGCACGCCAGGGGGAAGCCGGATCATCGGCTATGTGCAGCAGGCGATCATCGGCTACCTGGACTGGGGCATGACCGCTCAGGAGATCACCGCCATGCCCCATTTGGTCAACCGCTTCGGACCCTTTGACTTGGAAGAGGGCACGGCCGCGGCGGACCTGGCCGCGCCCCTGGAAGCCCTGGGCTACAAGGTGGAGGTGCGGGATTTGAATTCGGGACTACATGCCATCGCGCTGGAGGACGGTGTCCTTAAGGGCGGCGCCGACCCCCGGCGCGAAGGGGTGGCGATTGGCGAGTAGGGGGGTGCTGTAAACCTGGGCGACCGCACGGACCCTCCTGGTCCGTGGTTGGAGCTTCTTTGGAGCTTCTATTGAAGTCCGACGGGATCCAGAATGCCCCCCTTGCACGTCCGCTTTTGGGGGGACGCGGATCCGAGGAGGTTTCCGAGGTCCGCGCCTGGGGTGATCGTGCCGCGCAAGGACAGTTTGATTTCGCTGATCAGGGTCCGCCCGCCATCCGTCACGCAGGTCACCTGTACCCGCTTCCCCGTACCGGGGCCAAAAGCCTGATCAAAGCGCGCGCGGATCGCGTCCGTGGAAACCGTCCGCCCAACGGACTCCGCGAGGAACGCCCCGACCGCCGAACCGTTCACGGCTTCCGTGAGCGCGAGAGCATCCTGGATATACGCCTCGGCGCCGCCCTTGGCACCGTAACAGGTGCCATGCTTGATCCACTCGTGGCGGTCCAACTGGCTGGCGACGCCGGGCATGGCGGTCTCCAGGCGGGCGCGGGATTCGGCGGAGAGAGGCGGGGCGGGGAGGCGCTTCCAGTCTCCGGCCTTGTCCCGCTTGATGTTCGTCGCCGAAACGCCACAATAGACGCGATCACGGGGCTGGGGCCAAAGGCCATGAAGGGAGAGGCGCCGGGCCGCGTCCGGCATGCCGCCGCCATTCAGAACTTGGCATTCCCTGGCTTTGGGCATGGTTTCGCAAAAGGCGGGCAGCCAACTCAGGGCGAGGAGCGTATCGGTGGATTCCGTCCGTGCTTTCCCGGTCGCCATGGCCTGAAGGGGCGCGGTCACGGCGAGCAACAGCAAGGTAAGGCCGATGGGGGACATGGGGGATTCCTCGCGCGGAGACAGGGGATCCCGGATGGTCGGTACGCGGCGAAAAAACAGCAAGAAAAAAGGTCACCCGAACGGAGTGGGAAACCTACCGGGTCTCGTCCCACAGTCTCATCTGTCGGTCGATGAGCTGATGGAGGCGGTCGCGGCCAAAGCTGGGGTCGTGGCCCGCATGAACCCTGTTGATTGGCATGCGCCTCAGCCGCTGAAGCGTTTTTTCATATTGGGCGCGGTCGGAATGATGGAGGTCGTCGATCAAGGGACCGTCATAGATCGCGTCCCCGGAAAACAAGGTTCCCGTCCTGGCCTCCCAAAGCCCCAGGCTTCCCGGCGAATGTCCGGGCAGATGCAGCACGTCGAAGGCTCTGTCGCCGAGGTCGATGCTATCCCCTTCGCCAATGCAGGAAATCCCGTTCGCCGGGTGCAAGTGATAGGAGGATAGGTCAAACCCTTCGTGGGGCAAGGCGGTTACCATGGGCCCGGATATCTCGAGGGGGGCCAATGACGGGAGAGACAGTGTCGCCAGATCCGCTGGATTGAATTCTCTGCCCGCCAGGGTCATGTCCTTATTCGGATCACGTAGGCCCCCCGCCTCGAGCGGATGGACGAGGCATTCCCCGAATTCATGGTGGCACCCGATATGATCCAGATGGACATGGGTCGCCACCGCCGTCACCCGGTGACCCAAAATATCCTTGGCGAAGGTAGCGAGACTGGCGAGGCCGGTTCCCGTATCGATCATCAGATCCCGGTCACGCCCCCGGATATGCCAAATATTGCACCTCAGGAAAGGCACGACATGGGGTTCGAAGATGAGCGTGACATCCTCGTCGATCCGGACGTTCTCGAACCAATGATCCGCGATTGGAATGGGCACTCGGTCCTTCCTTCTTTCCGCGGTCCCCCCCCTCGGAAAAACTCGGAGGGGGGACCGCGCTCTAATTTCCGCTTTTGAAACGGGACCATGCGCGGGTCAGCAAGCGCGCATACGCTTGGGGATGCGACTTGATCGAATAGAGTTTGTCTTCGACCTCGGCGGGCGGGTAGGTGCCGGGGTCGTTTCGGATGCTCTCGTCGACCAGTGCCGTCGCGTCCTTGTTGGCGTTCGCGAAGAAGATGTTGTTCGTAATATTCGCCGCGACCTTCGGTTCCATGACATAATTAATGAAAGTAAGGGCCGCTTCCGGATGGGGAGCATCGGCTGGGATCACCATCACGTCGAAGTAGATCTCCGCCCCTTCCTTGGGAATTGAATAGGCGATGTTGATCGGCTTCCCAATTTCCTCGGCCCGGGCAAAGGCCAACCCGACGTCACCGTTAAAGACCATCGCCAGGCACATCTCGCCATCCACCAGATTATTGATCACCAAGCCGTTGTTGAAATGGCGCAAATAGGGGCGAATCCCCGCGAGAACCTTCATCGCGGCCGCGAGATCATCGGGATCCTCGCTATTCGGGTCCTTGCCCAGATAGGTGAGCGCGGCGGGCACGATCGAGGTGGGAGAATCGAGCACGAAGATTCCGCAATCGGCGAATTTCGACACGATTTCGGGATCGAAGATCATTCGAAGGCTGTCGACGGGCGCGTCCGGCATGCGGGCTTTCACCTCGTCCTCGTTGTAGGCGATGCCGGTTGTTCCCCAGGTGTAGGGGATCGCGTATTGATTGCCTGGGTCGTTGGCGGCCAACTTCTCCATGTACCTTGGGTCGATGTGCCCGAGATTGGTCAATTGGGTCTTGTCGATTTTCTGATAGATGCCCAAGGGAATGTGCCGTGTCAGCTGTCTTGAGCTGGGAAACACGACATCGTATCCGCTACCCCCAATCAGCATTTTGGTTTCCAAAAGCTCCGGGGAATCGAAGGTGTCGTAAACGGGCTTGATTCCGGTCTTCTGTTCAAAATCGGTCAGCGTGCTTTCGCCGAAGTATTCATACCAGTTGAACAGATTCACGGTTTCCTGGGCTTGAGCGGTCGAGTGCAGGCCGAGGCAGATCAACACGGTGCTTGCGAAGAGCGATTTTTTGGCGAATAGCGATTTTTTGGACTGTCTCATCGTTATTTCCTTATTCTCGTGTCACGGCTGTTGGTCTGATTTTATGTCCTGTCGGAGCGGGGGATCAGTTTTCGCGGGCGCGGTTCGCGGCATAGAGGCACAGCATGTCGTTGGCCAGGGTCGCCGCGGCCAGTGCCGTGATCTCGCCCACGTCATAGGCCGGAGCGACTTCGACGATATCCATCCCAACCAAGTTGACGCCGACGATATTTCTTAGGATTTCCTGGGCCTGATAGGGACTGAGGCCGCCAATGACCGGTGTCCCCGTCCCCGGGGCGGACGCGGGCTCCAAGGCGTCGATGTCGAAGGTGAGATAGGCCTTGTTCCGGCCGACGATCCCTTTGATTGTCTCGGCGACCGCCCGAGGTCCTGTCCGATGCACGTCGATGGCGTCGATGATGGTGAAGCCCAGGGGTTCGGGGTTGTGGGTTCGGATGCCGATCTGAACCGAACTGGTGGGATCGACGAGCCCTTCGCGCGTGGCGTGCCACAGCATCGTTCCGTGGTCGATTCTGCCCTCTTCGTCCGCCCAGGTGTCGGTATGGGCGTCGAAATGGATCAGGCTGAGCGGACCGTGTTTTTCGGCATGGGCTTTGAGCAGCGGGTAGGTGACGAAGTGATCGCCACCAATCGAAAGCAGGGCGGTATCGGTCGCCAGAACCGTGCGCGCGGCATTGGTGATTTCGTCCGGTACCTTCGCCGGGTAGCCGTAATCGAATTGGCAATCGCCGTAATCGACGATGGAAAGTTGCTCAAATGGGTCCTCGGGCCAGGGCCAGGGCTTGGACCAGGCGATTAGGCTCGACGCGGCACGGACCGCGCGCGGCCCCTGCCGTGCTCCCGGTCGGCTGGATACGGCCAGATCGAATGGGATTCCCATGATGGCCACATCCGCGGAGGATAGGTCACGGGTGTAGCGGCGGCGCATGAAGCTGAGCGCGCCAGCATAGGTCGCTTCCGCCACCGTTCCCCGGTCCGATTGCCGTGTGAAGGCTTGATCCCCCGTGCTGGGATTGACGCTTGAATCCTTCGCCATCCGCCGTCCTCTTGATTTGTTGCAGAGGCGAAGAGATTGCGGGACCGGCCCTATGTTCGTAAACTCAGGCATCGGTCTATATCTTTGGGGTTAGGAGTGCCCGTTTGGCGGAGTCAGGGAACCCGACGGACAAGACGCATGTGACGCTCGACGCGGGATCGGCGCGGGCCATCGCCTCCCTGTTGAAAACAATGGGAACCGATCGGTTCGCCCCCACGCTGAGACAGGCCTTAAAGACGTTTTGTCCCTTCGATTCCATGATGGTGACACGCTACCCGGCCCATGGGCCGCCGGTGACGCTGTTTCATGATCTGGACGATATTCAGGCCGCGATATCCGTGCAGTTCTACGAGACCGGCCCCTATTTGCTCGACCCGCTCTATATCGCCTGCAAGTCCGGGCGGAATCCGGGGATCTATCGGACCTTGGACCTCGCGCCAGAAGCGTTCTTCCGATCTGAATATTTCCGCGCGTTCTACCGCAACATCCGCATTCGGGACGAAGCCGGTGTGCTGATCCGCCTGGAGGACGGCGAATGGATCATCGTCTCTCTCGCGTTGAGCCAGCGAAAGGCCGGCTTCCCATCGGCGGATCTCGACCGCCTGAAGGCTCTCTTCCCGATCCTTTCCGCGGCCGTCGAAAGGACATGGAGCGACCAGGAAGGCAAGGACCCGCCGGGACTCCAACGGTCCCTTGAGGACAGTTTTGAAACATTCGGCGCGGATGTGCTAAGCCCACGGCAAGGGGAGATCGTCAGGCTGATCCTGCAGGGGCATTCGACCCCGTCGGCGGCCGCCTATCTGGGCATATCCGAGGGCACGGTTAAGGTTCACCGCCATAATGCCTATGCCAAGCTCGGCGTCTCATCGCAGGCCGAACTGTTTTCCATGGCGACACGATATTTCACCATGCCCGGTTCCGGAAACCCAGGGTGATCCCGACCCGGGTTGGCGTGTCGGAGTGTCTGGCGCCGCTTTCCTCGGTATCCCAAAGGTGTGGGGCAAAGACACGGGCGAAAGACTCGGGCCAAAAGAAAAAGAGACCGCCCTGTCGAACGGTCTCTTTTTCGGGGTGAGAGGCGCGCGGGGGAGGGACGACCGGACAAGCCCCCTTCTCCCCCGCGACGGGGCGGCGAACGGCTTAGGAACAGCCGCTCGTCCCCCCGCAGGTGTCGCACTTCATGCAGGTGCCGTTGCGCACCAGCGTGAAGTTGCCGCATTCGTCACAGCTGTCCCCCTCGTAGCCCTTCATGCGGGCTTCCCGAATACGGGACATCTTGTCATCGGCTTGACCGATGATCTCCGTGCTGATGGTCACGGTCTCCTTGGCATGGGTATGGACATGTCCATGGCCATCGGTGCCGGTGGACCGCGCCGTTTCCCGGGTCGAGGACTGAGCGATGGATTCCTTTCCCTTGCTCCGCTGCTTCTGCTTGAGCACGTAGAGGTTCGACCGCACGTATCCGGCGCTGACGGTCTGGGTCAGCAGGTCGCCTTCCCAATCATGGCTCAGGTCCCCTTCCTCGTGGCCATCGCCCAGGGTGTCGGGGGTCAGGTCCTCCGGCTCCACATGGGCCAGATCGTTGCGGCCCAGGTAACTGATGGCCACCTCGCGGAACAGGTAGTCCAGGATGGAGGTCGCCATCTTAATGGTCTGGTTGCCTTCGACCATGCCCTGGGGCTCGAAGCGGGTGAAGGTGAAGGCTTCCACATATTCCTCGAGCGGTACGCCATACTGCAGGCCGATGGAGACGGCGATGGCGAAGTTGTTCATCAGGCTGCGGAAGGCGGCGCCCTCCTTGTGCATGTCGATGAATATCTCGCCCAGGCGCCCATCCTCGTACTCACCGGTGCGCAGATAGACCTTGTGGCCGCCGACGATGGCCTTCTGCGTATAGCCCTTGCGACGGTCGGGCATGCGGTCGCGCTTGGCGACGATCCGCTCGACGATGCGCTCGGCCAGGACCTCGGCCTTGGCCGACTGGGCCTTGCCCGCGGTCGCCTCCTCCAGGGTGTCCTCGTCCTCGATGCCGTCCAGCAGGGAGGCGGTGAGGGGCTGGGACAGCTTGGAGCCGTCGCGGTAGAGCGCGTTGGCCTTCAGCCCCAGCTGCCAGGAGGCCATGTAGGCGTCCTTGCAATCCTCGACGCTGGCGTCGTTGGGCATATTGATGGTCTTGGAGATCGCCCCGGAGATGAAGGGCTGGGCCGCCGCCATCATGCGGATATGGCTGGAAACCGAAAGGGAGCGCTTGCCCAGGCGGCCGCAGGGGCTGGCGCAGTCGAACACCGGCAGGTGCTCGTCCATCAAGCCCGGAGCGCCTTCGAGTGTCATGGCGCCGCAGACGAAGGTGTTGGCCGTCTCGATCTCCGCCTTGGAGAAGCCGATCGCCGCGAGCAGGTCGAAGTTCATGTCGTTGAGCTGCTCGGGCTTCAGCCGCAGGTCATTGACGCAGAACTCTTCACCCAGGCTCCACTTGTTGAAGGCGAAGCGGATGTCGAAGGCGCTGGCCAATCCGTCTTCCACCTTGCGCAGGACGTCCGGCGTGAAGCCCTTGGCCGCCAGGGTGGCGTGGTTGATGCCCGGAGCGCCCAACAGGGTGGCATGGCCGACGGCGTAGCGGATGATCGCCTCGATCTCGTCCTCGTCATAGCCCAGGGTGGTTAGGGCCTGGGGAACCATGCGGTTGATGATCTTGAAGTAGCCGCCCCCGGCCAGCTTCTTGAACTTCACCAGGGCGAAATCCGGCTCAATGCCCGTGGTGTCGCAGTCCATGACCAGCCCGATGGTGCCCGTGGGTGCGATCACCGAAACCTGGGCGTTGCGGTAGCCATGGGCCTCGCCCAGTTCCAGGGCCTTGTCCCAGGCGCGCTGGGAGGCTTCGATCAGGTCTTCCTGGGGGCAGTTGTCGATGTCCAGGGGGACCGGAGCGATGGACAGGCCCTCGTACCCCTTGGCGCGGCCCTGGGCGGCTCGGCGGTGATTGCGGATAACCCGCAACATGGGCTTGGCGTTCTCGGCATAGCCGGGGAAGGCGCCCATCTGCTCGGCCATCTCGGCGCTGGTGGCATAGGCCGTGCCGGTCATGATGGCGCTGATCGCGCCGCAAAGCGCCCGACCTTCCACGCTGTCGTAGGACAGGCCATTGGCCATCAACAGGCCGCCAATATTGGCGTAGCCCAGGCCAAGGGTGCGGAACTTGTAGGAAAGCTCGGCGATTTCCTTGGACGGGAACTGGGCCATCAGCACGGACACCTCCAGCACCACCGTCCATAGGCGGCAGGCGTGCTCGAAGGCCTTGGCGTCGAAGGTGCCGTCTTCGTCGCGGAAGGTCATCAGGTTCAGGGAGGCCAGGTTACAGGCTGTGTCATCGAGGAACATGTATTCGGAACAGGGGTTCGACGCGTTGATCCGGCCCGAGGTGGGGCAGGTGTGCCAGTCGTTGATGGTGGTGTCGAACTGAAGTCCGGGGTCGGCCGAGGCCCAAGCGGCCACGGCGATGTCGTCCCACAGGTCGCGGGCCTTGACGGTGCGGGTCTTGGGGGTGGTGCGGTGCTTCAGGGTCCAGTCCGCGTTTTCCAGAACCGCCTTCAGGAAGGTGTCGGTGACCCGGACCGAATTGTTGGAGTTCTGGCCAGAGACGGTCAGATAGGCTTCCGAATCCCAATCCGTGTCGAAGGTCTCGAAGTCCACGCCGGTGTAGCCCTGGCGGGCGAGCTGAATGATCCGCTGGATGTAGTTTTCCGGGATCATCGCCTTGCGGGCGGCGATGATGGCCTTTTTCAGGCCCTTGTTCACCTTGGGATCGAACCGCGCGCCATCATCGGCGCCGTCCCAGTCCTTGGTGGCTTCCATGACCTTGGACAGATTCTCGGAGCACAACTTGGAGCCGGCGACCAGCGCGGCGACCTTGCGCTCTTCCTTGGCCTTCCAGCCGATGAACTCCTCGATATCCGGGTGGTCGATGTCGCAGATGACCATTTTGGCCGCTCGGCGGGTGGTGCCGCCGGATTTGATGGCGCCCGCGGCCCGGTCGCCAATCTTCAGGAAACTCATCAGGCCCGAGGACTTGCCGCCACCAGACAGGGACTCGCCGCCCGCCCGCAGGCTGGAGAAGTTGGTGCCCGTGCCGGAGCCATACTTGAACAGCCGGGCTTCCCGGACCCACAGGTCCATGATGCCGCCCTCGTTCACCAAATCGTCGGAGATCGACTGGATGAAGCAGGCGTGGGGTTGGGGATGCTCATAGGCGCTGGCCGACCGGGTCAGATCGCCGGTCTTGAAGTCCACGTAGTAGTGACCTTGGCCCGGGCCGTCGATTCCATAGGCCCAATGCAGACCCGTATTGAACCACTGCGGGGAGTTCGGCGCCCCCATCTGGGTGGCGAGCATGTGGCGCATTTCATCGAAAAAGGTCCGGGCATCGCCCTCGCCATCGAAATAGCCACCTTTCCACCCCCAATAGGTCCAGGTGCCCGCCATCCGGTCAAAGACCTGACGGCTGTCGCTTTCGCCGGTGAAGCGTTCGTCCTTGGGCAGGGCCTCCAGGGCGTCGATGTCGGCTTCCATGCGCCACAGCCATTCGGGTACGTCGGATTCGGCGACGGGCTTCAGGCGGGCCGGGACACCGGCCTTGCGGAAATACTTCTGGGCCAGCACGTCCGTGGCAACCTGGCTCCAGGTCTTGGGAACCGCCACGTTGGCGGCGCGGAACACAACCGAGCCATCGGGGTTGCGAATTTCGCTGGTCGCCTCGCGAAACTCAATGGCGGCATAGGGTGTGGCGCCGTCCGTGGTGAAGTGCCGCTCAATACGCATCTGCTCGATCCTCGCCTACATGATGGTGTGGGCCACTCCCAGAAAGGGGGAGTGGCTCCGGCCTGAAAACACCGGATAAACGGTCCAAGCCACCCGATGTCCGGTCTGGTGGCTGGGGCCGGGATTTGGCACGGTTCCTGGAAACACGACCGGCGGGTCGGAAAACGGAGCCGTTATACGGGGCCAGGGATCTGCCCCGGCGGAAGTCTTGGGGTTTTTGTGAATCGCTCCCCCCATCCCTAGTATGAGCGTCTCTGACCTTTGGTTTATCCCCTTATGGTCAGGGTGGTTACTAGATATGGGGCGAGGCGTTCAATGTGAAGCTAGATTATGTGTCTCTGGCCGTCACGGCAACGCCTTTTTTGTGTCATGCAGCACAAAAAACCTACAATATCTGGTGGACAGGGACGGGGCATCGTGTTTCGCCTATCAACACCCGTTGGACTGGACGGACGCCTTGCGTTGCGCCATAGTGCGGCCCGCTTCCGAACCCGACTCCTTGGCTTTCCGCGAAGGGTTGGATTTAGGGAAAAGTTGATGGAAACCGGGCCTTTCCAGGTGCGCGATTGGCGCCGCCGGAGGGTCCACGGACGAGACTCGCGAGGGCAGCTCGCGTGAAGGAGCCTGACGCGATGAGCATCGGTACCCGGCTGTTGACCATGCTGAACGGGGAATTCGTGGGCGAGGATGCCCATGGAAACAAATACTATCAGGAGCGGACGAAACGCCTGTCCAACCCCCTTTACCGGCGCAAGCGGTGGGTCATGTACAAGGGCAAGGCCGAGGGGTCGAAAGTGCCCGCGGAATGGCATGCCTGGCTCCACTACACCAACGACACGCCCTTGAACGCCCGGAGCAAGGCCTGGGAGCAACCTCATAAGCCGAACCTGACGGGTACCTTGGGCGCCTATGTCCCCAAGGGCGACGACCGTGCCGGTGGGACGCGTGCGGCCTCCACCGGTGACTATCAGGCTTGGCGACCCTAAACGGGGCTGAATGAACGGATCGGTGGGAGGCTCATGGGGATCGGACGGGTGTTAAGGGGTGGTTTGCACGGGGACCGGGCGGAGACGCTGATCGGTGCCATTGTCGTGCTTGTGGGGACCGCCCTTCTCGCGGCGACCTCCATCAACCGCCATGACACCGAAACGCCCGAAGGGGCCTATCAGGTCGAAGCGGTCTTTAACCGGGCCGATGGCATCGGTGTGGGGTCCGAGGTGCGCGTCGCGGGTATTCCCGTGGGCAGGGTGGTCAATCACACCCTGGACGACGAATATCGGGCGGTGGTCACCATGCGCCTGGATCTGGGGGGGGAGGAGTTGTCCAGCGACGCCGCGGCCAAGATCCAGACCGACGGTCTGTTGGGCTCAAAATATATCGAGGTGGTGACTTCCGGTGGGGGATATGGAACGATCCCCTCGGGCGAGCGCCTCGACTTCACCCAGGATTCGGTGATCTTCGAGGATCTGCTCTCCAAGATCGTGGCCATGGCCAAGGTCAAAAGGGGACTGGATCCGAATATCCCGGCCAGCGAACAGGACATGCCCGCGCCCCAGTCTATTCTCGACGAAGCCCCCACAGGCGACGGGGGCGGGCCGGATGCCGACCGCGACTGTTCGCCAGCGGTCAATCTCTTCGCGCCCTGGTCTCCGGGTCCAGACGGGGGCAAAGGTGCCCAGGAACAGGCCGCCCCCGTGACGGGGGCGGAGTCTGAGCGGGAGCCGGGCGGCGAAACCATCGGACCATCCGTCTTTCCTTCCCCTCCTTTGACCTCACCTTGACCCGCTAGGATCCGATCCATGGGACGCAATCCGATCGAAACGATCATGGGCGCGGTGGTGCTGATCGTCGCCGCCCTTTTCCTCGTCTTCGCCTATAACACCGCGGACCTGAAGCCGGTGGCGGGCTATCCGCTGCAGGCCATCTTCCTCAAGGTGGGGGGCCTCGAGACGGGCAGTGATGTCCGCATCAACGGGGTGAAGGTGGGCAGTGTCACCGGTCAGGCCTTGGATACCACCACCTACGAGGCGGTGGTGGACATGACCGTCAGTTCCGAAATCAAGATCCCAGAGGATAGCCAGGTGGCCATCGTCAGTGATGGCCTTCTGGGTGGTAAATACGTGCGCCTGGAACCGGGTAAGTCCGATACCGTGCTCGCGGCGGGTGGCCGCCTGACCCGCACCCAGGACTTCCAGTCCATGGAGGAACTGGTGGGTGAAATCATATTCCTGGCAACCCAACCCGCGCCGGGTTCGTGAGAGGTCTCATGTCGTTTTTCCGGATTTGTTCCTTCGCCGCCCCCGCCCTCCTTCTGGTTGGCCTGAACGCGGTCTCTTCTCCGGCATTGGCCGAGGAAATCCATGCCCAGACCGCGGTCTTGGGGTGGCTGGACAAGATCACCGCCCGGGTGGGCGAGACCAAGGTGGCCGTGGGCGACGAATGGAGACTGGGGACCCTATCGATCGTGGTGCGCTCCTGCATCCGCGAGGTGCCGCCGGATGACCCGGAAAGTGGCGCCTTCCTGGACATCTCCGAATTGACGGATGGGGAATCCCCTCGGGAGGTTTTTCGCGGCTGGATGTACGCCTCCAGCCCATCCCTGTCGGCCATGGACCATGGGGTCTATGATGTATGGGTGCTGAACTGCGAAATTCCCGCCGACCTGGAAGCGGGTGAAGGTGGCGCGCCGGATGCTGGAGCCACCACCATTGAACCGGTCGATCCAGGGGCCGCGCCGCTCGACTAATGAGGGGGTCGGTTTCGGGGCGAGGCGAGCGGCGCCATCACGCCGGAGGCGTGTCAAGCACGAGAGAAGCGGCCGACGCGCCCCGCCGGAGCCGTCCGCGTGGCGGACTGGCGTGAGGCAATAAGCAACTCTTCTACCAGCCGGTCTCGCGGTCCAACTCGGCGAGCACCTCTGGAACCTCCACAAGGAAGTTTCCGTGCACCTTCAGGGACTCGGCCAGCCGCCGAAGGTAATCGTGGCGGGGGATTTCCAGAGCGCCCAGGGTGCAGAGATGTTTGGTGGTGAACTGGGTGTCCAGCAGACGGAAGCCGCCCTTTTTCAGGCGGGCCACCAAATGACAGATGGCCACCTTGGACGCGTTATCTCGCCGGGAAAACATGCTCTCGCCGAAAAAAGCTCCCCCCAGCGCCAAACCATAAAGCCCACCAACGAGGACATCTCCGTCCCAGCATTCGATGCTATGCGCCAAGCCCAGGTCGAAGAGATCGGTGAACAGGTCTTCGATTTCTGGATTGATCCAGGTCTCCTCGCGGCCCGGAGCCGGTGCGGCGCATTGCTTCACCACGTCCACGAAGGCCTTGTCCGTGGTGACAGCGTATTTCTTTCGCCGCAGGACCTTGCGCAGACTGCGTGAGACATGGAGGCCATCAAGGGGAAGAATCCCTCGACGCTCCGGGTCGATCCAATACAGGCGGGGGTCGTCATGGGCCTTCGCCATGGGGAAGACCCCGCTGGCGTAGGCGCGAACAACGATTTCCGGCGTGATGGAAATCACCCCTTGTTCTCCCTGGAGATCGACATCCGACCCTATAGATAGAACGGACCCGAAATCCATCAAGAGAGAGGCGTCTCCGGGAGCGCGTTGTCCCCGGAGAGTGGCGGTCTCCGGGGACGAGGGAGGTCAGTCGTTCAGGTGGTTTTCCAGCCAATGGATGTTGTAAGCACCGTCAATGAAGGCCTTGGTCTGAACCAGCTTGCGGTGCAGGGGCAGGGTGGTCTTGATACCCTCGATCACGAACTCATCCAACGCCCGGCGCAGGCGCATCAGGCATTCGTTGCGGTTGGCTCCATGGACGATCAGCTTGGCGACCATGCTGTCGTAGTGTGGGGGAACCAGTACGCCCTGGTACAGGCCGCTATCCACCCGGACGCCCATGCCACCGGGCTGGTGGAAATCGGTCACCCGACCGGGGGAGGGGGCGAAGGTTTCCGGATCCTCGGCATTCACCCGGCATTCGATGGCATGGCCCTCGAACCGGATGTCCTTCTGGGAATAGCCCAAGGGCGCGCCCGCGGCGACGCGGATCTGTTCGCGAACCAAGTCCAGGCCGGTGATCATTTCCGTCACCGGATGTTCCACCTGTAGCCGGGTGTTCATCTCGATGAAGTAGAATTCCCCATCCTCGTAGAGGAATTCCATGGTCCCGGCGTTGTAGTAGCCCAGGTTTTCCACGGCCTTGCGGGCGATCTCGCCGATCCGGTCCCGGGCCTCGTCGTTGAGCGCGGGGGAGCGGGCTTCCTCGAGAACCTTCTGGTGCTTTCGCTGCAGGGAGCAATCCCGCTCTCCCAGGTGGACGGCGCCGCCATGGGTGTCGCCCAGCACCTGCACCTCGATATGGCGGGGGTTCTGGAGGTACTTCTCCATGTAGACTTCGGCGTTGCCGAAGGCGGAGAGCGCCTCGGTCCGGGCGGTGCGGTAGGCTTCCAACAGATCGGCGTCGCAGGTGGCCACCTTCATGCCCCGCCCGCCACCGCCCGCGGTGGCCTTGAACAGGACGGGATAGCCGAACTCGGTGGCCAGACGTTGGGCTTCGTCCTCGGTCTCCACCGCCCCCGGGGACCCGGGCACACAGGGGAGACCGGCCGCGAGTGCCGCCTGTTTGGCGGTGATTTTGTCGCCCATCATGCGGATATGCTTGGGCGAGGGGCCGATGAAAGCGAACCCGTGATCGACAACCATCTCGGCGAAATCGGCGTTTTCCGACAGGAAGCCGTACCCGGGGTGGATGGCGTCGGCGTGGGTGATGGTCGCCGCGGAGAGCAGGGCGGCCTTGGACAGATAGCTGTCCCGGGCCGAGGGGGGGCCAATGCAGACGGACTCGTCGGCCAGACGCACATGCATGGCTTCCGCGTCCGCGGTGGAATGGACCGCGACGGTCTTGATGCCCATCTCCCGGCAAGCCCGGTGGATGCGCAGCGCGATCTCGCCCCGATTGGCGATGAGGACTTTTTCGAACATGGGGCGGTTGCGCTCCCTTTACTCGATGATGACGAGAGGCTCGCCGTATTCGACCGGCGTGGCGTCGTCGACAAGAATGGCCGAGATCGTGCCGCCCCTGGGCGCACGCACGGGGTTGAAGGTCTTCATGGCCTCGATCAGGACCAAAGTCTGGCCCTCCGTCACCTTGTCGCCAACCTTGATGAAGGCCGCCGCGCCCGGCTCGTTGGAGTGGTAGACCACGCCAACCATGGGCGCTTTCACCGCGCCTGGGTGGTCGGCGGGATCCATGGCCACCGGGGCCGCGGTCGCCGGAGCGGCATGGGGCGCCGGCGCGGCGAGGGGGGCGGCCGCGACGACGGTGGCGGCCTTGGCCACCCGTACCCGCATGGATCCACTTTCGTATTCGATCTCGTTCAGGCCGGTATCGTGCAGCAACTCGGCGAGGGCGCGGATCGCCTCGCTATCGATGGTGGTCTTCGCCATGGTTTCGGTTCACTCCGCGATTGTCTGGCTGGTTGGGCATTGGGCGGAACGGGGGGCGGAACGGGGGGCTCAACTGGGAACCCTGACCTTAGCCCATCCACTCCTTTCCGGAAGTACCGTCCGTCTTCCCATCGGCGGCGCCCCTGCTCCTGGTCCGGCGAAGGGCCGGGACGGGGGGGACCGGAAAATGGGGGGCGGAACGATCAATCATGGAAATCCTAGCGCGTCGGAACACAGTGGGACGCGTGCGGAGAGGGTTATACCATGCCTTTCCCCCGCCGCAACAATCCCGGGAACATAATGGCCATGCGATTGGGCGGCGGATGCCGTTCCCTCGGGGAAAGGTTGAAACGCCAGGTTCCCCGACCCATACTCACGGCGCCCCGAATGGGGCAGGTTCATTCTTCCACTTCCAAACTCAGTCATGGAACACCAACCTATGCAGGTGATCATCAATGGCGAGGCCCGGAACCTCGCCGCCGCCCTGACCGTCGAGGGACTGCTGTCCGATCTGGGACTCGATTCCCGCAAGGTGGCCGTGGAGCGCAACCGCGAGATCGTTCCAAAGACCCAGTATGGCCAGATCGCCTTGGGTGACGGCGACCAGTTGGAAATCGTGCACTTTATTGGTGGCGGCGACCATGGCCCAAAAGGAGAGGGCCCAGAAGGAGAGGGCCCAGAAGGAGAGAGCGAAGGGGATGGCGGGTTCACCGTCGCGGGCCAAACCTTCTCCTCGCGCCTGCTGGTGGGCACGGGCAAGTACAAGGACTTCGCGGAGACCGCCCGGGCCATCAAGGCCAGTGGGGCCGAGATCGTCACCGTGGCCGTCAGGCGGGTCAATGTGAGCGACCCCAGCCAGCCCATGTTGGTCGATTACGTGGACCCCAAGACTTACACCTACCTGCCTAATACAGCGGGTTGCTTCACCGCGGACGATGCCGTGCGCACCCTCCGTCTCGCCCGGGAGGCCGGGGGGTGGGATCTTGTGAAGCTGGAGGTCCTGGGCGACCAGAAAACCCTGTATCCCAACATGGCCGAGACCCTGATCGCGACGGAGTCCCTGGTCAAGGAGGGCTTCAAGGTCATGGTCTATTGCGCCGATGACCCCATCGCCGCCAAGCGGCTGGAGGACATGGGCTGCGTGGCCATCATGCCCCTGGGGTCCTTGATCGGGTCCGGCCTGGGGATCATCAATCCCTACACCATTCGCTTGATCAAGGAGGCCGTGAGTGTGCCGGTCCTGGTGGACGCGGGCGTGGGTACCCCATCGGAGGCCGCCGCGGCCATGGAACTGGGCTGTGACGGCGTGTTGATGAACAGCGCCATCGCTCAGGCCAAGGATCCCATCCGCATGGCTCGGGCCATGAAGTTGGCCGTCGAGGCCGGGCGCGAGGGCTATTTGGCTGGTCGTATGCCCCGCAAGCTTTACGCCGACCCGTCCTCTCCCTTGGGCGGGTTGATCTGATCGGGCGACCGCATGGCGGCCGAGAGCTAGGTAATTTTTTCCGGGAGGGGCGGCGGATTTTGCCGCCCCTATCCTGTTTTCCCCGCCCGGGACCCGCGGGGACGGGGGGTGGGACGAGGGGATCGCCATCCGGATCCCTTCCCCGGACTTTTCGGAAAACGAAAGGGGATTCAAGGATCTTTTCATCCGTCCCGGACATGGATGTCCCGCCATGGAGGATAACGGGTCAGCGGGCCGGATACTGGCACGATTCATGCGACCTTTTTCCCGACGATGTGTTTTTTCCGTGCGGTCCTGGGTGACGGAGCCAAGGACGTGAAAGGGATTCAGGAGACCGGCGATGAGCCTTTGGGGCGCATTCACGAACAGTTCGATGGCGATGAACGCTCAGTCGCACGCGCTGGGCCAGATCTCCACCAATGTGACCAATATTAACACCACCGGCTACAAGCAGGTGGACACCAACTTCAAGACCTTGCTGTCGGAATCCTCGGCCAGCTACGACTTCTTCGGCGTGAAACCGGTGGATTACCGTCGGGTCTCCCAACAGGGGTCAATTCTGCAAACGGGGCGTTCCATGGATGTCGCCGTTGGTGGATCCGGCATGTTCATGGTCAATCCTCAGCAAGACATGTCTGGCGAGACCTTCTACACCCGGGACGGGTCTTTCCAGGCCCGGGTGGACGGCGAAACGGGGAATTCCTACCTGACGACCGTGGATGGATACTATCTGATGGGATGGGAGGCCGACAGCGCCGCCTACCAGGCTGGAGACGACCCCTTTCCCGCCAACGACCCCACCACGGAAGGGGTGACCGGGGATGCGGTTCTGGGTCCCATCCAACTCAATTCCTTCAATACCGTTGACGGGATGCCCACCAGCGAGGTCGTCCTGCGGGCCAACATCGACGCCGACGCCCGCACCCCCCAGACCCTGGGGTTGTCCGTCTGGGGCAGCGAGACCACGGTGACCAACACCGATGGCACGACGTCCTCCAGTTGGCCCCGCCAAAGTGTCATGATGCAGTTCGAGCCAGACTTGACGACCAAGAATACGTGGTCCCTCTCCCTGACCGACCCCAATGGAGGCACGGGGACGGCGACGCCCAGCACCCTCGTGTTCGACGGCTCCGGCAATCTGACCACGCCGACGGACGGCATGGTGACCTTCGACATGACCTACCCCAATGGAACCACCGGGGCGTTTACCGTGGACATGACTGATTTATCCCAGTTTGGTGGCAATACCCAGATCTATGAGACCGATGTCAACGGATACGCCGAAGGAATGCTGTCGAGTACCGCCTTCGATGACGAGGGTGTTCTGACAGGTACATTCACGAATGGGACCACTCGGCCGCTTTACAAGGTGGCTCTGGCGGATTTCACCGCGGATGACAGTCTGGCCCTGCGGAGCCAGAACCTTTACGGGGCCACGGCCGAGGCGGGGGACCGGCGTGTCATTTCGGTGTCCAATGTCCTGAATGGGGGCACGCGCCTAACCCCCGGGGCTCTGGAGCAGTCCAACGTGGATTTGACCGACCAGTTCAGTCGAATGATGACCACCCAGACGGCCTATTCCTCCGCCGCCAACGTCTTCCGGACGGCCGACGAAATGAGCCAGACCGCGGCGGGCCTGAAGAAGTAAGGGACTTCCATTCCGCCGAACCCGCGCGGCAAACGAGCAACCCCCGCCCCCCCAACCAGGGGGG
>JAIOYK010000013.1 GCA_021741145.1 Rhodospirillum sp. | reverse complement strand
AAGGGCCGGGGCCTCGGCGAGCAGGTCGTCGACGACGATGATGGCGCCGTGGTCCCGCCAGGAGGGGCCGGCGATTTCCGCCCGGGACAGGGTGCGCAGATGGGCCGCGATGGCCTCCTCCACGGCATTGGCGAAGGCTTCGTCGTCGGTGATCAGGATGGATTGGGCGGCGGTGTCGTGTTCGGCCTGGGACAGCAGATCGACGGCCACCCAGTCGGGATCGTTGGCGGCGTCGGCCACGACCAGGATTTCCGACGGACCGGCGATCATGTCGATACCGACAACGCCGAAGACCTGGCGCTTGGCCTGGGCCACGTAGGCATTGCCCGGGCCAACAATCTTGTCTACCGGCGCGATGGTCTCCGTGCCGTAGGCCAGGGCGCCGACGGCCTGGGCACCGCCAATCCGGTAGATCTCGTCCACTCCGGCCAGGCGGGCCGCGGCGAGGACCAGGGGATTGAGCTTGTCGCCCGGGGTGGGGACGACCATGACCAGACGGGACACGCCCGCGACCTTGGCGGGGATGGCATTCATCAGGACCGAGGAGGGATAGGCCGCCGTTCCGCCGGGCACGTAGAGGCCCGCGGCCGACACCGGTGTCCAGCGCTGGCCCAGGCGCACTCCCACCGAGTCCGTATAGGAAATACCGCTGGGACGCTGCTTTTCATGGAAGGCGCGGATGCGCTCCGCGGCCAGTTCCAGGGCGGTCCCCAGCTCCGGGTCGATTTGGGCGACGGCGGCGTCGACCTCGGCCGCGGTTATCCGCAGACGATCCGCGGTCAGGGTCATGCGGTCGAAGGTGTTGGTGTACTCCAGCAGGGCCGAGTCGCCCCGCTCCCGCACCTGTTCCAAGATCGCGGCGACGGAGTCGGTCACGTCCTGGGCGGCTTCCCGTTTCCCCCCCAGAAGGGCGGTGAACGCCTGTTCGAAGGTGGGAGAAGAACTTTTAAGCCGCGCGGTCATGGCAGGCCTCCCTGAAACGCTCGATCCATCCGGTCATTTCCCGGGACCGCACCTTCATGGCCGTGCGGTTGACCACCAGACGCGAAGTGACGTCGACGATTTGCTCCACCTCCACCAGACCGTTGGCCTTCAGGGTGGAGCCGGTGGATACCAGATCGACGATACGGCGGCAGAGGCCCAGCGCCGGCGCCAGTTCCATGGCGCCGTTCAGCTTGATGCATTCCGTCTGCACGCCCCGCGCGGCGAAATGGCGGCGGGTGATCTCGGGATATTTGGTGGCCACCCGGATGTGGGACCAGCGGCGGGGGTCGTCCTCGGCCCGCAGACTCTCCGTTTCCGCCACCGACAGGCGGCAGGCGCCGATGCCCAGGTCCAGGGGCGCGTAGAGTTCGGGATAATTGAATTCCATGATGACGTCGTTGCCCGCCACGCCGATATGGGCCGCGCCAAAGGCCACGAAGGTGGCGACATCGAAGCTGCGGACCCGAATGATATCCACGTCCGGGTCGTTGGTCGCGAATCGGAGCTGGCGGCTGTTCGGATCATCGAACGCCGGTTCCGGATGGATCCCCGCGGCATGGACCAGGGGCATGGCTTCCTTGAGAATCCGCCCCTTGGGCAGGGCGATCACCAGCTTGTCCGTGCCGTTGTTCGCGTCGAACCCCATGACGACTAGGCCTTTCATGCCAAAAGTAGTCCACATACCGACCCCCGCGGGCGCGCGGGTCCTGTCAGGCGGTTTTAACGTCAATCGCTCCTCCGGTCCAACCCCGAAAGGGGCCATGGATCAGGCGGGTCTGGCCGAACACTCCCTTTCGGCTCGTGTCGATTTCATTTTAATTCTCTAAAATAAATTAAAAAGACTATATTATACAGACCGTCATGAATGTTAGTATGTATGACTGTTTGGTGGGGTGGTTTGATTTCAACGCGACGTGAAGCGGGGTGGGACCAAAAGCCGACCGGCGGATGCGGAAAGGACAATGGCGATGACAGAGTGCAGCAGGGTTTTGATGGTGGCGGGGGCGGTGTTGCTCGCATCCTCGGGTATCGGGCGCGCGGAGACCATGATCGATAAGGCGGTTATCGATTCCATCCGGGCTTGGCTGAATTCCCCCGTGGTGGCGACGACTCTCGAGGATCGGAGGGATCACGTCGCCAACTTTGATCAGGCGGAAGTCGACGCCTTGGACAAGAGATGGCGCGCGGAGCGGGAGATGCGGGATCAGCCCCTGGTCGCCTCGGTGATGGCCAGCCCTCTGTCCACATATCTCTTGCGGATTCAAGCCATGAGCGCGGGCCTGTACACGGAAATCATCATGATGGACGCCAAGGGCCTGAACGCCGGTTTGAGCAGTATCAGTTCGGACTATTGGCAAGGGGATGAAGCGAAATTCCAGAAGACTTTCGATGTGGGACCCGACGCGGTTTTCGTGGACGCGCCGGAACACCATGACGGCACCGGGACGGATCGGGTTCAGGTCAATTTGACCATCCCCGATGCCGCGGGTGTCCCCCTGGGGGCCGTGGCTGTCGAGGTCAATCTGACGGAACTCGCCCGGCGCCGCGCCCTCGGACTGTAACGGCCCATGGGATCGCGGGATCGGGCCAAACGTCCGACGCGCGCCCTGAAGCCCTTTCAAATGATGAAAAGATCAAAAAGCAGGAGCCATCACCATGGCCGCTCAAACCAATAAATCCATTGGCGCCCGCCTGATCATCGCCTTTGGCGCCTTGGTCGTCGTTGTCTTTATCGCCTTCGGGCTCATGCTGTGGGCGGTGTCACGCATTGAAACCGCCACCGAGGAAACGTCCAAGGCGGAAACGGCCGCTCAAGGGGTGTTTAATGCCCTGGCCGACGCACGCTTGGCCACCGGAGCCGTGGGAAGCTACATCATGGCCGGTGACCTGGACCACATGGATGCCATAGAGCCAGCCCGGGCGGCCTACCGGGAATCCCTGGTCAAGGCCCGTGGCCAAGCGGCCACCGACAAGGAGACCCTGACGGCGCTTGATGATTTAGAGCGGGAGATGGGCGTCTGGTGGGAGACGGTGGCCTCCAATCAGGTCGCCATGATGCGCAATGCCCTCACCATCGACCAGGCCCGGGCGATGGAGGCTTCTGGCGCCTCCCTGCCCATCGAGGCGGCCTTGAAGCGAATCGAAGTCGCCGCCGAGGACCATATTTGGCGTGTGGGGGGCAATGCCCGCGATGTGCAGGATGCCAGCTTCACCATGGTGCGGGTGGAAATCTTCGTGGGGTTGGCGATCATCGGCGTCGTCGCCCTGGTCGCCTTTCTGGGCATGAACCGGGCCGTCATCCAGCCGATTCGGGCCATGACGGACCGACTGGACAGTCTGGCCCGGGGCGACCTGGAAACCCCCATCCCCCATTCGGAACGGGGCGATGAAATCGGACGCATGGCCCAGAACGCCGAAGTGTTCCGCAAGGCCCTGGTCGACGAGAAGGCGACCCGGGAACGGAAGGCACGGGAGGAAGAGGTGGAAAAGGCCCGCGCCGAGAAACGCCGGGATCTGACGGACGCCTTCGCCAAGCAGGCCGAAGGAGTCGTCGAGTCCCTGGTTGGATCGGCTCGGGGCATGAAGGAGACCTCGGACGGCATGTCTCGCGCCGCGAACGATACCGCGGATCGGGGCGGGCGGGTCGCCAATGCCTCTGAAAGCAGCTCGGAGAGTCTGCAAACCGTCTCGTCCGCGACCGAGGAACTGACCGCCTCCATCCAGGAAATCAGTGCCCGCGTCCAGGACCAGACCCGGTATGCCCAAAGCGCCAGCGTGGACGCGGAAAAGACCAGTGGCACCGTGCGGGCCCTGGATATCAGCGCCCAGAAAATCGGGAAGGTGATCGCCCTGATCACCGACATCGCCGAGCAGACCAACCTTCTGGCGCTGAACGCCACCATCGAGGCCGCCCGGGCGGGGGACGCGGGCAAGGGCTTCGCGGTGGTCGCCAACGAAGTCAAGGCTCTGGCCAATCAGACGGCCCGGGCCACCGATGAGATCTCCAAGCAGATCGAGGAGGTGCAGTCCCTGACGTCCACCTCGGTGGGGGCCATCGAGACCATCGCCAAGCGGATCTCGGACATGACGGAAATCGCCACCTCCGTCGCCTCGGCGGTGGAGGAACAGGCCGCGGCGACCCAGGAAATCACCCGGGGCATGGCGACCGCCGTGGAAAGCGCGCGAGACGTCAACGCCAACCTCTCGGGTCTGTCCGCGGCCGCCAACCATGTCCGGGACGGCGCCGCGAAGGTTCAAGACTCCGCCGAGGACGTGCGGGGTGAATCGGAGACCCTGCGCGGCTATGTCCGGGAATTCGCGCAATCCCTCGCCGCGGTGTAGGACGGTATTCCCCCCCCGCCTGATCGGCGGGGTGGGGTTATTTCGTTGGGGGCGGACCCTTTTGGGCACCCAGGCGCCGCGCATGCTTGGCGACTCGTTCCAGCGAGACGTCGAGGATTCCTTCCCGGCTTAGGGCCTCCTCGGTTTTGAACAGGTAGTCCGCGGCGGGACCCAGGGCGCCGACGGCGGTGGCCATGCGTTCGGCCACGGTCCGTTCATCCAGGCCCGGGGCGTAATGGGGATCATCGCGGTTGATGGTGAATAGGATCGCTGGAACGCGCCTGTGACCCAGATCGACCTTGCCCCAACGGGGCCTATAGGCCGCGGTCACCATTTCCCGGCGCCAGACAACGGACAGTTCCTCGCGCACCTTGGCCGCCGCGACCCGATAGGCGACCCCCCGGCAGGCTCCACCCCGGTCCAGACCCAGGACCAGGCCCGGGCATTCGGGGGTGCCTCGGCCCATCACCGTCGAGAGGCAGAACCGGCGATGCCATCCCCGGACCATGCCAACCCGCCGTTCCTCGAAATGGAACGCCGGGTTCCAGATGAGCGATCCATAGGCGAAAACCCAGACATCGTCTCCATCGTGGGACGCGGGGCCAGACCCGGGACCAGAGGGGGGGCGCGCGGCCAGCGTGGTGCTCAGCGAAGCTTCCAGTTCCTCCAGTTCCAGGGGGCGGACGAGGCCCTTCATCCGGGCGGCGATTTCCTGCAGGGCGCCAGCGGCGATGGAGGCCCGGTCTAAGGTGATATGGCTGGTCATGTCGTCCTTGATTGCTCCCCTGTGCCCCGGTTGGCATATCCTTCCCTAATGTTGCCATGCGGTGTGGTTTGGACAAGGGGAGACTTGTGTCGGATTGGGAGGAGGCTTACTTCTGGATCCAATTTCCGGTCCGCACGGGCCGAAGGATCTAGGAAAACGTTCATGCTCCGCCTTCGTGGTTTCGCCAAACGGAACGCCGGTCCTGGCCTGGGTATCGCCTGCCTTATCGCGGCGACCCTGATCTTCGCGTTCCAGGACGCGGTGACCAAGCACTTGTCCAGCCATTATCCAGTACCGTTCATTGTCATGCTACGTTATTGGGCTTTCGCCCTCTTCGCCATGACCATCGCCCGACGCCAAGCCGGAGGGTTGTCCGGAGCCCTGCGGTGCCAGCGGCCGATCCTGCAGTCCCTGCGTGGAGTCCTTCTGGTGGCGGAGATCGCTTGCATGGCCATGGCGTTCCGTTTCCTGGGATTGGCGGAAACCCAAGCGGTCTTTTCCATCTATCCCCTGCTGATCATGGCCATGGCCATCCCAATCCTGGGTGAACGCGTGGGGTGGCGGCGGGCCCTGGCGACGGGGGTCGGCTTCATCGGACTTCTGGTGATCCTGCGGCCGGGGCTGGAGGCCTTCGACCCCGCGGCCCTCTTCGCCGTCTCCGCGGCCCTGCTTTATGCTCTGTATAACGTGTTGACGCGGTTGGTCAGCGGGACCGACTCGGCGGCGACAACGATCCTTTTCACCGCCGTGGTGGGGGCTCTGATCTCCAGCCTGTCGGGTCCCTGGTTCTGGGCGGAGATGCCAGCCGCGGACTGGGGGTGGACGGCTCTGCTCGCGCTGTTCGGCATCACCGCCCATGTGTTGTTGATCAAGGCCCTGGAATTTACCCCGGCCTCGGTTCTGCAGCCTTTCAATTACCTGTTGCTCGTCTGGTCCGTGGGGGTGGGATACTTGGTCTTCGGGGATATACCGGACTTCTGGACCGTGCTTGGCGGGGCGTTGATCGTCGGGTCCGGGCTCTATGTGCTGTACCGAGATCGGGTCGTAAAACAAAGTCGTGTCACTTAAGGTTCGGCGGTTATCGTGTTTTCACCTAATTTTCTAGAGGCCTACCGCCTTATGGAAAGAATGGAAAACCATGGAATACGCCATTGAAGCAAAGGATGGTGCGGTTGTCGTCGTCCTTCGGGGGCGCCTAACATTCGCGGATCAGAAAGTCTTTCGGGTCTTGCTGGCCCAATTGTCCAGTTCCGGTTTCGACGCCTGGATCTTGGACATGCGTTTCATGGAGTACATTGATTCCGCCGGTCTTGGGCTGTTGCTGTTGGTTCGCCAAGCCGCGACCCAGGAAGGCGCGCGGACGGTTCTGCGGGTGTCCATGGACGGCCAAGTGCGCAACCTGATGGACGTGGCTCGCTTCAGCCAGATGTTTACCCTGGAGAATTAGAGCGAGAATCACGGATTGGATGGGATCCCCTTGGTCGCCGGAGGGGTTGCTTCGTGACGGGGGGATGGTGGGATAGGTCGGTGTTTTTCGCCGCCCTCACGGCAAGGTGAACAGAAAGTCGGCCAAAGCGTGTCATATAAGAGGGGTCTTCCAACGACGGCCACGGGACAGAAGCCATGCTGATCAAGATCCGCAACCCTCGCCATCCCCGCGAAAACGCGGTCACGCCAAAGGCCCTATATTTGAACAGGCGCCGCTTTCTGACGGGCACCGCCGGGGTGGCCCTGGGGGTCACTTTGGGCGCGCGCCTTGGCCTGACGCCGGGAACGGCGCGGGCGGCCGCGCTGGCCAACCCCCTGGCCGATGCCATTGCCCAGGCTCCGAAGGGCGGGCCGGTCCTCTCCGAGGAGGTGACTCCCAAGGGCGATGCGACCTCCTACAACAATTTCTATGAATTTGGCGCGGACAAGGGTGATCCCGAGCGCAACTCCGGGGACTTCCATCCCCTGCCTTGGACCTTCACCATCGATGGCGAAGTGGAAAAGCCCCTGACCCTTGGGTTCGAGGATCTGGTGTCCGTCGATGCCCTGGAAGAGCGCCTCTACCGGCTGCGCTGCGTGGAGGCTTGGTCCATGGTCATTCCCTGGACCGGCTTTTCCCTATCGCGCTTGATCGACCGGGCAAAGCCCCTGTCCTCGGCCAAATACGTGGCCTTCGAAACGGTGGTCCGGCCCGGGGAAATGCCCGGTCAACGGACAGGCCTGCTCGACTGGCCCTACCGCGAGGGGCTGCGCCTGGACGAGGCCATGCACCCTCTGACCCTGATGGCGGTGGGCATGTATGGCGAACCTCTGCCCAATCAGAACGGTGCGCCGGTCCGACTGGTGGTGCCTTGGAAATACGGCTTCAAGTCCATCAAGTCGGTGGTCCGGATCTCGCTGGTCAAGGAGCAGCCGCCAACCAGTTGGAACATGGCCAATGCCCGCGAATACGGCTTCTACTCCAATGTGAACCCCCAGGTGGATCATCCCCGGTGGAGCCAGGCCCGGGAACGGCGGATCGGCGATTTCCTGCGCCGGGATACAATGATGTTCAACGGCTACGAGGACGAGGTCGCGAGCCTGTATTCGGGCATGGATCTGCGGAAGTTTTACTGATGATCCGTTTCACCAGTTCATCCATCGACCGGGAGGTCCTGGCGCGCGTGGGCACCGTCCTCCTCTGTGGCGCGCCCCTGGTTTGGCAAGTCGTCCTGTTATTCTCTGGCGGTCTGGGCGCCAACCCTATCGAGGCTTTGACCCGGAACCTGGGAGAATGGGGGCTGATCTTGCTGCTGGTGGGCCTATCCCTCTCTCCCCTGCGGCGGGCTTTCGGCTGGACCATGGCCCTGAGGCGGCGGCGGATGGTGGGGTTATTCGCCTTCTTCTATATTTGCCTCCACCTGTTGTCCTACGTGGGTCTTGACCAGTTCTTCCATTGGCCGACCATTTGGGCGGACATTATAAAACGGATCTACATCACCGTTGGTTTTGGGGCTTTTCTCCTGTTGGTGCCGCTGGCTGTTACCTCGACCCACCGTTGGGTCAAACGGTTGACCTACCGCCGCTGGAAAGTGCTGCACCGGTTGGTTTATCCCGCGGCCCTGCTGGGCGTCGTCCACTACTGGCTGATGGTCAAGGCCGATATCACCGAACCGGTGATCTTCGCCGGGATCCTGGCCGCCCTCCTCGGGACGCGATTGCTCCCCAAGGGGAGTCTGGAGCACTGGCTTTCCAATCGAACGACGGGCGCCGGGGCGCGGGTCTCTCGTCGCTCCCGACCCTTGAACCGGCCTGGATCGGCCTGAAGTCGGATGGCGGAATCCTTCGTTTTTGGGAAATGACGTGGAGTTTTCAGGAAACCTGTTATGGTCCGCGCAGGTTCATATGGTCGATTGGTATTCCCTATTTAGGGGAAGGTGGTTTTCCCTATTTTAGAGGAATTCGGAACCATGCGCGGGATGATGGCACGTGTGGGGAATGTCATGGGAAAGGGGTTTCCATGGAGGGTCTGAGTGGGGTCATCGCCGAATTGACCGGCGATTTGATCTGTCTCTGCGAGCGCGGCGTCATCGTGGATGTCAATCCGGTTGGTCGGCGCATGCTGGCCGGGCGGGACAGCGGTGTCGGAATCGTTGGGCAATCCCTGCGGTCTTTTATCAAGGCGGACTACCGGGACATTATCGACTCTAACTTGGATGTCCTGGTGGAGGAGCGGGGGCTGCCCCTGATGCTGGTCCGTGCCGACGGTGAACTCTTCGAGGCGACCTTGAGCGCCCGCCGTATGACGCGCGAAGGCGGGGGGGATGTCGTCGTGGTGCATGGCCGGGATCTCAAGGACAAGGTGCGCGCGGTCAACACCCTCGTGGCCAATCACAAGCGATTCCTCAAGGTGGTGGAACAGGCCTATGACTTGACCTGCCTGCTCAAGGATGGGCGCATCACCTTCATGAACCCCGCCGGTCTGAAACTGCTGGAGGCCGAGGGCGCCCAGTCGGTGATCGGCCATCCCCTGACCGATTTCATGCACGAGGATTACGCTCCCCTGTTCGAAGGGGGACTGGACGATCTCGTGGAGGAAGCGGGCATGGTTCCCCTGAAGATCGTCGGTCTCCAGGGGCGCCGTGCCGACGTGGAGGCGCGGGTGACCCGCTTCCGGGCCGATGGCGCCGACGCCCACATGGTCGAGGCCCGGGATATCACCGCCCGGAAAAAGGCCGCCGAGGGGGTCCGGGACCGGGAACAGCGCTTGGCCGGGATTCTCGGGTACGTGGGAGATGGTATTTTCACCGCTGGCGCGGACGGACGGATCCAGTCCTTCAATATGGCCGCGGAAAGCATTTTTGGATACCGTGCCGCCGAGGTCGTGGGGCGAAGCCCGGACAGGGTCATTCCCGATTTCACGGGCCGCTACCTTTCTCCAGACCTGCCCGCGGCGCCAGCCCGCCGGAATAAGGAGGCCGGGGCCACCTTGGGACGCGAGGTGGAAACCAGCGGGCGGCACGCCGATGGGCGGACCTTTCCCCTGACCCTGACCCTGACGCGGCTGCCCCAGGGCAAGGAGATGATCCACATCTGCATCGTTCGGGATATCAGCGAACGGAAGCGGGCGGAAGAACGGGAACGGCGTTACACCCAGCAACTGGAAAACCGGGTTCGGGAACGGACAGACGATCTGCGTCGGATGTCCCGGCGCAGTGAATTGATCCTTGAGGCCGCGGGCGATGGGATCATCGGCCTTGACCTTTCGGGAAAGGTCACTTTCATCAATCCCGCCGCCGAGCGGATCCTCGGGGTCGCCGCCGACCGTCCCGCCATTGGCCTGGATGGCGCCCAAGTTTTCCGCCGAGTCCACACGGATGGAGCTCAATCCCCCGTGGCGCCCCTTATGCCGTTCCCCGTGGCGCCAACGAGGGGGGAAAACGGTGTGGGGGGACCCCCCTTGGAAGTGACGCTCGCGCGGTTGGATGGCTCATCCTTCCCCGCGGAATTCGCCAGTACCCCCCTGGAGGAGAACGGTCAGGTGGTCGGCACGGTGGCGATCCTGCGGGATATTACGGATCGGCGGGTTGCCCAGGCCCGCCTGAGCGTGGCTTATACCGTTTTCGACAACGTTGGAGAGGGCATCGCGGTTTGCGATGACAGGTGGCGGGTGACCATGGTCAATCCCGCCTTTTCCACCATTACCGGCATTCCGGGGGAGGAGGCCGTGGGCCAGGGCCTTCGTGATCTTCTCGTGAAAGACCGGTCGGTTTTCAATGACATGATAGAGACCCTGGCATGGAACAACCGGTGGGAACGGGACGTATGGTGCGACCGGCCCCGCCAATCCTGCTCCGAAAAGGAGGAGACCGAGGAATTCGCCGTCCGTCTGGTGGTCACCGAGATTCAGGCCGCGGACGGTACGGGAATCCATGCGTTGATTCTTTCCGATGTCACCCAGCGCAAGCGCGACGAGGAACGGATCCGCTTTCAGGCCAACTACGACACCCTAACCAGTCTGCCCAATCGCTCCCTCTTCATGGACCGCTTGCGGAGTAGCGTGGCCCTGGCCCTGCGGTCGGGCTGTCCCATGGGGCTGTTGATCGTGGACCTGGATGGGTTCAAGGGGATCAACGACAGTCTTGGCCATGACGCCGGGGACGCCCTGCTGGTGGAAGCGGCGGGACGTTTACGGGAGTGTGCCCGGGATTCGGATACCGTTGCCCGCCTGGGGGGAGATGAATTCACCTTGCTGCTCAATGGCATCAAGGACCAGGGGGATGCCATCCATGTCGCCGAGCGGGTGATCGCCTCCCTGGCCCAGCCCTTCGAGCTCACCAACGGGGAGCGGGGTCGGATTTCCGCTTCCGTTGGCATCGCCCTGGTGCCGACCCATGGCATGGATGTGGATGTGGTGCTGAATCGGGCCGACAAGGCCATGTACAGGGCAAAACAGGCCGGGAAGAACGCTTGGCGGATCCACGCGAGTGGTGCCGCCGAGGAACGGGTCCTGCGGGTTTTGTCGCGGGAAGAGCACTGAAAATCCCGTGGGATCCCTTTCCCGGCTCCGTCTGCCTCGGGAGGGGGGCTTGCATTTGGTGTCGTTTTGTCCGAAAACGCGGCTGCGTCCCCGGGTTCGCGCGGGGATGTTCATTGGTCGGCCGGGATTGCCTAACCGACGGTGAACCGTCGACCTCGGGGCCTGCCATGGCCCTATTCAACACTCGCCCGTGACGTTCGGTCCATGCTACCCGTGACGTTCGTCATGACCGGTCCGCCCAGACCATGAGGATGACCTCCATGTCCGTCGCTTCCCATGCCGATATGGCGAATGCCATTCGTTTTCTGTCCGCCGATGCCGTGCAAAAGGCGAACTCCGGACACCCGGGCATGCCCATGGGCATGGCCGACGTGGCGACCGTGTTGTTTACCAAGTTCCTGAAATTCGATGCCGCGGATCCCCACTGGCCGGACCGGGACCGTTTCGTGTTATCCGCGGGCCATGGTTCGATGTTGCTCTACAGCCTGTCCTATCTGATCGGCCAAGCCGACGTGGACATCGAGCAGTTGCGCAACTTCCGCCAACTCGGCTATCGCACGGCGGGCCACCCGGAATATGGCCATGTCCTGGCCGCGGAGACCACCACGGGTCCCTTGGGGCAGGGATTGGCCAACGCCGTCGGTTTGGCCCTGGGCGAGCGCCTGATGGCCGCCCGCTTCGGCGAGGCGGTGGTCGACCACCACACCTATGTCGTCGTCGGTGACGGCTGCCTGATGGAGGGCATCAGCCAGGAGGTCATTTCCCTGGCCGGTCACCTGAAGCTGTCCAAGCTGATTGCCCTTTGGGACGACAACACTATTAGTATCGATGGCAAGGTCAGCTTGGCCTCCAGCGAGGATATCGCCCTGCGCTTCCAGGCCTGCGGCTGGGACACCCTGGCCTGCGACGGGCACGATCCCGCGGCCATCGAGGCGGCGATCACCCAGGCCAAGGCGTCGGACAAGCCGGTCCTGGTGGCCTGCAAGACCGTGATCGGCAAGGGCGCGCCCACCATGCAGGGCACCAACAAGGTCCACGGCTCTCCCCTGGGCGACGCCGAAATCGCCGCGGCTCGGGAAGCCATGGGCTGGCCTTACGCCCCCTTCGAGGTGCCCGACGCGGTGCTCGGGGCATGGCGCGCCGTCGGAAGCCAAGGCACCACCGCCCGCGCCGCCTGGGAAGGCCGGATGGCCGCGCTGGACGGAGCGGTTCGCGAGACCTTCAACCGGGCCGTCGCCGGTGACCTGCCCACGGGCTTCGCCGAGGCCATCGCCGTTGCCAAGGCCAAGCTGATCGAGGACAAGCCCAAGGTCGCCACCCGCAAGGCCTCCCAAATGGCCATCGACGTTCTCGCCGCGGCGATCCCTGAACTACTCGGCGGATCGGCCGATCTGACCGGCTCCAACCTGACCAAGGGGAAGGAGCAGGTTTCGGTCGCCCCGGGATCCTTCGGCGGCACCTACATCCATTACGGCGTGCGCGAGCACGGCATGGGGTCGGTGATGAACGGCCTGGCCCTGCATGGCGGTTTGATCCCCTACGGTGGAACCTTCCTGGTCTTCGCGGACTACATGCGCCCGGCTATCCGCATGGCTTCCTTGATGGGGCTGCGGGTCGTCTATGTGCTGACCCATGATTCCATCGGCCTGGGCGAGGATGGTCCGACCCACCAGCCGGTGGAGCACTTGGCGTCCCTACGCGCCATCCCCAACCTTTGGGTTTTCCGTCCCGCGGACGCTCTGGAAACCCTGGAGTGTTGGCAACTGTCCGTGGAGCGGACCGATGGTCCCAGCGCGCTGGCCCTGTCCCGCCAGAACCTGCCCGCCCTGCGGGTCGATCCCAGCGAGGGCAATCCTTGCGCCAAGGGCGCCTATGTCCTGGTCGAGGCCGAGGGCAAGCGGGACGTGACGCTGATCGCCACGGGCTCCGAAGTGGAAATCGCCTTGGCCGCCAAGGAACTTCTGGCCGCGGAGGGCGTTTCCTCCGCGGTGGTGTCGATGCCCTGTTGGGAGTTGTTCGAGGCCCAACCCAAAGCCTATCGGGATGACGTCCTCGGTCCCCGGAGCCAGCGCGTCGCCGTCGAGGCGGCTTCCGTCTTCGGTTGGGATCGCTGGGTCGATGGCACGGCCATCGTGGGTATGACCGGCTTTGGTGCCTCCGGGAAAGCGGAAGACCTGTATACCCACTTTGGGATTACCGCCGAGGCGGTGGCAAAGGTGGCTAAGGACCGTCTAGACGTTTGATAGGAAAGAGTTTGTTCCACTTTGTTCGCCGCTTGGCGTCCTTTTTGGACGCCAGCGGTGTCGGGGTGATCGCGAAAAGCGGGTTCCCCTTTTCCTAGGAGAGGGCTAGAACGAGATCCTTCGCGGGGCGAGCTCGGATGTCCCGCGCCGAGGGGGTGTATGGAGATGGGCCGGGGGAGATTGGCCGGTCCATGCGCCGCCTCTCCAGGTCGATGCCATGCCATTTCCATTCCAATGGGGCAGGGGTCGGTCTAGAGCAGATCCGGAGCAATCTGGAACGGATTGCGACGGGCGGAACGCACGCCTTTGGCGTGACGATTTGCTTCAATATCAGATGCCTGGAGCACTTTGTGTGAACCATGTTTCACGTTGAATGCTCCAGGTCATCCCTATAATCGTCCCGATACATGTTTCGAGGAGACATCCGATCATGGCCATGATTTCCCTGCGTCAATTGCTGGACCACGCCGCTGAGTACAATTACGGCATGCCCGCGTTCAATGTGAACAACATGGAGCAGGTTCTGGCGATCATGCACGCCGCCAAGAAGACCGACAGTCCGGTGATTCTGCAAGCCTCCCGGGGCGCGCGGGGCTATGCCGGCGACATCATGATCAAGCATATGATCATGGCCGTCGCGGAAATGTTCCCCGAGATCCCCGTCTGCATGCACCAGGACCACGGCAATTCCACGGCCACCTGCCTTTCAGCGATCACCGCCAACTTCACCTCGGTGATGATGGACGGATCCCTGGAAGAGGACGCTAAGACTCCGGCGTCCTACGACTACAACTGCGATGTGACCGGGGACGTGACCCGCACCGCCCACATGGTCGGTGTCTCCGTCGAGGGCGAGTTGGGGTGCCTGGGCTCCCTGGAGACCGGCGAAGGCGAGAAGGAGGATGGACACGGCTTCGAGGGGAAGCTGGACCACTCCATGCTGCTGACCGACCCGGACCAGGCCGCGGACTTCGTCAAGAAGACCAAAGTGGACGCCCTGGCCATCGCCATGGGCACCAGCCACGGCGCCTATAAGTTCACCCGCAAGCCCACGGGCGACATCCTGGCCATGGACGTGGTCAAGAACATCCACGCCCGTCTGCCGGACACCCACTTGGTGATGCATGGCTCCTCCAGCGTTCCCCAGGAGCTGCAGGACATCATCAACGAGTTCGGTGGCGCCATGCCCCAGACTTACGGTGTTCCCGTCGAGGAAATCGTCGAAGGCATCAAACATGGGGTGCGCAAGGTCAACATTGACACCGATTGCCGTATGGCCATCACCGGGGCGATCCGGAAAGTCCTGACCTCCACCCCGAGCGAGTTCGACCCGCGCAAGTACCTGAAGCCCGCCATGTCCGCCATGGAGAAGATCTGCGTCGAGCGGTACGAGCAGTTCAGCACCGCGGGCAATGCGTCCAGGATCAAACCGATCGCCCTGGCCGACATGGCCAAGCGCTACGCCGATGGCTCCATGGATCCCAAGATCCAGTAGCCCATTCGGGCTCCGGCTCTTTACTTACCGGACATTCTATCTGTCCAGACGCACCCTCCCGGGCCAACCGCCTTGGAGGGTGTTTCTTTTTTTGGTCGGTGTGTTCGCGGCGGCGTGACAACTTGGGCGATTGCCGAATCGATATCGGTCATCGGTTATGCAAGGGGCAAACACTTTGTCACATTTGTGTTAAAGGTTATGTATTTGAATTAATTAAAGAAAAGCGGAATTCTTTTGTCACATAAGCTTAATTCGCTTGTCACAAACGTTTCGCTGATCCTGACTAAAGTCCCCTAGCCGACGGATCCCTCCGGCGGCCGAGTTTTTTTCAGAGTCCATACGGGGCTCTCCCAAGCGCTCATTGGAGGCTAAATTGATCAAGAAGACCCTCACCCTGGCTGCTCTCGCAGTCGTTGCCACCGCCGGCGCCGCCGAGGCCCGCGACCAGATCCGTATCGTTGGATCCTCCACGGTGTATCCCTTCTCCACCACCGTGGCGGAGAACTTCGGTAAGACAACCGACTTCAAGACGCCGGTGATCGAGTCCACGGGTTCCGGCGGCGGTCTGAAGCTGTTCTGCGCCGGTGTCGGCACCGAGCATCCGGACATGACCAATTCCTCCCGTCGCATCAAGAAGTCCGAAGTCGAGACCTGCGCCAAGAACGGCGTGACGGACATCACCGAAGTGAAGATCGGCTTCGATGGTATCGTCCTGGCCAATGGCAAGAACGCTCCCCTGTTCAACCTGAATAAGGGCCAGATCTTCCAGGCCCTGGCCAAGGAAGTTCCCGTGGACGGCAAGTGGGTCGCCAACCCCTACAAGTCTTGGTCTGACATCGACGCCTCGCTGCCCGCCGAGGAAATCGAAGTTCTGGGTCCGCCGCCGACCTCCGGTACCCGTGACGCCTTCGTCGAACTGGTCATGGAAGAGGGCTGCCTGGAGCTGCCCGCTTGCGCCGAGTTGAAGAAGGCCGATGCCGACAAGTTCAAGCAGGTTTTCGGTTCCATGCGCGAAGATGGCGCCTTCATCGAAGCTGGCGAGAACGACAACCTGATCGTTCAGAAGCTGGACGCCAACCCGCTTGCTCTGGGTATCTTCGGCTTCTCGTTCCTGGACCAGAACAGCGACAAGATCCAGGGCTCCAATATCGAAGGCGTGTCCCCGACCTTCGAAGCGATCGCCTCTGGTGAGTACAAGGTGTCCCGTCCGCTGTTCTTCTACATCAAGGACGCCCACGTCGGCACCATCCCCGGCATCAAGGAATATGTCGCCGAGTTCACCGCCGACAAGGCTTGGGGTCCGGAAGGCTATCTGGCCGACAAGGGTCTGATCCCCCTGCCGGACGACATGCGCGCCGAGATGGCCAAGCAGGCCGCCGATCTGGCTCCGCTGAGCCTGTAATCAAGACGTAGACGGATCGGTGGCCGGGATTTCCCGGCCACCGGGTCCTTCGACTTTGTTTGTGATCGGGATTGTCGGTTCCGTTCGCTAAAGCATTTTTTTCGACGCTCAACCCCGCATTCAGGGGCATCCATCGGGATGCTGTCGGGGTGTTTCCGTGGGGACCGTTTGTCGGTCCCAGGTTTTCTCCTCAGATGGACGGCGTTTCCTCGGATGAACACATTAATCCTGGTTCTGGTCATCCTGGCCCTGGCAACCCTCTCCTATGTCGTGGGTACCCGCCGCTCAACCGGCTTGGTGGACAACAAACCCAAGGACCTCCATAGCCTTCCCGGCTACTATGGACTGTATGTCGCCATGTGGTGCGGTGTGCCGGCCCTGGCCCTTCTCGCCCTTTGGACGGCTTTCGAGCCGACCATCGTCAAACACATGGTTCTCGCGTCCCTGCCGGCCCAGGCCCTCTTGGATCCCGCCGGGGGGCCTTTGTCGGACCAGCGCATCAGTTTGATGATGACCGATATCGCCAATACGGCGAGCGGTAACATCTCCTCAGGCGCCAGTCAGTCTTATATCAGCGAGGCAGCCGTCTACCAGCGGAGTCTGACGGATACGGGCTATTGGTTGATGGCTGCCGTGGCCGTGGCCTTGGGTTTGGGCCTGGCCTCGCTCGCCTACCGTCGGATCTCGCCCAAGCTGCGGGCGCGGAACGACGTGGAAAGTGGGGTCAAGTACTTCATGATCGCCTGTTCGACCGTGGCGATCCTGACGACCATTGGAATTATTCTGTCTCTGCTGTTCGAAAGCTACCGCTTCTTTACACAGGTCCCCGTGACGGATTTCCTGTTCGGATTAAGTTGGAGTCCGCAGACGGCGATGCGGGCCGATCAGGTCGGGTCTTCCGGGGCGTTCGGCGCGATCCCCCTGTTCGTCGGCACCGGGTTGATCGCCACCATTGCCCTGGTCGTGGCGGTGCCCATCGGTTTGCTCTCGGCGATCTACATGTCCGAATACGCCGCGCCCAAGTTCCGCGCCTTCGCCAAGCCCGCCCTTGAAATTCTCGCGGGTATTCCGACGGTGGTCTATGGCTTCTTCGCGGCTTTGACCGTCGCCCCGGCCATCCGTGGGTTCGGCGAAACCATTGGTCTGGACGTGTCCTCGGAAAGTGCGCTGGCCGCGGGTTTGGTTATGGGCATCATGATCATTCCCTTCGTGTCCTCCCTTTCCGATGACGTCATCACCGCCGTGCCCCAGGCCATGCGGGAAGGGTCTTACGGGTTGGGTGCCACCAAAAGTGAAACCATCCGCAAGGTGGTCTTCCCCGCGGCCCTGCCGGGCATCGTTGGCGGCATTCTGCTCGCCGCGTCCCGGGCCATTGGCGAGACCATGATCGTGGTGATGGCCGCGGGTTTGGCGGCGAACCTGACCGCCAATCCCTTCGCGGCGGTGACCACGGTGACCGTGCAGATCGTGACCCTTTTGGTGGGTGACCAGGAATTCGATAGCCCGAAGACCTTGGCCGCCTTCGCGTTGGGTTTGGTGCTGTTCTTCATCACCTTGCTGTTGAACGTGATCGCCCTGCGTGTGGTCCGCAAATACCGCGAGCAGTACGACTAAACCGCTCCTTGATCCCGGAGCGTCCGGCTTCGGGGGAATGGATCCGGATCATCGCTCCGGGCAGTTCAGATTTGTTGACGCGTCGACCGGCTCCCCAGCGCGGAGACGGCAAAGAGGAAGACAGATGACAAGCAATAATACGGACCTCGTACGTGCTGGCCTGGCGCGCCGGTATCGGGCGGAGAAGCGCTTCCGGCTCTACGGCCTGGGCGCCATCCTGGTCGCCCTGGCCATGCTGCTAACCCTGTTTGTCACCATCTTTGGGAGCGGTCTGGGCGCCTTCACCGCGACCGAGATGACCCTGGAGGTCACGCTCTTTCCCCAGGATGTGGATCCAGAAGGAAATCGCGACCCGGATGTTTTGTCCGCCGCAAACTATCGGAAGTTGATCAGTCAGGCGATGCTGGACCTGTTCCCGGATGTGACCACCCGCCAGGACAGGCGGGCGTTGCTGGCGATCGTCTCCGATGGAGCCACCTACGAAGCGCGACGGCGGGTTATGGCCGATCCCTCCCTGATCGGGCAGAGGATCGATATCACCGTGCCCGTCTCCTCCGACTTCGACCTGCTCAACAAGGGCAAAGTCGACGAGACTTCCGCCGAGCACGAGCGGCGTATCACCGACAAGCAGATCGCCTGGTTCAAACGGCTGCAGGATCGGGGTATGATTTCGACGACCTTCAACAAGCGCCTGTTCACCAACTCCGATAGTCGGCAGCCGGAACTGGCGGGTATCTTGGGCGCGGTCGTCGGATCAATGTATACTCTGTTGATCACCTTGGCGCTCTCCTTCCCCATTGGTGTCGCCGCCGCGGTATACCTGGAGGAATACGCGCCCCAGAACTGGTTCACCGATATGATCGAGGTGAACATCAACAACTTGGCGGCGGTGCCTTCCATTGTTTTCGGTTTGTTGGGTCTGGCCGTCTTTCTGAATGTCTTCGGCATGCCACGCTCCGCTCCCGTGGTGGGTGGTCTGGTGTTGACCCTCATGACCTTGCCGACCATCATCATCGCCAGCCGTGCCGCCCTGAAGTCCGTTCCTCCGTCCATTCGCGAGGCGGCCTTGGGTGTTGGGGCCTCGAAGTTGCAGATGATCGTGCACCATGTCCTTCCCCTGGCCATGCCAGGGATGCTGACAGGCACGATCATCGGAATGGCCCAGGCCCTGGGCGAAACGGCGCCGCTGTTGATGATCGGCATGGTGGCCTTCATCGCCGATGTTCCCGGGGGACCGCTGGCGCCCTCGACGGTGATGCCGGTGCAAATCTACCTTTGGGCCGATAGCGCGGAACGGGCCTTCGTGGAACGGACCTCCGCGGCCATCATGATTCTCCTGGCGTTCTTGGTGTTCATGAACGCCGGCGCCGTCGTCCTGCGCAAGAAATTCGAACGGAAGTGGTAAAGACCATGACTGACCAACATCAGCCCTTCGAGGGCACCGCGGGACAGCCCCGCATCGCCGACCGCTCGGTCAAGGTGTCCGCCACCAATGCCAATGTCTACTATGGCGAAAAGCACGCCATCAAGGACGTGGGGCTGGATATTGTCGCCCAGGAAGTCACGGCCTTTATCGGTCCGTCCGGCTGCGGGAAATCAACCTTTCTGCGGTGCCTGAATCGGATGAACGACACCATCGACATCTGTCGGGTGACCGGGGATATCCGTCTGGACGAAGAGGATATCTACGACCGTAAGATCGATGTGGTGGAACTGCGGGCCCGGGTCGGCATGGTCTTCCAAAAGCCCAACCCCTTCCCAAAATCCATCTATGAGAACATCGCCTACGGTCCGCGCATCCATGGCACCGCCACGGGCAAGGCGGAGCTGGACGAAATCGTCCAGTCCTCGCTGGTTCGCGCTGGCCTGTGGGAAGAGGTTAAGGACCGCCTGGACTCGCCGGGTACGGGCCTGTCCGGTGGTCAGCAGCAGCGCCTGTGCATCGCCCGCGCCATCGCCGTCTCGCCGGAAGTGATTCTCATGGACGAGCCTTGTTCGGCCCTTGATCCCATCGCCACGGCGAAGATCGAGGAGTTGATTGATGAGTTGCGGACGAACTTCACCATCGTGATCGTTACCCACTCCATGCAGCAGGCCGCGCGCGTGTCCCAGCGGACGGCGTTTTTCCACCTGGGTCGTCTGATCGAATGTGGGGATACGGAGACGATTTTCACCAATCCCCAGCATAATCTGACCCAGGGGTATATCACGGGCCGCTTCGGCTGAGGTCGGACCGCCAAGATACCAATATGGACGGCGGGTGGAGGAGCATTCCACGCGCCGTCATTTGGCCGTCCCAATGGTTGGGATGGCAGGGAGAAAACCCATGCCTACGGAACATACGGTCCGGTCCTATGACGAAGAGTTGAAAACTCTCGCCAAGACCGTGTTGCGCATGGGCGGATTGGCGGAAGCCCAGATGGTCAATGCTATCCAGGCTTTGACCCGCCGGGACAACGATCTGGCTTCGCGCGTGGTCAGTTCCGATGCGCGCATCGATGCCATGGAGCAGGAAATCAACGACCGGGCCGTGCGCCTGCTCGCCCTGCGCCAACCCATGGCGGACGACCTCCGCAATATCGTCGGCGCCTTCAAGATCGCCTCGGACCTGGAGCGCATCGGTGACTACGCCTCCAACGTGGGCAAGCGGGCGCTGGTTCTGAACCAGCTTCCCGTGGTCAAGCCGGTCGCGACCATTCCCCGCATGGCCCGTCTTGTGCAGGATATGGTCAATGACACCTTGGATGCCTATGTCGAGCGCGATCTCGACAAAGCCATTGATGCCTGGTGCCGGGATGAGGAAGTGGACGAGTTGTACACTTCGTTGTTCCGGGAATTGCTGACCTATATGATGGAAGATCCGCGCAATATCACCGCGTGCACCCATCTGATGTTCATCGCCAAGAATATCGAACGGATTGGGGACCACGCGACAAATATTTGCGAGAATATCCACTATCTTGTTTCCGGTACGCCGTTGCGGGCCACTCGGCCGAAGGGTCGGGATGCCGGTGATTTTGACTCCAACCACCCAGACTCCACAGCGGGACATCGTGAGCTGAGCCAATGAAACCACAAGTGATGATCGTCGAGGACGAAGCCTCCCTGGTCACCCTGCTGCGGTACAATCTGGAAAAGGAGGGATACCGCGTCGCGGAAGCCATGGATGGCGAGGAAGCCATGACCCTGGTGGCCGAGGCCCAACCCGATCTGATGATCCTGGATTGGATGTTGCCGGTCATGTCGGGGATCGAAGTCTGCCGTCAGCTGCGCCGCAAACCGCGGACTCGGGATCTGCCGATCCTGATGTTGACCGCCCGGGGTGAGGAAAGTGATCGGATCCGGGGGCTGAATACCGGGGCGGACGACTACATGTCCAAGCCCTTCTCCATGCCCGAACTCCTGGCACGGGTGAAGGCCCTGCTGCGCCGGTCCCAACCGAGCAACACCAAGGGCAACCTGAACTACGCCGACGTGGTCATGGACCTGGGCGCCCACCGGGTTACCCGGGGCGGCCGCTATATCCACCTTGGTCCCACCGAGTTCCGCTTGCTGCAATTCCTGATGCAGAACCCCGGTGCCGTTTTCTCCCGCGAGGAACTTCTGAATGCGGTCTGGGGGCCGGATATTTATGTCGAGCCGCGGACGGTGGATGTCCATATCCGGCGCCTGCGCAAGGCCTTGAACAGCGACGAGGACATGGATCTGATCCGCACCGTCCGCGCCGCGGGCTACGCCCTGGACCAAAACGCGATCGTCGCCTGAGGCGGGGCAAGGCCTGATCTCTAGGAGGCCCCATTTGGGGCCTCTTCGTTACGCGATGACCAAGTCCACGCCCTCGCTTTCCAGAAGAGCCTGGATTTCTGGGTCCGGTGACCTGTCGGTGACCACGATGGAGATCGTCGACAAAGGGGTGACCCGCAGCAGAGCTGTCCGCCCGAATTTCGAGGAATCCACGGCCAGGATCACCTTTCGGGCAATGCGGATCGCCGCCTGTTTCAGGGCGACCTTATCCGCGTCGAAATCGGTCAAGGCGCCGTCGGCGTCGATCGCCGAGAGGCCAAGCACAGCGTAATCCACCTTGAACCCCTCCACGGCGCGAATGGCGCTTTCTCCGACGATGGACCCGTCCGCCCCCCGGAGCATCCCACCGGTGACGAAGACCTGGGCACCGTCATGTCCGGCGAAAGCGGATGCCGCCAAGAGCCCGCAGGTCACCACCCGGGGTCCCCGGTGGTGGCGGGCCACGGCTTCGGCCACCGCCTCCAGGGTCGTGCCCACGTCGAGAAAAATCGAGGAGCCATCGGGAATGAACCCCGCGACGGCGGCGCCGATTCGGGCCTTTTCCGCCACCTTGGTGGTGCTTTTTCGGCCATACCCCAGACGCACGGGCGCATTCTCCCGTGCCGGAAGGTCGGGGGGGAGGCTGGCCCCCCCATGGAAGCGCTGAAGCAGGCCCAGGTCACAGAGGGCGTTGATGTCCCGCCGAACCGTTTGCGACGAGATATCCAGACCTTCCGCCAGGGCCTCGATGGTGCCAAACCCCTGGGCGGCGACCAGGGAGAGGAGGCGCCTTTGACGGGCCGTGGGCTCCTCGACGGTGTTGGATTCGAGGACAGCGGAGGAGGGGAAGTCGGGCACGGTTCGATTTTCCTGCTCGGGGTCGATCACCAAAGGGGCGTGAGCTGGCCCCAGCATAGGACAAAGGCGAGTCCTCCCCAAGGGGTGTTGGCAACAAACAGTCAAAATGTCATTTTATGATCAAATTCATGCGAAAGGGTCCCGTTCGTGTCTTCCTCGCCTCTCCGGCTCGATCCCGCCAGACGTGTTCTTCTCCACGATAGCCGTGTGTTCGATCCCTGGTCCCTGTCTTGGGCGCCCGATGCCCCCAACCCTTCAGGGGAGGCGCCAGCTCCGACAGCGCCTCCCCTGACAACGCTTCCGCTGACAGTGGAGGAGGCCGTGGGTTGGCTGCACCGCCCCGGCGCCCGCATTCGCCGGGTGCCCGTGGCGGTCATCGGCCCGAAGGAGGCAACGGACCGTCAAAGGGAGGTCGCCCGGGATCTGGGGCGGCGCCTGGGGCGCCTCAATCCCACTGTTCTCTGCGGGGGGCGGGGGGGTGTCATGGAAGCCGTCTGCCAGGGCTGCATGGAGGAGGGGGGCATGCCCATTGGCCTGCTTCCCGATGGGGAATGGGAGACGGCGAACGACTACGTGGCCATCCCCCTGGCCACGGGGATAGGCCCGGCGCGCAACGCTTTGATTGCCCGGGCGGCCCGGGTCTTGGTGGCCGTCGGTGGCGGCCATGGGACGCTGACGGAGATGGCCTTCGGGGTCCATTTCAACCGTCTGGTCCTGGGGCTGGAGGAAGCCCCCGCCGTGCCCGATGCCCTCTATCCCGCGACCATGGACGCGGCCATGGGGCATCTCTGCCGGCACCTTCTGAGATTGGATGATCAGGGTGTGTCATAAAATAATCATGGAATGATCAATTTATTCCAAAGCGCCCAACGACTAGGATCTCCTTGATCACGAGGGGGCGGACTGAGCCGCTCCCCCAGGGAAGGAGAGTCCGGTGCGTCTGGTCACGGTCCTTTATCTGGCTTATCTGGTTTTACCCATGGCCCTCTTGGCCGTGGGATCCCTGGGGGACTCCTGGACCAATAGCCTGCTGCCCCAGGGGATGACGTCTCGCTGGTACACGGACTGGGCGGAGGACCCCACCTTCAGCCGGGCCTTTCTGGTCAGCTTGAAAGTGGTTTGCGCCACCTGCCTGATCGACGCGGTGATTGGCTTGCCCTTGGCCTATGCCGTCCACGCCAGCGCCCACAGGGGTGTCCAGGCCGTGGCGCGGTTGGCGACTCTGCTGCCCATCGCCGTGCCGGAGTTGGTTTTGGCGTTCGGCTTTATCCTGGCCTTTTCCAGTGACAGGCTTCCCTGGTTGGGTGGCTTCTGGCTTCTGGTCGCCGCCCATGTGGTGCTCACTCTGCCCTATCTGGTTCTGACCCTGCTGTCGGACATGGGCACTCTCGATCTGGGGATCCTGGAGCGGGCCGGGGAGAGTCTGGGGGCCGGGTTTGGCCGTCGGTTCGTCGACATTGTCCTCCCCTCGGTACGCCATGCCCTGATGTCCGGCCTGATCCTGGTGACCGCCATTTCCATCGGCGAGTTCCAGGTCTCCAACCTGGTGAGCGGATTCCTCAACCGGACCTACCCGGTGGTGCTGCTCCAGGCCTTCTATGGCGCCACCGGCTTGGCTTGCGCGGCCACGGTGATCTTGCTGGCACTGGCCATCCTCGCCGCCGCGGCGGGGGCCTTGACCGCCCGCGTGGCGGGTGGCGCGGCGCATGGTGCGGGGGGAGGCCGGGCATGAGCATCCGTTTCGAAGGGGTGACCCACCTCTATCCCGGGTCCGACCTTGGCGTCCGGGATCTGACCCTGGAGCTGTCCTCCGGTGAGCTGATGGCGGTCATCGGCCCCAGCGGGTCGGGGAAGACCACGGCCCTGGGCCTGCTCGCGGGCTTCTTGAAACCCCAGGCGGGGCGGGTGCTGATCGATGGGGAAGACGTGACCGACCAACCCGCCCGGGATCGAAACCTGGGCATCGTCTTCCAGAGCCACGCCCTGTTCCCCCATATGACCTGCGGCGCCAACGTGGCCTATCCCCTGAAGGTGCGCGGTGTGTCCCGGGGCGAGCGGGAGACCCGCGCCCGGGAGGCTCTGGATGCCGTGGGCCTGGGGGGCTATGCCGACCGCCGGGTGGCCACCCTGTCCGGTGGCCAGAGTCAACGGGTCGCCCTGGCTCGCGCCCTGGTTTTCCGCCCCCGTGCCCTGCTGCTCGACGAACCCCTGTCGGCCCTGGACGCCGGATTACGCGTTTCGATGCGCGAGGAAATCCGCCGGGTCCAACGGGATTTTGGCATCACCACCTTGCATGTGACCCACGACCAGGAAGAGGCCTTGTCCATGGCTGATCGGGTGGCGGTGTTGCGTGACGGGGGGCTCCGTCAGGTGGCCCCGCCCCTGGAGTTATACGACCATCCGGTGGACCGGGAGGTGGCGGCTTTTGTTGGCGAGGCGAACCTGATCGACGGAGAGGTCCGCGCGCCCGGTCGGGTTCGAACGGCCCTTGGCATTCTGGCTTGCGAGACCAGCGGTTGGGATATCGGCGCGCCCGTAACCCTGTTCTTCAGACCGGAGGCTGTCCGCGCCGTGGATCCGGGGGAAGTGGTCTCCAATCTCTTGCCGGGCGCGGTGACGCGTGACCGGTTCATGGGATCCGTCCGGCGGTACGATTTCGCCGCCGCCGGAGGATCCGTTCTTGGCGAAACCCGCTCTCGGGACGGGATCGCCGCGGTGGCCCTGCCTCCCGAGTGTATTCGCCTCCTCCCCCGGGAGGCGGCTTCCATCATAAAGACAACCGAGAGGACAGAGTCATGAAGCGCATGGTGATGGTGGCCCTTGCCGCCGCCGCGGCGGTCCTGCCCGCCGCCCAGGGGTTCGCCTTCGACGGCGACGAACTCTACCCGGGCGAAAAGGCCCTTTACGAAAAAGCTCTGGAAGAAGGCATGGCCGTGTCCTTCGACACCGGTCCCACCTGGGCCAATTGGGGCGCCCAGTTCAAGGCCTTCAAGGCCCGCTATCCCGGTGTGGAACTGGTCTATAACGACCTGGGTTCGGGCGCGACGGTGGTGGCCCTGGACAAGGCCCGCAACCGGCCCCAGGCGGATACGGCCTATTACTTCGCCGGATCGGCGGTCGACGCCGCCGAGAAGGATCTGACCGCCCCCTTCCAGCCGATCAACTTCGACAAACTGCCGGAGGCCTTCCGCGAGGCCACGGGCAAGTGGTTCACCATCCACACCCTGAATGTGGCCTTCCTGGTGAACACCAAGTTGGTGGACAAGGTGCCCGAGTCCTGGGCCGACCTGCTGAAGCCCGAATACAAGAACGCGGTGGTTTACCTGGATCCGCGCTCCACGGGCCAGGGCCAGGTGGTGACCTTCGCCGCCGCCTTCGCCAACGGCGGTGACATGGACACCGTGGATCCGGGCATCGATTACCTGGCCAAGCTGCAAGGAGCCGGGTCCGTCTTGCGGGTGGTCGGCACTACCCCCTATGCCCAGTTCCTGAAGGGCGAGATTCCCATTTACATCGGCTATGAGAACGACGGCCTGAAGGCCAAGTACAAGGATGGCATGTCCGATGTGGCCGTGGTCATTCCCAAGGAGGCCTCCGCCGCCGCGCCCTATGCCATTAGTCTGGTGAAGAACGGCCCGAACCCCAACGCGGGCCAGCTCTGGCTGAACTACATCATGACCGACGTCGGTCAGGCGACCTTCGCCGACGGCTTTGTCCGCCCCGCCGTCCCTGGCGTGGCGCTGCCCGCCGAGGTGGCCGAGAAACTGCCCGCCGCGCCGCAGATCAAGCCGGTGGACGTGGTCAAGGCCAAGGCCTTGAAGGCCCATATCGACGAATCCTGGGCCGCCAAGGTCCTGGCCAATCCGTAAATCCAAGACAGGGAGACGGGCCCGATGGAGCGGAACCACAGCCTGCGCCTTGGACTGCTGGCCTTGCCGGGGCTTGTCTTTCTGTCGCTGTTCTTTGTCCTTCCTCTGTCCGTGGTGGCCGTGGAGGCCTTTACGGACGGGGGAAGCGCCTTTGTCCGCCTCTGGGCGAGCGGGGCCTTCTGGTCCTCCCTCACCGGAAGCCTGATCCTGGGGACGGTGGCGCCCTTGGCTTCGCTCGCGGTGGGCTTTCCCGTCGCGCTCTGTCTGGCGGGATTGCCGCCGGAGCGGCGCACGACGCTGATGTTCGTGATCTCCTTGCCGCTGACCTTCTCGGGCCTGATCGTGGCTTACGGGTTTATCCTGGGGTTTGGCCGCGCCGGCTTCGTCACCCTTCTGTTGGCCGAACTGGGGGCCGACCCGGCGGAGGTGGGCGCGTTGCTCTACTCCCCGACGGGTCTGGCCTTCGCGTACTCCTACTATTTGATTCCCCGCGTCGTGATGGTTCTGGTCCCGGTTTTGGTCAACTTCGACCGACGCCAGTTGCGCGCGGCGGAAAGCCTGGGGGCATCCTCCTGGCGGGCCCATTGGGATATTCTCATTCCCCAGATCCTGCCCGCGGCCCTGTCCGCCTATTGTCTGGTGGCGGCGGTGGCCTTGGGCGCCTATGGCACGGCCCTGGCCCTGGTGGGGACCCAGTTGCCTATTCTGCCATTGCAACTCTTCAGCATGGTGTCGGAGACGGGGTCGGACTTTCCCATGGCCGCGGCCCTGTCCATCGTGCTGATGGCCCTGACCTCGCTGGTCATCGCCCTGGCCGAGGGGATGGGACGGTTTGGACAGCGGTGATAGGCGGGGTGTCGTGACTCGCGCGGCCGCGGCAATGACCATCAGCGGGCGGATGGTTCCCTATCACTTGATGTCACGGATGACCTGTCATGGACCATTTCTCCGGGGGGTGTCTCCGCGGCGCGGTTCGGATCGTCGCGTCGGGACGTCCCTACCGTGTCGGCCTTTGCCACTGCCGCGACTGCCGGAAGCACCATGGAGCCCTGTTTCATGCGTCCGCCATCTTTCTCCGGGACGCGGTGACCATCGAGGGAGAGGTTGGCGACTATCTCGGGCGGTGCTTCTACCCCCGGTGGGGGTCCTCCGTGTTCGCATGCACTGGGGACGAAATCGAAGTGAATCTGGGGACCCTGGATGCCCCTGACCATTTGACGCCAACCTATGAAAGCTGGACCGTCCGTCGCGAATCCTGGTTGCCGCCGTTTCCGCTCACAAGGCATCACGACCAGGATCGGGAGTCTTCGAGCCGCTACGAGGAGGTTGGGGGGGAAAGCGATCCCCCCCCTAAATCTGCCCCAGGGTCTTGATCTTGGCCTTGGGGTGGATCTCGTTCTGGCTCATGACCACGGTCATGGGGCGGAAGCGTTCGATGATGGAGCGCACATAGGGGCGAATCATCGGGCTGGTTAGCAGAACCGGGCTTTCGCCCTGCATGGCGAAGCGCTCGAAGGTTTGGCGAGTGGCGACGATGAATTCCTGCAACTGGCTGGGTGCCATGGAGAGCTGCCGCTCCTCGCCTTGGCCGATCAGGGATCCGGCGAAGGCGGATTCCCATTGGGGCGTCAGGGTCACCAGGGGCACAATTCCATCTTCGTTCACATTGGCGTCCGAAAGCTGGCGGGACAGACGGGTGCGGACATGTTCGGTGATGAGCATGATGTTGCGCGTGGCGCCACAGGCTTCGGAAATGCCCTCCAGAACGGTGGGCAGGTCGCGGATGGAAACCCGTTCCCCAAGCAGGCTTTGCAGAACCCGCTGCACGCCCGAGGTACTGATCTGGTTGGGGATCATGTCGGCGATCAGTTTCTGTTGTTCCTTGTCCAGTTCGTCCAGCAGCTTCTGGGTCTCGGCGAAGGACAGCAATTCGGACATGTTGTCCTTCACCACCTCGGTGATATGGGTGGTGATCACCGTCGGCGGGTCCACCACCGTGTACCCGCGGAACATGGCCTCTTCCCGGTTGGACAGGTCGACCCAGACCGCTGGAAGGCCAAAGGTCGGCTCCTGGGTCTTTTCGCCGGGCAGGGTGATGTCCTCGCCCCGGGGGTCCATGACCAGCAGCATATTGGGCCGCAGGTCGCCCGATCCGGCCTCCACCTCCTTGATGTAGACCTTGTAGGTGTTGGCGGCGAGCTGCATGTTGTCCTGGATGCGGACGGGCGGCATGATGAAGCCCATGTCCGTGGCCAGCGCCCGGCGCAGGGCCTTGATTTGATCGGTCAGCCGCTGGTTCTGCGCGCTGTTGATCAGCGAGAGCAGGCCGTACCCCAGTTCCAGACGCACCAAGTCGATTTTAAGGGCGGTGGAAATGGGTTCTTCCGACGTTGGCATTTGCTGGGTCGCCAACTCCTCGGCCTGTTCCTCTTCGACCCTTTTGACCTCCGCGTTGCGCCGTTGGAGCCACCAGGCCGCGCCGCCGCTTAAGCTCGCCAGGAGAAGGAAGGGCAGAACGGGGGTACCCGGCAGGATCGCGAGCGCGCCCGCCAGGAAGGAACTCATGCCCAGCGCCTTGGGATAGGCGGTGAACTGGTCCACCAGGGCGCTTTCCGCGGAAGTGGTCAGCCCTCCCTTGGACACCATGACACCCGCGGCGATGGAAATGATCAGCGCGGGAATCTGGCTGACCAGACCGTCGCCCACGGTCAGCATGGTGTAGGTGTTCGCCGCTTCGTCGAAGGACAGGTTGTTCTGGGCCATGCCAATGATCATGCCGCCGATGACGTTGATGGCGGTGATGATCAGGCCAGCCACCGCGTCGCCCCGGACGAATTTCGAGGCACCGTCCATGGCGCCGAAGAAGTCGGCTTCCTTCTGCATGTCCTCGCGGCGTTGGCGGGCCTGGGTCTCGTCGATCAGCCCCGCCGACAGATCCGCGTCGATGGCCATCTGCTTGCCGGGCATGGCGTCCAGGGTGAAACGGGCGGTCACTTCCGCGATCCGGGTCGCGCCCTTGGTGATCACCATGAAGTTCACCAGCACCAGGATGGAGAAGACGATCACGCCGATCACGAAGTTGCCGCCCATGATGAAGCCGCCAAAAGCGCGGATCACCTGGCCCGCCGCGGCCGAGCCCTCGTGCCCATTGGCCAGGATCAGGCGGGTCGAGGCCAGGTTGAGCGCCAGACGCATCATCGTCGTGATCAACAGGACCATGGGGAAGGTGTTGAATTCCAAAGCCCTGCGGATGAAGATCACGGTCATCAGGATCAACACGGACAGGGTCAGGGACAGGGCCAGCATGATGTCCAACAGCCAGGGCGGCATGGGCAGGATCAGCACGACCAGAATCAGCACTAGCCCCAGGGGCAGGCCCAGTTCCCCGGTGGTCACCAGTTCCCTAACCCGCGTCCCGAAGGCACCCAGGTTCAAGCCGCCTCCGGGTTCCCCCGCGATCGGGCCAGTGGGCGGGGGCAGGCGGCGCCTGCCTTGTTCCTCGGCCATGGTCCTAGTGCTCCGATTTCGGGGGGAAAGTCATTCTGAGGGTCTTTCTCGTCAGGACACCGAGGCCTCGCCCGTGCCCGGAGCGGGTACGGAAAGGCCGTCGTCCGTGTATTGCTTCAGCTTGTTGCGCAGAGTACGGATGGAAATCCCCAGGATGGTGGCCGCGTGGGTGCGGTTGCCCAAGGTGTGTTTCAGGGTGTCGATGATCAGGTCCCGCTCCACATCGGCCACCGTGCGTCCCACCAGGCCCGCCGCGCTGGCCGCGGGATCTCCTCCCGTGCCGCCGCCCCCGTTCCCGTCCCCGTAGGGGCCCGTGCCGGGGGCGCCTTGGGCGCCCGTCAGCATGATTGCATCGGGTCCGATCTCGTCGCCGCTGGCCAGCAGGACCGCCCGATGAAGGGTGTTCTCGAGCTCCCGCACGTTCCCCCGCCAACCGTGGCTCCGCAGGATGATCCGGGCCTTCTCGGACAGGGGGCGGTTGGGTACGGCGTTCTGGTCGGCGAACCGCCGGGCGAAATGGTCGGACAGGTGGTCGATGTCCCCGGGGCGCCGCCGCAAGGGCGGCAGGGACAGGGTGATGACGTTCAGACGGTAATACAGATCCTCGCGAAACCGCCCCTCCCTGACTTCCTTGTCCAGGTCCCGGTTGGAGGTGGCGAGGATCCGCACGTCCACCTTGACCGGCTGCTTGCCACCGACCCGGTCGATTTCCCGTTCCTGTAGGACACGCAGCAGCTTCGCCTGAAGGCGCACGTCCATCTCGCTGATTTCATCGAGCAGCAGGGTGCCGCCATTGGCCTCCTCGAACTTGCCAAGACGGCGGGCGACGGCACCGGTGAAAGCGCCTTTCTCATGGCCGAAGAGTTCCGATTCCAAAAGGTTTTCCGGAATGGCGGCGCAGTTCACGGCAATAAACCGTCCGTTGGACCGGCGACTTTTTCGGTGGATATGGCGGGCGATGATTTCCTTGCCGGTGCCAGACTCTCCGGTGATCAGGACGCTGGCGTCCGCCGGAGCCACCTGTTCGGCCAGGCGCACCATGGCACCCATGGCCGGGTCCTTGTAGACCAGGGCGTGGCTTTCCTCGGTCACCGCTTCCAGAACCGCGGCGATCAGTTCCGGATCCGGGGGGAGGGGAATGAACTCCCGAGCGCCCGCCTTGATGGCGCGTACCGCGGCTTGCGTGTCGGTACCGATGCCATAGGCGACCACGGGGGTGGCCATGCGTTCCTCGGTCATGCCCGCGATCAGGCGGTTCACGTCCAGTCGCACGTCGATCATCACCAGGTCGGCGCCCTTACCGTCCCGTAGGTAGGCCATGGCCTGATCAATGCCCGCCACCTGGGTGACCCTGGCGCCCCGGTCCATGGCCATGCGGCTGGCTTCGCCCACATGGCCGTCCAGGGAACCGACGATCAACAAACGCATCACTCGCACCTCCCCAAATGCCATACCGTTCGGGTCCCTTGGTCCCCTCGACTGCCCGGGATCCTGTCTTGTCTCATCCGTAATAATCCACTCGTTGGGCCGGAGGGAGAGCGCTATTCAGCAGCATCTCCAGGCGCCGGGGGTTCTCCTTGCGCGCGACCGATAGGACACCAACCATGTAAATGCGGCGGACAAGGGTATCATCCGCCCCATTGCGTTCCAGTTTCCCCGCGAGTGGCATGAAGACCACGTTGCCCAGGATGGCCCCATAGAAAGTTGTCAGAAGGGCCACGGCCATGCTGGGACCGATGGTGGTGGGATCATCCAGGTTCCCGAGCATTTGCACAAGGCCGATCAGGGTGCCGATCAAGCCCATGGCCGGAGCCACTTCCGCGGCCCGGCGCAAGACCGAGGAGGCGCGCGAGAGGCGTTGCTGGGTGGCATGGATATCCTGGGCCAGGATGGCCTCCACGTCCAGTTCGGGCAGACCATCGACCACCAGCGAGAGGCCCTTTTGCAGAAAAGGATCATCCTTCAGGCTGGTCAACACTTGGCCCTGGAATTTCAGAACTCCGTGTTTGCGCGCGAAATCGGCCAGCGCGAGGATCTTCAGGGCCGCGGTCCGGGGGCCGGGACCGCCATCACGCAGGGCGGAGGCCACCATGGCGAAGGTCACGCCCACGTCCTTGACGGTGAAGGACGCCAGGGTGACCGCCAAGGTTCCCAGGCCCACCACCAGGATGGCGGGCAGGTCGACGAAAGCCTCTGGCGAGCCGCCGAGGATCAGGGCAATCAGGATGAGCACCAAGGCCCCGCCGATCCCCAGAAGGGTGGCTAGGTCTGGCAGGCCCCGGCGGATTGGGAGGTCTTCCATGTCGCGGCCGTCGGCCATGGGGAATCACGCTCCTTGATCGGAGAAAAGTAGAGGCGACCACAGGGTCGGGGAAGGGGGTTAGTTGCGGTCGGATTTGATGATTTCCGTCATGGTCACGCCAAGGCGGTCTTCGACGACCACGACTTCACCACGGGCGACCAGACGGTTGTTCACATAAATGTCGATGGCCTCGCCCACCTTCCGGTCCAGCTCCACCACCGCGCCCCGGCCCAGCTTGAGAAGCTGGTTGACCTGCATATGGGCCTTGCCGAGGACCGCGGAGACCTGGACCGGAATGTCGTAGACGGCTTCCAAGTCCGCGGCGGAGCGGGGTTTGTCGGGAATTTCCGGTGGCGCGAAGTCGTCGCTCATACCGTCGCCATCGGAGCGTTCCGCATGCAGGTCGGTCAGATTGAAATCCTCGTCGGCCATGGCGTGGTCCCCTTTCTCAATAAAACTGTTTGGCCCTGCTGATGCGCGCATCTTGCATGAAAGCGGTCCCAATTGAATGCGATTTGATCGCGAGGTCACCAAGTGCCCCCGTTTGATGGCGAAATCGTGCTTCAGGTGCCGTCATCTTGCCTCGGGTTTTTGCCGTTATCCGGGCCAAGCTCCTCGAGTGCGGACCTTACGGTTCCTTGTGCTGGATCTGGGTCGCTGTCCTCCGGATGCGATGGAGGGACGGTCCTGGTCGTGGGTGTCGGCGCGTTCACGTGGTGGTCGATCAGGGCCTCGATCTCGTCCCATTGGCGGCCGGTGTCCCGCTCCATGCCGCCTTCGCCCCAATCCACCCGACAATCGGGCATGGGGACACGGCCGTCGGGGGTGATCAAGACCCGGCCTTCATAGCCGCTATCGGCGATCACCGGATCCAGGCGTTCACGCAGCATCTCCGCCACATCCGGATGGGCGCGGAGCACCAGACGGGGCTCGTCCAGGACGTTGGGCAGCAGTTCAGTGAGCAGCGCCGTGATTTCCCGAACGGCGTTTTCCTCGGCCGTGGCGGGCAGAACCTTGCGGCAGATGGCCAGGACCAAACGGGCCGCGTCCCTGGACAGGGCGTCCACGGCGATGTCATGGCGGTCGCGCAGGTCGTCCAGGCGCCGTCCGATTTCACCAAGGGCCAGGGCGGTCATGCGCTCCGTCGCGGCGCTGGCTTCATCCAGGGCGGCTGTATGGCCGCCAATGTAGCCTTCTTCCCGGGCGGCTTCCATCTGGCTCGAGGTGAACATGGGGGGCGGGGGCGGGGGGGGCTCCTCCGGTTCCGGCTCTGGATCGACGACGCGGGGCGCCGACGCGTAGGCGGCGTCATCTTCCTCTTCGCCGAAGCGGCCTGCCCGGTCAAACCGGCGATCGAACAGGAATTTCTGGATATCACCCATTCCGCTTTCGCCTTAGTACACCAACTCGTCGTCTTCCTTGCCTTCGGAGATGACGATCTGGCCGCCGGTGGCCAACTCCTTGGCCAGGGAAACGATGGAGTTTTGGGCTTCGTCCACTTCGCGAAGGCGAACCGGGCCCATGGCTTCCATGTCCTCGCGCAGCATCTTGCCGGCGCGTTCGGACATATTGCCGAAGAACATTTCCTTGATCCCGTCCGACGCCCCCTTCAGGGCAAGGGCCAGCTTGTCCTTCTCCACATGGCGCAGCAGGGTCTGGACGCCCTGGGCGTCGACGCGGCTCAGGTCCTCGAAGGTGAACATGAGCTGCTTGATCTTTTCCGCCGACTCCCGGTTCCGCTCTTCCAGGGCGGTCAGGAAGCGGCTTTCGGTATTGCGGTCCAGGTTGTTGAAGATATCGGCCATCATCTCGTGAGCATCCCGGCGCGCCGTGCGGGCCAGGTTGGACATGAACTCGGTCCGCAGGGTCTTTTCCACGCCGTCCAACACTTCCTTCTGCACCGCTTCCATGTGCAGCATGCGCATGATCACTTCCATGGAGAAGTTTTCCGGCAACAAGGAAAGCACACGGGAGGCATGGTCCGCCTTGATCTTGGTTAGGACGACCGCGACGGTTTGGGGATATTCGTTCTTCAGATAGTTGGCAAGCACCTGTTCATTCACATTGCCCAGCTTGTCCCACATGGTGCGACCGGCGGGACCCCGGATTTCCTCCATGATGAGGTCAACGCGATCCTTCGGCAAGGAGCGCATCAGCAGCCGTTCGGTGGTGTCGTAGGACCCGACCAGCGAACCCGTGTTGGATATGGCATCGGCGAAGTCGACGAACAACCGTTCCACCAACGAGGACCCGATGGTCCCCAGGTTGGCCATGATCTGGGACAGCTCGCGGATTTCCTCGTCATCCATCATGCTGAACAGCTTGGCGGAATGTTCCTCGCCCAGGGACAGCATCATGATGGCGGCCTTCTGGGGGCCGGTCAGGCTGCGATAGTCTTCCTTAATGCGTGACACGGTCGGATGCTCCCCGTCGGAACAGGCGGATGGGCGGGGCCCGGAAAAGCGAGGTCAAAGGGCAGGGATCGCGGTCCATTTATCCTCAGCTTTCCTGATAGAGCCAATTGCGGATGATCGACAAGGCTTCCTCCGGGTGCTTATCGACGATTTCGCCGATCTTGCGCAGACTCGATGCCTTCACCCGGCCTTCCACCTTGTCGATATCGATCAATTCCTCGGCGTCCTCGATCTCGTCGGGCACGCCCATCATGCCCGCGGGCATGGGCACGCCACCGGGGCCGGTCAGTTGGGGCGCGCCCCCCATTTCCGCGGTCAGCAGCCCGCCACCGGCCTGATCCCCGGAGGGCATGTTTTCGAAGGCGCGGGTAACCAGGGGACGGACCACCAGCAAGATCACGAGAAGCGCGACGATAAGAATGCCCGCGCCTTGGCCAATTTGGAATATTTCATCCTTGGTGAAGCCCGCGAAGCGCCAGATGTCTTCCTCGGCGAACAGGTCCTCGGTGTCGGCGAACCGCATGTTGACCACTTCGATCTGGTCGCCCCGGGTGGCGTCAAAGCCCATGGCGGAGCGGACCAGGGCATTGATCTTGGTCATCTCTTCCTCGGGGCGGGGATCCCAGGTCTTATCGCCGTTGGCGTCGGTATTGGTCACGCCGTCCACCATGACCGCCACGGACAGGCGGCGAATCTCACCGGCTTCCTTGATCTCGTTGGTCACCATCTTGGTGATTTCGTAGTTCACCGTCTCCTCGGTCCGGTTTTCCGTGGTCGAGGAGGTGGGCGCGCCGCCGTTGTTGTTGAAGGTGCCGTCGGGCAGGTTCTGGGCAACCGAAACGCTTTCGACGGTATCCGAGGACTTATTGGATTCATCCACCGTGGTGGAGGACCGCAGCACCTGACCATCGGGATCGAAGGTCTCCTTGTTGATGACCGTGCGGTTGAAGTCCATTTCCGCGACCACTTCGGCCCGGACCTTGCCCACCCCGACGGTACGTTCCAGCAGGGTCTCGATGGCCCGGGCGAGGCGCCGTTCCTCGGTCTTGCGGCGTTCGTCCTGCTCGGCCGCGGCCAAGGAGCCGGTCTCGTCGGCGCTCTTGGTCAACAGGTTTCCCCGTTCGTCGATGATGGCCACCTGCGAGGGCTGCATGCTGGGCACGGACGCGGCCACAAGGTTCTGGATGGCGACCACCTGGCCAGCCTGAAGCCGACGCCCCTTCATGCGCACGACGACGGAGGCCGAGGGATCGACCTGTTCCCGGGTGAAGGGTTCGCGGCGGGGCAGCACCAAATGAACCCGGGTCCCTTCCACCCCGTCGATGGAGCGGATGGTCCGCGATAGTTCCCCTTCCAGGGCGCGGACCATGTTGATGTTTTGGGTGAACTGGGTGGATCCCAGGGCGGAGGAGTTGTCGAAGAGTTCATAGCCAACGGTGGCGCCGGTGGGCATGGCCATTTCGGCCATTTGCACGCGCAGTTTCAGCACTTGGTTGGAGGGGACAAGGATGGACTTTCCTTCATCGGCCATCTGGTAGGGGATGTTCTGCTCCTCTAACTGGGAGATGATTCCCTTGGCGTCACTGGGGGCGAGGTCGCCGTAGAGCAGGTCCATCTGAGCCGACGAGAATTGCGAGGCGAAATAGATGATCATGCCGATAATGGCGATACCCGCTCCGGCGATGGCCGCCAGTTGGACTGGTCCCAGGTTGCGCAGGGTTTGAACGAGGTTGTTCACGGTGGCCCATCCATTCGATTGGCTCGGCGCGCGGTGGCCTCTTCGATCGCCCGGTCCGCCCGCCCCGACCTTTCCCCCATTTTGGGGTATGGCCTGTTCAAGGAGTTGTATCCGACCCTAGGGCCGTCGCGGTGAAAAGAATCTTAACGACCGGCAATTTTTGCCCACCCTGGGGCGCGGCCCCGGGGTGGGATTTTCGGCGTCTTGCGGCAGCGGGCACCACCCGCGCCTCCGATGGGGTGCCAGAGGGGACTGGTGATAGGCGCCTCGCCCTCTCGGCATTCCCCCCAAGGGGCCGACCGGCCCCCGGCCGCGAGGCCGCCCCGCCGGAGCGTCCGCGAAGCGGACAAGCGTGAGGCCTAAAAAAACCCCGGCCATGGGCCGGGGTAAGTTTCGCGAAAAAGGTGCTCGGCGAACCTAACGTTTGATGTTGACCAATTCGGTGAGCATGTCGTCGGCGGTGGTGATGATCTTCGCCGCGGCCGAATAGGCCCGCTGGGTGGTGATCATGTTCGTGAACTCGGTGCCCAGGTCGACGGTGGAGGCTTCCAAGGTCGCCTGGTTCACGGTACCCGATCCGGCCTCGCCCGCTTCCCGAACCGTTGGCAGGCCAGAATTGGTCGTCTCCTGGAAGACGTTGCCGGTCAGGGATTGCATGCCATTGGGGTTCACGAAGGTGGCGATGGGGATCATGAAGATCGGCGTGGTCACGCCATTGTCGAACAGCGCGGTCACAACGCCGTCGTTGCCGATGGACAGGCCCGCGAAGTTGCCGAACTTGTTGCCGTTCTGGTTGATATAGTTCAATTGGTATTTTCCGGCCAATTGGGTGAAACCGTCGTTGGAGTTGTAGTTGCCCCAGAACTGGCTGATCGCCGAGCTGCCCGGAGGGGCGTCACTGCCGTCCATGTTCAGGGCGCCGGTGGCCCAGCCAATCTTGATCTGGCTGCGGGGGTCGCTGGCGCCGGTTTCGTCCGAACCGAAGAACTTATCGGGTGTGCCATCGCCGTTGAATTTGAGGGCGTAGTTGCCTGAAGTGGCCGTGTTGGTCCAGCGCACCGTGGAATCCAGGGAGGGGACGGTGTAAACCGAGGTTTGCATGACGGCGGCGTTGTTGGAGCTGTCCGTCAGGGCCGAGGCGTCGACGGAAATGGAATTGCCGGTGTCGGCGTTGCGGAAAATGATACCGCTTTCTCCAGGCACACGGCCACCCCAGGAGGCGGGGGAACTGTCGGACACCGGCAGGGCGCCGAACTCCTTGGCCAGAGCCGCGTTCACCTGGAGTCCCAACTGGTCGAGAATCTGGCTGAGGGATTTTCCGGTGGTGTCGATCGAGAAGGTGTTGTCGGCCCCGAAGTCGACGGCGCCCGACGCCGCCAAACCGCCCGCACCCGTCGCGTTGTTGATGGTGAACGTGGATTGAACACTCGTGCCCGCAGCCTGCACGTAGTAGCCGGGACCATAGAATTTGTCGAAATAGCTTTCCGCGGTATCGGCGACCGCCGCGGCGACTTCCGTCTGCGTGGCCAGGGTGGAGACGTCGATCTCCCTTTCGTTGGCGGGGGTCCCGTTGACCAGGGTGAAGGTCACGCCGTTGATGTCGATCGTATCGCCATTGTTGGTCGTGGCGTCCACGTAACCGCCAAGGCTGGCGCTGTTGGCGTTGCCTGTGTCCGTTAGATTCCGATCCACACCCGCGTTGAAGCCGAAGGTGTAGGCGGTGCCGCCAATATCCATGGTGAAACTGTCGCCGCTCTCGGGAACGGCGGTGAAGTCCAGGCGACCGGCGGAGAAATAGGTCCGGTGGGACGTCGTCTGGTCATCGATGGTCACATAGGTGGAGCCCTCTGGCGGGGTTACTTCGACATCCCAGGCATTCTGGGCCCGCTTCACCCAGGTGTAGACCAGGTTGTGGGAACTGCCCAGGCTGTCGAAGATCAGGCCATTGGTTTTCGAAGTGGCGCCCACCAGGGCGTCCTTGGGCAGATTGGCGCCCATGGTCAGGGTGGAGGTCGCCCGCGCCGTGCCGCCGATGGTGCTCAGGTTCAGGGCCTGCAGGTTGGTGGCGTCAACGGCGTTGGGGTTGATGTAATAGGTGTCCCCGTTGGCGCTGTTGTAGGACTTCTGATAGGTGTTGCCGTCGATATTGACGGTCGCGGCCGCGGCGGTGCCATCCCAGTTCTCCAGGGGCCACCCCTGCATGTAATAGCCGCCGGTGTTCTGCAGATACCCATCCTTGTCGATATTGAAGGAGCCGGCGCGCGTATAGGCATAGCCTTCCGGGTTTTCCGCTTGGTCGGAGACGACGAAGAAACCGGAGCCGGAGATGCCCATGTCGGTGGCGGAGGTGGTGGCCTGCAACAGGCCTTGGATGTCCACGCCCATGTGGGGCTTGGACTGGACGCCACCGGCCGAATATTGTGTCAGGGAGGTCTGTTGGGTCACCAGGGTCTGGAAGTTCACCTTGGTGCCCTTGTAGCCCACGGTGTTGATGTTGGTGACGTTATCGGAGATCGCGCCCATGGCGCTGGACTGGGCCTGAAGGCCGGAGACGCCGGAGAAAAGCGCACCATAAAGAGACATCGTTCGACTCCTTTTTCGCGGGGGCGCCCTGTTGTCTTTCGCATGGGTCGCCAGACTTCACGCGCGTCCAAGGGGACGCGGGAATGGGGGAGGCGGCGTGCTGGGTCGAACCCGCGCGCCGCCTCGGATGGGACACTAGGTGGTCGTGGTCTCGTCCTGGCTTGTCGTGTCGGTCCCGGTGTCGTTCGAAGTGTCGCCGCCGGTCGTGTCGTCCGTCGTGGACTCATCCGTCGAGGTCTCGTCGGTCGAGGATCCATCCGTGATCTCGGTCGTGTTCTCGTCCACGGGCAGGGTATTGAACACACCAAGAACTTTCGTCAAATCGGCACTCATGGCGCCCAAACCAAGGAGCGTTCCTCCCGAACCGTCGGAGGCGACACCCGTCACCTTACCAAGGGCCGTGGAATAGGTCTTCACTTCCCCGTTTTCCTTTGACGTGGCGGTGATGGTGATCTTGTAGGCTCCGTCTTCCAGCTGCTCTCCATAGCTGTCCTTGCCGTCCCAGGAAATTTTGTGCAGGCCGGTGGCGGTTTCTCCCGTGAAGGCGCGCACCAGTTTGTCCTTGCTGTCGTAAAGCGCCACGGTGACGGTGTCCGCCTTGCCTTCGAGGCCGTAGGTGAAAACCGAATTTCCATCCTGGAGGGAGGCGTAGCTGCTTTCCACTTCCACGTATTTATCGAGATAGCTGACGGCCTGGGCCGCGGAGCTGTTACTCAATACGCCCAACATGTCTTCCATGTTGCTGTTCATATTGATCTGCTGTTCCACCTGGGCGAACTGAACCAACTGATTGGTGAACTCGGTGCTGTCCATGGGGGACAGGGGATCCTGGTTTTTCAACTGCGACGTCAGCAGGGTCAGGAAGGTGTTCATGTCGGTCGCCAACTTACTGCGGTCGGCGGAGGATTGAGTAACCGTCGCGGAATTGGCGGATGTGACACTATCTACCATTGTTTTCGTCCTTTACCGTCGTCGCGCCGGATCAGACGCTGATGTCCACGCCACCCCGGGCCGTGGCCCGGTTGGCGCGGGCGGCGTCCATGGTGGAAAGGTCCATGTCCATGTCGGAGGTATCGCCCTGGGCGTTCCCCATGGCACCCTGTTGGCCCCGTCTCCCTTGGCCTTGGCCTGTCTGGGCGAACTGGTTGGCCTCGCCGCGCAATTGGAAGTTCAGGCTTCCGGAGTCGGCCTTCAAGCCCGCGTCCTTCAGGGCCTGTTCCAGTCCCTTGGAATCGTTGCGCAGGGCATCCAGGGTGTCCTTATGGTCGGCGGTGACCGTCGCCTGGACCTTGCCGTCCTTGGAGACGTCCATTTTCACTTCAACCTTGCCCAGGGCCTTGGGAGTAAGCTGAACGGTGATGCGGTCCAATCCCCGGTCCACGGCCTTGCCGATATTGACCTTCACCTGGTCGACCACTTTCTGGGCTTGCGGATTTTGTCGGGGCCGCTGAGTCTCCTGCGTCTTCTGGGCGGTCTGTGTCTGTTGGGTGGTTTGGGTCTGGACTGTCTGGGCGATCGGTTCTGTCTTGGGTTGACTCGCGGTCTGTGCGGTCGCCTGAGTGGTCTGGGTCGCCTGGGTCTGGCCCTGTTGGGCTGTCTGGCGGGTGGTGGCGCGGGCCAGGGCTTCGGCCTGGGCGCCCTGACGGGCGGCCGTCTGGGCCGCGGCCTGCTGCTCGATCACCTGTTGCTCGAAGGTGGTCTGGGCCTCGGCGCTGGCGCTCTGTCCCCCATTGGCGTTCCCGGTCGCGCCATTCTGGGCGCTGGTCTGGGCCTGCTGAAGGGGTGTTTGGGTGCTGCTGAAAGCGTTTCCGTTCCGGCTCTGGCCTCCCATGTCCTGGTTGGCCGTGTCGGCGGAGGCCGTGGTCTTCTGGGCCTGTTGGCTGCTCTGCTGGGCCTGAAGAGCCTTGGCGTCCTGCGTGCTCTGGTTGGTGGCGCGGACCTTGACGTCGACATTGGCGTCCGGGTCCAGGGTCTTGGCCAGTTGGGAGGCCTGCTCCTGGGCACCGGTATCCTTGTTTTGGGCTTGGGTGGCGGACTGGGCGTTGGCCTGAGTCTGGTTGAGGCGCGGGGTGGTGTCTCGGGCTTTGTTGGCCTCCGCGTTTGCCTTGGCGGCGTTCGGATCGACGCTTCCCCGGGCGTCGAGGTCGATATCCTCGCCCGCCTTGACATCCTTCACCCCATTGGTGGTGTCCGCTTTGATCTCGGTCTTCGGAGCCTTGGTTTCGGTGGGGATCGAGGGACCACTTACGACCTGTGCCACTTCGACGACGTCATCGGTGACCTCGGCCACGGTGGCGGCCTCGTTTCCGGTGGCGGCTTGGTCCTCGGTCTTGTCGGTTGCCGCGGCCTGTTGGGCGGCGTCATTGGTGGCGTCCGAGGGAGTGGTGTCCTGGGCGCTGGCCTGTTCGGTCGACGGCTGCTCCTCCTTGGGCGCCTTGGCGTCCCTGTGGTCGACGGTCTCGTCGCGGGGCGCGTCTTCGACCCGGTCTTTCCGGGGAGCTTCGTTCCGGTCATCGTCGCGGGCCCGGACATCATCGCGGGGGCGGGCGTCCCGGTCACTCTTTGGCGCGGAGATGGGGTCTTCCTTGTTCCGATCCTGGTTCGCCTTGGCTTGGTCCATGGTCTGCATCAGGGTCTGAGAGATCTCCGTCGAGACCGACCTGGAGTCCATGGTGCCCGTCGTCTTCTTGATGAGTTCGGAGAAAGCGTCCCCCATTTGACTGGAATTGGAGGATTTTCCCGAGAACAATTCGGAGGCAACGGTCTGCTGCTTCTGGTTGATTGTCTTCACATCCATGGTCTTTGTCCTCGGTCTACATCGTCCGGTCGCCGTTAATCGGCGTTCGCGCTGTCCGCCTCGTCGTGAGTACGGATTGGTGATACCGGAAATGCAAACGGTGGGCCAAAAATCGAGAACGTGCTATATCACTGAAAATATTAGATAATTATTAGGTTCCTGGTCTCTGGGGTATGCCGAGAGGGGGGGCGAAAGACGGAACTTGCCGGTGTGGAGAGGAAAAAAATGCCCGGTCCCCTGGGTGAGGATCGGGCATCGGACAAGGACTGTTGACCGGAGGGGGGCCTAGAGTGAAACTGGATCAGCTTGAGTCAAGCTGGCCCAGTTTCACTCAAATCTTATAAATTTTAGAGTGCCTTCGAGATCAAGTTGAGCCAAGCAGTGGCCCAACTTGATCTCGAAGGCACTCTAGAGCAAATCCCGAGCAATCTGGAACAGTTTGCGATGGGCGGAACGCCCCCTTTAGGGGGGCTGATTTTCTTCAATATCAGTTTGCTTTAGACGTTCATGTCCACGAACAAGGGATTGTTTCCAGCACTCGAGAGCGCGCTGGCGAAGACGCTGAGATAGGCCTGCTGTTGGGCGGACATGGCTTCCAGATTTTGTTGCATGGCCGAGACCTGCTGGTTGTATTCCTGCTCCAGTTTGGTCAGGCCTTCCAAGTTTTTGTACAGGGCGTCCTTTTGATCCGCTTTCAGATCGTCCTGTTTTTCCTTGATGTTGTTCGTGTGGCCTTCCACGATTTTCTCGTTGGCGACCATCTGCGAGCGGGCTAAGTCCAATTTTGTGGAGGCGGCGTTGAGATCTTCCAAGGCGGCGTTGATGTCGTCGGATGTGGCGAAGTTGTTATAGTTCCACTTTCCGGTCAGTCCCAGTCCTCCGGTGACCAGCTTTCCGGTGACGGACACTTCCTCGCCATCAACGATCATGGTGAATGTCTGGTTGCCATCGGCATCTGGATCGCTGACCGCGGTGATGCCAGTGACCGTCGACGTGGACCTGCCGGTTTCGTCGCTGTCCGCTGGTATTTGGGTGTTGTAGGAGGTGTATTCGGACAGGGTCTGGCTGGTCAGATCGGGGATCCAGGTGGTCCCGTCCGTATCCTCGATTCGGAAATCCGCGCCCACATAGGTTCCGGTCAGGGTGGTATCGCTGCCCGTGAAGTCCTTGTTGTAGGTGATATCGTTGGGGGACCAGGTCGATCTGTCCGTGACTCGCCCAATGGGATTGAACGCCGAGGAGTATCGGTCGGCGACACTGTTCAACTGCCGGAGAAATTCGTCGTATTGCTCACGAGAGTAGTCGGAATCCGATTTTTCGATATCGCCCAGGGCGGACCGCATTTTGGCGATCAGACTCTCGATTTCATCGATTCCCTCTATGCCGTTCTCGACGGCGACCTCGGCGTTTTTGATGTTGGACGTCAACTTGACGAGTTTGTCGGATTCTCGATTGATCGCGTCGCTTTTGGTCTGATAGGTCTCCGACAGCTTTGTCTGCTTTTTTTCCAGGGCCGAAGCCGCGCGCTCGACCATGCTGTCGAGGGCGACTTGCTGATAAGAGCCAAAGGACAGGCCCCCGGCGTTGAGTGCGGTCATCATGGCCAAAACCTCTCCCCGGCATTCGGCCGGGCTTTCGGATGTTTCATTCCACGGGGCTCCTTCACGTTCTTGAGGAGCGGGAGGTGGAACGGCGCCCGATCGCGAACCGGGCGAACTATTCGCGGGATCATCATATCACCGGACCGGACCGCGTTAAAGGCGAAACGATGACCCCCCGCCCGGAACGGCTTCAGAGACGACCCGGTGGGTAGCGTCGCGCGAGGGCTTGGACGAGGTTGGCCACCGGGGCGCTCCAGTCTCCGCGGGTGGTTTGCCGGAAAAGGCGGGTTCGAGGATACCAGGGACTGTCCGTGCGATCGAGCATCCAGCGGTAGTCGGGGACCCGCGCCAGCAGGACCCAGGTGTCCATGTCCAGGGCGCCAGCCAAGTGAATGACCGATGTGTCGACGCCGATCACCAAATCCAGCCCGGCGATCACCCGTCCGGTGTCGGCCATGTCCCGCGCCTCGGCCAACCCGGGCTCCAGGTTGGGAAAAGGGGGGCGTGCCTCTCCCCATTGAAGGGAGACCCATTGGATATCGTGGCGTTCCAGAAGAGGGACAAGGGCCGGTGGGGGGCAACTGCGCAGAATATCCATGCGGTTGTCCGGCGCACCCCGCCAGACCAGCCCGACGCGGGGAGGGCAAATCGGTGCCGGGGTCGGGACGGGGGTGGGGCGGGGGAGCCAGGGCACGGGGCCAGGGATGGTCTCCGCGGTCAGGTCCAGCAGGTGGGGGAGGGACATCAGGGCCGCCTGGGCTTCGGCCTCCGGGGGCGTCTCCGAACGGGCCAGGACCTGGTCCGGGCCCTCCAGTCCCTCGAACAGGCGGACCAATTCCCCATGGCATTCGAGGATGACACGGACACCCGCCCCCGCCCCCGCCCCCGCTCTGGCGCGGGCCGCCGCGACCGGGACCAGACGGGCCATCATCACGGCGTCCCCCAGTCCTTGTTCGGCGTGCAGCAGCAGGGTTTCGCCCGGCTCCAGGGGGGTGCCGTCCCAGGGGCGTCCGGCCAGGGGGCCGCGTCGGCTGGTGAAGTGGGGCATGCGCCAGCGGGCTTCGTGGTTGCGCCATCCCTCGCGCCATTGGCCCGCGGTCAATTGGGCCCAGGCCAGGTCGTAGCGGGCCTCCGGCTCGTCTGGATCAAGGGCGACGGCCCGTTCGTGGGCCTCCAGGGCGCCCGGTGCGTCGCCCAACCCCAGGCGACAAACCCCCAGGTTGGTCAGGCAATAGGGGCGGTCCGGCGCCAGGGCGGCGGCCCGCTCGGCCAGGGGCAGGGCGTCCTCCAGTTGGTTCCTGTCAATCAGGACATGGGCGCGGTTGTACCACCAGTCCGCCTCCTCCGGCTCCAGTTCCGTGGCCCGGGAAAGGGCGGTGTTCGCTTCCCCGTCCCGCCCCAGGGCGGCCAGGGTGGTCCCCAGGCTGGACCATGCGCTGGCGTCCTCCGGGGATGCGGTGACCAGGGCCCGCCAACAGGGTTCCGCGTCCTCCCACTGGCCCGCGCGCCGGAAGAGGACGCCTTGGCGGCGCAGCATCTCCTGGCTGGTCGGGAATAGGACCCGGGCCCTGGCGAGCAGGGTTAGGGCCTCGTCTCGCTGTCCAAGTATTTCCAATTGATCCACTTGAAAGCCAAGGGCGCCTTCGGTCGATGGCAGGGAGCGGGCCGTTTCCAGGGCGGCGGCGGGACAGCCCTGGCGGGCCTGGGCCACGGCAAGGTCGGCCCGGATGTCCACCCGATCCGGCGCGTAACGGAGGGCGACGGTCAGGGACTCCACCGCGGCGTCCGGGCGGTTCACGGCCAGCAAGATGCGGCCCAGTCCCGCCAGGGCCGGGGCGTGCCGGGGCGTCAGGGCCAGGGCCGAGCGGTAGAGATCCCTGGCTTCGGCCAGATGTCCTTCCGCCAGCATGGCATCGGCGCGGGTGGTCAGGGTTTCCAGGACGGACATGGCGGATCAATCGGATGGCGCGAGGGGCGATTGGGACGGGCTAGGGCTTGGGTCAGGAACAGGGCAGGGGTGGTCCCTCGTGATCCAAGGTCCCCCTTTCCGTCGGTCCTGACAAGGGGCGAGCTTGCCGGAGGGTCCGGTCCAGGCCACACTGCCGCCATGACGGAGGAAAACGACCCCCTGGACCCCATCGCGGAGCGGGCGGAGGCCGCCTGGAGCCGGGGGGACCGGGCCCGGGCGGACCAATTGGCTCGCATGGGCCTGGCCGTGGACGAGGGGCACCCCCGGTTGCTCGCCGTGCTCGCGGCCTTGGCCGAGGACCGGGGAAATTCGGCGGAGGCCGCCATGCTCTTCCGCCAGGCCCTGGGGCGGGCCGGGACGGATCCTCGCCTTCTCCACAATCTGGGCGTGGCCCTGCGCGGCGCGGGGCTGTGGGACGCCGCCGATGCCGCCTGGGCCGCGACCCTGGCCACGGAACCGAACCGGATCGAGACGCTGTTCAACCTCGCCCGACTGCGCGACGAGGCCGGTCGGAGGGAGGAGGCGGTCGCTCTGCACGAGCGTCTACTGGCCCTCGCCCCGGACCACGGCCCAGCCCTTTATACCCTGGGTAATCTGAGGGCGCGGCAAGGACGGTTGGTGGAGGCGGAAGCCCTGTTGCGTCGGGCCTGGGCGGTGGAGCCAGCGAATGCCCGGGTGGCCACCAACCTGGGGGTGGTGCTGCGCCGCCTGGACCGGGTCGGGGAGGCCCTGGAGATCCAGGACCGAGCCGTGGCGCTGGATCCGGCCCTGGCGGACGGCCAGTGGAACCGGGCCAATCTTCTGCTGAGCCTCGACCGCTATGGGGAGGGCTTCGCCGCCTATGAATGGCGCCGTCGCCGCGCGGCATGGTCCCTGCCCGATCCGTCAGGGCCGGAATGGACCGGGGGATCCCTGATGGGAAAGCGGTTGCTGGTGGCCGCCGAACAGGGAGCGGGCGACATGATCCAGGCGGTTCGATGGATGCCCCGCCTCGCGGCCATGGGCGCCCGGGTGATCCTGGAAGCCCACCCCTCCCTGGTTACGCTGTTCTCGACCTTGGACGGGGTTGAGAGGGTCCTCCCCTTTGGCGCGGTGGAGGAAGACGGACACGACCTGTGGATTCGGGCTTTCAGCCTGCCTCACCGTTTGGGCATTGGATTTTCCGACCTGGCTTCGGACTCCCCGCCTTATGTGACGGTGCCTCCGGGGATCGCTGTTCCGCCCCCCTTGGGCGAGACCAGAGACGGGCTCAAGGTGGGGCTCTGCTGGTCCGGCAATCCCGATTTCGCCGATAATGGAACCCGGGCCTGCGATCTCCTTGACCTTCTGCCCCTGGCCGAGGGTCCCGGGGTCCAGGCTTACAGTCTGCAAAAGGGACCACCCGCGAAACGTCTGGAGGAGGTCGGCTTCCCCTTGGTGACGGACCTGGCCCCCTGGATGACGGATTACGCGGCGACCGGGGCGATGATGGAGCGCCTTGATCTTGTCGTGACCACCGATACCAGCGTGGCCCATCTGGCCGGAGCCCTGAACCGGCCCTGTATCCTGCTCCTCGCCGCCCATTGCGATTGGCGATGGGGGCGGGGGCGGGGGGTTACACCCTGGTACCCCAGCCTGCGATTGGTTCGACAGACAACCTTGGGGGAATGGCGCGCTTGTGTGGAAAAGGTAAGTGAAATGCTCGCTTTGGGGCGCTTTTACCAGGGATAGGGGAGAATAGGTAAATTTACGCGAAAATGCTATTGTGTTTTTCTACTTTTAATAACGGGTTGTGGATATCTACAGCTTTACTGCGGGAATAAAGATGCTTAGCGTCCGGATCATTGGCGAAAGGAAACGGCAGTGATCGGAAAAGAACCCATCCCTCTCCGCGATTTACTCGCAGGTATTCGAGAAATTCAAGGGGATTTGCGACAAGTCATGGTCCGTTCCACGGAGGTGGAGCCGTCTCGTATCCATGGTGAAGTGTCCTTATTGGAACAAACTTTTACCCGTTGGTTAGGCGTCGGGCATGCCTTGGCTTTGTCGAGTGGCGTGACCGCCGTGGAACTCGCTTTAAGGGTGTTGGGTCTGGGGAATGGTGATCGCGTCTTGGTTGATGCCTTCGCCGACGCTGGTGTTGACGCGGCGCTTGCCCGCCTGGGGATCCGGGCTATTCCCGTCGATGTCGAGGAGGGGCAACCGCTGATGGATCCCAGTGCCTTGGCGCGGGTGCTTGGTTCGGACCGGGGCGCGGGCGCGCGGGCGGTGTTGGTGTCCCATCGGACGGGTCACCCCGCCAAACTTCCCGCCCTGGAGGCCGCGGCCCAGGTCCATGGCCTTCCGGTGATCGAGGACGCGTCCGAGGCCGTTGGCGCGGCTCTCATGGGGCGGCGGTGTGGTGGCATCGGCCGGATCGGGGTTTTTTGTCTTGGGCCAGACCGGACCTTCTCGGCCCTTGGACCCGCGGGATTGCTGGTGACCGATGATCCCGCCCTGGACGCCCGGGCCCGGGATTTGGCCGCGACCTTGGCCTTGTCCATGGACGGTTTGCGGGCGGGCGTGGCCCGGCTGCGCATGCGGGGTCTGGAAGGGGGAATTCTGCGGCGCCAGTCCGTGGCCCTCCGCTATGACATGGCGATGGCTCCCTTGGGGATCCGTGTTCCCCGGGAGCTGTCGGAGGCAACCCACGTCTATGACCAGTATCTGGCCCGTGTTCCGGTCATCTTTGGGGCGGCGGGAGCGGCGGCGCGGGATCGCCTCGTCGCATTGGGTATGGAAGATCGGGTCCTGCGGCCCTTGGCGCTTCGGAATATGGGAGAGGAGGGGGACGCGGAGACCGACCTGCCCAATGCCCTGACCTGGTGTCGGGACGCCCTGTCCCTTCCCGTCTATGCCCAGATCCCCGGTTCCTTGCAAAGCGCGGTCATCGCGGCTCTGACCGAGGTGCTGTCCTGACCACGGCAAAGGGGGCGGGCAAAACCGCCGGACAGGGGGGGAGTTCGACCTGGATTTTCCCAGGACAGGCGGCATGCCACACCCTTCATCGGGGTTCCGTGCCATGCGGAGGCGCCACCATGCGTTGACAACCCCGTGGAAAGGCGCAATAAAGCTCGCTTCCTTCGGAATCGATGGGCGGCATATTTGCCGCCCCTCGTTTTTTTTGGTCCGAAGCCAAACGCTCTTCCCCAAGGGAAGGCGGTTCCCGTCGACAAGCGATCAAGGACGCGTCACGAAGCAATGACTATCTCGGCCGTCATGCCTACCTATAGCCGCGTGAACATCTCGTTCGAGCGGGGCGAGGGTGCTTGGCTCCTCGCCAATGACGGGCGACGATATCTGGACTTCGGGGGGGGAGTTGCCGTCACATCCCTTGGCCATGCCCATCCCCATCTGGTGGAGGCCCTGCGCGATCAGGCGGGCAAGCTTTGGCATTGCTCGAACCTCTACGAGATCCCAGGGCAGCACAAGCTGGCCCAGCGGCTGGTGGAAAACACCTTCGCCGATTCCGTTTTCTTCTGTAACTCTGGCGCCGAGGCCATGGAGGGCAGCTTAAAGCTCGCCCGCCGCTACCAGCAGGTGGTCAAGGGCCAGCCCCAAAGGAATCGGATCATCGTGGCGACGGAGGCGTTTCATGGCCGGACCCTGGCCACCCTGGCCGCGGGTGGGTCGGAGACGTATCGCCAGGGATTCGGCCCCATGCCCGACGGCTTCGACCGGGTGGCCTTCGGCAACCTGAACGAAGCCAGGGCCGCGGTGACCGATGAGACCGCCGCCATCCTGGTGGAACCCATCCAGGGCGAGGGCGGCATCAACCCGCCACCGGAGGGGTACTTGGCGGGACTGCGCAAGATGGCCGACGAATTCGGTCTGGTGCTGATCATGGATGAGATCCAGACCGGCATGGGACGGACCGGCAAGCTCTTCGCCCACCAGTGGGAAGAAGGCGCCGAGCCCGACGTCATGGCGGTCGCCAAGGGCATCGGCGGCGGCTTCCCCATGGGTGCGTTCCTTGCCCGTGAAGACGTTGCCCAGGCCTTGACGCCGGGGACACATGGCAGCACGTTTGGCGGCAATCCCCTGGCCATGGCCGTGGGCAACGCCGTGTTCGACGTTATGCTGGCCGATGGATTTCTGGAGGGCGTTCAATCCGCGGCCAAGGATCTGTGGACGCGCCTGGAGGGCTTGGTGGCCGGGCACCCGACGGTGCTCAAGGCGGTGCGGGGCAAGGGGCTGATGATCGGCTTGGTTTGCGTCGTCTCCAATACCCAGGTGTTGGACGCCCTGCGCGCCGAGGGACTGCTGGCGGTTCCCGCCGGTGGGAATGTGGTTCGGTTGCTGCCTCCGCTCATTATCGGCAAGGCCGAGATCGACGCGGCCGAGGTGGCCATCGAAGCCGCTTGCGCGCGGATCGAGAAGGGAGAGGGATAACAATGCTGGCGACACCGAAGCCGAAGCATTTTCTGGATCTTGGCGATTTCAGTCGGGACGAGTTGCGCTCCATTCTGGAGCAGGGCAAGGCGTTCAAGCGGGAACGCTCCCACGGTGGGACCACCCAGCCCTTGGCTGGCAAGGTCCTGGCCCTGATCTTCGAAAAGCCCTCGACCCGCACGCGGGTATCCTTCGAGGTTGGCATGCGCCAACTCGGCGGCAATGTCATGACCTTGATGCCCGACGACACCCAGTTGGGCCGGGGCGAGACCATCGCCGACACCGCTCGGGTGCTGTCCCGCTATGTGGACATCATGATGTTGCGCACGGGGGATCCGGCGAAGCTGGAGGAACTGGCCCGCCACGCGACCGTGCCGGTGATCAATGGCTTGACGGATATCTCCCACCCCTGCCAGTTGATGGCGGACGTGATGACCTTCGAGGAACATCGCGGCGCCATCAAGGGCAAGACCGTCGCCTGGTCCGGGGATGGCAATAACGTGGCCGCCTCCTGGATCAAGGCCGCCGCCCAATTCGAGTTCTCCATTCATCTCGCCTGCCCGCCCAGCCTTGAACCCCCGGCATCGGTGGTGGCTTGGGCGCGCGCCCAAGGGGCATTGGTGACCGTGACCGCCGATCCCGTCGCCGCGGTCGAGGGTGTCGATTGCGTGGTCACCGACACGTGGCTGTCCATGGGGTGCGAGGATACCTCTCGCAAGGAAGCCCTGGCGCCCTTTCAGGTGAACGCGGCCCTGATGGCCAAGGCCCGGCCCGAGGCCCTGTTCATGCATTGCCTGCCTGCTCACCGCGGCGAGGAAGTGACCGACGAGGTGATCGATGGACCCCAATCGGTGGTCTGGGACGAGGCGGAAAACCGACTGCATGCCCAGAAGGGTGTCCTGGCCTGGTGCCTGAACTGACCGTGACCCGTGGATCCGGACCTTCTGGGGAGCCTGTGCTTCCCGGATTCCGGTCCCTGGTCTCCTCACCCTAGCCGATGCGGGATGATCGCCATGCCTGGCCCAACGGACAATCTTATCCTGCCGTTCCATCTGGCTTCGGGCGTGTTCCGGGGGCGGTTGGCGCGGGCTGGGCGCGTGGTCGCCGACACGGTCGGCCCCCATGACTACCCACCCGTCGTGGCCCAAATGGTGGGCGAGGTCGTGTTGTTGGGCTTGGTTCTCGCCTCGGGCCTGAAATACGAAGGGGTCTTCACCCTGCAGGCGCGGGGGGATGGCCCCATCCATGCCCTGGTGGCCGATGTCACCAGCGCGGGCATGGTACGCGGCGTTGCTCGCTTCCGGGAGGAGGCCCTGCCCAAGGGGCCGGTCACGCGCCCCGTGCCCGAGTTGTTGGGCCGTGGTCATCTGGCCTTCACCGTCGACCAGGGTCCGAATACGGAGCGCTATCAAGGCATTGTCTCCCTTGAGGGGGACCATCTGTCCGATTGCGTCCAGAGGTATTTCGAGCAATCCGAACAGTTGCCAACCCTGGTGAAGGTGGCCGCGATGCCCCCGCCCCAGGGATCCCCCGCCGACGCTTCCTGGGGGGCGACGGCCATGGTCCTGCAACGCATGCCGCCCGAGGTCGGGGGCAAGGATGGGGAGGATTGGGACGAGCATTGGAACACCGCGACCCTCCTGATGGACAGTCTGACCGCCGAGGAATTGGTCAACCCGGCCTTGACGCCGGAGGATCTGCTGCGCCGTCCCTTCCACCAGGAGGAGGTCCGCGTCTCTCCCTACCGCCCCGTTTTTTTCGGTTGCCGTTGCTCCCGGGCGAAGGTGATCCGTACTCTCGCCACATTCCCGCGCGAGGAAGTTCTGGAATTAAGCAAGGACGGATCAGTCGAGGTGACTTGCGAATTTTGCAAAGCAACATATGCTTTGACGGTCGAGGAACTGGACGGCCAAACCAATGGTCCGTCCGGTTCGGACAAGACCGAGACCTAGCGAGACACGGCGCGGACGCGATCCCGGCTCGATTGGTTTCGCTTCCAAATACCTTCTCTGGGGTTTCCCATGCGTTTCCATCATCCTGATCCCTCCCGCCGATCCTTCCTGGGCCTGTCCCTGGGCGTGGCGACCCTGGGCGGATTGACCCTGATCACCGGGGGCTGCGCCCAGCCGGAGGTCCGTCCCCGATTCACCGAATTGAGCTATGGGCATTTGGCGCCTTTGATGATTCGGGCCGGGCGGGTGGATGTGATGGAATCCTACGAGGCCCCCATGCGGGCCCCCAACGTCGACCATGAAATGCCCCTTTCTCCGGCGCGGGCGGCTCGCCAATGGGCCTTCGACCGCATTCAGGCCACCGGGGAGACACCCTATACGGTTCTCATGACCATCCATGACGCCGCGGTGACGGAGAAGACGCTCGGGGTTCAAAAGGGCCTGGAAGGGGCTTTCAAAAGCGAACAGGCGGAGCGTTACGACGCCAATCTGGAAGCCACGGTGGAACTGGTGGACCCGGATTCGCGGGTGACTCTGGCCCAGGCCTCGGCGAAGGTGTGGCGCTTCATCACCTTACCCGAGGAGGCCAGCGTCAACGACCGGGAAGCCGCTTGGTTCACCCTGGTCGAACAGTTGATGGACGATTTCAACACCCGCATGGAAAAGAGCATCCACACCTACATGGGCGCCTATCTGGTATAGGGGATCCTCCCCAAGCCAAGGCTTTGGCCGAAGTCTGGTTGGGTGTTTCAATTGGTTGGGTGTTTCAATAGGATCCTTCCTCGCCCACGGATGATGGTGCATCCGGTGGCGCGTGAAGGGTGGGGGCGCGTCGACCTCCATATCCGAGTGGTTTGAATCCTTTGTTTCGAACCACTCGGTTTTTTGATTGATGGATCAACCTGTCAAGACATGGGAATGAGTTGGGGCGCTTTCCCCGTTTTATCCCAAGGGACTCAAATGTCTCGGTTGATCCACGAGGAGGGGGGCGATGCGTTTTCCGGTCTGGATTTTCTGTCTTTTTCTGCTCGCGTCCTGCGCCGGAACGCCACGGGCCGTCGCGCCCCTTCCGTCCGAACCCTGGTTGACGGGGCCGCCGGATCCCATGCAGGTGATCGACGTGGACAAAACCCGTTTGTTGATCGCCGTTCCATCGGACCTGGACCGGGGCCGTCGGTACAAGGCCCTGGTCGCGCGCTATCTGTTCGTTCATCTGCTCGATGGGGGCGTGGTCCTTTATGGGCGCTACGCCAAGGACTGGTCCATGGCCGAGGACACGGATGCGGGCGCCCTGACCCTCTCCCTTTACCGTGATGCCCTCGCGCGGGAAGCCGGTGTCCAGCCCGACGCCCTGACCAGCGGCCGTCACCAGTTGCCCTTTGGCGAGACCTATGTGCTGAAGGCCCAGGGTCCGGCCCGGTCCTGCGTGGCCTTTTTCGCGCCCCTGCGCGTTGGCAGGGCGGCGCCGGAGGGCACTTGGGACTCCTATCTGCGGGGCGCGCTTTGCGGCCGGGGGGACCCATGGCCCGTGATGGAGTCCATTCTGCGCTCGGTGGTCCTGCGGGAATAGGACGGTGAACCCGCCGTTGGATGTGGACCCTCGTCGACCAAATGTGATTGGCCATCTCTTCCAACGGTCTCTAAATGGAGTCCAACTCGCGAAGGATTCCGAAGATCATGGTCAGGCGATGCGTCACATTCCTGCTCGGTCCCGGGACAGAGGACCGTCTGCCCGAACGGGTCCGGACCTCGATCATGGCCCAGCAATGGCAAAGTGAGGGGCTGATCGCCTGGGTTCAACTGGCCATTCTGACCTTCTTCGCCCTGTTCTACGCCATTTCCCCGAAGACGGCGCCCGAGGACTCCGTCGCCCTGGTGCCCATCGTTCTGTCCCTCCATGCCCTCTTCTCCCTGCTTCGTCTCGTTTGGGTGCGGCGGTCCATGCCCCCGGCCTGGTTCGTTTTTCTCTCCGTGGCCGCGGATATGGCCCTGCTGATGGGGTTGATCTGGTCCTTCCATATTCAATATGGCCAGTCGGCGCCCTTCTACCTGAAGGCGCCCACGCTGCTGTATGTTTTCATCTTCATCGCCCTGCGCACGCTCCGTTTCCAACCCATCTATGTCGCCGTCGCCGGGCTGACCGCCGCCGCGGGATGGGGGGGGCTGCTGGTCTACGCGCTGGGCTATGGCAACATGGCCATCGGCGGTGACAGGGTGACCCACGACTACATCCACTACATGACCTCCAACACCATCCTGATCGGAGCCGAGGTCGATAAAATCGTGTCCATCCTGGTGGTCACGGCCCTTCTGGTGCTTGCCCAGGCGCGATCCCGACGCGCCATGGAACGGGCGGTGGCCGAGGGCGCGGCGGTTCGAGAACTTTCCCGGTTCGTCTCCGCCGATATCCTCCACCGGGTCCGATCCTCGGAAGCGACGTTTCGGCCGGGCGACGCCGTGGAGCGGGTCGCCAGTATCCTGTTCACGGATATAGAGGGCTACTCCACCCTGTCGGAGCGGGTCACGCCGACCCACCTTCTGGAGATCCTGAACGGCTATTTCGCGGTGATGGGCGAGATTTGTGATCGCCATGGCGGTTCTATCGCCATGTTCGTCGGAGACGCGATGATGGTGATCTTCGATGGACCCGATCACGCCGCCCGGGCTTTGGCCACCGCGGTGGAAATCCGCGCGACCAATGGTGTCCGCCCCCTGTGCCGGGATGGGACGACGGTCATGACGCGGTGTGGGGTGAATACCGGTTCCATGACCCTGGGCACGGTGGGGTCCAAGGACCGGCTGATTCAAACGGCCCATGGGGACGAGGTCAACGTCGCCGCCCGGCTGGAGGCCCTGAACAAGGACCTGGACACCTATCTGTTGCTGACCCGGGCCACGGCGGAGGCCGCCGGGTTGTTGAGTCTCTGCGATCCCATGGGCGAGGTTACCGTGCGCGGCCGGGCCAAGAGCACGGCCATTTTCACCCTGCCGGAACGGGAGATCCCCGTCGATCCCGGCCTGGGGGCGCGTGAGGGGTCAGATCCCGCGAAAGGCGTCCGTTTCCCGCCAATGGCGGTGCCAGGCCAGCGCCATGAGAATCGGCCATAGGCGGTCGCGCCAATCCCGGCGGCCGCTCAGGTGGTCCGCCCACCAGACGCGGACGGGGGTGGGGTCGATGAGCCCCTGGGCGGTCATGTCCACGGGATCCAACAGGTCCTCCACCCAGTCCTTCAGGGGACCCCGCAGCCAAGCGCCAACGGGCACGCCAAAGCCCATCTTCGGTCGCTCGATCAGGGCCTTGGGCACATGGCGATAGAGGACTTGGCGGAGCAGCCATTTGCCCTGACCCGCGCGCATCAACTGGTGTTCGGGGAGGCTCCAGGCGAATTCCACCACCCGGTGGTCGAGGATCGGGACGCGGGCTTCCAGCCCCACGGCCATGGAGGCCCGGTCCACCTTGGCGAGGATGTCATCGGGCAGGTAGCCCAGGGCATCAAGCAGACGCATGCGGTCGACGAAGCCGTCCACGCCCTCGGCCCGGGCGGCGTACCACCGGTCCTCCGCCGCGCGCGATCCCCCTCCGACCACGGGAACCTCCGAGGAAGGCAGGGCGCCCACCAGATCCCGATAGAGGGCCTCCGGCGTTTCGGCGCGCAACAGGCGGGCCACCTTGGCGACCTTGTCGGCGGGCTGCGGGGGGCGTTTGCCCGGGGGGAGCAACTGGGCGAGGCCGTTCCAAAGGGCTGGGGGCGGGGCCGACAGCCCGGCCGCGGCGAGTTGGCGCAGGGGACTCGGAATCCGCTCCGACAGGGACCAGAGCCGTTGCCCGAGGAAATGGCGGTTGTAGCCCGCGAACAGTTCATCGCCGCCATCCCCGGACAGGCTGACGGTGACCTCGCCCCGGGCCAGTCGGCTGACCAGGAGGGTGGGGATCTGGGAGGAATCGGCGAAGGGCTCGTCGTACCAAAGGGGCAGGTCGGGGATGAGGGCCCGGGCGTCCTCCGAGGAGACGGTCAGGGCATGGTGGTCCGTGCCCAGGTGGTCGGCCACGGCCTGGGCATGGGCGCTTTCATCCCAGCCCGCCTCGTCGAAGCCGATGGAGAAGGTCTTGACCGATCCCTTGGCCACCTTGCCCATCAGCGCGACAACGGTGGAACTGTCCACCCCGCCCGACAGGAAGGCGCCGAGCGGCACGTCGGAGATCAACCGCCGCTCGACCGCGTCGGTGAGCAAGGCCTCCAACCGGTCGGTGGCTTCGGCGTCGGACAGGGGCGCGGCGCGGGCGGAGACCCCCGTCGCGGCAACCGCCTCCAGGGACCAAAAAACCTCCCGGTGGCGGGCGCCGTCCTGGCCAATGGTGACGAAGGTGCCCGGCGCGAGCTGTTCCAAACCTTTGTAGATGGACCGGGGGGAGGGGACGCAGGACAGGCGCAGCATGGCCGCCAGGGCGTCACGGTCGATGGACCCCCGCCAATTGGGATGGGGGAAAAGGGCCTTGGGTTGGGATCCAAAGAGTAGGGTTCCATCGAAATCCCCCCAGTAAAGGGGTTTGATGCCCAGTCGGTCCCGGGCCAGGGTCATCCGCCGCTCCACCCCATCCCAGAGAGCGAAGGCGAACATGCCGATCAACTTGGGCAGGGTCGCCGCCACGCCCCATAGGGCGCAAGCCTCCAGAAGGATTTCCGTGTCCGAATGGCCCCGGAAGGACAGGCCATGGGCCTCCAGCTCGGACCGGATCTCGGCGGCGTTGTAGATCTCGCCGTTATAGACCAGGGCGAAGCGGCCACTTCTGGAGACCATGGGTTGGTCGCCATTGGTGGATAGGTCGATGATGGACAGGCGGCGGTGTCCCAGGGCCACGCCCACGGTCGGATCGGCCCAGGCGCCAGCTCCATCGGGACCGCGATGACCGATGGCGTCCGCCATGTCCAGGACCCGGGTGGTCATGGCGGCCTTGTCCAGGCCGTCTCCCCGTCGCGCCCAATATCCCGTGATTCCGCACATGTGACCCTCTGACCTCGAACCAAATTAGGACCGTGACTATGGCCCGGCGTCCCACGGTGGGCAAGTGGTGGCGCGGGAAACCTGTTGCGCCGCGATAGGGCTCGCCTCCATCATGGACGTTGATAGACGTCAGGTGGGGATCACCAGCCTATGACCATTGCTTTCTACGCGCCGCAAAAGGCCCCGGACGACCCCGTTCCCTCCGGTGATCGCCTCCTCTCGCGCCTCCTCATGGAAATCCTCGACAGGGCGGAATACCCGGTGGAGTTGGCCTCCCGGTTTCGCTCCCTTGATCGCGCGGGGGACACCCAACGGCAGGAACGTCTGGCCGGACTGGGCGCTCGGGAAACCCAGCGCGTCCTTCGGCGTCTTTGTGCCCGCCCCGTGGAGACGCGACCCAAGCTGTGGTTCACCTGCGCGCCCTCCCACCGGGCGCCGGATTGGGTTGGGCCGGTGGTGGCCGACGCCCTGGACATTCCCTATCTGGTCGCCCAGACAGGATACGATCCCTTCCAGGATGGGGGTCCCTGGACCCTGGGAGCGCGACGCATGGCCGATGGTCTCCGCCGCGCGGATCGGATCCTCCAACTGAACGGGGGCGAGGTGGACCCGGTGGCCAAGGCCGCCGGAAACCGGAGCAAGATCCAGATCCTGGAACCTTTCCTGGACACGTCACCCTTCGCCATGGTGGACGCGGACGCCGTGCGCGCGGCCATGACCGAGGCCCATGGCCTGGATTCCGGGCGGCCCTGGCTGTTGACCGTGGCCATGATGCGACCGGGTCACAAGGAGACCTCCTACCGTCTCTTGGCCCGGGCTCTGCGCCATGTGCCTGGGCGCTCCTTCCAACTCATCGTCGCCGGAGATGGCCCTGCCCGCCCGGCGGTGGAGGAGGCTCTGGCCCCCCTCTCGCCCTTGTTCCTGGGGGAACTGGACGCGGCCTTGCTGACTCCCCTTTACGCGGCCTGCGACTTGATGGTCTGGCCCGCGTTGAACGAATCCTTCGGCATGGCCCTGCTGGAAGCCCAGGCCGCGGGACTGCCCGTGGTCGCCGGGCGGTCCGGCGCCGCGACGGTGATCCACGACGAGAAGACGGGTCTGATCACGCCGGCCCGGGATTACGACGCCATGGCCGAGGCCGTGGCCTTCCTACTGCTGAACCCGGGATTGCGGCATGCCATGGGCCGGGAGGCCGCCTGGCGGGCCCAACGGCACAACAGCCTGGAAACGGCCACTTGGCGGGTTCAGCAAGCGATTGAAACGATCGCCGCCTAGAGGGTGACCTCGTGCATCGACCCAAACGAAGGCTTCAACCGGAGTTTGGAAAGGTGATGCCTAAACAAAAGCCTCGTGCATCGGCCGAGGACTCTTTTGAAAGCGCTGGTGCCCTGTAGGAAGATCGCGAAAACTCGCGACATGGGGAGACAGGTCCCCTGTCATCCAGAGTTAAGTCCGGGGTGTGGTATTATCGTCTGGTGTGTGCTTGCGGTTTCAGGCCGGAGGCCCATATGCGGACTGTCGTGCGGAGAGGAAATGGTGCGAGGGGGAAGGGCCGGGGTGGCGTGTCTTAGGTTTCTCGGTGCGGGGTCGGCTTTCGTGACCGAACCCGACTGCTTTCAAAGCAACATGCTCCTTGAGGTTCCCAATGGGACGGTCGAGGGGGGATTGGCCCGTTTGCTCATCGACTGCGGTGGCGACGCCCGGCGGTCCCTGGCCGCCCAGGGGCTGAGCCAGCGGGATCTGGAGGCCGTCTTTATCAGCCATCTCCATGGGGACCATGTGGGTGGTTTGGAGTGGTTGGGATTCACCACCTACTTCGATTCCACCCTAACCCGACCGCGCCTGTTCATCCCGGCCTGTCTGGAAGGTCCCCTTTGGGAGAACTGCCTGCGGGCGGCCATGGAGGTCCTGGATCACGGCAAGGGTGATCTGACGGATTTCTTCGAGGTGAAGGCCCTGGATCCAGGCATCCCCTTTTCCTGGCGGGGATTGAACCTGTCCCTGGCGCCGACGCAACATTTGCGGGCCGAGGACGGATCGACCATGACCTCCTTTGGTCTTCGCATTCCCGGTCCCCGGTTGAAGGCCTATTTTACCAGTGATTCCCGATTTGATCCGGTGGCCTTGCAAGGACATTACGACTGGGCGGATATCATCTTCCAGGACTGTGAGACCACGGAGTACCGGTCCAATGCCCATACCCATTACGGGGATCTGCTGACCCTGCCCGCGGGGCTACGGGGGCGCATGTGGTTGTACCACTACCAATCAGGCCCCAAACCCGATTGCCGGGCCGATGGGTTTCTGGGCTGGGTCGAAACCGGGCAGGTTTTCGACTTGTAAGAGTTTTGAGCGACATTCTGTTTCGATCTGGATGGCCTTGCCTCCCTTTCGTCCCATTTGGACCGTAATTCCCTTTCATCCTTCATGAGATTTTCCTCATCCATCGAGACACTGGAGACTCCTTGTCATGCGTATTTTGACCCTTCCGTCCATCGCCGCCCTTGCCTTGGTTGGCGGCATCGCCCTTTTGGGTACCTCCGGCGCCATGGCCCAAGCGGGGGCCGAGGGTGTCGTGAAGGAGCGGATTGAAAGCATGAAGGCCATGAAGACGGCCATGAAGATCGCCGGTCCCATGGTGAATGGTGTCATGACCTACGACGCGGACGAGGTGAAGAAGGCCGCGGAAGCCATCGCCGCCGGTACCGGAGAAGCCCTGACCAAGATGTTCCCCGAGGGGTCGACGGATGGAGAGTCCGACGCCCTACCGGAGATCTGGAGCGAATGGAGCCGGTTCGAAGGTCTGGCCAAGGACACCGAGACCAAGGCCAAGGTCCTGGCCGCCTTCTCCGGCGAGCAGTCCAAGGCGGCCGCCGCCTTCGATGCTCTGGAGCCGAGCTGCAAGGCCTGTCACCGGGCTTTCAAGGACTGACCAGACCTGTCCACTTGGACCAGGCATCCCCGGGTTCAGGCACCCTGGTTCAGGCACCCTGGTTCAGGCAATTGATGGTCCGACTCACCTGGGCCCCGTCTCCGGGGTCTTGGTGCGTGCGAATCTATATGGACAGCATCCCGAGTATGCCGACTTTACGGTATCCCGACGCGTTTGAGCGCGAAAAAACGCCCCCGGACCATAATCCGAGGGCGTTTTTGTTGGTTTGGCTGGGGAACGTGGATTCGAACCACGACTGACGGAGTCAGAGTCCGCTGTTCTACCGTTAAACTATTCCCCATCAGGGCTTCGGTGTCGTCAACGCTTCCGAAGAGGGTGGCGTATCTAACATGGGAGTCCGGCCTTGGCTAGAAAAAAATCATGACCAAGACCGACCTTCACGGCCCTCTTTCAAAAGGAGGCTTTGCGCCTCCCCCTCGCCTCGCATAAACTTGCCTGTCACGGTTTCGCCATGGTTTCCCGGCACCCCGATCAGAGGCCCCAAGGTGTTCCCCACGTCCATTCTTCCATCCTTGACCGGCGATGCGACGCCGCCACCGGCGCCACCCCCCAGGGTGGAACGCCGGAGGGCCGTTGATTGGAGGGCTGGCGATAGGGAGGACGGGACGCGTCGGTTGTGCGCGGCCCTGGACCTGGGGACCAACAATTGCCGACTGCTCATCGCCCAACCCCAGGAGACGGGGTTCAGGGTGGTCGATTCCTTCTCGCGGATCACCCGTCTGGGGGAAGGGGTGCGGGCCTCGGGGCGGCTGTCCCGGGTCGCCATGGATCGGACCATCGCCGCCTTGGCCATTTGCGCGACGCGGATGGAACGCCATGGGGTCGCCCAGGCCCGGTGCGTGGCCACCGCGGCCTGCCGGGCAGCCGAGAACGTGGCCGAATTCATCGAGCGGGCCCAACGGGAAACCGGGCTGGCGCTGGAAGTCATTCCAGCGGAAGAGGAAGCGCGACTGGCCCTGGCGGGATGCGCGCCCTTGTTGGAGGGGGTCCGCCCGCTGACCCTGGTCTTCGATATCGGCGGAGGCAGTACGGAATTGACCCTGGTGGAGGTCCGCGATACTCCCGACGGCCCCCGACCCGGCGCGATCCTGGCCGTCGAAAGCCTTCCCCTGGGTGTCGTCACCCTGTCCGAGGCCGTCGGCGGCGGCCATCTGTCTCCCCGTCTGCACGACGATATCGTGGAGCATGTGCGGGACCGTCTGCGTCCTTTCGATGTCGCCAATGGCGTGGCCGGACATGCCTTGCGGGAAGACCTCTCCCTGCTTGGCACCAGTGGCACGGTCACAACCGTGGGCGCGGTGGCTCTGGGGCTTGGGCGGTATGACCGGAACCGGGTGGATGGTCTGGGATTGTCGGTCCGTCAGATCAAGGACGTGGGCGCGCGTCTGCTGGGCATGAGTCCCGCGGATCGGGTGGCCCACCCCTGTATCGGACGGGAACGGGCCGATTTGGTTCTGGCGGGGTGCGCTATTTTGCAAGCCATTCTCGACACTTGGTCCGTTCCCGACCTGCGGGTCGCCGATCGGGGTATCCGCGAGGGGTTGCTCGCGGATATGATGGGCGCGAGGGCGGAGGGGAAAGGCACCGACGTTGGAACGGGCGCGGACGCGGTTTCGGCCGTGTAAGCACCCTGGATCCATCGGATCCGAGATCATTTTGCTGGAAAGTTAATGAGACCATGAGTAGCGGAAAGGGCGCCGGGAATCGGGCCAACGGTCGAGCCCCCTCGGGAGCCCGGGATTTGTTCGTCAAGGTGAAGACGGCCCGGGGACGGAAAAACTCCTCCACCCGCTGGCTGCAACGCCAGTTGAACGATCCCTACGTGCTGGAAGCCAAGCGGCGGGGATTTCGCTCTCGCGCGGCCTTCAAACTGATGGAGCTGGATGATCGCTTCCACCTGTTGAGCCCGGGATGCCGGGTCGTCGACCTGGGGGCCGCCCCCGGGGGCTGGACCCAGGTGGCCGTCGAAAGGTGCAAGGCCCTGAAGGACGGGGGTGGCAAGGTGGTCGGCATCGACATTCTTGAGTGGGAGGGCGTGGCCGGGGCCACCTGCATGACCCACGATTTCATGGCCGACGACGCGCCGGACCTGTTGAAGGAAGCCCTGGATGGGCCCTGCGACCTGGTGCTGTCGGACATGGCCGCGCCCACGACGGGTCACCGTAAGACGGACCATATGCGGGTCATGGGTTTGGCCGAGGCCGCCTGGGACTTCGCCGAGGAGGTGCTGGCCCCGGGCGGTGCCTTCTGCTGCAAGGTGTTCCAGGGTGGTACGGAAGGGGAGTTGCTCAATCGCATGAAGGCTCTTTGCGAGACCGTCAAACACGCCAAACCCCCCGCCAGCCGCCAGGAGTCGCCCGAGGTCTATGTGATCGCACAGGGCTTCAAGGGCCGTCCCGAGGATCGCTAAAAGCAAGCGTTCGCAAGGAGTTTATCCCAGGGGAGTGACCCGTGGAGAACTTTTCTTGCGAGGCACCATCTTGTGTGTAAGATGTCGCGCTCCCAAGGATCAATAGGTTGCGCGGTGCATCACGTTGGAAACGTGCGTGCCGCCGGGCCGAAAGACGTGTTTAGACTTTTTGGCCCGCCGCTCTAGAGGAGCCCCCCATGGAATTTCCCGAGGCCTTGACCTTCGACGACGTGCTGCTTGTCCCCGCCGCGTCCGATGTGCTCCCCGCGCAGGTGGACACCCGCACCCGGCTGACAAAGACGATAACCTTGGGGATTCCGCTGGTCTCCTCGGCCATGGATACGGTCACGGAAAGCGAAATGGCCATTGTCATGGCCCAATGCGGTGGCATTGGCGTCATTCACAAGAACCTGGACATCGCCGCCCAGGCCGAGGAGGTGCGCAAGGTGAAGCGCTATGAATCGGGCATGGTGGTCAATCCGGTGACCATCGAGCCCGACGCGCCCCTGGCCGAAGCCCTGGGCCTGATGGCCCGCCACAAGATCAGCGGCATTCCCGTCACCGAGGGCGGTTCCGGCAAGCTGGTGGGCATCCTGACCAACCGGGATGTGCGCTTCGCCGAGAACACCACTCAGCCGGTGCGCGACTTCATGACTAAGGAAAACCTGATCACCGTGGGCGAGGGCGTCGGGCAGGGCGAGGCCCGCAGATTGCTGCACGGCAATCGGATCGAGAAGCTGCTGGTGGTGGACGACGCCTATCGCTGTATCGGTCTGGTGACGGTGAAGGATATCGAGAAGGCCCAGACCTATCCCAACGCCTGCAAGGACGAGCGGGGCCGCCTGCGGGTGGCCGCGGCGACCGGCGTTGGCCCCGATGGGCTGGCCCGGGCGGAGGCCCTGCTCGAGGCGGGCGTGGACGTGGTGGTGATCGACACCGCCCACGGCCATTCCCGTGGTGTCATCGAGGCCGTGGCCACGGTGAAGCGGATCTCCAATCAGGCCCAGGTGATCGCCGGGAATGTCGCCACGCCCGAGGGCGCTCTGGCCCTGATCGAGGCGGGCGCCGACGCCGTCAAGGTGGGCATCGGTCCCGGCTCCATCTGCACCACCCGCATCGTGGCTGGCGTGGGTGTGCCCCAGTTCTCGGCGGTCACCGAAGTGGGCAAGGCCGCCGGAGCCTCTGGCGTGCCGGTGATCGCCGACGGGGGCATCAAATACTCCGGCGATTTCGCCAAGGCCATCGCCGGAGGAGCCGAGACGGTCATGGTCGGGAGCCTTCTGGCCGGGACCACGGAAGCTCCGGGCGAGGTCTTCTTGTATCAGGGCCGCAGCTACAAATCCTATCGGGGCATGGGCTCTCTGGGCGCCATGGCGCGCGGCTCCGCCGACCGCTACTTCCAGGCCGAGGTCACCGACAACCTGAAACTGGTGCCCGAAGGCATCGAAGGTCAGGTGCCCTATAAGGGCGCCGCCGGCACCATCATCCACCAGCTCATTGGGGGATTGAGGGCGGCCATGGGGTACACGGGCAACGGGACCATCGCCGAGATGCGCAAGAACGCCAAGTTTCGCCGCATCACCGCGTCGGGTTGGCGCGAAAGCCACGTCCACGACGTGACCATCACCAAGGAAGCCCCCAACTACCGCGGCGGCATGTGAGGGGCGGTTTTCCCTTCCGGACCTCTTTTCCTCCTTTGAGCGGACAGCATCCATGATTCCCGCGGCACGCCTGCAAGCCGCCATCGATTTGATGGTGGAGATCAATGCCACGGATCGCCCCGCCGACGGGGTGGTCAGCGCCTATACCCGCGCCCGGCGGTACATGGGGTCCAAGGACCGCAAGTCCGTGACCGACCGCCTTTGGGCCGCCCTCCGCTCCAGGGCGCGGCTCACCTGGATGGTGGAGCGGTTCGGGGGCAAGCCCTCGGCCCGGACCCTGATGATCGCCCATCTGCTGATCGGCGAGGGCCGATCCGCCCAGGACCTGCGACCCCTGTTCGAAACCCGCATGCCCCATGCCCCCCAACCCCTCACCGTCCAGGAACAGGGGTTGATCGATCTGCTCGCGGGCAAGCCCCTGGAATACCGGGAGATGCCCCGGGAGATCAGGCTCGAGACGCCCGACTGGCTGTTGCCCCGGCTGGAACCGGTCTTCGGCGAGGGACTGGACGCCGAACTGACCGCCCTGCTGGAGGAAGCCCCCCTGGATCTGCGGGTGAACACCCTGAAGGGGGATCGGGAGGCGGCCCTGGCCGCCCTGGCCGAGGAGGGGGTCGATGCCACCCCAGGGACCTTGTCGCCCTGGTCCCTACGCCTGGAGGGACGGCCCAACATCGCCGCCACCAAGACGTTCCGGGATGGTTTGGTGGAAGTCCAGGACGAGGGCAGCCAGCTCATCGCGCTCCTTTGTGGCGTGGAACCGGGCATGGCCGTTCTCGATCTCTGCGCGGGCGCAGGGGGCAAGACCCTGGCCCTGGCCGCGGCCATGGAGAACAAGGGGGGGTTGGTCGCCGCGGACGTGAACGAAGGCCGCTTGGACCGGGCTCAGACCCGCCTGCGCCGCGCCGACGTGCATAACGTCACCCGCAAACCCCTGGGGCCTGATGCGAACAAATGGCTAAAGCGCCGCCGGGGCACCTTCGACCGGGTTTTGGTGGATGCCCCCTGTTCCGGGACGGGCACCTGGCGGCGGAATCCCGACGCCCGGTGGAAGCTGACGCCGGAAGCCATTCAGTCCCTGCTGGCCGAACAGGCCGGGATCCTCGACCGGGCGGCTGGTTTGACCAAGCCGGGCGGACGGTTGATCTATGCCACCTGCGCCCTTCTGCCCGAGGAAAACGAGGGTCAGGTGGAGGCTCTTCTGTCCCGCCGGGCCGATTATCGGGCCTTGCCGGTGGCGGATCTTTGGCCCGACCTGGGTGTCGGCGCCTATCCGGGCGATCCTGAAAAGCCCTGGCTGCGCCTGTCCCCCGCCCGCCATGGCACCGATGGCTTTTTCGTCGCGGTGCTGGAGCGGACAGAGTAACGACCCGCGACACCGCCATTTCATTCTTGATCGGACAAAAAATCCCCCTCCGGCCCAGGCTGTCGGAGGGGGATTTTCATCAGGCGTGTCCCCCTCGCCGCCCAAGGAGCCAGTCGGATGGGAGGGGCGGGGTCACGCCAAGGCCGGACCTGCGCGTTTCGAAAGGGGAGACGGACGCGCCGATCCGGTGGCCCTTTTGATCGGGGGGGTCATCCTGATCAGAAGGCGTAGATGAACTTCAGATTGAAGCGGTTGCCATCGAAGGTGTTGCGGCTATAGACCTCGTTCTGCCATTTCGCCGAGAAGGCCATGTTCTGATAGCGGTACTGGATCTGCGGACCGATGGCGAAGGTCCGTCGGATGCTGTCGGCGACCTCGACCCCGTTGACCTCGTCTCGCTGGATCTGGTGGACGAAGTAGCCGCCCATGCCGATGGACCAGTCCTCGAAGTTTTTCACCAGGGCATAGTCCATGTGGAACTCGTCGCCGGACTGGTAGTTGGTGGCCGTGTTCTCGGTCTTGATGTTGTACATCAGCTTGGTCGAGGCTTCCCAGCCATCCTCGTTCCGATAGGTGACCGCGGCCAGGGGTTCGAAGCTCCAGTAATTGGCGCCGATATTGGCCAGATCCCCGGCGTCGTAGCGGCCCGACGGGGCGGTGATGTCCAGGCCGGTGGCCAGGTGCCAGTCCTTCCAGTGCCAGGACATAATGGCCGGGTTGAAGGTGATGTCGCCCAGTCCGGTCTTGCGCTGCGAGGCGCTGCCCGCCTCCACTCGGACATCGAAGAGCGGCACGATCAGATGGGCGCCCCAGTTGCCCCCCAGGACTTGGAAGTCACTGACATAGAGGGCGCGCGCGGCCACGGCGTCGGCGCGGATGGAAACCGAGGAGCCCCCGGGCAAGGCCACCTTGTCCCCATTATTTCCAACCAGATCACCTCGGTAGTCGATGCCATAACCCAGGAAGTAAAACCCGGGCGGGGGCACGGCTCCGGCCATGAAACCCTCGCCCCCTTGGGGATATTGATCGCCCCCTTCCTTCGCCAAGGCTTGGGACGCGCCAAGGGCAACCAATCCGCCGAGGGCGGCCGCGCCAATAAGATTGAAATGATACCGCAAGGATTTTCCCTCCCTAGAATTACAAAATGCCCAGGGAAGTCCGGTCGGCCGAGGCGGACCCGGTACGGATCGCCTTGTTTCGGTGTGCCCGTCCAGTAGGAAGAACTGGTTCCCGTTTCGGCGGATCGTGAGCGCGTGCGCGCCCTCCGGTCCCCCGCCACCGGTTCCCCCCCGTGACCTCCCTTTCGCCGTGGTCGTCTTCATGCGCCACTGCGACACTCTGTATCAACATTCGTGCCAGTTTCCCGACTGGCGGGGGAAAAATCAGAGAGGCTATGAAATATCGAGATTTTTAAAATTCTTCTGAATATCAGACTCGTATGTTCGAGCCGGATTTGTCGCCGCAATTTCATGGAAACATCAATTTCCGCGGCCGAGTCAGGGCAAAGGTTCGACGATATGGTGAACCAAGGGTATTCACATAGCTCACTATTTTTTCGGAAAGTCGTGGGAAAACATGTCGCTTGAGGCAATAGTGATATTCTCGATATTTTACTCTTGTGCCGATTTTTCACCCTTGTAAGGATGTTCCATGAACGAACGCGTCTCCTCCAAAGAAGGGGAGGCCGATGTGGATAGGGAGACCGCGGTTGGAAAAGTCCCACGAAGGGGCCGCCGCGGAACGGGACAAGGTGAACACATGTCGGGAGTTACCGAGCGACCAGGGGCCGATTCCGCCCTCCTGGCCGGGACCGGGATATCCGGAGCTGTCCGTCATCCGGCGGTTGGAGTGGAATCGTTTGACCGCCTGCGCTTCTTTCCCGACGATGGGACAATCCGTCTGGATGGAGTCCGCATGGGGGTGGTTTCCGGGGCCTTGGTCGGAGAGATGCGAGCGCTTCTGGTCGCGGCCCTGGGAGAGGACGGGACCCGGGAGCTGTTCCATGGCCTTGGCGAAAGTTGGGGACGGCGGGAGGCCTTGACGTTGGACCCGGTGCTGCGGGCTGGCCGCCTGGAGGACGCCTGCACCGCGGGGTTCGCCCGGGTCGCCTCCTGGGGGATCTTTCGTCCCCGCTTGGAATCCCTGGACTTCAAGGGACCGGGGGAAAGCCCCCGTGTCACGGTGAGTTGGATGGACTCCCTGGAAGTCGATGCCCAAGTCGGTACATATGGCCTGTCCTCCGATCCAGCTTGCTGGTTGCAAGGGGGCTATCTGTCTGGCTTTCTCGGCGTCCTGGTGGGGCGACGCATGGCTTTCCGAGAGGTCGCCTGTCGGGCCATGGGGGCACCCCTCTGTCGGGCGGTGGGGGGGCTTTCCGGTCCTGGCGTGGCGGGGGTCGTGGGGGGGCGGGATGAGCTCCATCCCAGGCGTCCGGACGCCATCGGCCTCAACGGCCTGGTGGGGCGGTCCGCGGCCTTCACCCTGGCCCTGGACCTGCTGACCAAGGTCGCGGTCGCCGATACCACGGTGTTGTTCCTGGGGGAGACCGGTGTGGGCAAGGAAGTCTTCGCCCAGGCTTTGCACCGCGCCTCGCGCCGGGCCGGCCGTCCCTTCGTGGCCGTCAATTGCGCGGCTATCCCTGAAAACCTGATCGAGGCCGAGCTGTTCGGCGTGGAGAAGGGGGCCTTCACCGGGGCCAATGTCTCCCGCCCGGGGCGGTTCGAGCGGGCCGATGGCGGGACCCTGTTCCTGGACGAGGTGGGAACCCTGGGCCTTGGCGCGCAGGGAAAGTTGCTGCGGGCTCTTCAGGAAGGGGAAGTCGAGCGGGTGGGGGACGTGCGGGCCCGGACCGTGGATGTGCGGGTGATCGCCGCGACCAACATCGATTTGAAGCGGGCCGCCCGGGACGGGGGGTTCCGAGAGGACCTATGGTATCGTTTGAGCCCCTTTCCCATCCGGATCCCCCCCTTGCGGGACCGGCGGGAGGATATCCCCCCCCTGGTCGAGCATTTCCTGGAAAAATACGCGAAGGTCTTGGGAAAGCCCTTGGTCGGGCTGACGTCCCGGGCCGTGGATGCCCTGTTCCTCCACCCCTTTCCAGGCAATATCCGGGAGTTGGAAAATCGGATCGAACGGGCCGCCATTCTGGTGCCCGACGGGGGGCCAATCGACCTGTGTCATCTGTTCGAGGAGGGGGAGGAACCCGAAGGGCGGATCCTGGCCCTGGGGCCGGACGGACGCCCGGCTTCTCCGACCGAAGAGGGGTTGGTGGATGGGGGAAGAGCGTTCGGGGCCGAGGGAGAGGATCCGGATGACCGCCTGGTGGCCGAGGCCGTTGATCGGGAAATCCCCCTACACGTGATCGAGGCACGGATGATCCGCGCCGCCGTGGCCCGGGCGGGTGGGAATTTGTCGGAGGCGGCTCGCCACCTGGGCATGACCCGCCCCCAGTTGGCTTACCGCTACCGCAAGATCCTGGACGAGGCCGGGGGAAGGGCCAGGGCTGGGGCGGTCTGAGGCGCCGCTATTCCCCCTGTTGGGCCTGGAACATCTTGGACAGGGCTTCAAAAGTCCGGTCGATGTGCAACTCCGACAGACGGCAGGCTTCATCGGAGTCCCGGTTTAGGGCCGCTTCCTTGATGGCCATGTGCTCGTTGTGCACATCCCGGTTGACCGCACGGCCCGCCAGGGCGATGCGCCGGTAGCGTTCGGACTGCTGATACAGGATATCAATGAAATGGTTGAGCCACCGGGAATGGGTGGCGGCGATCAGCGCGGCGTGGAAGGCGCGGTTGCGCTCCTCCCACTCTCCGGACAGGGTGGCCCGGTCCTGGGATTTGAACTGTTCCTCCACCTTCGACAGGCGGTGGAAACTGGCGACGACCCCGGCTTCCCAATCATCGTCGCCGTTTGTGATGGATTCCCGCAGGGCCTCCAGCTCTATCAGCTTGCGAACCCGGGTCGCGTCCTCGAAGTCCTTCAGGGATATGGGAGCCACACGGAAGCCCCGCTGACCCTCCGCTGTCACCAGGGCTTCGCCCACCAAGAGGGTCAAGGCTTCGCGCAGGGTGCTCGCGCCGACCTTATAGGTGTCCTTCAACGCCTCGACCCGGAGGCGTTCGCCAGGGATCAGAGCCCCCCGCAGAATGTCCTGGCGCATCGCCTCGTAGGCGAATTCCACCAAGGTTCGCGCTCCCCGCCTCGGATCCTCCGAGTCGGCCCCCAGCGCTGGTGTGACGGTTTCCCGCATCGACTGAATAAGCCTCTGATATCGGTCCAGATGGCGCTTCTTTGTTCACCTAATTCTGGACCATGCCCAAAAACAATCTTCTAGCATCCTTCTCTGGTGTTTTCCATGGAGAAGGATATTGCGTGCGATACATGGTGCGGCGCAAAAGATATGCAAAAATCAAAAATCTCGAGATTTTATTTGACAGCGGAACTCGTGTGATGATTTCGTTAGGTCCAGGTGATATCCGATTGCCCCGTCGTGATGGGGTTCGATCAACCCTAAGGTGAGGACCCTGTGATGGTGGCACCCAGCAATTCCCCGAATTCCGCGGCGAATGGCGTTGCCAGTGGGTTTGTTCCCGGCGCGCATCCGCCCCTGGTCCGGATCCTCGGCACGCGCTTGGGGCGCTTCATTGAGTTTGAATTTTCCGTTGATCGGGATCTGTCGGTGGAACTCGTCCTGCCCGTGGCGGCGTTCGAGGAGTTCCGAGCCGCCCAGGGCGCGGAGTTGATCATCGAGGACGGAGAGGCCGCCCGCTTGCTGGGGCGTCCTGGCCTCTACAAATCTCCGAAGGAATGGGAGGCCGGAAGCCGGTCCTGACCCCCATCACAGACCAGGGAATTTTGGGGACGGCCTAAGGCCAATCCCGCCGAGGCCCACCACTGAACAACCAGTCGGGGGCCCCATAAAAAATGAGGTCGAAACAATTCGGCCGAACATTGACAGGGAGATCAAACGTGACCGTTGAATTGAGGACGATGTCGCTGGAACCACGGCGGCACACCTTCGGGCATATCGCCCGGCGCAAGGGGGCCGACGTTCCGGCTTCGCGCTACGAGGAAGGAACCCTGGACCTCCAGGCCACCGACAACTTCCACTACAAGCCCCTTTGGGAGCCCGAATACTGGGTCTATGACACCCGCAAGACGGCGGTGGTCATGAAAGACTGGTACGACCTGAAGGATCCCCGCCAGTACTACTATGCCACCTACAACATCGCCCGGGCCAACATGCAGCAGGCGGTGGAGCGGACTTTCTCCTTCGTCGAGAAACGGGCGATGCTCGATGGCCTGGATGCCGATTGGCGTGAAAAGATCATCGATACGTTGTTGCCCATGCGCCATGTGGCCTGGGGCGCCAACATGAACATGACCAACATCTGCGACCGGGGCTATGGCACCGCGGTGACCGCGCCCTCTCAGTTCGCCGCGATGGACCACCTGGGCATGGCCCAGATCATCAGCCGGATCGGCTTGGCCCTGGATGGCAATTCCGGGGAGAGCCTGGATACGGCCAAGACCGCTTGGATGGATGCCCCCCATTGGCAGGACATGCGCCACATGGTCGAGGACACCCTGGTGGTGAAGGACTGGTTCGAGCAGTACGTCGCCCAGGCTCTGGTCATCGACGCGGTCACCCATGCCTTCGCCTTCGACATCATGGATTCCGCGGGCCAGACCAAGGGGGGCGCGCCGATCTCCATGATGACCGAGTTCATGGTCGAATGGCGGGCGGAGCAGACCCGCTGGGTGGACGCGGTGATCAAGACCGCCGCGGCGGAAAGCGACGCCAACCGGGCCTTGATTTCCGGCTGGGCCAAGGGCTGGCTGTCCCGGGCCGTCGACGCGGTCAAGCCGCTCTGCGCGCATGTGGTGGGTGACGCCTCCGCGGTTTCCTCCATCGAAGCCGAGCTCTCCGCCCGCTTCGCCAAGCTTGGGCTGGCCCTCTAGGGCGGCGAAAAGGAGAGACGACCCATGGTTCAGATCGCTTCGATTACCTTTCAGAACACCGACGAGGCCCGTCCCATCATCGAGGCCGTGAAGGCCGACAACCCGGGACTCCGCGTCATGGATATGCCCGGCGCGGTGAAGCTCGACCGGGATGACAGCATCGTCATCCGCCGGGAATCCGTCGAGGAACGGATCGGACGGGATTGGGATCCCCAGGAGTTACACCTGGTCCTGGTCTCCATGGCCGGCAATGTCGACGAGGACGATGACACCTTCACCCTGTCCTGGTCCCACGCCTGACGGCGTGTCGGGGCCCTGGTCCCACGCCTGATGGCGTGTCGAGACACCAGGACAAGAGGCAAAAAAAGAACGCATAGGGAATTCACGAAATGGCAGCCAAGAAACTGGGTTTGAAGCAGCGCTACGCACTGATGACCCGCGGCCTGGATTGGGAAACCACCTATCAACCGATGGACGAGGTTTTCCCCTTCGACAAATTCGAGGGCATCAAGATCACCGACTGGTCGAAGTGGGAGGACCCCTTCCGCCTGACCATGGACAATTACTGGAAGTTCCAGGCCGAGAAGGAGCGCAAGCTCTATGCCGTGCTGGACAGCTTCGCCCAGAACAATGGGCAGATGGGTGTCTCCGACGCCAAGTACGTCAATGCGATCAAACTGTTTCTGACCGGAGTCAGCCCCCTGGAATACCAGGCGCACCGGGGCTTCGCCCATGCCGGGCGGCACCTGCGCGGGGTCGGCCCCCGGGTCGCGGCGCAGATGCAGTCCCTGGATGAACTGCGCCATGTGCAGACCCAGGTCCACACCATCAGCCAGTACAACAAGTATTTCGACGGCTTCGCCGAGTTTCGGCACATGCACGACCGCGTCTGGTACCTGTCCGTGCCCAAGTCGTTCTTCGACGATGCCCGTTCAGCCGGTCCCTTCGAGTACATGGTCGCCATCGGCTTCGCCTTCGAATACGTGCTGACCAACCTGCTGTTCGTGCCCTTCATGTCCGGCGCGGCCTATAACGGCGACATGGCCACGGTGACCTTCGGCTTCTCGGCCCAGTCCGATGAAAGCCGGCACATGACGCTTGGCATCGAGGTCATCAAGTTCCTGCTGGAACAGCACCCCGACAACCTGCCCATCGTCCAGAAGTGGGTGGACAAATGGTTCTGGCGCGGTCACCGCGTCCTTGGCCTGGTGGCCATGATGATGGACTACATGCTGCCCAAGAAGGTGATGTCCTGGAAGGAAGCCTGGGAGATTTACTTCACCGAAGCCGGTGGCGCCCTGTTCCAGGATCTGGAGCGCTATGGTCTGCGGGTCCCCAAATACGCCGACGTCGCCACCGCCGAGGCGGAGCATATGTCCCACCAGAACTGGTCGATCTTCTACCAGTACACCCATGCGGCGGGCTTTCACACTTGGCTGCCCAGCGACGAGGAAATGGACTGGTTGTCGGAGAAGTACCCCAACACCTTCGACAAGTACTATCGGCCGCGCTACGAGATGTGGCGGGAGATGGAGAAGGACGGCAAGCGTTTCTACAACAACGCCCTGCCGCAACTTTGCACCACCTGTCAAATTCCCATGGGCTACACCGAGCCCGGGGATCCGACGACCATCGCCTTCCGCTCTTCCGAGTATAAGGGCGACAGGTACCACTTCTGTTCCGACGGTTGTAAGGACATCTTCGACAACGAACCGGAGAAGTTCTCCCAGTCGTGGTTGCCGGTCCACCAGATTTTCCAGGGAAATTGCGGCGGTGCCACGGTCCCGGACGTTCTGGCCTGGTACAACATGAACGTTGGCGCCGACAACATGGACCAGGCTGGATCTCCGGACCAAAAGATTTGGGACGCCTGGAAAACCAAGCAAGAGAAGGTCGCGGGATAGGCCGCGCGCGGCGGGGCGCGGGCGAAGGTTTCGCGCGCGCCCCGTCCGACCCCACCGAGCGATCCAACGAAGGGAGAAAACACAATGGGTGTCGTCAGTCTCAAGCCCGACTACGAACAGCATATCGAGATCCGGGACCGCCTGGAGAATTTCCATGGCAACCAGATCGTCTACCTCCACTGGGAGGAGCATCTGTCGTTTTGCGCGGCCATCTGCTTTCCGCTGCCGCCCGACATGCCCTTCGGGGCCATGGTCGAGAACGTCCTGAAACCCCACTACGCCGCCCATCCCGACTTCGAGAAAGTCGACTGGGCCGCGGTGAAATGGACCGTCGACAACACCGAGATCACCCCGGACATGGAGACATCCCTGGCCGACAATGGGGTGGGCCACAAGTCCCTGATCCGCTTCTGGACCCCGGGGCTGCATGGCTACAAGTCCGTGGGTACCTGCTAACGCGCTTTGGAAACAGGACTGGTTTCGGCCAGTCCTGGACAGCGCTTGGGAGGGCGCCAATGACCTATAAGCTGACCATCGAACCCACCGGAGACGAGATCGATGTCGAGGAGGGCCAGACAATCCTCGACGCCGCCTTGCGCGCTGGTGTCTGGTTGCCCCACGCCTGTGGCCATGGCCTGTGCGGAACCTGCAAGGTCGAGGTGTTGGAGGGCGAAGTGGACCACGGCGCGGCCTCGGACTTCGCCCTGATGGATTTTGAACGGGAGGCGGGCAAGACCCTTTGTTGCACGGCCACCATGGATTCCGACGTCACCATCGAGGCCGAAATCGACGAGGAGCCCGATGCCCGGGTCATCCCCGTGCGCGATTTCTCCGCCACGGTCGAACGCCTGGATGACCTGACCCATGACGTGAAGGGGCTGGTCCTGGCGCTGGACGCGCCCATCGACTTCCAGGCCGGTCAATACATCAATCTGACAGTGCCCGGGGTGGAAGGCGCGCGGGCCTTCTCCATCGCCAATCCACCCAGCGCCACCACCGTGGTGGACCTCCATGTGCGTCTGGTGCCGGGCGGCGCGGCGACACCGGTGATCCATTCCGACCTGAAGGTGGGGGATCGCCTGACGTTCTCGGGCCCCTATGGGCGCTTCTTTGTCCGCAAATCCCAGCCCGGCCCCCTGCTGTTCATGGCCGGAGGCACGGGCCTGTCCAGCCCTCGCTCCATGATCCTGGACCTGTTGGCCGAAGGATGTCCCGAGGCGATCACCTTGATCCACGGGGTGCGGACCCAGGCCGACCTCTATGGTCGGGAGGAAATGGAAGCCCTGGCCGAGGTCCACGGGACCTTCACCTATGTGCCCGCCTTGTCCAACGAACCCGCGGACAGTGGATGGGAGGGAGCCCGGGGATTTGTCCACGATGTGGCCCAGTCCCTGACAGACGGCATGTTCGCCGGGTACAAGGCCTACCTCTGCGGTCCGCCGCCGATGGTCGAGGCCTGCATCCGCACCCTGATGAAGGGCCGCCTGTTTGAACAGGATATCTTCACCGAGAAGTTCCTGACGGCCAAGGACGCGGAGGAAAAGCCCCGAAGCCCCGTCTTTCGGAGGTTGTGACATGGACGGGAGCAATCAAACGCATCCATCCGCGCCCATCAGCCTGCTGGCCGCCATCCGCCAGGGGGCCGGTCCCCGCCATAGGGTGCGCGTCCTGGGCGGTGGCGACGTCCTTTGTGGAGAGGGCGAACGTCTGCTCATCGCCATCGAGCGGACCGGCGGCGGCGGTGTCCTGGTGGGCTGCCGCAGGGGCGGTTGTGGTGTCTGCCGGATCCAGGTGCTCGAGGGCACCTACGAGACGGACCCCATGAGCGTCCAACACGTGCCGGAGGAAGAGCGGGCCGAGGGATACGCCCTGGCCTGCTGCGTCCGACCCACCAGTGATTTGGTGGTGGTGCCCGCCTTCAAGAAACCGCCACGCCGCGCGCGGTGGGAGAACACCGGGGAGATCTCTCCCCAAACGAATGAAGTGAAGGCAGAAGTCAAACAATGACCGTGGGAAGCGGTCAACAAGGAGGAAAATGAAAATGGCTGTTACTGGAGTTTTGCGTCCTGGATACATTCAGCTCCGCGTGCTCGACATGGGAAAGGCTCTGACTCATTACGTCGATTGCCTGGGACTGAGCAAGGTCAGCGAAGAGGCTGATGGTCGCGTCTATCTGAAGGCTTGGGATGAATTTGATCGCCACAGCGTCATCCTCAAGGAAGCCGCCAGCCCCGGCTTCGACGTCATGGGCTTCAAGGTGGCCTCCGACGCCGATCTGGATGCCTTCGCCAAGCGCCTGACCGACCATGGTCTGACCGTGGACGATGTCGCCTCGGGCGAGCAGCCCGGCGTCGGTCGTCGCATCGGTTTCATGCTGCCCTCGGGTCACCGCATCGAACTGTTCGTCGACATGGACATGGCCGCGGAGCATCCTCCGTTGGTCAACCCCGATGTCTATCCCAACGGCAAGATGCCCCATGGCATGAAGGCCATTCGCTTTGACCATGCCCTGCTTTATGGGCCGAACATCGACGACGTGACCAAGATCTTCACCGAATGCCTGGACTTCCGTCTGGCCGAGCATGTGGAACTGGACGACAACGCGGGAGATATGGCCGTCTGGCTGACCTGCGGCATGAAAGCCCATGACATCGCCTTCGTGCTGCACGAGGAGCCGGGCAAGTTCCACCATGCCGCCTTCTTCCTGGAGAGTTGGAACGACATCGGCAACGCCGCGGATATCATCAGTTGCAACGACATCTCGCTGGATATCGGCCCCACCCGCCACGGCATCACCCGGGGGCAGACCATCTATTTCTTCGATCCGTCGGGTAATCGGAACGAAGTCTTCGCCGGGGGCTACACCTACTACCCCGATAACCCCACGCGGAAGTGGACCATGGATCAGATCGGCAAGGGCATCTTCTACTACGACCGCAAGCTCAACGACGCCTTCCTGTCCGTTCTGACCTGATTTTGTTGACCTTTTAACCCACGGAGACGCAACCATGGACTTTCAACTGACCGTGCGCCAAGACGCCATCACCGACGAGGCGGCGCTCAAGGCCGTGCAAGCCGCGGTGGCCAAGGGGCGGGAGTTGGGGTGCGCCATGGTGACCGCCGTGGTGGATCCGGGCGGCAATCTGGTCGCCTGTGTCCGGCCGACGGGGGCCTTCGTGGCGTCCGTTGGCATCGCCCGGGACAAGGCCTGGACGGCCGCCACCTTTGGGCTGTCGACGGACGATTTGCACAACGCGGTGGCCGAGCCTCCGCATCTGCATGATGGCATCGCCTCCCGCGATGGCGTGGTCCTGTTTGGTGGTGGGCTTCCCCTGCGCCACGAGGGCCGCGTCGTCGGAGGCATCGGCTGCTCCGGCGGCTCGGAAGACCAGGACCGCGCCTGTGCCCAGGCGGGCATGGTGGCCCTTGGTCTTTCGTAGGCCGACCAGGACCGGAGTTTTAACCGCGACAGGGGCGCGCGACCAATCGGGCGCGCGGCTCTCCCAAAAAGCAGTCCCAGAAGTTAGTTGAGGAGCACGATACATGACGGCGCTGAGCGCGATGGCGCGACCGGTGGACGGTCTGGAGGCCGCCCGACGGGAGGCCCTGCACTTTATCAATGGTGCGTTCACCAAGGGGGAAACGGGCAAGAGTTGGGAAAACCGCAGCCCGTTGGACAACAGCTTGATCGGTTTGGTCCACGAAGGGGGCCAGGCCGAGGTTGACGCGGCCGTCCGCGCCGCCCAGGATGCCCTGAAGGGCGATTGGGGCCGGATGACCGTCGAGCAGCGCACCACCCTGCTGGCCGCCGTGGCCGACGAGATCAACAATCGCTTCGATGAGTTCCTCGAGGCCGAATGCCTGGATACCGGCAAGCCCATGGGGCTGGCCCGGCACATCGACATTCCCCGGGGCGCGGCCAACTTCAAGATGTTCGCCGATGTCATCAAGACCATTCCGACGGAGGCCTTTCAGACCGCGACCCCCGACGGCGCGGGCGCGCTGAACTACTCCCTGCGCAAACCAAGGGGCGTGATCGCCGTGGTCTGCCCCTGGAACCTGCCCCTGCTGCTGATGACCTGGAAGGTCGGCCCGGCGCTGGCTTGCGGGAACACGGTGGTGGTCAAACCGTCCGAGGAAACCCCCCTGACCGCCACCCTGCTGGGCGAGGTCATGAACAAGGTGGGCGTCCCCAAGGGCGTCTATAACGTGGTTCACGGCTTTGGGCCGGAGAGCGCGGGCGCCTATCTGACCAGCCATCCCCTGGTCGATGGCGTGACTTTCACAGGCGAGACCCGCACCGGTGAGGCCATCATGAAGGCCGCTTCCCATGGCATGCGTCCGGTTTCCCTGGAACTTGGGGGCAAGAACCCGGCCCTGGTCTTCGCCGATTGCGATATGGACAAGGCCATCGAGGGCACCATGCGTTCGGTCTTCGCCAACTGTGGTCAGGTTTGCCTCGGCACCGAGCGGGTCTATGTGGAGCGCCCCATCTTCGACGAATTCGTCGCCCGCCTGAAAGGCGAAGCGGAAGGCCTCAAGCTGGGCTATCCCACGGATATGGACACCAACCTGGGTCCCCTGATCAGTCAGGAACACCGGGACAAGGTCCTGTCCTATTACAAGTTGGCCGTGGAGGAAGGGGCGACCGTCGTGACCGGCGGTGGCGTGCCGGATATGCCCGGCGAGATGGCCGACGGTGCCTGGGTCCAGCCCACCATCTGGACCGGCCTGCCCGATGACGCCCGTGTCGTCCGCGAGGAGATCTTTGGCCCCTGTTGCCACATCCGTCCCTTCGATACGGAAGAGGAAGCCGTGGCGCTGGCCAATGATAGCGAATACGGCTTGGCCTGCTCCGTCTGGACGGAGAACCTTGGTCGGGCCCACCGGGTGGCCGCCCAGATGGACGTGGGGCTCTGCTGGGTCAATTCCTGGTTCCTGCGGGACCTGCGCACGCCCTTTGGCGGGTCCAAGCAGTCGGGCATTGGCCGCGAGGGCGGCGTTCACAGCCTGGAGTTCTATACCGAACTCTCCAATGTCTGCATCAAACTGTAGGAAGAGCCCATGACTTCGACCCAGGACAATATCCAAAAGGCCGCCGATTTGCTATGGGAGGCCGGTCGGTCCGGCACCCCCTGCGATCCTGTCCGCGGCCTGCTCGCCGAGGGCGACCTGGATGGCGCCTACGCCGTTCAGGAAATCAACACCAAGCGCGGGCTGGACATGGGCCGCCGTCTGGTGGGCCGCAAGATTGGCCTGACCAGCAAGGCGGTTCAGACCCAATTGGGCGTCGACCAACCGGACTACGGCATGCTCTTCGCCGACATGGCCATGGCCGAGGGCGAGGACATCGCCCTGTCGGCCATCATGCAGCCCAAGGTGGAGGCGGAAATCGCCTTCGTCCTCGCCGCTGATCTGGACAGTGAGCAGCTCACGCTCGCCGATCTGACCCAGGCCGTCGACTATGCCGTGGCGGCCATCGAGGTGGTCGGTTCCCGGGTGGCCAAGTGGGACATCCGGATCCTTGACACCATCGCCGACAACGCCTCGTCGGGCCTCTATGTGCTTGGCTCCGAGCCGCGTGGCCTGGGCGAGTTCGATCCGCGCCTCTGTGGCATGGTCATGGAGAAGGGCGGCGAGCCGGTCTCCGTCGGCGCCGGAGCGGCCTGCCTGGGCAATCCGCTGACGGCGGCGCTGTGGCTGGCCAAGGTCATGGCCCGCGTGGGGCGGTCCCTGCGGGCGGGCGACACCATTCTTTCCGGCGCGCTCGGCCCCATGGTCGCGGCCGCGCCGGGTGATGTTTTCGAGGCGCGGGTGAACGGACTAGGGTCCGTCCGTGCTTCTTTCGGAAAGGAGTAAAGGACCGATGAGCAAGGTGAAATGCGCCATCATCGGGCCGGGGAATATCGGTACCGACCTGATGATCAAGGTGATGCGCACCGCCAAGCACCTGGAGATGGGCGCCATGGTCGGCGTCGATCCCAAGTCCGACGGGCTGGCCCGCGCCGCCCGTCTGAACGTGCCCACCACCCACGAGGGGATCGAGGGCCTGCGCGCCCTGCCCAATTACGACGAGATCAAGATCGTCTTCGACGCGACCTCGGCCAAGGCCCATATGCACCATGACACGGTGCTGCGCGCCGATGGCAAGCAGGTCATCGACCTGACACCCGCGGCCATCGGTCCCTACACCATTCCCGTGGTCAACTTGGAGGCCAACCTGGGCGAGACCAACGTGAACATGGTGACCTGCGGCGGTCAGGCGACCATCCCCATGGTCTACGCGGTCAAGCGCGTGGCCAAGCGGCTGATCTATGGCGAGATCGTCGCCTCGATCTCCTCGAAGTCCGCCGGTCCCGGCACCCGGGCCAATATCGACGAGTTCACGGAGACCACGCGGGCGGCCATCGAGCAGGTGGGGGGCGCCGAGCGGGGCAAGGCCCTGATCATCCTCAACCCCGCCGAGCCGCCGATGATCATGCGCGACACGGTCTTCACCCTCTCCCAGGGCGCGACCCAGGAAGAGATCACCAAATCCATCAAGGAGATGGTGACCGAGGTCCAGAAGTACGTGCCGGGCTATCGCCTGAAGCAGGAGCCCCAGTTCGAGCATATCGGCGACAACAATCCGGTGAACATCCCCGGGATTGGTCTCTGCTCCGGCCTGAAGACCTCGGTCTTCCTCGAGGTCGAGGGCGCCGCCCACTACCTGCCCGCCTATGCCGGGAACCTGGACATCATGACCTCCGCCGCCTTGGCCACCGCCGAGCGCTGGGTGGAAAAGACTTTCGCGAAGGAGGCGGCATAACCATGGCGCGCGCCAATCCGAACAAACTCTATATCCAGGACGTGACCCTGCGCGATGGCATGCATGCCGTCCGTCACCAGTATTCCCTGGAAACCGCCCGGGACGTGGCCAAGGCGCTCGACCAGGCCAAGGTCGACGCCGTGGAGATCTGCCACGGGGACGGCCTGACCGGCTCAACCTTCAATTATGGGTTTGGCAAGCATTCCGACCGGGAGTGGATCGAGGCCGTGGCCGACGAGTTGACCCATGCCCGGGTGGCGGTGCTGCTGATACCGGGCATCGGCACCATCCATGACCTGAAGGAAGCCTATGACGCCGGTGCGCGCTCGGTCCGCGTGGCGACCCACTGCACCGAGGCCGACGTGTCGGCCCAGCATATCGCCGCGGCCCGGGAGATGGGCATGGACACCATCGGCTTCCTGATGATGTCCCACATGATCCCGACCAAGGAGTTGATCGAGCAGGCCAAGCTGATGGAGAGCTACGGCGCGGAATGCGTCTACGTGACCGACAGCGCCGGGGCCCTGCTGCCCGCCGACGTGGCCGAGCGGGTGACGGCCTTCCGCGATGCCTTGAAGCCGGAAACGGAAATCGGCGTTCATGCGCACCACAACCTGTCGATGGGTGTGGCCAACTCCGTCGCCGCCATCGAGGCGGGAGCGGTGCGCGTCGACGCCTCGCTCGCCGGGAACGGCGCGGGCGCGGGCAACTGTCCGCTGGAAATCCTGGTGGCGGTTCTGGAACGCATGGGTATCGACTGCGGCTGTGACCTGCCCATCCTGATGGACGCGGCGGACGACATCGTCCGCCCCCTGCAGGAGCGCCCCGTGCGGGTGGACCGGGAGAGCCTCTCCCTGGGCTACGCGGGGGTCTATTCTTCCTTCCTGCTGCATGCCGAACGGGCGTCGAAGGCCTACGGCATTCCCACAAGGGATATCCTGGTGGAACTCGGAAGGCGGCGCATGGTTGGTGGTCAGGAAGACATGATCGTCGACGTCGCATTGGATCTGGCCAAGGAACGGGAGACCGCGGCATGAGCATGGAAAAATTCGCCGCCATCGTCGATGAGGCCGCGCGCACCGGTAACGCCATCCCCCAACTGACGGTCGAAAGCCCCGACCTGAGCGTGGAGGACGCCTATTCCATACAGGCCCTGTCGATTGCCCGCCGTCTGGCGCGCGGGGAGCATCGGGTTGGGGTGAAGATGGGCCTGACCTCCCGGGCCAAGATGATCCAGGTGGGCGTGGACGAGGTCATTTGGGGACGCTTGACCAACACCATGCGGCTGGAGGAGGGCGGGTCCTTCTCCCGCGCCAAATACGTCCACCCCCGCGCCGAGCCGGAAATCGCCTTCCTGATCGGCAAGCCCCTGTCCGGCGAGGTGTCTCCGCTGGAAGCCCTGGCCGCGGTCGAGGCCGTCGCCCCGGCCATTGAACTCATCGATAGCCGGTACGAAAACTTCAAGTTCACCCTGCCCGACGTGGTGGCGGACAACTCGTCCTCCTCCGGCTTCGTGCTGGGGAACTGGGCGCCCAAGGATACCCCCATCGACAACCTGGGGATCCTGCTGGAAGCCGACGGCCGGACCGTCCAGGTGGGCTCCACCGCGGCGATCCTGGGGCATCCCGTGCGGTCCCTCGTCCAGGCCGCCCGTCTGGTTGCCCGGTGGGGCGAGATCCTCGCGCCTGGTGATATCGTGCTCGCCGGGGGGGCGACCGCGGCCCATGCCATGACGCCGGGCATGCATGTCCGCGCCGTCTTCCAGGATTTGGGCTCGGTCTCCATACGCTGCGTCGACTGAGCCTGTCCGGTGGTCTCGCGTCGCGTCCTTTCCCGGGCGTGGAGCGGGACCGCCGGATTTTTTGTTTGTGGTCTTGAACAGGGGACGCGTCATGTCCGATCGGGTTGGCCTGAGGGTCTTTTTCAATTTCCGCAGTCCCTATTGCTACCTGGGATCCAAGACGATGTTTCCGCTGTTCGAGCGGTTCGACGTCGATCTGCTGTGGCGTCCCCTGCCGGGCTGGCAAGGGCGGTCCGATCCGGAGCGGGCCAAGGTCAAGCTGCCCGTCGCCCGCCAGGACATGCGCCGATTCGCCCGCCGCCTGGGTATCCCCGTAAACCCGCCACCGGTGACCACGGACCCCACCCGCGCCGCCGCCATCTCGCTGTTGGCCGAGGAGAAGGGCCTGCTCAAGGACTGGGTGGTGGAATGCATGCGCGAGGAATGGGCCAAGGGCCAGGACATCGGCCAGGACCCCCCCCTGCGCGCCGTGGCCGAGCGGATCGGCCTCGACCCCGCGGAGGCCCTGACCGCCGCCGATGACCCGGCCCGTCTCGCCCGTCTGGAAAGTCACGCGGAGGAAGCCAAGGCCTCCGGCGTCTTCGGGGTGCCGACCTTCATTGTCGGCGAGGAGATCTTTTGGGGGCAGGACCGCTTGGATTTCCTGGACGAACACCTGCGCGAACTGGGCTGTTCCAAGCTGTAATGCTCATGGAGGAGGGGAAAATGGCGGATTCATTGTTCACGGAAGCCGGATCGGAAGGTCCGGTGACGGTTTCGCTCTCTCGGAAGGTCAAGCCGGGCCGGGACGCGGACTACGAGGCCTGGATTTCCGGCGTCGTGGCCGAGGCCAGTGTGTTTCCCGGACACCAGGGCGCCCATGTGCTCCGCCCCCGCCAGCCGGGCGGGGAATATGTGTTGATCTACCGCTATGACACCTATGCCCATTGCCAGGCCTGGGAAGACTCGCTGGAACGGGCCAAATGGCTCGCCAAGTTGGATGACTTGGTCGAGGGCGAGGCGACCATGAAGCGGGTGACGGGCCTGGAAAGCTGGTTCGACCTGCCCGAGGTTCCCGTGGCGGCCAAGCCGCCGCCGCACAAGATGGCGATCACCCTGATCGTGGTGGTGTTCGTGATTGTTTGGCCACTCAACGTATATGTCGGCCCGGTCCTGACGGACCTGGGCTTGCCCCTGCCCGTCAAGATCTTCGTTATCGCGACCATTCAGGTGCTTTTGATGACCTATCTGGTTATGCCCCGGGTCACCCGCCTGATCCGAGGCTGGCTGTTCAAGCCTTGATCGGGGATCGGTTGTCCAGATCGGTCGATGACTCCGGCGCGCCACCGGGTGGTTCTTCCCCTGCGGTCGCTGTCCCGGCGATGCGCGGCGGGATTTTGATCGCCTCCAAATAGGCGATGCACATCAAAATCAGTTGGCCAAGCACGGCGCTCCCTTCGGGTGTGGATAATTTGCGTTCGAATACGGTGCGGACCGTGCCGAAGACCGTGGACAGGAGCGTCAGAGTGACCGTTGGGAGATCCGCGAAGGTGGCATCGGGTACGCTGGCGAACATCGCGGCGGTCGCCGCGTCGACGCGGCGGCCGTACGCCTCGATCAACGGCTCGTTATCGAGCTCCACGACCGATTGGTAGAGGGCGCGGGTGACTTCGGATCGTTCCGTCTTGGCGTTCCAATAGGTTGTCACGAGCGCCTCGACCATCCGATGGATCGAAGCGCCATGCCGTGCCCGACAGGCGGTCTCCACCTTCTCGGCCAAAGAATCCAGGTAACGCTCGTTCAGGGCATAAAACAGCGCCTGTTTGTGAGGAAAATACTGGTACATCGTGCCGACGGAGACACCGGCGCGCTCCGCCACCCGTGTCGTGGTCAGGCGGCGGGGACCATCGGTCACCAAAACCTGAATGGTCGCCTCGAAAATGGCATCCAGTGTCACGGTCGCGCGCGTCTGACGCGGCCTTTTCCGGGGGGCGAGATGGGGGGGTGGGCTCGACGCCATAAGCGAATCCTCAAACTGAGGAATCCTTCATATCATGGGGCACCACAAAACCCCACCATTGGAAGGATCCACCCATGGCCAACACCAATCGCATCGCCCTGGTTACCGGCGCGAACAAGGGCATTGGGCTCGAGATCGCGCGCCAACTCGCCCAAGCCGGGGTGACTGTCATCATCGGTGCCCGCGATCCCGGGCGGGCAAGAGCGGCGGTCGAGGATCTCTTGTCTCAGGGACTGGCGGCGCGGTCCGTCCGCATCGATCTCACCGATCCGGAGAGCATCGCGGCGGCCGCGGAAATGATCCGCGCCGAGCATGGCAAGCTCGACATCCTCGTCAACAATGCGGGCATCGTTGACGCCGATGACGGTCCGCCCAGTCACTCCCTGCCCGATGCCGTTCGCCGAATCATGGAGACGAACTTCGTTGGCACCTTGGCCGTGACGCAGGCGATGCTGCCGCTGCTGCGGCGGTCGTCGGCGGGGCGGGTCGTCAACTTGTCCAGCTCCTTGGGTTCGCTGGCGCTCAACGGTGATCCGACGTCTCCTTACTATTCCGTGCGATTGATCGGCTACAATGCCTCGAAGGCGGCGCTGAACATGCTGACCGTACAGCTCAGTGAAGAGTTGCGCGACACGCCGATCGTCGTGAATTCGGTCAGTCCAGGCTACGTGAAGACGGATCTGAATGGACACCGCGGTGTCCTCACCGCCGAAGAGGGCGCGAGACTACCGGTCGCCTATGCGCTGCTCGGAGAGGATGCCGTTTCCGGTCGGTTCGTGGAACCGGGCCACGAGACACCGTGGTAAGCCCGCGCTTCAACGGAGGTCAAGGGGGGGCGTGGCGCGCGTCCAAGCAGGGATGAGCGAGGCTCATCCCTGCTTGTTTTCAGGCCGCGACGTCGGCGACCACCACCTCGGCCTGTTCCAGGGCCTTGAAGGTGAAGTCCTTCAGGCCATCGACGGCGATGCCGTCCCGGGCCTCGACCCGCTCGCCGTTCACCTCCAGGGCGCCGGTGGTCGGCACCAGGTAGAGTTTTCGGCCGTCCATGGGCAGGGTGATCTCCTGGTCCTTGACGAGCACGCCGCCAAGGATGGCCGCGTCCTGGTGGATGCGCAGGGCGTCCTCGTGGCCGGCGAGGTCCCGGCCCGAGGCCAGGGGGCGCAGACTGCCCGGGTCCTTTGGGAAGGCGCGGGCGTCCCAGCCCGGTTTGATGCTCTTCTGGGCGGTTTCGATCCAGATCTGGAAGAGGGTCGTGTCCTCGCTTTCCAGATTGTATTCGGAATGGACGATGCCCTTGCCCGCCCACATCACCTGAACGTCGCCCGCGCCGGTGCGGCCTTCGTTGCCCTGGTTGTCCTTATGGGTGATGGCGCCGGTGCGCACATAGGTGATGATTTCCATGTCCCGGTGGGGGTGGGGATCGAAGCCCGTGCCCGCGCGGATGGTGTCGTCGTTCCAGACCAGCAGGGGGCCGAAGCCCATGCGGTTTGGGTTGTAGTAATTGGCGAAACTGAAGTGGTAGTTCGCGTTCAGCCATGCGTTCCTGAACTTGCCCAGTTTGGCGAAGGGGCGAATGTCGATCATGCCTGGGTCCCCCGTTTGGCGGGCCTGTCCAGGTCCAGGATGGGACCGATGGGGATCACGCCCGTGGGATTGATGGTTTTGTGGCTGCCGTAATAGTGGGTCTTGATGTGCTCCATGTTCACCGTCCCGGCGACGCCAGGGACCTGATAGAGGGCACGGGTGTAGTCCCACAGGTTCGGATAGTCGGCGATCCGCCGGAGGTTGCACTTGAAGTGCCCCACATAGACGGCGTCGAAGCGGATCAGGGTGGTGAACAGGCGCCAGTCGGCCTCGGTGATCCGCTCCCCGGTCAGGAAGGGCGTTTCCGCGAGGATGCCCTCCACCCGATCCAGGGATTGGAACAGGGTGGTCACGGCCTCCTCGTAAGCCTCCTGGGTGGTGGCGAACCCGGCCTTGTAGACCCCATTGTTGATGCTGTCGTAGATCCAGCCGTTCAATGCGTCGATCTCGCCACGCAGATCCTCCGGATAGAGGTCCGGGCCGGTTCCGCCGAAATCGGCGTTCATCATGCGCAGGATTTCCGAGGACTCGTTATTCACCAGAGTCCCGGCTTTCTTATCCCAGAGGACCGGAACGGTCACCCGGCCCGAGTAATCGGCCTTGGCCCGGGTATAGACTTGGTGGAGCAGGCGCGCCCCGTTGACGGGGTCTGCGCCCTCGCCCAGTTCCCAGCCGTTTTCCAGCATCAACGGATCCACGACGGAGACGCTGACGGCCTTCTCCAGACCCTTGATCTTGCGGGCGATCAGGGTGCGATGGGCCCAGGGACAGGCCAGGGACACATAAAGGTGGTAGCGCCCCGGTTCGGCGGGGAAAGGCGTGGAGCCGTCGGAGGAGACCCGATCCCGGAAGGCGCTGTCCTGGCGTTGGAAGCGGCCACCGGTCGTACAGGTGTCATACCACCTGTCCCGCCATTGGCCGTCGATCAGGAGTCCCATGTGTTCTCTCCGGTTTGGGGAAAGGGCGGGACCGGAGAGGATACCGATCCCGCCCCCCACGCGCATTGGGTGTCTTGAGCCCAAGATGCGTGGTTTTGGAATTAACCCTTCAGCTTCTTGGCGATCTCGGCCAAGTGCTTGCCCTGGAAGCGCGCGAGGCTCAGTTCCAATTCGCTGGGCCGGCGGGAGCCGTCGGCCCCGGCGATGGTGCCCGCGCCGTAGGGACCCGCGCCGTGGGGGGGCTCGATGGTGGTGAGACCCTCGGCCGAATAGGGCAGGCCCACGACCACCATGCCTTGGTGGAACAGGGTATTGTGGAAGGCGGTGATGGTGGTTTCATTGCCGCCGCCCGTGCCGGTGGACACGAAGACGCCGCCGGGCTTGCCGACCAGGGCGCCCTTCATCCATAGGCCACCGGTCTGGTCCAGGAAGTTCCGCATCTGACCGGCCATGTTGCCAAAGCGGGTGGGCGTGCCGAACAGGATGCCGTCGTAGTCACCCAACTCGCCCGGGCTGGCTTCCTCGGTATCGTATTCGCCCGAGGCGCCCATGGCCTTCAGGGCCTCGGCGGGAATGTGTTCGGGGACGTGCTTCAGGGAAACCTCGACGCCCTCGACCTCGGCGGCGCCCGCGGCGACGGCCTTGGCCATGGTATCGATATGGCCGTACATGGAGTAGTAGAGAACAAGGATCTTGGTGCTCATCGGACGCCTCTTTGGGTCGGGAGTGAAGAACTAACAGGAAAGTAAGGCCCCGAAGTGGCGTGGACAATCCTGGTAAGTGAGAAAGGATTGTTCTCGATTTGGAGATGGTCGAAGGCGGGTCTCTACCGCCCCTCCCGCCACCAGGCCAACGCCAATCCTCCGAGAATGAGGGTGAGTGCCAGGGGAAGGGGGAGGACCGGGGTCAAGGTCACGCCGCTGACCACATGCTCCCCATTGGCGCGCAATCCGATCCAATCCGATCCATCCGTCGATTGGCCGGGTTTGGTCCGGCGGACGGCGGGAAGGCCATCGCTCAGCCAATGGGCGCCCCCCCCCGTGGCCTTCATCAAGGGGGCGAGAATTTCGGCCGTCGGGGAGAGGCGGGTGGTCTCCAGGGGATTGGGTGGTCCGGAGACGGTGAAGGTTCGTTTCCCGTCCGGTGTTGTCACCGTATAGAGGCCGGGCAGGGGCGCGGGCAGGGTCACACCCGCCCGTCCCGGGCCTTGCACGCCCAACCGAGCGGTCCGGTCCGTCCCGTCCGGCGCGGTCACCGTGACCTGGGTCGGGGGATCACCAAGGGTTCGGACGGAGGCGGTGATCCGATCATCCTCCACCTGGGCGCGGAGGCTTTCCTCCTCCAACTCCGGTTCCTTCATCAGCCAATGGGCGAGGCGGCGCAGCAGTTCCCCCTGGGGACCGCCGCCGCGCCAGCCCTTGGACCAGAGCCAAATGGTGTCGCTGGCCAACAGGGCCACCCGCCCCTCGCCGACCCGGTCCAGGGTAAGGAGGGGCAAGCCGTTCAAGCCGGTCAACAGGGTATGGCCCCTGGACTGGTCGAGGGCGATCTGACGCAGCCAGGGCCCCCAGGTCGGAGTCTCGCCGCCCTGGGGCAGGTCGGCGGTGACCGGATGGCGCGCGCCATCCTTGGCCAGCCGGGGCTGAAAGACGCCTCGGTTGACCGCGCCGGTGGGGGTGGCGGGCAGGACGGTGGCCAGCGCGCTGTCGGCCAAAGTGTAGGGTTCGGTGTATTCCGGCCCCACGGAGAGCAACAGGGCGCCCCCCCGCGCCACGTAGTCGGCCACGTTGGCGAGGTAGGATTCCGGTACCAAGCCGCGGCGGGCATAGCGGTCGAAGACGATCAGGTCGAAGTCGGACAGCTTTTCCTCGAACAACTCCTGAATGGGGAAGGCGATCAGGGCCAGTTCGGACAGGGGGGTGAGGTCTTCCTTCAGGGGGGGGCGGAGAATGGTGAAATGGACCAGATCCACCGCCGGATCGGCCTTCAGCAGGTTGCGCCAGGTGCGTTCTCCGGCATGGGGCTGACCGGAAATGAGCAGGACCCGCAGGCGGTCGCGGACCCCGTTCACCGATAGGGCGACGCGGTTGTTGAGGGTGGAGACCTCGCCCTCCCGTCCGGGCGCGGAGAGGTCGAAGACATTGGCTCCGGCATGGTCGACGGGCAGGGCCAGGGCGGCGGGCCGATTGGCTGGCACGACGACCTCCCGGGGTGCTTCCCCATCCCGGGAGAGGGAGAGGAAAACGGGCGTGCCCGCCTCCACCTCCGGATCGTCCAGGGTCACGGTCAAGGTGGCCTCCCGCCCAACGAGGCCATAGGTGGGGGCTTGATTGACCACCAGCAGGCGGCCCGTGGCGTCCTTCGGCCCGGTCAGAAGGGCATGGACCGGGGCGCCGGGGGCGAAGGGCATGCCATCCTCTCCGGTTCCCAGGTCGTGGACCCGCCCGTCGGTGACCATGACCACGCCGGCCCGGCGGCTCCGGGGGACGTCGATCAGGGCGTCCTGGGCGGCCTCGGCCAGACGGGTGCCCAGGGCGTTCCCCTCCACGGTGACAAGACGGGTTTCAAGGCCGGGCACCCGGTCCAGGGTGACCTTCAGGGATTGGGCGGCCCCCCTGGCCTCCTCGATCCGTCCGCCCAGCTTTTGGGACAGGCTTTCGTCGACCACCACCACGGCCACGTCGTCCACCGGCTCCCGTCGTTCCGTCACCCATTGGGGGTTGGCGAGCGCGAGCAGCAGGGCCGCGAGCGGCAGGCAGCGGAGCAGGGAACCGCGTGCTCGGCGAGCCAGGGCGTATCCGCCGATCGCAAGGCCAAGGGCCAACAGCGCCCAGAGCAGGGGCGTGGGCGGGACGGGCGCGAAGATGATGCCGGTGAAGCTGTCCAAGGGGGTCTCTGTTCGCTAATTCGTCAGGCGTTCAAGGATGGCGGGCAGGTGTACTTGGTCGCCCTTGTAATTGCCGGTCAGGGCGTACATCACCAGGTTCACGCCGAATCGGTAGGCGAGCTCCCGTTGGCGTTCCCCCCCCGGCGTCACGGGCAAGAGATAGCCCTTGTCCGGCTCGTTGGCCCAAGCCGCGGCCCAATCGTTGCCGCCGATGACCACCGGGGACACTCCGTCGTTGTCGCCGCCCTGGGCGGCGACCCAGGTGGGATTGCCGGTGACCCGGCCGGGGAAATCATCCAGCAGGTAGAAACTGCGGGTCAGGACGTGGTCGCCGGGAGCCTGGACCAGGGGCGGAATGTCCAGTCCTTCGGCCAGGGGACGGGCATCCCCCCCGTCCCGGGTGTCGATGACCAGCAGCCCCCCGCCGCGCATGAAGGCGTTCACCCGCTCACGCGCCGCCTCGGACAGGGGCGGAGCGTCCGCGACCACGGGCCAATAGAGCAGGGGATAAACAAGGGGATCATCGGTCTCCAGATCCAGCCCCTGGGGGGGCGCCAGTTCGGCGGAGGTTCGGCGGCTCAGGACCTCCGTCAATGCGGAGAGACCGGCCTTGGTGACCCGATTGACGGCCGCGTCGGGACTTTGGACAAAGGACAGGCGGGTGTCCAGCGCCGCCTCCACGACCAGGGGGTCCACGGCGTCGGTGGCGTCCTGAGCCCGGATCGACCCCGGCTGGCCGGTCGCCAGAGCCGCCAGCAGAAGGGCGCCGCCCAGGGTCCGCCGGACTTGCCTAAGGTCCAAGCGTCCGCGGGGTTGGATGCTGTCCGCGCTTTCGTGGGGGGGAGGGCTTCCCGCGTTTCCGCGGGGCCGGGTGGGATGGCGTCCACCGGGACCCAGGCCCCGCAGGACCAGGGACAGGGCCAGGTCCACCAGGGCCAGAGCAAGGGCCAGGGTCAGCAGCCAGGGCAGCAGGTCGATGGCCCGTCCCAGATCATCAAGGGTGCGCAACCGGGTCGTGGCAGGCCAATCGGTCGCTGGGGAAAGGTCCCGAACGGAAGGCGCGAGGTTGAGCGCATGGGCGCCCGCGTCGTCTCCATAGAGGCCCGGTGGCAGGCCGGGACCGACCATGGAGGCCTTGTCCGTGTTTGTCCCGCCCGAGTCAGGTCCGCCCGAGTCAGGTCCGCTTGAGTCTGGCCCACTCAGCTCCGGGGAGGCCAGGGTTAGGGGATGGTCAAGGGGGCCCGCGGGACCCAGGCGTCCGAATCCGTCCAAAACCCGCCAGGGGGGGAGGGAGGCCCCCTTCCGTCCCGCCGATCCGGCGACTCCGTTGGCCAGATCCACCACCCGGTCCAGCATGCGGGGGAAGACGAGGGACAGGGGCAGGGTCGACCAACGGGGGTCCGAGGTGACGTGGAATAGGACGATCCGCCCCAAACCCCGATCCGCGGCGGTTACCAGGGGGGTGCCGTCGTCGAGGCGGGCCCAGGTGTGCGCCTCGATGTCACTGGATGGGTCCGCGAGCACCTGACTTGACACGGTAACGTCCCTGGGCACGGCCAGTCCGGCGAAGGGGCCGGTGGACGGGAAAGGCGCGATGTGGGCGGGGTCGCTCCAACTGAGGGCGCCCCCCAGGCGTCGATCCCCCCCGCGCAAGGGCACGGGAAGCAGGGAGTCGGCGCGGTTGTCCGGGCGGGGTCCGGCGAAGCGGATCAAGGTTCCTCCGGCCCGAACCCAGTGGTCAAGGGCCTCCTCCTCCGCCTGGGCCAGGGGCGTAATGTCGGGCAGCAGGATCACCGAAAGGGGCCGCTTGACCAGATCGAGGATGCTCCCTTCCTCCGGCGTCGCCCGCGGGAGGAGCGCACGGCGCGGATAGTGCAGGGGATCGAGTAAGGGGACCCCCTGGCTATCGGTGGTGGTGACCAGTCCCACCGGGCGTCGCCGCCAGGAGTCATCCAGCATCACCGAGGCCCCGGCGCTCGCGAGGGGGGTCGCGGCTTCGCCCTGGGCGAGGTCCAAACGGGTCGTTCCTCCGGCGGACGTGACCTCCACGGGCAGGGTGATCCGGGCTTGGGAGGCGCCAGGTTCGAAGGCGAACCGCTCCCTTTGGATCAGGCGGCCTTCCCCGTCCCGGGCCAGGACCCAGGCCACGGTGGCGGGGGTCTCGGGACCGGCCGGGCGGCGGATATCGACCAGCAGCCCGGCTCCCTCCCGTCGGGGCTCGGACAACAACAGGGGCGTCAGACCCTGGACGGAGGTGGCGCTCCGCCAGACCGTGAGAGGACCGAACCCTTCCAAGGCTTCGGCCAGGGCGCGGACCCCTGGACCGGCCAGCCCATCCTGGATCCAGGAGACGGTCGCCGGGGGCGCGAGTCGTGATTGGGCGAGCAGGGTTCGCGTGCCATCCGGATCCGTGGCCCAGGGTTTGGGGACCAGGGCCTGGAGGCGGGCCCGGGCCTCCGTCGCGGAGAGGGGGGCGGGGGGAAGGGCGGGATCCTCCGTTGGGCGGGCCGCGGTGGGGATCAGCGTCACCGGGCGGCCGTCCCGCTCGGCCCGATCCAGCAGGAGGCCCGCGGTGGTGACCCTGTCCGCCCAATCCGCCGCCGAAGCCCAGCCATCGTCGATCACCAGCAGCAGGGATGGTGCTCCTCCGCTTGCGCCCCTGGCCCCACCCCCACCCCGAGCCTCGGTATCGATGAGGGGCCGGGAGAGACCCAGGATCACCAAGGCGGCGACCATCAGGCGCAGAAGCAGCAGCCACCAGGGGGTTTGGGCGGTGACATGTTCGTCCGACCGCAGGCCTCTGAGCAGGCGGACCGCCGGGAAGCTCTGGCGTCGGGGCGCGGGTGGGGTGACCCGCAGCAACCACCACAGGGCTGGCAGGGCGATCAGGGCGGTCAGCACCCAAGGTGCCGCGAAGGCGAGTGGGCCCAGGGTCATGGCGTGCCGATTTCCCCCTGTTCCGGGGAGGGTGCTTGGTCACGCCCCAGACTGGACACCGGGCTGGACAGGGCCTGATAGAGGGCCAGGAGGGCCGTCCGGGGGGCTTGGTCCGTATGGTGGAGGCTGAAATCCCATCCCGCCCGGCGGGCCAGGGAGGCCAGGGACTCCCGGTGCGCCCGCAGGCGCCGCTGGTAACGGCCGCGCAGGTCTTCCGCCCGGTTGACCAGCACCGGGGCCTCTCCTTCCAGCCCGTCGAAACGGATCCGCCCCTCGAAGGGCAGGGTTTCCTCCGCCGGATCAAGGACCTGAAGGAAATGGCCACGCACGCCCTGGGACACCAAACCCCGCAGACCGCCGCGCAGATCCTCCAGGGGATCAAGCAGGTCGCCGATCAGGACCAGCCGGGCATGGCGGGCCGCGGGCAGGGTCCAGGGAGATCCTCCCTCGCCCTGTTCCAGCGCCATGCGGGCCAGGGTCAGGGCCATGCGGGTCAGGGCCGCCCGACCCTGACCGGGTCGGGTGTCGACCCCGGCCAGGGCGATCCGCTCTCCCCCCCGGATCAACAGGGAGGCCAGGGCGAGGGTCAGTTCCATGGCCCGCAGCTTTTTGGTGGGCAGGTTCCTGTCGCTGGCGTAGTCCATGGAGGGGCTGAGGTCGCAGTGGAGCCAGACGGTCTGGGCCGCCTCCCATTCGTATTCGCGCACATAGAGAGGGTCTGACTTGGCGCTGCGCCGCCAGTCGATGGCGCCCGGTGTGTCCCCTGCCCCATAGCGGCGAAATTGCCAGAAAGCCTCCCCGGGGCCGGACCGTCGCCGCCCGTGGATGCCATGGGCGAAGGAGGCCGCGACCCGTTCCCCCGCCACGAGAAGGGGCGGCAGGACCGAGGCCGTGGCCTCCGAACGGGTCAGCAGGGGCGCGGGGGAGGGACGGGACATGGGATCCCCTAATCCAACCGAGCGATCAGACGGTCGATGACCTGATGCAGGGTCACCCCGTCGGCACGGGCGCCGAAAGTCAAAGCCATGCGGTGTTTGAGAACGGGGTGGGCCAGGGTGATCACGTCCTCCACACTGGGGGCCATGCGCCCGTCAAGCAGGGCCCGGGCTCGGGTGGCGAGGGTCAGGGCCTGACTGGCCCGGGGTCCAGGGCCCCAGGCCACCCAGTCGCGGACTTCTCGAATATCCGAGCTTTCCGGCCGCCCAGCGCGGACGATGGAAAGGATGGCGTCGACCACGCTTTCCCCCACGGGCATGCGGCGGACCACCGTCTGCAGGCCGATCAGATCGCCCGCGCCCATGACCGCCCGCGGTTCGACCACGTTGATTCCCGTGGTCGTGGCCAGCATGCGCCGCTCGGCGGCCTCATCGGGGTACCCAACGTCCACTTCCATCAGGAACCGGTCGAGTTGGGCTTCGGGCAGGGGGTAGGTCCCCTCCTGCTCAATGGGGTTCTGGGTGGCGAGGACGTGGAACGGATGGGGCAGGTCGTGGGAATGGCCCGCGACGCTGATCTTGTGTTCCTGCATGGCCTGCAACAGGGCCGACTGGGTACGCGGGCTCGCCCGGTTGATTTCGTCGGCCATCAGCAATTGGCAGAAGACCGGGCCGGGAAGAAACCGGAATCCCCTGCGTCCGCCCTCTGTTTCCTCCAGCACTTCCGAACCGATGATATCCGCGGGCATCAGGTCCGGGGTGAACTGGACGCGCTTGTCGTCCAGGCCCAGGACCACGCCCAGAGTCTGGGCCAAGCGGGTCTTCGCCATGCCCGGCAAACCGATCAAAAGGGCGTGTCCACCGGACAGGAGGGTGACCAGGACCTGGTCGATGACCCCCTCCTGTCCGTGGATAACCTCGCCAATAGCGGACCGGGCCTCCTTGATTCGGCCCATGAGCCTTTCTACGTCTTGGAGGTCGGCCACGGGTAGCGGGGCGGACGACGGGGGAGAAGACAGGGACAAGGGGTACCCTCCGCGCTGATAAAAAAAACGGCTGGAACGGAAAAAGCCGTCCATTGAAAGGTATGTAGGGCTCGTGATGCAGGATCGCACCTCCCCCGGGAAAGGTTTCACGGATCCGCCGGCTTCTCCCGGCTTGAATCCCCTCCCCCAGGGCATTGGCCCCAACGGCGTCTGTGGGGATATTCCCATGCGGATCGACCGCGAGGGAGTCTGGCATTACAGGGGATCTCCCATCGGCCGCAAGGAAATGGTCTGTCTGTTCGCCTCCGTGCTGCGGCGGGTGGAGGACGGGAGCTTCTGGCTGATCACCCCGATGGAAAGTGGCCGCATCCAAGTGGAGGATGCCCCCTTCCTGGCCGTGGAGATGTTCCGCTGTGGCCTGATGGAGGACCAATGTCTCAGTTTCCGCACCAATGTGGACGAAATCGTGACGGTCGACGCCACCCACCCCATTCGCGTGGACATCGACCCGGAAACCGGCGAACCTTCTCCTTATGTGACGGTTCGGTCCGGATTGGATGCGCGGCTGACCCGTTCGGTCTATTATGAGCTCGTGGCGTTGGGCATGGAGCGTGACGCGCCCGAAGGAACCCGGTACGGCGTATGGAGCAGCGGCATTTTCTTTCCCCTGGGCAGCCTGGACGACGGGGTGCTCACTTAGGCGATGGCTTGGACCGGGACGGCTTGCGAGCCCGTCTGGCCGCGGGGCGTGGTCTGGGGAAACGGTCCGATCTGGAGGCGGCGCAGGCCATCCTGGCGGAATTGGACGAACCTCCCATGGTGCTTTCGGGGTTCAATCGGGATGCCACGGGGAAGCGGCCCGCGGCGGTGCTCGTGCCCCTGGTCGACCATGGGTCGGAGGTCTCCATCCTCCTGACCCAACGCACCGATCACCTGAAGAACCACGCGGGGCAGATTTCCTTCCCCGGTGGCCGGGTGGAGGCCGGGGACAAGGATCCCGAGCATACGGCCCTCCGCGAGGCGACCGAGGAAATCGGCCTCGATCCCGCCAGCGTGGACATCGTCGGGCGGCTGGATGACTATGTGACCGTGACCGGTTTTCTGGTGACTCCCGTGGTTGGCGTCCTGACCCCGCCCCTGGATCTGACCCTGGATCCCTTCGAGGTGGCCAATGCGTTCGAGGTGCCCCTGGACTTTGTCATGGATCCGGCCAACCATCGCCTGGAAACCCGCCTTCACGATGGCATGCGCCGGGCCTATTACGCCATGCCCCATGGGGACCGCTATATCTGGGGCGCGACGGCGGCCATGCTCATGAATCTCCATGCCGTTCTTCGGGAGTCCGTCGAGACATGATTCGTGCCGCCCTCGCCATCCTGCTGCCCCTCGTGGTGCCCTTCGTGGTCTGGCTCGTCTGGATCCGCTGGCACCGCGCCCGCCGTCTCAAGGCCGGACTGGACCCCAACGTCGCGCCCGAGGTGCCGGTCACCTGGCTGGCCGGCGCCGCCGGTGTCCTGATGCTTCTGGCCGCGGGGCTGGTCTATTTCTACTCGGGACAGGGGGCCCCCGCCGGGACCCCCTATGTCCCCGAGCCGGACCGGAGCGTGAACCTGGACGCTTGGCCCATTGGTCCGGAAAAGGCCGAGCCCTCGAAATGACGTCTCGCCGCGACAGGCGCCTCCAGGGCGGGCGCTTGACCGCCGCCGGGGCGGAGAGGGAGCGGGCGCCCGTCGGGCAATTGGGACCAGACCCCTGGCGGCTGAATCCGGTGACCCGGGCGGTCATGGAGACCCTGGCGGGGGAGGGGGGGGAAGCCCGCTTTGTCGGCGGTTGCGTCCGGGATGCGCTGATTCATCGACCCTCGTCGGATGGGGATGTCGACATTGCCACGACCGAACTCCCGGACCGGGTCATGGCCCTGATGGAGGCCCGGGGCTTCAAGGTCATCCCCACCGGTCTCGCCCATGGTACGGTGACCGTGGTGGCGGAGGGCCTGGCCTTCGAGGTCACGACCCTGCGGCGGGATACCGCATGCGACGGGCGCCACGCCGATGTGGAATTCACCACCAGCTTTCGGGAGGACGCCCACCGGCGGGACTTTACCTTCAACGCCCTTTCCGCGGACGGGGACGGGCGGGTTTATGACTACTTCGATGGGATCGCCGACCTGATGGAAGGGCGGGTGCGCTTCATCGGCCGCCCCATGGATCGGATCAAGGAGGATTATTTGCGGATCCTCCGCTTCTTCCGGTTCTTTGGTCGCTTTGGCCGGCCCCCCGCCAATCCGGACGCCCTGTCCGCCTGCGCGACCCTGGCCGCCGGTGTGGACGCCCTCTCCGCCGAGAGGATCCGCGCGGAACTGCTGAAGATCTTGGCCGTGGAGGATCCCGCGGGGGTGCTGGCCCTCATGCGTGGCGCCCGGGTCCTGGACAGGATCTTGCCCGAGGCGCGGGACCTCCCCCGGCTCCGCGCCCTGGTCCTGCTGGAAACCCGGGGGCTGGTCCTGCCGAGGCTTGGGCCTGATCCCCTGCGCCGCCTGGCGTCCGTGCTGGACGCCGGGGAGGGGGGAGAGAGCCCCGGTCTGGCCGTGGATCTGGGGGAGCGCCTGCGTCTGTCGCGGGCCGAGACGGAACGCCTGGATTGGATGTTGGAAGGCGATCCAGCGGCTTGGCCGGACCCGGATTCGGACAACCGGGAGGGGGGGATGCGCCGTCTGCTTGACGCCCATGGACCGGAGCGGCTGGCCGACCGGATCCTTTTGGCTTGGTCCCGGGAACGGGCGTTGGAATTGCGGCCCCAGGCCGTCCGGACGGAGCATTGGCGCGCCCTTCTGGAACAGGTTCTGGCCTGGGAGGCCAAGCCCTTTCCCCTGACCGGCGGGGACCTGTTGGCCCGGGGATTTTCCGGCCCGGACTTGGGCCAGGCCCTGGCGCGTCTGCGGGGAGAGTGGCTCGACGGGGATCGGCTTTGGAATCGGGAGGAGGCCTTGGCGCGGCTTGATCTCCTCCCACGCGACGCCAGCCCCAGTGCGAGACCTTCGCGGTTGTGACGGAGCTGTGACGGTCATCACTTCGCGACCGATCTGTCTTCCTATATCTTTTGGTGTAAGGGTGGAACCGGGCGGAGACCAATCGCTGGACCGGTCTCGTGGAAGTGGGATCTTGGAAAGCTTGGTGGATAGCGGAGTCGGCGAACCTTCTCCCGGGATCTCCCGAATGGATGTTCGGGGATCGGTCCTGGAGGAGTCGAGCGACGGGGCTATCCCATCCGATGGGGGGCCGTCCGATGGGGGCCACGATCCAGGATCATGGCATCCGTGGCGCGGGTTCCGTTGGGTTGGACGTCGCGCCCGGGTGGGGAACGCGGGACACGATGATGAAAAAAGTCTGCTTTTTCGGTGACAGCTTCACCTATGGCATCGGCGACGAGACGGGCCATGGTTGGGTTGGCCGCTTGGCCGGCGCGGAGGCTGGGGAGGGGCGCGCCTTTTCCGCGTTCAACCTTGGCCTGCCCCAGGAAACCACGCCCCGCCTGATGGAACGCTGGCGGTCGGAGGCGGATCGTCGGGTGGAAGGCCTGGCGGTTCAGTCCGTTGGACTGGTCTTCTGCTTTGGCCTGGATGACATGGCCGACGTCAACGACGAGGGAATCCGGATCGACCTGCCCCAGTCCATGGCCGTTGCCGAGCGGTTGGTGGGCGAGGCGGCGACTCTGTATCCCTGCCTCTGGATCGGGCCACCTCCAGCCCGCTCCAGCGAGCCCTTCCTGACCGATAGGGGGGACATGGTCCGCTACCGGAAGGAACGCCTGGGGGCCCTCGATTTGGCCTACCGCCGCATCGCCGAGGATCTGCGCGTCCCTTACTTGGACCTCCATGGCAATCCCAAGGTGGACGCGGCCTTCCGGCGGGCGCCCCGGATCGACGGGACGGTCCATGGCGTCGTGGCGGATCAGGTGCGGGGGTGGTTGTCCTGGCGCCGGTGGTTCGATGTCCATTTGTCCAGTCCGCCGCCGGGCGCGAAAGCCGCCAAATCCGAGTTCCAACCCTTGCGGATGACCGGTGGTCTGTTGGGCTGACGGTCCAATCCCCGATTGGACGGTATGTTTAGCGGTCCAATCCCCGATTGGACGGTATGTTTAGCGGTCCAATCCCCCCGATTGGATCGGAAAAATTTCAGGAATTGGATCTTCCGGCGGCGGCGGGACCATGTCACCAAGGGCCTCATGCCAAGGTTATGGATTTCAGAGTGTTCCGTCGGAATACTCAGGTTCGGAGGCCCACCATGCATATCCTCGTCTTCCAGCATCTCGCCGTCGAACATCCCGGTATCTTCCGTGATTTCTGGCGTGCCGAAGGGCACGCGGCGCATATCGTGGCCCTGGACGAGGGGGACTCCATCCCGGATATGGCTGGTTTCGATCTTCTGGCGGTGATGGGCGGGCCCATGGATGTCTGGGACGTCGACAAACATCCTTGGCTGATCCCCGAGATGGCGGCGATCCAACATTGGGTGCGGGTCCTGGGCCGTCCCTATCTGGGCATTTGCCTGGGTCATCAGCTTCTGGCCGAGGCCTTGGGCGGAAAGGTCGGACGCATGGCCAAGCCCGAGGTCGGTGTCACGGAGACGGCCCTGATGCCCGAGGGGCGGACGGATTCCCTTTTCGCTGGCTTGGCTTCGGACCTCCAGGTGTTCGAATGGCATGGCGCGGAAGTCCAGAGCCTGCCCAAGGAAGGGGTGATCCTCGCGGCGAACGCGGCCTGTCCGGTTCAGGCGATGAGAGTGGGCGACAGGGCCTGGGGTATCCAGTTCCATGTCGAGATGACGCCGACCACGGTGGCGGAGTGGAGCGCGGTTCCCGAATACCTGTCCAGCATGGAAGCCGCCATGGGTGTGGAGCGGGCGAGGGGATTGGAGGCCGAACTCGCCGGGCATCTGCCCGCCTTCAACACCCTGGCACGGCGGATCAACGACAACCTTTTGGCCAAGGTCGGACCCTGAGCGGATCGTCATGACTGATTGTGTGGTTGGATTTAGAGCCGGTCGCGGCCAAACGGAATCACTCCGTGAGGGGCCAGCCAGCGGTTTGCCGGAGCGCTTCCCCCAGGGCCATGGCCGCGCAGACGGCGATGTTCAGTGAGCGGGTCTCGGCGACCATGGGGACGCGGACCCGGACCTCGCAGCGGGCATGGACCTCGGGGGGGACACCCGCGCTTTCCCGGCCCAGCAGCAGGAGATCCCCCGGTTCGAAGGTCACCTTGGGCAGTGGGGTGTCCCCCGTGGTGGTCAGCAGGACCAGCCGCCGCCCAGGGGGTAGGGTGTCGAGGAACGCACTCCAGGAGGCATGGCGGGTCAGGGCCGCCCGGTCCAGGTAATCCATTCCCGCCCGGCGCAGGCGTTTGTCGTCCAGGACGAAGCCGCAGGGCTCGATGATGTCCACGCCGACCCCCAGGCAGGCCCCCAGGCGGAGGATGGTTCCCGCGTTCTGGGGGATATCCGGTTGATACAAGGCCAAGCCGACCATGGGGTATTTCTCCTTTATCCCGGGGCGTCCAAGGCGGCCCACTGACATGAAGCCGCCATACTTTGTGCTTTTCTCGGGTCGGGAATTGCTTTATATCCGCGGCGTTCCCGCCGCAATGCAAACCATGTCTTCCGACATGGCCCAGCGACGGGGCCGGGTCGGATACGTCCCCCCAATCGAGGGGAGGGACCGGGCCGGTTGGGACGGTCGCGACGTCCATTCACATGGGGGGACGTCGACGGCGACTCGGTGGCGAGGGCGATAGGGACGATCCCAGGGGTAAATCCGGGTTCCGCCCATTGCGATTTCTCGTTGCCGAATAAGAAGTGTCAGCCGACGTTAGGCGTCGCATCGTCCGGAGCTGAAGGCAATTGAGAGGAAACCAGGATGGCTGAAGCCGAAAACACCGCCCCGACCACGGGCGGAGAGTCGTCGCGGCGTGATTTCCTGATTTACGGCACATCGGCGCTCGCCGCCGTTGGCACGGCGCTCGCCGTGTGGCCGTTTATCAGTTCCATGAATCCCGCGGCCGACACCCTGGCCCTGGCCTCGACCGAGGTGGATATTTCCGCCGTCGAGGATGGCCAGGCCATTACCGTCGTGTGGCGCGGCAAGCCGGTGTTTATCCGGCATCGCACCGAGGAAAATATCGAGGCCGCGCGCTCCGTCGATGTCGCCGAGCTGCGGGATCCGCAGACCGACGAGGATCGGGTCAAGGAAGCCCCGTGGCTGATCATGATCGGCGTTTGCACCCACCTGGGTTGCATTCCGCTGGGCCAGAAGGACGGGGATCCGAAGGGTGATTTCGGCGGGTGGTTCTGCCCCTGCCATGGGTCGCACTACGACACGTCCGGCCGCATTCGCAAGGGGCCGGCGCCGCTGAATTTGCCCATTCCGCCCTACGCGTTCCTCGACGACACCACGGTCAAGATCGGTTAGGAGCTGACGGACGATGTACACGCCTCCGACTTGGAACAATAAAGCCGTCAAGTGGTTTGATGATCGCCTGCCGATCGTGACCCTGATGCATAAGGAGCTGATCGTTTATCCGGCTCCGAAGAACCTGAATTACTGGTGGAATTTTGGTTCCCTGGCTGGGATCGCCCTGGTGATCATGGTCGCCACTGGTATTTTCCTGGCCATGAACTATACCGCCCATGTGGATTACGCCTTCAATTCCGTCGAGCGGATCATGCGCGATGTGAACTATGGCTGGCTGCTGCGCTACATCCACATGAATGGCGCCTCGATGTTCTTCATCGTGGTCTATATTCACGTCTTCCGCGGTCTTTACTACGGATCCTACAAGGCGCCGCGCGAAGTGTTGTGGTGGCTGGGTATCGTCATCATGTTGCTGATGATGGCCTCGGCCTTCATGGGCTATGTGTTGCCCTGGGGCCAAATGTCCTTCTGGGGCGCGACGGTGATCACGAACCTGTTCTCCGCCTTCCCGGTGGTGGGCGAGTCCATCGTGACCCTGCTGTGGGGGGGATTCAGTGTCGCCAACCCGACACTCAACCGCTTCTTTGCCTTGCACTACCTGTTCCCGATGATCCTGTTCGCGGTGGTCTTCATTCACCTTTGGGCGCTGCATGCCAAGAAGTCCAACAACCCGCTGGGCATCGACGCCAAGGGACCGAACGATTTCATTCCGTTCCACCCCTACTACACGGTGAAGGACGCCTTCGGCCTGGGCATCTTCCTGATGATCTTCGCCTACTTCGTGTTCTTCCAGCCCAACTTTTTCGGCGAGCCGGATAACTACATTCCGGCGAACCCGATGGTGACCCCGCCGCACATCGTGCCCGAATGGTACTTCCTGCCGTTCTACGCGATCCTGCGGTCCGTCCCCGACAAGCTGGGCGGCGTTCTGGCCATGTTTGGCGCCATCCTGATCCTGTTCATCCTGCCCTGGCTGGACACCTCCAAGGTTCGGTCCGCCACCTTCCGGCCGATCTTCAAGTGGTTCTTCTGGCTGTTCCTCGCGGACTGCTTCGTTCTGGGCTATATCGGCGCCCAGGGTGCCGAGGAGCCCTATGTGACCATCGGACAGGTCGCGACGGTGTATTACTTCCTGCATCTGCTGGTCATCGTACCGCTGGTGGGATGGTTCGAAAAACCCAGGCCGCTGCCGGAGAGCATCAGTGCTCCGGTGACGACCAAGGCTTGAAACGGCGACGCTAAGGAGAACGACGAGTCATGATGAAGATCGTCAAGAGCACCCTGGTGGCCGCCGGCATCGTCCTGGCCATTGGTGGAACGGCCCAGGCCAACAGCGCTGCTGGTGGTTCGGAGCTGGTGAAGCAGGACTGGAGTTGGTTGGGCCTGTTTGGCCGCTATGACCAAGCCCAGTTGCAGCGCGGGTTCCAGGTCTATCACGAGGTTTGCGGGAACTGTCATTCCCTGAACCTGGTGGCCTACCGCAATCTGGCGGCCCTCGGGTTCACCGCGGACCAGATCAAGGACATCGCCGCGGAGAAGGAGGTCGAGGACGGCCCCGACGACCAAGGCGATATGTTCACCCGTCCGGCCACCCCGGCGGACCACTTCGTGCCGCCCTTCGCCAATACCCAGGCCGCCGCCGCGGCCAATGGGGGCGCGGCGCCGCCGGACCTGTCCCTGATGGCCAAGGCCCGGGTGGGGGGACCCGACTACATCTACAACCTGATGACCCATGGGTTCGCCTCGGACATGCCCGGCGAACCCGCGGAGTGGTGGGTGAAGATGAATGAGGCGCAGGGAGTCGAAGCGACCATCCCGGACTCCAAGTGGTTTAACGACTACTTCCCGGGTTACGCCATTTCCATGCCGCCCCAACTGATGGACGATCTGGTGGAATATGCCGATGGCACGCCCGCCACCGTCGAGCAGATGGGCCACGACATCGTGGCTTTCCTGAACTGGGCCGCCGAGCCCGAATTGGACGAACGGAAGTCCATGGGCCTGAAGGTCCTGATCTTCCTGGGTGTCCTGTCCGCCATGCTGCTGGCCCTGAAGCTCAGTATCTGGCGCGACGTGAAACACTAAGACCTGCGAGGTCGGCGCGCTCTTCCGGGGCGCGCCGGGCACAGCCATCCAGACTCGGGCCGTCGGTTCCCCCAACCGGCGGCCCGTTTCGTTTATTCGGAGCCTTGGATAGTCGGGGCCGGGGGAAGGTGGCGCGCCAAAGCGCATTCTCCCATCTGTCCACGCTTTCCAGAGGGGTGCTTTTCATCGTTCCCTCCCACCTGTAAAGTGCCCGTTCCAATGAGGGCAAAGCAAGGAATGGAACAGATGGCGGGTGGGTACATGAAGCCGGTTCTCGGGGTCATCGGCGGGTCCGGTGTGTACGACATCGACGGGCTCGTGAATGCCCGGTGGGAGACGGTGGAGAGCGCCTTCGGCAGGCCCTCCGATCAGGTTTTGCGGGGCACCCTGGAGGGACTGGAGATGGTCTTCCTGCCCCGCCATGGCCGGGGCCATGTCCTGCCCCCCAATGGCGTGAACTACCGGGCCAATATCGATGCCCTGAAGCGCCTCGGCGTGACCGAGATCCTCTCGGTCTCGGCGGTGGGCTCCCTGGCCGAGGATCTGCCCCCGGGGACCTTCGTTATCGTCGACCAATTCATCGACCGCACCATCGCCCGCGAGAAAAGCTTCTTCGGCGCCGGTCTGGTCGCCCATGTCAGCATGGCCCATCCGGTCAGCGCCTGGATGGGAGATCGGGTGGAGGAGGTCCTCAAACGTCTGGATATTTCCCATCGTCGGGGCGGCACCTATCTGGCCATGGAGGGTCCGCAGTTCTCCACGGTGGCGGAATCCAACCTCTATCGCCAATGGGGCTGTCAGGTCATCGGCATGACCAACATGCCCGAGGCCAAGCTGGCCAAGGAGGCGGAAATCGCCTATTGCACGGTGGCCATGGTCACCGACTTTGACTGCTGGCACCCGGACCACGACCACGTCAGCGTGGATACGGTGGTCAAGGTCCTGCTGGCCAACGCCGACAAGGCCCGGGCCCTGGTCAAGGCCATGCCCGCCGCCCTGAAGGACCGGCCCTATCCCCTGCCCGACGGCAGCCACCGGACCTTGGACAACGCCATCATCACCCACCCCGACATGCGGGATCCCGCCCTGGTCGAAACGCTGTCCGCCGTGGCGGGCCGGGTCCTGGGAGCCTAGGACGTCATGAAGGTCAACGGCACCCCCATGCGCACCATCTGGCCCGTCGAGGCGGGCAAGGTGGTGGAAATCATCGACCAGACCCGTCTGCCCCATGAGTTCGTCACCACCCAGCTGACGACCAGGGCCGAGGCCGCCCACGCCATTTCCGCCATGCTGGTGCGCGGCGCGCCGCTGATTGGCGCCACCGCGGCCTATGGCATGGCGCTCGCCATGGCCGAGGATCCCTCGGACGCCAACCTGAAGGCCGCCCATGAGGCCCTCTACGCCACCCGGCCCACCGCGGTGAACCTGCGCTGGGCGCTGGAGGAAATGGCCGTCCTCCTGCCCGGCCTTGCCCCGGCGGAGCGGGCGGCCGCGGCCTGGACCCGGGCCGGAGAGATCTGCGACGAGGACGTGGGCCTTTGCGAATCCATCGGCGCGCACGGCCTGGGCCTCATCACGGATCTGTACGCCAAGCGGGGCGGGACGGGTGTGTTCAACATCCTGACCCATTGCAACGCGGGCTGGCTGGCCACGGTGGACTGGGGCACGGCCATCGCCCCCATCTACAAGGCCCACGAGGCGGGTATTCCGATCCATGTCTGGGTCGACGAGACGCGGCCCCGCAATCAAGGCGCCAGCCTGACCGCCTGGGAGCTGAACAGCCATGGCGTGCCCCATACGGTGATCCCCGACAACGCGGGCGGCCACCTGATGCAGCATGGCGAGGTGGACATGTGCATCGTTGGCACGGACCGGACCACCCGGACCGGCGACGTCTGCAACAAGATCGGCACCTATCTGAAGGCCCTGGCGGCCAAGGACAACGGCGTGCCCTTTTACGTGGCCCTGCCCGGACCGACCATTGACTGGACGGTCCGCGATGGCGTCAAGGAGATCCCCATCGAACAGCGCGATCCCGCGGAGGTCACCCGGATCTGGGGCAAGACCGACGCGGGCGCCCTGGAATGGGTGATCATCACGCCCGAGGGGTCCCAGGCGGCCAACCATGCCTTCGACGTCACCCCCGCCCGCCTTGTCACCGGCCTGATCACCGAGCGGGGCGTCTGCCCGGCCAGCGAGGCGGGGCTGTCGGGCCTTTATCCGGAGAAGAGGACATGACCATGCGCCGGATCCATGCCCGCCACGCGGTGATCGACGGCGCCCGCCGCCTGGGGACCCTGGGACTGAACAAGGGCACCGCGGGGAACCTGTCGGTGCGCGTCGACGAGGATACCCTGCTCATCACCCCCTCGGGCATCCCGGCGGAGTCCCTGCGGCCCCAGGACATCGTCCTGATGGATTTCGAAGGGGAATGGCGGGGCGAGAAAAAGCCCTCCAGCGAATGGCGTTTCCATCTGGATATCCTGGCCGGGCGCCCGGATGTCGGCGCGGTGGTCCATACCCATGCGCCCTACTGCACGGTGCTGGCCTGCCTGGACAAGCCGATCCCGCCCTTCCACTACATGGTGGCCGTGGCCGGAGGCTCGGACATCCGGGTCGCCCCCTATGCCACCTTCGGCACGGAAGAGTTGTCCCGCAACGCGCTGGTGGCGCTGGAGGGCCGTAAGGCCTGCCTGCTGTCCCACCATGGCATGATCGCCACCGGGCCGGACCTGCCGGGCGCCATCAAGCTGGCCGTCGAGGTGGAGGAACTGGCCCAGCAGTACGTGCGCATCCTCCAACTCGGCACGCCCGCGCTGTTGGCCGAGGACGAGATGGACCGGGTCCTCGAAAAGTTCAAAACCTACGGGGCCAACGCCCAGACAGCGTAACCCGGCCCCGAGGAGGGGGCCCGAGGAGGGGGCCCGAGGAGGGGGCCCGAGGAGGGGGAGAGGCTTGCACCTCCCGCTTCGTGTCGCCAGACTGGTCCTGTTCTGGTTGATGGGGGCGGGGGCGGGGGCGGGGGCGGGGGCGGATGGCGGACCTTTTCTTCGTGAAGCTGATGGCGGACGCGGCGGGCATGGTCGCGGGCGCGGTCGTGTCCATCGCCACGGATGCCCTGGGGGGCCAGGACATCAAAAGCCGGATCACCGGCTTTCGGAAAACCGCGGCCAGCCATATCCGGCAAGGCCTGGACCTGGGCCGTCCGCCCAGCCCGGCGACCAACCACGACCTGCGCCGGGCGCTCTGTCTGGCCTATACCCGCGCCGCCCGCCCCTGGGTGCGCGCCGTCGCCGCCCTGCCGCCCCATGAGTTCTCGGAGGACCAACGGAAAGAGAAAGACGCCTTCCTGGCGCGGGTCCGGGGATACCTGGGCGCGGCGGAACGGGCCGCCTATGACCGGACCACGTCTTTCGAGGGCTGGACGGGGGAGGGTCTGATGACGGCGCTGCTGGACGCGGTGCCCGAGTCCACCCTGGAGGGGGAGGGCGGCGCCGCCGTGATCCGGAGCCTGACCGAGGCGTTTCGCGCCTGGATCGCGGACAAGGAGGGCCAGGGCCTGCCCGAGGCGGCCCAACACCAGCTTTTCGAAACCTCGGGTGCCGATGGGGTGGTACTCTTCGGACAGTCCGTCCTTCAGGCCTTCATCGAGATCCTGAAAAGCGGCGACTATATCGAGGCGACCCGCGCCTTCGAGCAGCGGGTCGCCGCCGGACTGCGCGACGGCGTCCGCGCCATCGCGGCCGAGGTGGAGGCCCTTGGCGGTGATATCGCCCGCCTTGGCCCGGCCCTATCCCGGGTGGAAACCCTGATCGACCAGAGCGCCCTATCCCTGGCGCGGGTTGAGACCAAGACGGATCGCATCGAAGCGCTGACCCGGTCCATCGAGGCCCGTCTGGCCCTGAAGGGGAGGTTGGCCCTTAGCCGTAAACCGGTCGGGGAAGGGGGCTATACGCCCTTCGTGGAAATGACGTTTTCCCAACGCCGCACGGCCTTCGTGGGGCGGGAGGGGGAATTACATGCTCTCCGGGCGTTCCTGGCGGGCGAGGCGCCCTTTTCCTGGTGGCAAATCGCCGGGGAGGGTGGCCAGGGCAAAAGCCGCCTCGCCCTGCATCTGATCGACGATGTTGCTGCGGGATGGGATGCGGGCTTCCTCCCGGCGGGGGATCTGAGGACCTTCGATTGGAGCCGGGAGGCCTTTCCCCGCCCCACCCTTTGCGTCATCGACTATGCCGCGGCACCCCAGAAGGCCGCGGATGTGGTCAAGATCCTGACCCTTTTAGCGGAACGGGCCCGGAAGGGTGCGGCGGTCCCGCTGGGCGAAAGGGTGCGGGTTCTGGTGCTTGAACGGGCGGGTTACAGCTTCGGAGACGAGGCGGGGGAGTCGGACAAGGCCGAGACGGTGGTCATGAACTGGCTACGCTCGGCCCTGGAGAAGCCGGAGACCCATATCCGCCTTCGGGACAGCGTTTATTGGGAGCACGCCCTGACCCTTGGGTTTCTCGACCCGGATAGCATGCTGTCGATTGGTCGATCCTGGCGGCATTTTCAGGGCCAGCGCCCCCTTTCGGAAGAGGAAGAGGGGAGGGTGATCGCCGCCTTGCTCGGGTCATCGGGGTGGAGGCTTAAGGCATGGCGTCCCCTGTTTGCAATGATGTACGCGGGCCTTCTGGACGGGGTGAAAGGGGGGGTGGGTTTCGACAGGGGCTCCGATGTGGAGCAGATTCTTGAAAAGGCCCTGGCGGCGGAACGCGAAACCCTTTGGGTTGACCCGGCGGGGCAAGACGTGCCCCCCGGTCCCGCCGCCCACAACATCGCTTGTCTGGCGACCATGATCGGCACCGTGACAGAGGATCACATCTTTGCGGGTTTGGCGAAGCAGGCATGCGCGGGCGAGGCCTTGGAGGCGTTTTACGGGGATCCGACGGACCGCGATGGGGACGAGGCTTGCCTCGTACTCGGCTATCCGTCGGTGGCGCGCGACAGGGAGAGCCCGGTCTTCCAGGCACGCGAGCCAGACCTTCTGGGCGAATACGTCATCCTTTGGTCCCTGCGGGGGATGACACGCGCCCGTCAGAAGCAGAGGGAGGAAGACCGCGCTAGGACCTTGATTTGGCATGGCGCCCTGTTGTCTCCAGACGCTCTTCTCGGTTTTCTCATCCGTCTGCGCCAGGACTTTCCGAACCATCCCGTCACCGCAGCCCTTTCGGCGGCCCCTTGGCCCAAGGGCGACTATGCGGATGCGGATACCAACGGTCCCGCATATTTCGGCTTGTCCGGCCGTCTCGGAGCCCTGCTGTACGGGGGCGCCTCGCCGTCGCGATCCGATGTGAATGGCGGCTTTCCCCTGTTGTTCGCGGCGCAAGAGGGTCATGTGTCCTGTGTTGAGGCGCTTCTGTCGTCGGGTGCCGCGCCGAACGCGGTGAACGAACAAAACGGCACCTTCCCGTTGCTTCAGGCTGCGCAAGAGGGTCATTTTTCCTGTGTGGAGGCGCTTCTGTCGTCGGGTGCCGCGCCGAACGCGGTGAACGAAAAAACGGGCACCTTCCCGTTGCTTATGGCGGCGCAAAACGGTCATTTTTCCAGTGTGGAGGCGCTTCTGTCGTCGGGGGCTGCCCCGAACGCGGTGAACGAAAAAAGCGGCACCTTCCCGTTGCTTCAGGCGGCGCAAGAGGGTCATTTTTCCAGTGTTGAGGCGCTTCTGTCGTCGGGGGCTGCCCCGAACGCGGTGAACGAAAAAAAAGGCACCTTCCCGTTGCTTATGGCGGCGCAAAACGGTCATTTTTCCAGTGTGGAGGCGCTTCTGTCGTCGGGGGCTGCCCCGAACGCGGTGAACGAAAAAA
>JAIOYK010000109.1 GCA_021741145.1 Rhodospirillum sp. | reverse complement strand
CTCCGCCTTCTGAGCATCCGTCAGCTCGTCGCTCGCTGACAACCACGCTTGAAATGTCTTTTGGTCCATCGATCAGAACTCCCGCATTTCCGCCATTCTAGCATGAGTGCCTACGAAACGCGAATTGAGCCTTAAAAAAGAAACCAATGGTTTCGCGGTGCTTCATAGCAATTAATCTTGTGGGTTGGGCCGGGAGAAGGCCCTGGCCTGGACCTGGGTCACGGCGAGGAACGCCTTGACCGCGGCCCGGCGACGTTGATCCTGGAGGCAAACGACGCATTCGGTGAAGGAGGCCTCGACCCCCTCTTGGGCGAGAGCCAGACGCAGGGCGACCACCCGGGAGTCATGGGAGACTTCGGCGCTGGAGACCAAGCCAACACCCAAGCCTTGGGCAACGGCCTCGTGGACTCCTTCCCGGGTGGCGACCTCGACCCGGTCCCGGGGGACGACTCCGGCGGCGTCGAGAACCCGCTCCGCCACCCGCCGGGTCTCCGATCCCGCCTCCCTTAGGACCAGGACCTCCTTGGCGAAGGCGGATAGGGGAAGTCCCGTGGCATTCTCCACGACCCAGGGGTGCTCCGCCGGGCAAAGGGCGACCATGGGATCCGTGCGCAGGGGCAGGTAGTGCAGGGCCGGATCCACCCGGGGATTGCACAGGACGGCGATGTCGATTCGATAGGCCAGCAACTCCCGGGTCAGGCTGTCGGTGTTGTCGATGGACAGCGAGACGGAAACACCGGGATGGCGGCGGCGGAAGGCGGCCACCAGGGGCAGGGCATGGTGGGGCGCGTCGCCCCCCAAACGGACCACGCCTCCGGTCAGATTGCGGGATTCGTCGAGGATCTCCCGGGCTTCCTCCTCCACCGCGGCGAGGCGCTGGGTGACAACGTACAGGCGGTGTCCGGTTTCGGTCAGGTCCACGCTCCGGCCCCGCCGGTGGAACAATTGGATCTCGTAGGTCTGTTCCAGGTCGCGGACTTGGCCGGAGATGGTGGGCTGGGTGACGTTCAGGCTTTCCGCGGCCTTGGTGAATCCGCCGGTCGTGGCGACCGCGTGGAAGGCCCGCAGTTGGGTGGAGAGCATGGGTTTTTCCTATGTGAAATGCCGAGGAAGCCGATTTGACCGATGATGGCTTGCCGGGCAGGGTGCGTCCAGATCCGCGTTCGCCCTTTTGGAGACCCCCATGTCCCCCTTGCCCAAGACCACCGATATCCTTGTCGTGGGAGGCGGTATCCTCGGCTGCGCCACGGCCCTGTCTCTGGGGCGGATGGGGGGCGGGCGCGGGCTCCCGCTGGAACGGGGGCGATTGGGGGGCGCCGCCACGGCCCGGGCCGTGGCGGCGCTGACCCGGACCCGGCGGAAGGTCCATCACATGGCCTTCGTTGATGCGACCCTGGCCGATATCGCGGCATTCCGGGAAGACCCCGATTCACCCCCTCTCGTCCACCAAGTGGGCTCCCTGGATATCGCCGGGTCTTCGGCCACCGCCGCGCCATGGCCTGCCCCGGGATATGCCCTTCGCGGTTCTCGCCGATGCCCGCGCCTATCCGCGGCCCGAGTTGGGGGGGGCTGGTGATCGGCCTACGGGAACCGGACAGCCGGGCTTTCGACGCCCGAAGTCCGCCCGACCCTCCATATGCCATCGGACTGACTCCGGAAGGCGAGGCGGAGGATGTGCTGCTTGACGCCGCCCCCGCCCCGCGGCGCTTCCCGCCAGGTCTGGACGCGGCACCCCTGGCCCGCTTCGTGGAGGGTCTCTCCACCTATACCCCCGATGGGAATTTCGTGGTGGGGACCTGTCCTGGCGCGCCGGGATTGGTCCTGGTCACCGGGTGCAACGGCGCGGGCATCGCCATGGCGGGAGGTCTGGGCCGTCTGGCCGCCGCCCTTGCCCTGGGCCAAGATCCCGGGCCCTTGGATCCGGCGCCCCACGCGCCGGACCGCTTCGGTTCATTCGACCCGTTTTCCCCGGCTTGGCTGGCGCGCCGCGCAGAGGCTCGGTCTGGGAAAAGGTCGGGATAGGGGGCTACTCCTCGAGGCCGCCGACGCGTTCGACGGCGCGGGTCAGCAGGTCGCGGACCTCGGAGGCCACATGGCTTAAGCCCGGATTGTCGATGGCGGTCATGGAGGCGACGGGATCCACCGCGGAAACCTGGATCCCCCCATCCGCGAGTTGGCGAACCACCACGTTGCAGGGGAGCATGACACCGACGAGCGGCTCTTCATGGATGGCCCGCAGGGCGAAACCGGGGTTGCAGGCCCCAAGGATCAGATAGGGCGGCAGATCCGCGTCCAGCTTCGCCTTCACGGTCGCGGAGACATCGATGGTGGTCATGATGCCAAAGCCATTGTCGGCCAGGGCCTCGGTCACGGCCGCCACGGCTTCGTCGAAGCCGCCGGGTCCGGTGTACATGGTGGAAATGTGATAGGTCATGCGTGGGTTCCCCCCCTATGGGCATGTTCGGAGGCCCTGACCATACAGCCTTGGTTTCGCGGTGCAAACGGGGCGTCGCGGTGCAAGGGGATCTCAGGATGTGGGCGCCTTGGCGGTTCCGCCCGCTTCCGGGTCCGCGTCCGATGGGGTGGGCGGCGTGGGCGAGGCGGCGGGCAGATAGTCGATGGGATGGGGGATCCAGCGATCTCCGGATCGACCCAGGTCCAGGCCCAGGTCATACAGCCGCTTCATGTAGATGGGATCGAAGGGCTCCTCGGATTCCGCTTTGAAATCCGGGGGAATTGACAGAATGCGCAGATCCACTCCGTCCCGTTGGGTGGTGACGAGAATCTTGTAGATATCTCCACTACCCGATCCACCGATCAGGCTGCTTGCCGCGGTGCCCGCGATGGACAGCAAGTCGGGTTTCACCGGCTTGTAGGGTTTCCGGAGCTGGTTATTGACGATGACATAGAGGGTTCGCTTGAAGGGAACCCCCAAGGTGTCGTCGATCCGGCGCAGGGAGAACATGGAATTGAAGAACATGACTTGCTGGGTAGCGCCGCCATCGACATGCATTTCATCGCGCCGCTCCCCTTCCGCGGTGATAACGGGGATGATGACCGGGGGGAAAACGCCGGGAATCGCCGAAGACGCCCGAATCACCGCGCCGATGAGGGTCTTGGCCTTGGGGTGGCCGCTGGCGGCGATGGCGCCGATGTTCCAGACGACGGGACGGGTGGCGTCCAGGTTGGTGGTGCCGATGAGCAGACCCCGGCCCTTCCTGTATTCGCCGGCCAGACGGTCGATGACCCGGTCGGTCAGGTACTTGTCGATCAGGTCCTGGTAGCCGCTCGCGTCGGTCAGGGCCATGCCGCCGGTCAGGGCGTCGAACAGGGCCAGCACCAGCAGGTCGTCCGTCCGATGGGTGGTGTAGATTTCCCTCAGCGTGTCGTCATATGCGGGGCCGAGGAAGGCGAAGAGGGCCACGATGGCGCCCGTCGAGATCCCGGTGACCAAGTCGAATTGGGGGCGGTCGCCTTTGCGGGACCAGCCGTTGAGCAGCCCCGCGGAAAAGGCGCCATCGGGCCCTCCACCGGAAACGGCGAGGCTGGCGGTTGGAATCGTCTCCCGCCGTGCGATGGCCCCGGCCTTGGACAGGCGAAGCTGGGCGGTCCATGCCGCGAGGACGGCTTCTCCCTCTTGGGGATCCGTGGAATCACCCCAAAAGCGTATAAAAGGGGCGGCGATGCCATAGGGCGCCGCCGTTGCGATGGCGTCCTCGGGCACGGGAAAACGGATGATGGGAACGCCGGAACAGGCGGACAGGGTGATGGCGAGGAAAACCGTGGCAAAGGCACGGAAAATCGACATGGGGGCTCCAGAAGCAATTCGGTGGGATGGTTGGAAGGACCGTGACAGGAATTGCCCGTCACGCGAAGAGGCGCTGTCCCCGGTCGGCGAGATCGTGAAAATTCGCGGTCACATGGGCGGCCAGGGCTTCCGCGGCTTCTCCGCCACCGTCTCGGACGGTCAGATAGGTATTGAACCGTCCCAAGGGTGGCAGTCCCTCCGCCGCTCCCAGACGGATCAAGGGTGGTTCCACGGCGCTGGCGGGCAGCGGCGCGATGGCCAAGTCGGCCTCCACCGCGGCGGCCTGTCCCCGGCACATTTCGCTGGCATAGGCCACCCGATGGGGAATGCCCGCGCCGTCCAGGGCGGTCAAGGCCATGGCCCGCCAAACGCATCCGGTTTCGGCCAGCGCCAGCGGCAAGGGGCGTTGGTGGATGGCCCGCCCCCCCTTCAAGCCAACCCAAACAAGGTCCTCCACATGAACCGGCTCCAGGGCGGCGGTCTTCATCGCGTCCATGCTGAACACGATAACGTCCAACATCCCCTCGGACTGGCGGCGGTACAGCTCCTTGCCGGTGTCGAGGCGGACGTCCACCCGCACCTGGGGATGGGTCGCGGCGAAACGCCTTAGGATGGCGGGCAGGGCGAGGACGCCGGAGTCATTCGGCGCGCCCAGACGCACGACACCCTTCAGATCGGGAAAGCGGAATCGGGCCAGGGCTTCGTCGTTCAGGGCCAACAGACGGCGGGCGTAGCTCAGGAGCACCTCCCCATCCCCGGTGAGCCGGACCGAGCGGGTTTCCCTGTCGAAGAGAGGGCGGCCCAGCAGGGCCTCCAGTTTCTTGACCTGCAGGCTGACCGCCGACGGGGTGCGATGGACCTGCGTCGCGGCCCGGGAGAAATTCCCCTCCTCGCAGATGGCGACGAAGGTGCGGACCAGATCCATGTCCAGGTGGGATGGTAGGGACGCGAGAGTGACCATGGGGCGTTGTTCCAGCTTATTTTAAAGAATAACTCAAAAATAAGAATAAACCTTCTCGTTTGACTCATCAATAGGAGGGGCGCAATCTGAGTCCATCCCGAGACAGAGGAGGCGATGATGACCGATGACAGGAACCGAAACCCCAAGATCCGCCCGGACGCCACGGGGCTGGAGGGGTTGACAGGGCATCTCTTGAAGGATTTGTGGGGGGTGACTCCGGACCAATTCGCCGTGGCGCGCGGATTGCCCGCCCGGTGTGATGGGGTGAGGGCTCTGTTGCGCATGGGGCGTCAAGAGGAGAGACGGGTGGACAGTGGCATCGGAAAATGACAGCTGGGAGAATGGGAAGAAAGCCCGCTTCCTGTCACGAAGCGGGCTTTCGAGGCTTCCAGTCCGGATTGATTCCATGGGGAGTCTCGCGGCCGGCGGAATGCTCTAGCAGTCTGTCGGATTTTCCACCGTTCTGGTATGATCATTGATGGCGAAATTCAGAGATTTCAACCGTAATCAGCTGTTCCTGCTGCCCCCCAGTCTGAACGATTGGGTCCCAGAGGACGACTTGGCCCATTTCGT
>JAIOYK010000012.1 GCA_021741145.1 Rhodospirillum sp. | reverse complement strand
GGGTCGGGGCGGTGAGGGGGGTGGGCAAGGGGCTGGGGGCGAGGCGGGGGGCTGGGGGCGAGGCAGGGAGAGGCCCGGAGGGGACACCACCCTGGGGACCCTGTCCGGTCGAGAGAGGATCGTCGAAACCGACCGAATGGTCCATCGCATCCAAGCCCTATTAAAAGCCGCCATGCCCATTCCTTCCATCGGGACCCAAATCGCGCGTCCAAAAAAACGGTAGCAGTTTCCACGGGGGAGTCACCTATTTTTTGTGTGACCTGTTTCTTACGCCCACCATATGTGGAAGTCCCTTGTGTTTGCTTGCATCGAGACCTACCATATTCGCCCCTCTGGGAATTAGGTCATGAAACCTTTTTCCCGAATGGGAACCCATTCCGACTTACGGCGTTGCGATACAAATCCTCCTGACCTACCGTTAGGGGGGCTGCTAGGGGGTGATCGGTTTGCGATGATCACCCGGCCCCATTTGGTCTGGAAGCCGTCCCGCGCCCACCGCGCTGGTTTCGCCCCGCCTAGGAAACTTCAACGAACGGAAGATCGATGCCCCCCAGGAAGACCGCGGCCTCCGGCATGAGCACCGTCAGTACCTACATCGTGATCGAGGATGTCCAGCCCACCGTGGATGGCGGGCGCTATCCCATCAAACGGGTGGTCGGCGAGCCCGTTGCCTTGACCGCGGTGATCTTCCGGGAGGGGCATGGCGCCCTGCGCGCCGTGGTCAAATGGCGGCCCAAGGGCGGTCGAGACTGGACGGAGGTTCCCCTGGTGCCGGTGAACCATGGTTTGGCCCAATGGGCCGTCTCCTTTGTTCCGGGCGAGGGCATGGGGCGGGTGGAATACGCCGTGGAAGCCTGGGGCGACGACTGGGGCTCCTGGCGCCACGAGATGACCGTCAAGCGGGATGCCGGCCAGGATGTCTCCCTGGAAGCCATCGAGGGCATGACCCTGCTGGAGGCGGCCCTGGGCCGGGCCAAGGGCGAGGACAAGGTGCTGTTGGCCAGTTGTCTGGCCGACGCCAAGGCTCTGGAGACGGGCGGGGGCCGGGCCACGATATTGCTGTCGGCGAAGGTCCACGCGGTGATGACCCGCAATCCAGACCGCTCCAAGGCGGTGGTTCAGGATCCGATCCTCGAGGTGATCGTCGATCCTCCCAGGGCCCGTTTCGCCGCGTGGTACGAGATGTTCCCCCGCTCGCAAAGCGGGGTGCCCGGGCTATGGGGGACCTTCAAGGATTGCGAGGCCCGCCTGCCCGATGTGCGGACCATGGGCTTCGATACCCTCTATTTCGTGCCGATCCATCCCATCGGCCGGATGCACCGCAAGGGCCCCAACAACAGCCTGAACGCTGGTCCCGATGACCCCGGCAGCCCCTATGCCATCGGCGCGGAGGAGGGCGGGCACATGGCCATTCATCCGGCGCTTGGTACCTTGGAGGATTTTCGCCATCTGGTGGGCCGCGCGAAGGAGCTGGGGATGGACGTGGCGCTGGATATCGCCATCCAATGCGCCCCGGACCACCCCTGGATCAAGGAGCATCCGGACTGGTTCCGGTTTCGTCCCGACGGGACGATTAAATACGCCGAGAACCCCCCAAAGAAGTACCAGGATATCGTCAATGTCGAGTTCTGGGGCGACCACCAGGATGACCTGTGGATGGAGCTCTACAAGGTCTTCAAGTTCTGGGTGGACCAGGGGGTCTCCATCTTCCGGGTCGACAATCCCCACACCAAACCGATTCCCTTCTGGGAATGGGTGATCGGCGCCATCAAGGCCGACCATCCGGAAGCCATCTTTCTGGCCGAGGCCTTTACCCGCCCACCCATGATGAAAATGCTGGCCAAGGTCGGGTTCACCCAGTCCTATAGCTACTTCACTTGGCGGACCACCAAGGCCGATTTCACCGAATACCTAACAGAGCTGACCAAGACAGATTGCGCCGAATACATGCGGGTCAATTTTTTTACGAGTACTCCGGATATTCTGCCCCTTCACCTGCAAACGGGAGGGCGCCCGGCCTTCATGTCGCGTCTGGTGCTGGCCTCCACCCTGTCGGGTGTCTATGGAATCTACAACGGATATGAATTGTGCGAAAGCGATCCTATCCCGGGTAAGGAAGAGTACAATCATTCCGAGAAATATGACTTCAAGGTCTGGGACTGGAATCGCCCTGGCCATATCAAGGATTACATCGCCAAGGTGAACTGGATCCGCAACGAGAATCCGGCCCTCCATGATTTCACCAATCTGAACTTTCTCAGGGTGGATAACGACGAGATCCTGTTTTATTGGAAGGCCACGCGGGATCGCTCCAACATGATTTTCGTGGCCGTGAACCTGAATCCCCACGCGGTCCGGGAAGGTCTCCTGTGGCTGCCCCTGTTCGAGATGGGGATCGGTGACGACCACTCCTTCCATGTGGAAGAACTGCTGTCGGGGTCCCACCTGGAATGGACGGGCAGCGCCCACGACTGGCGGTTCGATCCGGAGGTGAATCCCGCGGCCATTTTCCGTGTGAGCCTCTGACCCCTCGAGGGTCTCGGCCCCGATCTCGCTTGCCGATTCCGCTCAGTTTCTCTTGTTCCCCGTAGCTTTCAGGTCCCAGCCATGAACGATCCACTTTGGTACAAGGACGCCATCATCTACCAGCTTCATGTGAAGGCCTTCTTCGATTCGAACGGAGATGGCTTCGGTGATTTCGCCGGGCTCACGGAAAAGCTGGATTACCTGTCGGATTTGGGGGTGACCGCGGTTTGGATTCTGCCCTTCTACCCCTCGCCACTGCGCGACGACGGCTATGACATCGCCGACTACCGGACGATCCACGGGCGCTACGGCAGTATGCGGGACTTCCGCCAATTCGTGAAGGCCGCCCACGAGCGAGGCCTCAAGGTGATCACCGAACTGGTGATCAACCACACCAGCGATCAGCACAAGTGGTTCGAGAAATCCCGGAATGCCAAGCCCGGCAGCGCCGCGCGCGACATGTATGTTTGGTCTGAGACGGACCAGAAATATCAGGAAACCCGCATTATCTTCACCGATACGGAGGCGTCCAACTGGGCTTGGGATCCGGTGGCCAAGGCCTATTACTGGCATCGCTTCTTCAGCCACCAACCGGATCTGAACTGGGACAACCCCCGGGTCTTCGACGAGATCACCAAGGTGATGAAGTTCTGGCTGGACTGCGGTGTGGATGGCATGCGCCTGGACGCCATTCCCTATTTGGTGGAGCGGGAAGGAACCAACAACGAGAACCTGCCCGAGACCCATTTGGTCCTGAAGCGTCTGCGCGCCTGGCTCGACAATAACTTCGAGGGCCGCATGCTGCTGGCCGAGGCCAACCAATGGCCCGAGGACGTGCGGGAGTACTTCGGGGATGGCGATGGAGAGGAATGCCACATGGCCTTCCATTTCCCGGTCATGCCGCGCATGTACATGGCCCTGGCCCAGGAAGACCGGCATCCCATCACCGATATCATGCGCCAGACCCCGGAAATTCCCGAGACGAACCAATGGGCGATTTTCCTGCGCAACCACGATGAATTGACGCTCGAAATGGTCACTGACCGAGAGCGGGACTACATGTACAACTTCTATGCCGTCGACCCCCGGGCACGGATCAACGTGGGCATTCGCCGCCGCCTCGCGCCGCTGTTGGAGAACGACCGGCGCAAGATCGAGCTGATGAATAGTCTGCTGATGTCCATGCCCGGTACGCCCATTGTTTATTACGGTGACGAGATCGGCATGGGGGATAACATCTTCCTGGGTGACCGGGACGGGGTGCGGACCCCCATGCAGTGGTCTCCGGACCGCAATGGCGGCTTTTCCCGGGCCGATCCGGCATCGCTCTATCTGCCCGCCATCATGAACGCGGTCTACGGCTACAACGCGGTGAACGTTGAAGCCCAGAGCCGTTCGGCTCCCTCCTTGCTCAATTGGATGCGGCGGCTGATCGCCGTGCGCAAACGCCACCAATCCTTTGGCCGGGGAGTCCTGCGCTTCCTTTATCCCGGCAATCGCAAGGTCCTGGCATATCTGCGGGAATACGAGGGCGAGGTGATCCTCTGCGTGGCCAACCTCTCCCGGGCTTCCCAACCGGTGGAGCTTGACTTGTCCGAGTTCGCCGGACGGGTGCCAGTGGAAATGCTCGGCAACAGCCCCTTTCCGCCCATTGGCGCGTTGAATTATTTCATCACCCTGCAGGCCTATGGCTTCTATTGGTTCCACCTTACCGAAGGGGAAGAAGGGCCGAGCTGGCACGAACCCTATGTGCATGCCTTGCCCGAACTCCAAACCCTGGTCTTGTCCGAGGGATGGGCCAGCCTGTCCAAGGGCGATAACGCCAAGCGCCTGTCCCGCGACATCCTCCCGGTATTCCTGGCCAACCAACGTTGGTTTGGCGGTAAGGAGTTCCAGGTTGAGCGGGTCGAAGCAGTCGACCAGGCGGTTCTGCCCAGTGGGGGCGGAATGGGCTGGTTGGTGACCTTGCTTAAGGCGGAATTCAAGGGGGACGAGGGCGCCCAATCCTACCAATTGCCCTTGGAGGTGAGTTGGGAATCCAAGGACGAGGACCCCCTGCCCAGCGTGCTTCCCTTCACTCTGGGGCGGGTCCGCCGCTTTAACCGGGTGGGCGCCTTGCATGACGCCATGGTCGGGACGGGTTACTCCGCGGCGGTGGTTCGGGCGATGGCCGATGGCCTGGTCCTTCCCACCCGGGGGGGCGGCGAATTGCGCTTCATCCCGACCCGGGCCCTGGAGGGCCACGCGATCCCCGGGGACGATGCCGTCGAGCGCCTGGGACGGGAACAATCCAACACCTCCATGCTGGTTGGTTCGGAGATGGTGCTGAAAGTCTATCGGCGCATCGAGGCGGGTACCCATCCAGAGGTTGAAATCGGCCGCTTCCTGACCGATGTGGCGGGCTTTGAGAACGCGCCGCCGTTGCTTGGCTCGATGGAGCTGGTGGATGCCAATGGTCAGGAAACAGCTCTGGCTGTTTTACAGGGTTTTGTGAGAAATCAAGGGGACGGTTGGGAATACTTCACGGACTATCTGAAGCGGTTCCTGGAAGAGCGGACCCTGGTCAATTACGACGAGGAGGAGGTCTCGCCCTATGATGAGAATGCCTCTCCCCATGGATTGGTCCTTTCCCTGGCGGAAACCCTGGGGCGTCGGGTCGCCGAACTGCACCAGGCCCTGGCCATGGAAACGGCGGATCCCGCCTTCGCCCCCGAACCGGTGACCGAAGCGGATATGATTCTTTGGCGAGGCCAGATCCGCGAGCAGTCCGGCAAGGCCCGCGCCGCGCTGATCCGCGCCCTGCCGGGACTGCCCGAGGACATGGTTGGTACGGTGAAGTCCTTGCTTGATCAATGGGATACCGTCGACGCCTTGATCGATGCCCCCATTCTCCCGCCTGACGGGCTGGTGAAAACCCGGTATCATGGAGATTTGCACCTGGGGCAGGTCGTCGTGGTCCGGGACGATTTCCACATCCTGGACTTCGAGGGCGAGCCCATCCGGGTCCTGTCCGAGCGAAGGGCCAAGCAATGTCCGCTAAAGGACGTGGCGGGGATGATCCGGTCCTTTAACTACGCGGCCTGGGCCGCGGTCTTCACCAACCTGGAAACCCACGGGGAAAGTCGGGTTGATTTGGCCGGACTGGCCGCCCAGTGGGAGGCCGACAGCCTACATGCCTTCATGACCGGCTATGGGCTGGGGATCGCCGGATGCCCCTCCGTCCCCCATGAAGCCGAGGCCCTTGAAGGCATGCTCGCACTCTTCACCCTGGAGAAGGCACTCTACGAGGTTGTCTACGAGGCGGCGAACCGGCCAACTTGGTTGCGCATCCCCATCCGCGGCGTGGCCCGCTTGCTTGGCTCGAACTTGGATCGTCAAAATGGAGACGACCAAGGTGGGGAGGAGACCCCCTGATGGCCTTTTTCCCGACCCGGGTTTGGCCCGGTTGTCCCTATCCCCTGGGCGCGAGCTGGGATGGGCGAGGCGTCAATTTTGCTCTGTTCTCGGAAAACGCCGAACGGGTGGAGCTCTGCCTGTTCGACGGGGACCACGGGACGGAGGTCGCGCGGGTTCCCCTGCCTGAATACACCGACGAAATCTGGCACGGCTATCTACCGGACGTGCGGCCTGGCCAGCGCTATGGCTACCGGGTGCATGGCCCCTATGCACCGGAGTTAGGCCACCGCTTCAACGCCAACAAGCTGGTGCTCGACCCCTATGCGAAGTCCTGGTCCGGGCATCTGGAGTGGACCGATGCCCATTACGCCTACCATGTGGGCGCGGCACGGGAAGACCTGACCTTCGACATCCGGGACAACGCCCGCTTCATGCCCAAATGCGTGGTGGTGGACACGGCCTTCACCTGGGGAGGCGACCGCCCGCCCAAACGGCCCTGGCACGAGAGCATCATCTACGAGTTACACACCAAGGGATTCACTATTCGCCATCCGGATGTCCCCAAGAACATCCGGGGGACCTTCGCGGGCATGTCCACCCAGGCGGTGGTCAAATATTTGCAGGCCCTGGGTATTACGGCGGTGGAGCTGTTGCCCATCCATGCCTTCATCAACGACCGCTTCCTGGCCAAGAAGGGGCTGTCCAACTACTGGGGGTACAGTTCGCTCGGTTATTTTGCCCCCAATCCGGCCTTTTTGGCCAGTGGCAAGCTTGGCGAGTTCAAGACCTTCGTTCAGGTCATGCATGACGCGGGGATCGAGGTCATCCTGGACGTGGTTTACAACCACACCGCCGAGGGCAACCACCTGGGGCCAACCTTGTCCTTCCGGGGTATCGACAACGCCAGCTATTACCGCTTGGCCGAGGACAAGCGCTATTACTCCGACAGCACCGGCTGCGGCAATTCCCTTAACCTCCGCCATCCCCGGGTCCTTCAACTGGTCATGGATTCCCTGCGGTATTGGGTGGAGGAAATGCATGTCGACGGATTTCGCTTCGACTTGGCCGCCACCTTGGCCCGGGACCACGGCACGTTCGATCCCCATTCCGTTTTCATGGAGGCCATCGGCCAGGATCCCATCCTGTCGACGACCAAGTTGATCGCCGAACCCTGGGATCTGGGGGAGGGGGGGTACCGGGTCGGAGGATTCGCGCCCGGCTTCGCCGAATGGAACGACCGCTACCGGGACACGGTGCGCAAGTTCTGGAAAGGCGACGTGGCGCAGGTGCCCGAACTGGCCACCCGGCTGACGGGGTCCTCGGATTTGTTCGACCGCAAGGGGCGCTGTCCCTGGGCGAGTGTGAATTTCATCACCGCCCACGACGGCTTCACCCTGGCCGATCTGGTCTCCTATAACGGCAAGCACAATATCGCCAACGGCGAGAACAACAGGGACGGCACGGACAATAATATTTCCTGGAACCATGGGGAGGAGGGGCCGACGAGCGACCCCAAAATCAGGGTGCTGCGCCAGCGGCAGATGCGCAATTTTCTGACCACCCTTTTTCTGTCCCAAGGGGTGCCCATGCTGGTTGCCGGGGATGAGTTCGGGCGAAGCCAGAAGGGCAACAACAACCCCTATTGCCAGGATAACGAGGTGTCCTGGATCAACTGGGGCGCCATCTCGACCGAGGGGCGGGAACTGCTCGTTCTGGTTCGCTGGCTGATCCGTCTGCGTCGCTCTCACATGGTCTTTCGCCGCAATCGTTTCTTCCATGGTGCGGCGCTGCGGGGGACGGAGATCAAGGATATCACCTGGCTCAGACCGGATGGCGAGGAGCGAGCCAACGGTGATTGGGATAATCCGGATGATCGGTTCCTGGCCTTCCTGATCCGGGGCGAGGCGGGGGAGTACTTCCTGACCGCCATGGGCGAGCCGGAAGTGGACCAGAGCTTCCTGGTGGCCATGAACGCCCGTCAGGAAAAAGTGGAACTGGTTCTACCCGCGATCGACGCCGGGACCCATTGGGCGCCCATGCTCGACACCGCCTGTCCGGGAGCGGAAACAGCGCCCCCTCCCGCGGATGGAGAGATCTATGTGATGGAAAGCCGCTCGCTTTGCCTGTTCCGCCGGGAGCCAGGACCGGGCGATGGACAGAATATGGGACCCTGGGGCCGGGCCACGGTGTAAGGATGACCTGTGTTGGTGAAGCGAAGGGCACGACCATGACCAATGAATGGACCGGTGCCGGCCAAAAAGGGCGGGCGCCCTTGCGGGAACTGGCGGAACGGGTCGGTCTGATCGACAGCTACCACGACGCCTTTGGTGCGTTGATGACCACGCCGGACCATGCCTTGCGGGCGGGACTCGCGGCCCTGGGATACTCCTTGGGAGACGGCGAGGAGGGGATTGCCGAGGTCTTGGCCAAGATCGAGGATGAGACCTGGGTCTCTCCTTTACCGCCCTGTCTGGTTCATGTCCTGACAGGGGATCCCATTTCCGTGCCCCTGACTTGGCCTGAAGCGGTGGGGCGAGGCCATTGGACGATCCTGCCCGAGGCGGGATCCGGTGGGGCCGAGGAAACCGGTTTCTTCGACCTTGAGGCCTTGACCATCCTTGAGCAGGGCGAGGACGGCCGCGCCCGCCGCTTGTTGGACATTCCCCTGGCTCCCAAACCCGGCTATCACCGGCTCCGTGTCGTGGCGCCAGGGCGGGACGCCGTCGAAGTTCCCCTGATCGTCGCCCCTACCGCCTGCTGGCTGCCGGAGGGATGGGCCGCGGAGGACGGACCCCGGATCTGGGGGCTGTCCGTCCAGGTCCATGGGTTGCGGTCCGAGAACGATTGGGGCATGGGGGATCTGGGGGCGCTCGCGACCCTGGCCCGGACCGTGGGACGGCAGGGCGGAGATACCCTTGGGATCAACCCTCTCCACGCCCTGTTTCGGGCCCGGCCCGGCCATGCCAGCCCCTATTCACCCAATTCCCGCCTGTTCCTGAACCCCCTGTACATCGCCATTTCCGATGTGCCGGAATTCCCGGATGCCCAGGGTCACCTTGCCCTGGATGGGGGATTGAGCGCCTTGCGCGAACCGGATCACATCGATATGGAGGGGGTGGCGACCCATAAATGGGCCGCCCTGGAAGCCCTGTTCCAAGTCTTCGCGGCCAAGCACCTGGGGCGCCGCACCACCCGGGGGCGGGCCTTCGCCGCCTTCGTCAATCAAGGGGGGGAGCCCCTCCGCCGATTCGCCCTGTTCGAGGCCCTTTCGGAAGTCCATGGTCAGAATGGTGCCTGGTCCTGGCGGAACTGGCCCGAGGCCTTCCACGACGCCGGAAGTGTCCCCAGCGCCACCTTCGCCGAAGAGAAGGCCGAGCGGCTGGCCTTTTACCAATGGTGCCAGTTCGAGGCCGACCGCCAGCTTTCCCTGGTGGCCGAGGCTTGCGCCCGGTCCGGGCAGGCCCTGGGGCTCTACCGGGATTTGGCCCTGGGCGCCGATCCGACGGGCGCGGATTCCTGGATTCTAGGGGATTTGGTGGCGATGGGGATGAGCGTCGGCGCCCCTCCAGATCCCTTGAACGCCAAGGGGCAGAATTGGGGGTTTCCTCCGTTTCACCCGGCGCGCTTGCGCGCCCAAGGGTATCAACCGTTCGTCGACCTGATTCGCGCCAATATGCGCCACGCCGGGGCCCTGCGTATCGACCATGTCCTGGGTCTGATGCGCTTGTTCTGCGTGCCCGACGGCTTGGAAGGGTGCGAGGGGTTTTACCTGGGTATGCCCATGGAGGATCTGATTGGTATCCTTGCCCTGGAAAGTCACCGCCAGGGCTGCCTTGTCATTGGCGAGGACCTGGGAACCGTGCCCGACGGGTTCCGCGACCGGATGACCGAGGCTGGGATCCTCTCCTATCGGCTCTTCTATTTTGAACGGGGGGAGAACGGGGCCTTGACCCCACCGGAAGCTTATCCCCGGCTGGCCATGGTCGCGGCCTCGACCCACGACTTGCCGACGTTGTGCGGCTATTGGGACGGGCGGGATCTGGCCTGGAAACATCGCCTTCAACTTTGGCCCAATGACGCTGCCCGGGACGCCGAGGGATGGGCCCGCCATGGGGACCGCCCCCGTATCGCCGCCGCGTTGGCCGGTCAGGGAACCCCCCTGACTCCCATGGAGGGTTTCGAGCCACCGCCGGAGCTGGTGCCGGCTGTCACCCAATGGCTCGCCCGGGCACCCAGCATCCTGGCCCTGACCCAATTGGAGGATGTCTTGGAGATGCGCGAGCAAGCCAATTTACCCGGCACCGTGGACTCGCATCCCAATTGGCGTCTGCGCGTTCCCTTGACGGTGGAGGCCCTGGAAGAGGACGGCCGCCTGACCCGAATCGCGCGCATTCAGGCTCGCTTCGGGCGGGGAACGGAGGCGGGGCGGTATTAACGCTCATCCGACCCGGTGCCTCCCACCTATGCCCCAAATGGACCGATGGGACCAAGGGGAACGATCCCCGTCGGGTTCAATGATTTGATGGAATAGTAGCCCTGTTTGATGTGGTCGATATTGACCGTTTCCCCTATTCCGGGCTGCTTGAGCACACGCGACACATAGGCGGTGAGTTCAGGGTAATCCCCCAAGCGCCGGAGATTGCACTTGAACACCCCGTGGTAAGCCGCGTCGAAGCGGATCAAGGTGACGAAGGCGCGGATGTCGGTTTCCGTGATCCGATCTCCAAACAGGAAGGAGCCGGTTCCCCGCAACCGCTCTTCCAGCCCGTCCAACTGGGCGAAGACATCGCGGGCGGCTTCTTCATAGGCCTCTTGGGTTTGAGCGAAACCCGCGCGATAAACGCCGTTGTTCAGGCCATCGTAAAGGTGATCGTTCAAGTGATCGATATCCGCCCGCAGGTCTTCCGGGTACAAATCCGGTCCGATCTCTGGGAACGCCGCGTTGAGCATTCGGACAATATCGGCGGATTCGTTACTGACGATGGCGCCGGTTTTCCTGTCCCATAGGACGGGAACCGTAACCCGGCCCGTGAACACAGGGTCGGCACGGGTATAGATCTCGTGCAAGTGGGTGGATCCGAACAGGGCATCGGATAGGGACCCTGGGCCGGGGCCGAAGGACCATCCCTGGTCTCCTAACAGAGGCTGGACGATGGACACACCGATGGTGTCCTGAAGGCCCTTGAGGGCGCGGACCATCAGGACCCGGGAGGCCCAGGGACAAATCAGCGCCGCGTAGAGGTGATAGCGCCCAGCGTCCGGCGTGAAACCACCCTGGCCCGTCGGGCCAGGAGCCCCGTCCGCGGTTATCCAATTCCGAAAGGTCGATGGCTGGCGCACGAACCGCCCGTCTCCGTCACTGGCCTGATAGGGATGCCAAACCTCGGCGGACCACTTCCCGTCTATCAACATTGACATGGGTCATTCCCTTCTTCGCTTCGCTTCGCAAGGCGCGGAGCGACTCCCTTAAAACTAAATAGTCATGTCTTATGAAGAAATGGGTCTTTGGTGAAATGATTGTCCATGATTTGGAGACTGTATCGAATACATCAAAGCAAGGAAAAGGCCACCCAGGGAGGTGGCCTTTTCCTTGCTTTGATGTATCCGAAAGGATTGGTCAGTCGCTCTTTCGACCCAGACCGATTTTTTTGGCGAATTCGGAACGCTGCAGGGCGTAGTTCGGCGCCACCATCGGATAGTCGTTCGGAAGGTTCCACTTCGCCCGATAGTCTTCCGGAGTCATGTCGTAATTGGTCCGGAGATGCCGCTTCAGCATCTTCAACTTCTTGCCATCTTCCAGACAAATCAAATATTCGGGCGTGATGGACTTCTTGACCGAAACCGCGGGTTTGAGCGCTTCGGCCTTAGCTTCCATCGAGTGGGGCTCCAGTGCGTTCAAAGTCCGGAACGTGGTCTGGATCAGTTCTGGAATTTGGCTGGCCGGCACGGAGTTCTGACTCACGTAGGCCGACACAACACTCACGGCAAGTTTCAAAATATCGTCTTTGGTCAAGGCTTCTCGGGTATCGTCCATCGTTCCGTTATCTCTTTGTTGCGCGAGCCCTCGGGGGAAAAGAACGAATGCTTGTATCTCTATATCCCCGCCCTAATCAGCGTCCTTGTGGCTTGGACCGTTGATTGATTGATTAGGTTCTTCCTGTGTGCACCATGTTTTCAGTGCTGTCAATTGTTCTGCTAAAGGATTCAGTAAATTCTACTTTCGTACCCCATCTAATTTAGTAATAAACATACAGACGATAGGTTGCCGCCCACTTCTCAACACGGCCACCCGTGGTCCGCGACTGGCGGGAAGCCATCACCAAATGCGCAACTTAATAAGACACCATATTAGGCGCGATGTATTCATTGCATGGCGAAAGAAACCCAATGGATATTCCAAGAGACGTGGCCGCGGTTGGAAAACCGTCCGGGTCGTGATAAGACCCCCTATTGCCCGCGCGAATGGGCGAACCGAACCCCTGGCACAAGGACAAGGGATACTCATGACCCAAGAGATCGCGTCTCCCATTCGTATCGTTGCCCTGGCGGGCGACCACGGCGCGCTTGAAATGAAATCCCTACTGGCGGCCCATCTGACGGCCAAGGGATTTGACGTGGTCGACCTGGGGACCCATGGTTTGGAGTCCGTCGATTATCCTGATTTCGCCGATCTTCTGGCCCAGACCCTACGCGAGGGCAAGGCTGAACGCGGGATTCTGATGTGCGGGACGGGGATCGGGATTTCCATCGCCATCAATCGGCACAGGGATATGCGCGGTGCTCTGGTGCATGATGCCTATGGTGCCCGGCTGTGTCGTGAACACAACGATGCCAATGTCCTGGTCCTGGGGGGGCGAACCACGGGTCCGGAAATCGCCAAGGACTGTGTCGACATATTCCTGGCCACGGCCTTCGAGGGCGGTCGCCACGCCCGCCGCGTCGCCAAGATGAGCTGAGGCGACCCGCCTTCATTCGCTTCGTTCTCTTCTTCAAGCCGCATGCCCGGCGACCCACCAGACAGTAATGGATGAATAACCATGAGCGCCTATACACCCTGGACCGGTTTCTTCTCTTCCTCCGTCGCCGAAAGCGACCCCGAGTTGGACGCCGCCCTGAAGGGCGAACTGACCCGCCAGCAGGACCAGATCGAGTTGATCGCCTCGGAAAACATTGTTTCCAATGCCGTTCTGGAGGCCGCGGGGAGCGTCCTGACGAACAAATACGCGGAAGGGTATTCGGGTCGCCGTTATTATGGTGGCTGCGAGGAAGTCGACGTGGCCGAGGATTTGGCCATTTCCCGGGCCAAGCAACTGTTCGGCTGCGAGTTCGTCAACGTCCAGCCCCATTCCGGCGCCCAGGCCAACGGGGCCGTGATGTTGGCCTTGGTTCAGCCTGGTGAGACCATTTTGGGGATGAGTCTCGCCGCGGGGGGGCACCTGACCCATGGCGCCAAGCCAGCCCTGTCTGGCAAGTGGTTCGACGCGGTCCAATATGGCGTGCGTCAGCAGGACGCTCAGATTGACTTCGACGAGGTCGAGGCGTTGGCCACGGAGCACAAGCCCAAGCTGATCATCGCGGGTGGGTCGGCTTATCCCCGTTTCATCGACTTCCAGAAGTTCCGCGAGATCGCCGATAAGGTGGGCGCCTTTCTGATGGTCGATATGGCGCATTTCGCTGGTCTGGTGGCCGCGGGCGTGCACCCCAGCCCTCTGCCCTTCGCCGACATCGTAACCACCACCACCCATAAAACCCTGCGCGGCCCCCGGGGTGGCATGGTTCTGTCCAACAACCCGGACCTGGGCAAGAAGATCAATTCCGCGGTCTTCCCGGGCCTCCAGGGTGGTCCGCTGATGCATATTATCGCGGCCAAGGCCGTCGCCTTCGGCGAGGCCCTGAGGCCCGAGTTCAAGACCTACGCCGAAGCCGTGGTATCCAACGCCAAGGCCCTGGCCGACAGCCTGGCCAAGGGCGGGTTGGATATCGTCTCCGGCGGCACGGATACCCATCTGGCTCTGGTGGACCTGCGTCCGAAATCCCTGACGGGCAATATCGCCGAGCGCAGTCTCGAGAACGCGGGGATCACCACCAATAAGAACGGCATTCCCTTTGATCCGGAAAAGCCATCGGTGACATCGGGCATTCGCGTGGGATCGCCCGCGGGCACCACCCGGGGCTTCGGCGCGGCCGAGTTCACCCAGATCGGCGAAATGATCGTCGAGGTCCTGGACGGCTTAGCCGCCAACCCAGGGGATAACGGCGGTGTGGAAAAGACCGTTCGGGAGAAAGTCGCGGCCCTTTGCGGTCGCTTTCCCATATATGGTGGACTATAAATCTTCCTATGCCCGATACGGCATTTGAGGGGATTTGACGCGGGGCGAGGAAAAGTGGGAACCGGTTTTCCGCCCGCGCCCCGCGCCCAACACAAGACGAGGTTCGACCCATGCGATGCCCGTTCTGCGGCAATGGCGATACCCAGGTCAAGGACTCGCGCCCGACGGAGGACAACGCGGCCATCCGTCGGCGCCGGTTTTGCCCGGCCTGCGGGTCGCGTTTCACCACCTTCGAGCGGGTGCAACTCCGCGACCTGATCGTCGTCAAGAAGAACGGCCAGCGCTCTCCCTTCGACCGGGAGAAACTGGCTCGTTCCATCCGCATCGCCTGTCGCAAGCGTCCGGTGGACGAGGAACGGATCGAGCGCATTGTCAGCGGCATCCAGCGGCGCCTGGAAAGTTCGGGAGAGACCGAGATTAACTCCAAGATCATTGGTGAAATGGTCATGGAAAGCCTGAGCGGCCTTGACCCCGTCGCCTATGTGCGTTTCGCCTCGGTTTACCGGAATTTTCGGGAGGCCAAGGATTTCGAGGAATTCGTCGAGACTCTGGGTGGTCTGACGGAATAGGCCAAGGCGTGATCGACTTTGGCGCGATAGGACAGGGCGCGGTGGTTTTCCCCTTGGGCGGTCCGTTGGGTGGACCGACGGACGAGGACTGGATGGACGTGGCCCTGGGCTTGGCGGCTCGGGGCCTTGGTCGTGTCTGGCCCAATCCCTCGGTTGGTTGTGTCCTGGTGTCCGCCGATGGGCGAGTCGTGGGGCGGGGTTGGACCCAGCCCGGCGGTCGCCCCCACGCCGAGCGGGAGGCCCTGGATCGGGCCGGGCCCCTGGCCAGGGGCGCGACGGCCCATGTCACTTTGGAACCCTGTAATCACCACGGCAAGACCCCGCCCTGCGCGGAAGCCTTGATCAACGCGGGCGTGTCCCGGGTGGTGGTCGCGCTCTCCGATCCGGACAAGCGGGTTTCGGGGCGGGGGCTCGCACGCTTGAAGGAGGCTGGGATCCAGGTCCGGGTGGGGGTCCGGGAAGGCGAGGCCAAGGCCCTCAACCTGGGATTCCTCCTGCACCGAATAAAAGGTCGCCCGCTCGTGACCCTGAAGGTCGCCACGTCCCTGGATGGCCGGATCGCCACGGCGACAGGGCACAGTCAGTGGATCACCGGTCCCGCGGCCCGGGAGCAGGGACATCGACTGCGGGCCACCCACGATGCCATCGCCGTCGGAATCGGAACGGCGCTCGCCGACGACCCCACGCTCACCTGCCGCTTGCCTGGGCTCGAGGATCGATCCCCGGTCCGCGTGGTGTTCGACAGCCGGGCGCGCTTGCCCCTTGATGGGGCTTTGATTCGCTCCGCCGACCAGGTGCCGCTTTGGATCGTCACCGGTCCCGAGACATCGGTGGATCGTGGCGCCGCTCTGGAAGAGCGGGGCGTCCTGGTCCTCTCCGTGGCTGGGGATGGGGCGGGGCGGCCTCGGGTTGAGGCGGCCCTTTCGGCCCTGGCGGAGCGGGGCATCACCCGCCTACTGGTCGAAGGGGGAGGGGACCTCGCCGGGGCTTTTCTGGCCGCTCGGCTGGTTGATCGTTTGGTCTGGTTCCGGGCGCCGATGGTCATCGGCGGAGATGGGAAAGGGGCGATTGCCGCTTTCGGGGTTGACCGGTTGGCGGATTCCGCCCAATTCTCCGCCCGCGCCCGCTTCGACGCGGGGGTGGATCTGGTGGAGCGGTTCGACGCGTCGGATCCTCTCTTCGCCGTTGATCTTTCCCTTGGTATTTCCCTTTCGGAGACGGAGTAGCAGGTCCATGTTCACAGGTATCATCAGCGACCTCGGCGGTGTGAAGGAGATCGTCAAGGACGGCGATACCCGCTTCACCTTCAACAGCGGCTATGACATGGATGGGGTCGCCATCGGCGCATCCATCGCTTGCTGCGGCTGTTGTCTGACGGTTATTGAAAAGGGACCGGGCTGGTTCACCGTCCAAGCGTCCGGAGAGACCCTGTCAAGGACCACCCTGGGATCCTGGACCGTTGGGACGCCAGTGAACTTCGAGCGGGCCATGGCGCTTGGTGACGAGTTGGGAGGCCATATCGTTTCCGGCCATGTGGACGGCGTTGGCGAGGTGTTGGACATCACGCCCGAGGGGGAAAGCCATCGCTTCCGCTTCCAGGTGCCCGAGGACTTGAAAAAGTACATCGCCCCCAAGGGATCGGTGGCCATCGACGGAGTTTCCCTGACGGTCAATGAAGTCAAGGGTGCCGTATTTGGGGTGAACATCATCCCCCATACCTTCGATGTCACCACTTTCGGTTCCCTGAGGCCGGGATCCAAGGTGAACTTGGAAATCGATATGCTCGCCCGATACGTGGCGCGTCTGATGAACCCCGACGGCTAATTTGTCGTCGAAGAGAGCGAACGGGGATAACCGCCGTGCCATACCGAGAGTATCTGGCCAAGCCGGAAGAAATCATCGAGGACGCCCGCGAGGGACGTATGTTCATCCTGGTCGACGATGAGGACCGGGAAAACGAGGGCGATCTGATTATTCCCGCTCAGATGGCAACGCCCGAGGCCATCAACTTCATGGCCAAACATGGCAGGGGATTGATCTGTCTGGCCATGACAGCGGAACGTTGCAGGACCCTCAATCTCCCCCTGATGGCTCAGCAGAACACCTCGCGCCACTCCACGGCCTTCACGGTGAGTATCGAGGCCAAGGAGGGGGTGACCACGGGGATTTCCGCGGCTGACCGCGCGTTGACCGTGCAAGTCGCCATCGACCCCGCGAAGGGGCCGGAGGATATCGCCTCTCCGGGGCATGTCTTCCCGCTGGTGGCCCGGGATGGTGGTGTTCTGGTCCGCGCCGGGCATACGGAAGCCGCGGTGGACGTGTCCCGCATGGCGGGGCTGCACCCCGCGGGCGTGATCTGCGAGATCATGAACGACGATGGCACCATGGCCCGCATGCCCGACTTGGTCGCCTTCGCCCAGGAACATGGCCTGAAAGTGGGCACCATCGCCGACCTGATCGCCTATCGCCGCAAGACCGAGCACCTGGTGCGGCGGGAGCTGGAAACGGACCTCCATTCCTTCCACGGGGGGGATTGGCGGATGATGCTTTACGTCTCCACCGTGACCTATGGGGAGCATATCGCCCTGGTGAAGGGGGACCCCCGGGGTGGGCGGGAGCCCGTGCTGGTGCGCATGCACGCCCTGAACGTGGTGGAGGATGTGCTGGGTGATATGGAAAGTGGCCATGGCGGACAACTCCATCAGGCCATGGATCTGATCTCCAAGGAAGGGCGGGGCGTCGTGGTGCTGATCCGTGAACCCCGGTCCACCTCCCTGTCCGAGCGCTTGCGCGCCCGATTGGAGGAGGGTCCCAAGGGGGGCAAGCGGCTGCTTGATTATGGCGTGGGGGCGCAGATTTTGGCGGATCTGGGTGTCACGGATATGATTCTGTTATCCAATACTCCGAAAAACATTATTGCCTTGGACGGCTATGGCCTTAAGGTGGTCGCCCAGCGACCCCTTTCGGATGAGGAGTAAGCAAGGATGGCCGCCGGACCGCGCATCCTGATCGTCGAAGCCCGTTTCTACGACGACATCACCGACAACTTGGTGCGAGGGGCTCTTCAGGCCCTAACCGAGGAAGGGGCGGGATTCAAGCGGATCATCGTGCCGGGCATCATTGAGACGCCAGCGGTTATTCGCTACGCCATCCGCGCTATCGAATTGCGCGCGACGGACTACCGCTATTCCGGGTACATTGTCCTGGGTTGCGCCATCAAGGGTGAGACGGATCATTACGAGAACGCCTGCCGGGTCGCCTTTGACGGAGTCAAGGACTTGACTCTGCAATACTCCCTGGCCGTGGGCAATGGCATCCTCACCTGCCATAACCGGGAGCAGGCGTTGGACCGCTCGGATCCCGAGGGACGGAATTTCGGTGGACAGGCCGCCCGTGCCTGCTTGCGTATGTTGAAGGTGAAGCGGGAATTGGGCCTGTAAGGTCTCGGGTCCCGACTTGCCGCTTAAACCACCCCCGGGAACCATCCCGGGGGTTTGGTCTTTCCAAGGAATGCCCCACACAGGGGCTGGGCGGCCCCGCGAATGCGGCGTCGCGACAGGGTATTTAGGAGAACGAGGGTCATGACCTCGAACACGACTGGTGGCGAAGCGCCTCAAAACACACCCCAGGCCACCCCAAGGACCGCCCCTAAAAAGGACCGGAGTGGTCGCCAGATCCGCAGCAGCGCGGCTCGTTTGGCGGCGGTTCAGGCCCTTTATGTCCTCGACATGGGCGGGGATGCCCGGGTGGATCAGGTTGTTCAGGACTTCATGGATGGGTCGATGGGGGGGATGGCCATTGTCGAGGTCCCCGACCCAGAGGGGATTTTCGACCCCACCGAGGAGGTGACCCCCCTGGAAGCACCCGATGGAGAACTGTTTGCCATGCTCGCCCGGGGGGCCTGGGCTGAACGGGAGCGGGTCGACGAGGTCATCCGGGGATGCCTGTCCAAGGAATGGCCCTGGGACCGCCTGGAAGCCGTCCTGCGCAATCTGCTGCGCGCCGGGGTTTATGAGATCCTGGAACGGAGCAGGACTCCCCCCAAGGTGGCCATCAAGGAATACGTGGATATCGCGCTCGCCTTCTATAGTGGGGCGGAATCCAAGATGGTCAACGCGGTCCTTGACCGGGTCGCGCGATCGGCCCGGCCCGAGGCCTTCGGCCTGAGCGAAGGGTAGGCCACCATGGCCCGGCGGGGAGAATTCGCCCTGATCGAAGCCCTGTTCGCGCCCTTGGCCGGGGCCGATCCCCGGGCGCTTGGTCTGGCCGATGATGCCGCGGTCCTGGGGACGGAGGGGATGGGCGATCTGGTGGTCAGCGTTGATTGCCTGGTGTCCGGGGTTCATTTCCTGCCCTTTGATCCCCCCGAAAGCATCGCGGCGAAATGCCTGCGGGTGAACCTGTCCGACATGGCCGCCATGGGGGCCAAGCCGGTGGGTGCCTTCCTGTCGGCGAGCCTGTCCCCGACCCTGGACGACGCTTGGCTGGAAGCCTTCTCCCGAGGGCTGCGCGTCGATCTGGAGGCCTATGCTCTTTCCCTTCTCGGGGGGGATACGGTGTCGACTCCCGGACCCGCCACCTTCTCCATCACCATCCTCGGATCCGTGACTCCGGGAGGGGCTCTGCGCCGTTCCGGCGCGCGGGTGGGGGATGATCTTTGGGTGTCGGGAACCCTGGGCGATGGCGCCCTGGGTCTTCGGGTCCTCCAGGGTCTTCTGTTTGGCATGCCCGAAGCCCATCGGGATCACCTTATTGATCGCTACCGCCACCCTCGGCCCCGGGTGGCGCTTGGCATGGCCCTGGCTCAAGGGGAATTGGCGACCGCCTGCATGGATATCTCGGACGGGCCGCTGGCCGACGCGGGCCATATGGCCAAGGCGTCCGGCGTCGCCTTGGAGATTCTGGCCCCCCTTCTCCCCCTATCGGACGCCGCGGCCGATTTGGTCGCCGATGATCCGGCCCTGTTCGATTTGATTCTGGGCGGAGGGGACGACTACGAGTTGATTTTTACCGCCCCGCCAGACCGGCGGGAGGCGGTGATGGCGGTCGGGAGGGAAACCGATACGCCCGTAACCCGCTTGGGCCGCGTCGTGACCGGAGAGGGGGCGCGAATCCTTGATGCCGATGGGGCGGAAATCGCTCTGGCCCGACCGGGGTGGAGCCATGATGAATAAGCGGAAGGGACGCGGGACCCCATGAAGAAACTCCTCAAACTTGGGCTGATCGTCATCGTGGCCCTGCTTGTCGTGGGCGGAGGGGTGGTCGGAGCAATGAAATTTGGCTTCGTTCCAGACGTGCTGGGCCTTTTTTCCACGGAAGGGGCCGCCGAACCCAAGGAATTGACTCCCCTGGAGCAGTTTGGACAGCCCCCCTTTTTAATGTCCATGAAGCCGATCGAGATCCCGGTGATCATGAACGGTCAGGTCGTCCGTCGCTCCAATTTCCGTTTTCGGATCCAGATCGACCCCAAGGACGCCGCGATGTTCCAATACGCCGGACACAAACTGCACGCGGAAATGTTCGAGGCGCTGATGGGCTTTCTGCCCCGTCACTTGGAGACTCGCGACAGGGTGGACTTGATGGCCGTGAAACAACGCATGCGCAAGGTGGCCGATCTGGTCCTCGGCATGGGCAAGGTGAAAGACGTCCTGATTCAGGGCTATTTCGAGCGTTAGCGCCGAGTCTCCTTGGTCTCCAACCCGCCGCGCCCCCTCGACGGTCGTAACAGGATCTTGATATCAAGCATGTTTTTTCGTTTGGCCGGTTGCTCGGATCGATACCTTCTGGCAGGATTTCGATCCGCGCGGAGAAGACCGCACCATAAGAAGGGCTAATCCGCCCCGGCTCTCCGCCCCAGCGGACCAGACTGGTAATCGCACGGGAGGGAATCCAAGATCATGACTGGCATTTATCTGTTTGTCATCGCCTGTGGCTTCGCGGCTCTGGCCTATGGTGTTGTTACGGCCAAGACCGTCATGGCCGCCGACGCCGGGTCGGCTCGCATGCAGGAAATTTCCGGAGCCATCCAGGAAGGCGCGCGCGCCTACCTGAATCGCCAATACCGAACCATCGCCATTGTTGGCGCCATTGTTTTCCTTATTCTCATCGCGACCTTGGGCTTCGCCGTGGGCGTGGGCTTCCTTGTGGGGGCCATTTGCTCGGGCGCCGCGGGCTATGTTGGGATGCATATTTCCGTGCGCGCCAACGTCCGTGTCGCCGAAGGTGCCCGCCAGGGCATGGCCCGGGGGTTGGACATCGCCTTCAAATCCGGCGCCGTTACCGGCATGCTGGTGGCGGGTCTCGCGCTGTTGGCCGTCTCCATTTATTACGTCATCCTGTTGTCGATCGGGGCGGAGGGCCGAGGTCTGGTCGATCCCCTGGTGGCCCTGGGCTTCGGAGCGTCCTTGATCTCCATTTTCGCCCGTCTGGGCGGTGGCATTTTCACCAAGGGCGCCGATGTGGGCGCCGACTTGGTGGGTAAGGTGGAAGCCGGTATTCCCGAGGACGACCCCCGCAACCCCGCGGTGATCGCCGATAACGTGGGCGATAACGTGGGGGATTGCGCGGGCATGGCCGCGGATCTATTCGAGACCTATGCCGTCACGGTGGTGGCGACCATGGTCCTGGCATCCATTTTCTTCGCCGGAAGCGAGGCCATGACGGCGATGATGGCCTATCCCCTGGCCATCGGCGCCATCTGCATCCTGGGGTCCATCGCCGGAACCTACTTCGTGAAGTTGAGCAAGGGGTCGACCAATATCATGGGTGCCCTGTACAAGGGCTTCCTGGCTTCCGCGGGCCTGTCCCTGGTGGGCATCGCCCTGATTACCGCCTGGGTGCCCGGTTTCGGCGAGATCGCCGCCGCCAAGGGCGCGGTCTATTCCGGCGGGTCCCTGTTTTTCTGCGCCATTGCCGGTTTGGTGCTCACGGGGCTGATTATTTGGATCACTGAATACTACACGGGCACCAATTATCGTCCCGTGAAGTCGGTGGCCCAAGCCTCGACCACGGGCCATGGCACCAACGTGATCCAGGGTTTGGCGATCTCCATGGAGGCCACGGCTGTCCCGGCCCTGCTGATCTGCGCGACGATCATTATCACCTATCAACTTGCGGGGCTGTTCGGTATCGCCATCGCCGTGACCAGCATGCTGGCGCTGGCTGGCATGGTCGTCGCGCTGGACGCCTATGGACCGGTGACAGATAACGCCGGAGGCATCGCCGAAATGGCGGACCTCGAGGAGAGCGTTCGGAACACCACCGATGCCTTGGACGCGGTGGGCAACACCACCAAGGCCGTGACCAAGGGCTATGCCATTGGCTCCGCGGGCCTGGGTGCCCTGGTCCTGTTCGCCGCCTATACGGAGGACTTGGCCTTCTTCAAGGCGAATGTGGACCAGTATCCGTCCTTCGCCGGGGTGGACGTCAACTTCTCCCTGTCCAGTCCCTATGTGGTGGTCGGCCTGTTCCTCGGCGGGTTGCTGCCCTATCTGTTCGGTGCCATGGGCATGACCGCCGTTGGTCGCGCCGCGGGCAGCGTGGTGGAGGAAGTCCGTCGCCAGTTCCGGGAGATTCCGGGCATCATGGAAGGCACGGGCAAGCCTGAATACGGCAAATGCGTGGACATGCTGACTAAGGCGGCGATCAAGGAAATGATCATTCCCTCGCTGCTGCCCGTCCTTGCCCCTATCGTCCTGTTCTTCGTGATCGAGGCCATCGCAGACCGCTCCGCGGCCTTCTCGGCGGTGGGAGCCATGCTGCTGGGCGTGATTGTCACGGGCCTGTTCGTGGCCATCTCGATGACCGCGGGAGGCGGTGCCTGGGATAACGCCAAGAAGTACATCGAGGATGGCAACCACGGTGGCAAGGGGTCCGAGGCCCATAAAGCCGCGGTTACGGGCGATACCGTGGGTGACCCCTACAAGGACACCGCGGGTCCCGCGGTGAACCCCATGATCAAGATCACCAATATCGTGGCATTGCTGCTGCTGGCGGTCATGGCGCAATAGAGCACGTCGCGGCCAAGCGGCGTTAAATCTTGAACGAGCCCCGGTTCGATGGACCGGGGCTTTTTCGCGGGAAAATGCTCTAGGCGTCTGAGATTGAAGAAAATCGTCGTCTCAATCAGTTCCAGATTGCTCGGGATTTGCTCTATATAGACGAGACGGTTTGGATATCAGGATTGGGGAGTTTCCCGCATGTCGTTTTCCCTGTCGGGCAAGAAAGTCTGGGTCGCCGGTCATCGTGGCATGGTTGGAAGCGCGGTCATGCGCCGCCTGTCCGATGAGGGCTGTGCCCTTCTCACCGTTGATCGTTCCCAAGTGGATTTGAAGCGCCAGTCCGAGGTGGAGGGCTGGATGGCATCGGCCCGGCCCGACGTGGTCATCATCGCCGCGGCCACGGTGGGGGGGATCCATGCCAACAGCACCCGCCCCGCGGAATTTATCCATGATAACCTGATGATCGCCAACAACGTTATCGACACGGCCCATCGGAACGATGTCGAGAAGCTGCTCTACCTGGGATCCTCCTGTATCTATCCTCGCCTGTCCCCCCAGCCCATCCCCGAGGATGCCCTTCTGACCGGTCCTTTGGAGCCCACCAACCAGTGGTACGCCGTGGCCAAGATTGCCGGGATCAAGCTTTGTCAGGCCTACCGGGCGCAATACGGGCGGGACTACATCAGCGCCATGCCCACCAATCTGTACGGCCCCGGCGATAATTTCGACCTGATGTCGAGCCACGTGCTACCGGCCATGATGGCCAAAATCCATGCGGCCAAGGTGGCCCGGCAGGACAGCGTCACGATCTGGGGGTCGGGCAAACCCCTGCGGGAGTTCATGTACGTGGAGGATCTGGCCGATGCCCTTGTCTTCCTGCTGAAAACCTATTCTGGGGAGGCGCATGTGAACGTGGGCGTGGGGGAAGATGTCTCGATTTCTCAGGCCGCGGCCACTTTGGCCAAGGTCGTGGGTTTCCAGGGGCGTTTCGTCCACGACCTGGACAAGCCAGATGGCATGCCGCGCAAGTTGATGGACAGCACCCGCCTGCTGTCCATGGGGTGGAAGCCCAGGACCTCCCTGGAAGAGGGCTTGAGCAAGACCTACCAGTGGTTCCTGGAGCAGGACACCCTTCGGAAAAAACGGGGCTAAGGCTTCACCCCCCGTCTTCGGTCCCCTCTTCGCGATAGGCTTTTCGTCCCCGATCGGGATCGACCGAACGGGGGCGGACGGGGTTTACAGGTTGTCGGTATTCGGCGAGAAGCGGCCAATATTCCCGAACAGTTCTTGGATGATCGAAGATTCCGTACCCCGGGTCGGGGTTTCCCGCTGAACGATATCGACGGTCTGGCCGTCATCCTTGGTCAAAGTCCGCACATCGCTGACCATTCCACTGGGGTCGAATTCAACGGCCAATACCGTACGGGTCAGTTCATCGGGCTTCAGGAACGCCATTTGCTGGGTCTGGTTGCTGATGTAGTACCACGTTTCTCCCCCATACATGGAGGTCGCCGATGGTGTTCCCAACAGGGCTTGGACGTCGGCCCGGGTGTGGGTTCCGGGCTCGACCATGGCCATGCTCTCCGCCGTGGGCAGGTTCCCATGGGCGGTGATGGTGTCCGAACAGGCCGAGAGTGCCCCCGATCCGCTCAAGACCAGGGCCATTCCCAGCATGGCACGGGGTGCTCCGTGGGAGGCGAGGCGGCGGCGGCGGCGAAGGGTGGCGGTCATGTCACGGGTCTCCAGGGCAAAATTCGGCGAAGGACGCCATCCTACAGACAGAGCCGAATGAGGAATAGGGGGTACCCGACTTTATCCTGGAGGAAAGCACGATCTTCCCCATTGCCAAGCGGGATCCTTCGGGCCATTTTGTGCCCGACTTTCAATCCATCCCCCATCCGTACCGTTCCAAGAGGTTTCGCGTCCATGCCCCTGTCTTTTTTCCAGCGTCGCCGCCGGTACGAGGACGCCGCCCATGCCCTTTATGGCGCCCTGGTAAGCCAAGCGCGGCAACCGGTCTTCTACGAGGAGCTGGGAGTTCCCGACACGGTTGATGGACGATACGACATGCTGGTGGTGCATCTCGCCCTGATCCTGCGCCGCCTGTCCAAGGGGACGCCCAACAAACCCACGGATCGGCGCTCTCCCTCGGCCCGTCTGGCCCAGGAATTGTTTGACCTGATGTTCAAGGACATGGATCGGAACCTGCGGGAAATGGGTGTGTCCGACTACAAGGTCGGCAAGGAGATCAAGAAAATGGCTCGAGCCTACTATGGCCGTGCCCTGTCCTACGAAACCGGGTTTAAGGATGGGTCCCTTGAGAAGGCCTTGACCGAGAATGTCTATCGGGCCAATGACAAGGAGCCCGAGCCTCGCCAGATCACCGCCTTGGCCAATTACATGCGACGCGAGGCCGAGGCCTTGGAAGCCGTACCGGAGGAGCGTCTGTTGGCTGGGCTGATCACTTTTGGTTCGGCTCTTGGTTCGGCTATCAATGGGGCGGAACCCCAAGACACCACGCCCTGAATCCCCCTGACCGAATCCCCCTGAGCACGGAGGTCGACCCCATGACCGAAACCACGACCGGACCGAACGGGGATGCCGGGGACGACGTTGTCTCCGAGTTTTCCCGTCCCATTGATGCCCTGTCCCTGCCGGGCACCGGACGCACCCATGTCCTGGACGCGAACGACGATGAGCGCGCGGCTCTGGCCAAGCGCCTGGATGTGCTTGACGTACTGTCCCTGACCGCCAAGGTTAAGGCGACTCCCGTGGGGCGCTCCCCCCTGGTTCGGGTGGAAGGGCATTTCGACGCCACTCTTCTCCAGACCTGCTCCGTCACCTTGGCTCCCATCGAGGCAACGGTCAGCGATGACTTCGCCCTGACCTATGGACCGGCGGTGGAAGAGGAGATCGTGCCTGGCGGCAAGGAAATCCAGCTGCATATGGAGGAGGACGATCCCCCCGAGCCCATCGTCGGGGGGCGGATTGACTTGGGGGAGGCCGTCATCGAGCACCTGTCGCTGGCCATCGATCCCTTCCCCCGCGCACCCGGTGCGCGCTTCCAACCGATGGCCGAATTGGACATCGAAGTCAACGAACCGGAAAGGACTAATCCTTTCGCGGTTTTGGCCGATCTGAAGAAAAAATAAAAAATAGCTCCGGGACGCTTGCTCGCCTTGGGGTTTTTCGCTAAATAACCACGCTCTCCCGGGCACGGCGACGCGTTCGGGTCCGTCCCATTTAAGAGACATAGAATCATGGCTGTTCCTAAGAAGAAAACGTCCAAATCCCGTCGCGACATGCGTCGGTCCCACGATGCCCTGAAGCCCGCCGCTCACGGTGAATGCCCCAACTGTGGCGAGTTGAAGCGTCCCCATCACCTGTGCCCCTCCTGCGGTCATTACGATGGACGCGAGGTCGTGTCCGAGAACGCGGCGTAAGCTCTGTTTTCGGAACCATTCCCCCATGACCTTGCTGCTCCCTAACAAGCGGAATGCCCTCGGTGACCGCTGAGATCGTCATCGCCGTGGACGCCATGGGCGGGGATCAAGCCCCGGATATGGTTGTCAGGGGTGTGAGTCTCGCTCGTAAGCGGTTTCCCGAGGTACGCTATTTGCTCTTCGGAGACGAGGCGCGCCTTGAACCCCTGGTGAAGGGGATGCCCGAAGTGGCGGAGGTTTCGGAAATTCGGCACGCGTCTGACGCGGTGTCGGCCGAAGCCAAACCCTCTCAAGTCGTGCGCACCGGCCGCAAGTCGAGTCTTTGGCTCGCCACCGAAGCCGTCAAGCGCGGCGAGGCGGCAGGAGTGGTGTCCGCGGGCAATACCGGGGCCTTCATGGCCGTGGCCAAGATTATCCTGCGAACCTTGCCAGGTATCGACCGGCCAGCCATCGCCACTCTTTTGCCGACTCAGCGTGGGGAAAGTGTGGTGCTGGACTTGGGGGCCAATGCTGAATGCAACGCCAACAATCTGGTGGAGTTCGCCATCATGGGAGAGGTGTTCGCCAGAACCGTCCTCGCCCTGGAGCGTCCTACCGTTGGCATCATGAACGTGGGGTCTGAGGCGGGGAAGGGGACCGATTCCGTCCGCGGCGCGGCCACGGTCCTGGGTGACAGCACCCTGCCCATCCATTTCCATGGATTCGTCGAGGGCGATGATCTGGCCAAGGGTACGGTGGATGTGATCGTGACTGATGGATTCACCGGAAACGTGATGCTGAAAACAGCCGAAGGGACGGCGAAGCTCTATTCCCAATTCCTGCGCAACGCCTTCGGCAGTTCCCTACTGTCCAAGATGGGCTATCTTCTGGCCCGGCCAGCGTTGAACAAGGTGCGGACCCGAACGGATCCGCGCCGTTACAATGGCGCCATGTTCCTTGGCCTCAACGGCGTGGCGGTGAAAAGCCACGGCGGAACCGATGAACTTGGGTTCGCCAATGCCCTTGGGGTGGCCGTCGACCTTGTCCGCGAGGGTTTCAACGAATCCATCAAAGGTGAATTCGAGAAGGTCCAGGTGCCTCAGGTTCCCGCTTCCGTTTGACGCGCTGGATCAAATGACCGAGCAGAGAGCAGAGGACCACTTTTTGCCCGGTGCTCTAGACAGCTAAGGAAAATTGGTATGTTGCGTTCCGTCCTCGCGGGTTGCGGCGCGTATTTGCCCGCGAACAAGGTGACCAACGACGATTTGGCCAAGCGCGTCGCGACCTCCGACGAATGGATTCGTGAACGGACGGGCATTCATTGCCGCCACTTCGCCGAGGAGGGGGAGATGACGTCCGACCTCGCCACCGCCGCGGCCAGGGCGGCCCTGGAAGACGCGGGGCTGGATGCCGAGGCCGTCGATCTGATCGTCCTGGCCACCGCCACCCCCGACAATACGTTCCCCGCCACGGCGACCAAGGTTCAGGTGAAACTTGGCTGCCGCCCGGGCTTTCCCGCCTTCGACCTGCAGGCGGTCTGTTCCGGCTTCCTGTATGCCCTGACCGTGGCCGATAATTTCGTGAAGGCCGGTCAGGCCAAATGCGCCCTGGTGATTGGGGCGGAAACCTTCTCGCGCATCCTGGACTTCGAGGATCGGACCACTTGCGTTCTGTTTGGGGATGGGGCGGGCGCGGTCCTTTTGCGGGCGGAGGAAGGCACGGGTGCCACGACGGACAAGGGGGTCCTGTCCACCCATCTGCACGCCGATGGGCGCCAGCATGATCTGCTTTACGTGGATGGGGGGCCATCGTCGACTCAGACCACCGGGCTTTTGCGCATGCATGGACGAGAGGTCTTCCGCCATGCGGTCGTGAATCTCCACGACGTTGTGTTGGAGGCCCTGGACGCCAACGGCTTGACCGCCGCGGATTTAGACTGGGTTGTCCCCCACCAAGCCAATAAACGCATCATCGACGGCACGGCGAAAAAGTTGGGGATCTCGCCGGAAAAAATCATCACGACCATTTCCGAGCATGCCAATACCTCCGCCGCGTCGGTCCCCCTGGCCCTCTCCGTCGCCAGGGCCGATGGCCGGATCAAGTCCGGAGATCTGATCCTTTTGGAGGCTATGGGGGGCGGTTTCACCTGGGGCTCGGCCCTGGTGCGTGTTTAGGGTATTTTGTGATTAAACGACGTCGGGAAGCGACTCGGTTTGGCTACGATGTACTCTAGGGGTCTGATTTTGTAAGCATTCTTTTGGTCGGTATGTGTTTTAAGCCTTCGGCTGGCCGACTCCATCTTGCGAATCTGGATCGAATCGGGCTTCACCCGTCATCTTGGCGCCATGTGGCAACGCTTTGATATTGACGCTTTTCTTCCCCTCTTTTACCGTCTAGGTTCAACTCTTGGCGTTCTGTCCCTTCCCATGATTGTCCTGGGAAGGAATCTGTTGTCCGGACACGCCCTGACCATCCGGAAACCACTGACGGGGATCGCGATCATGACCGGTAAGACCATTACCCGCGCTCAGTTGAGCGAGGCTGTCTATCAGGAGGTTGGCCTGTCCCGGAACGAGTCCGCTGACCTGCTCGAAATGGTACTCAGCGAGATGTCCGAAGCCTTGGTGCGCGGGGAAGCGGTGAAGATTTCGAGCTTCGGCAGCTTTTCCGTGCGGGAGAAGGGGGAACGCGTGGGGCGCAATCCCAAAACCGGTGAGGAAGTTCCCATTCTGCCTCGCCGCGTTTTGGTGTTTCGGCCCTCGCAGCTTCTGAAGGCTCGTATCAATGACGGTCCAGTCGGCAAGCAAACCGCTGGGTGATGTCTTTTTCCATGGGTAGGCAATCGTGAGTACCGGTACCAACGGCGAGGTCGGCGGCGCGGAAGACTCCGCGCGCCGGTCTGGCAAATCCGAATCGGCCTTTCGCACCATCAGCGAAGTGTCGAGCGACCTGAACGTCCCGCAGCATGTCCTGCGGTTCTGGGAAACCAAGTTTTCCCAGATCCGCCCGATGAAGCGCGGGGGTGGTCGCCGGTATTACCGGCCGGAAGACGTGGCCCTACTTGCCGCGATTCGGGACCTGCTTTACAACGATGGCTATACCATTAAGGGTGCCCAGAAGCTTCTGCGGGAAAACGGGATCAAGTCCGTGATTTCCCACTCCGATGGCGGGCGGGACGAGGAGCGCCAGAAGGACGCGGTCGACCAACCCAGTTTCTCCTTCGCCCCTCCCCCCGCCGAAGAGGTGAGCAAGGAGAGGCCGCGGACGACGGTAACATCAGGTCCCGTCGATCCGGTGCCAGCGGTCCGGCCCACTCCCACGGGGTCTCCCGCGTCGGAGGCCCGATCCACGCCCGTGGGGCCTCCCGCGTCGGAGGCTCGGTCCACGCCCGCGGGGCCTCCCGCGTCGGAGGCCCGATCCACGCCCAAGGAATCGCCTCTGGTGGTTCCTTCCGCCCCATCCGTGACCGAACCCACCAGAGCATCGGCGGCCATTGCCAGTCAGGCCCTGAATGGACCTGACGCCCCCCTGTCGGGCCTTTCTCGGGCGCGCCTCTCTCAGGACGAGGATGAGGAAGACCTGTCCGAATATGGGGAGGGGTCCATGATGGCTGGATTGACCGATGACCAGCGTCTGGAGCTGGAGGTGGTTCTATCGGACCTCGAGGACTTGCGCCGTATCCTGCGGCAGGTGGGCCTTTAGGGACCCTCAAATGGCGTTTCTTTGACCTGACGCGGGTAGGACGTGGACGGATTGGGCCGCTGATTCCCCTTGGGGGTGGCGGTTTTCTTATGTTTTCCCTGGAAATCAAAAAGTCCGAGAAAGGCCGAAAATTGTCCTTGCGGGGCCCAGGGGCCGCGGCTATAGTGCCGCCTCTTCGCGGGAGACCGGTCACGGTGTCCCGCCCCCCATCACCGAAAAGAGTCCCGTTTTCAACGGTTTCTCGCTCGGTGAAAATTCGGTCGGAGCGTGGCGCAGCCTGGTAGCGCACTTGACTGGGGGTCAAGGGGTCGTGGGTTCGAATCCCGCCGCTCCGACCAATTTCTCCTCACCAGGGATACCCTTCGGGGCTTGGTTGGCAATCGGAGTATTCCCCTCCGGGGATGCCAAGCGTTTTTCTCATCCTTTTGTGATCTTTGTCCGATTTTCCTCTGGCCGTGGCGAGAGGAACACATTGGCATGATCCCGTGACGGAATCTGGCCATGGGGTGAGGACGCGGTCCATCGGATCATTGTCATCGCCATGCGCACGAATGGAGTCGGAGATTGCGCGGGTGCCGAGGTCTGGCGCACGGCTTCCCGCCGCATCGGGGATTTCGCCATGACGGAAAAGCGCCAAATCCACCGACTCGCCAGAATCCCAGGAGTCGTCGGTACTGTCCTCGACAAAGGTCGAGCATCACTCTGATATCCTTTAGACTTTTTTCAGACTCGTCCCTCTAGGGTGGAATCTAGAAAATGGAACAAAAGGGGAAGACAAGCATGTTCGACGCGGCGGGTTTGGCCCAAGTGGCGCGGAAGGCCATGGATCGGATGGCCGGGGAACAAGGCGGAGGGGCCGGTGCCACGAGTGGGTTCGCGGGGATCGAAGGGACTTCCCACCGCCTGGGGCGGGACCGGGGACGGGCGCTGTCGATCCTGCGCACGATCCATCCCGAATTAAGCCTGCGTCAAGCCGAGGCTCTTTTGGGCGGGCAGGGCCTGCTCCTGGCGGGGGAGGGGAGGGCTCTCACCCATCGGGAGCAACCGATAAAGTGACGACGTCAAGCGGGCTGGAACGACTTCGATGCCCGGGACGCCAGCGGGCCTAGACCGGTATTCCGATGTTTGACTGATCGGAGTTCGTTGTATCCGGCCCTTGAATGGCCCCGCGGGCGGGCCGATCTTGAGAATCATGGCCCGATCCTGGAAAGGCGCCCAATGACTGTTTCCAACGCCGACCCAACCCTCGTTCGGGTCCTGTTCTGCCGTAAGGATCGGGGTCCCATGGGAATGTCCTGCGTTGGTGGTGGCGTGGAAAGGCTTCTGCCTCTGGTTCGCATGGGGCTGGCCGCCAGGGGGCTGACGGAGCAAGTGAATATCGGTTGGGCCGCCTGTTTCGGATACTGCCAGCATGGGCCGAATATGCGCATCGTTGGTGGTGATTTCCTGCATGGGGTCACCCACGAAACCCTGGAGGACGCCTTGGATCGGATCGAACAGGCCTGCCGAACGCGTGAGGCCGATCACCAATCCGAGGAGGCGGTATCCAAGGATTGAATCCTTGCCAGGGAACCCGGTACCTTTAACCTCTGGCCCGGATTTTCATCGCGCGGCGATGGAAGTCCTGGCCTGAGCGGAGGATGATCATCGCTCCGCTTCCCTCCGCTTCGAAGTTTCGCTCCCATGTCCGCACCCCCCCGCCTTTACATGGCCGTGACCTCCCACGGTTATGGTCATCTCTCCCTCTGCGCGTCCGTGGCCGAAGCCTTGCGCGCTCGTCTACCGGGGGTTCAGGTGACCGTGGACTGCGCCCTGGATCCATCTCCCTTCTTTCAAGACATCACCCACGAACCACGCAGCCTTGATTTTGGGCTGGTCATGCGGGATGCCCGGACCATTGACCGCCCTGCTTCCGCGGCGCGCTACCGCGCCCTACACGACGATTGGGAGGGCACCTTGGCGCATGTCTGTCAGGTGATGGCGGCCCATGCGCCGGATCTGGTGCTGTCCTGTAGCGGCTATCTGGCCGTGGCCGCGGCCCATCGCCTTAGGATCCCCGTGCTGGGACTGGGGCCGCTGAACTGGCTTGATATTGGGCGTTTCCTCTTCCGAGAGGATCCCGCGATGGCGCCGGTCTTGACGGCTATGGCGGAGAGCTACGCCCTAGCCGAGGGATGGTTCATCCCCACGCCCTCCATGCCCCAGGAAGACCTGCCCAATCGCCTCGCCGTGGGGGTCATTTCCCAACCCGGACGACGGGATCGGCGTGGATTGGCCGATGCCCTGGGCCTCGATCCCGCCCGTCCCCTGACTCTGGTAAATTTTGGTGGCCTTTCTTCCGGTTTGGATGCCCGCCAATGGGCGCGGCAATCCGGGGACTGGGTGCTCTTGGCCGTTAATCCCGCGGCCGCGGAGCGGGAGGTTTTTGTCGACGCCCAGGCCAGTGGATGGGCTTTTCGGAATATCCTGGCGTCCGCGGACGCGGTGGTGGGAAAGGCGGGCTATGGGATGCTCGCCGATTGCGCCGCGGCTGGACTCCCCATGCTGCTGGTGGACCGTGGCGACTGGCCCGAAGCCCCTTATCTGGAGGAGTGGTTCTTTTCGAACGCGCGGGGGCGCCGTTTGACGGAAAAGGCCCTGGCGGAGGGGCGGATTGGCGAGGAATTGGAGCGTTTGGTCGCGGGGCCACCGCCCGCTCGGATTAGACCCACGGGCGCGGAAGAGGTGGCCGCGCATCTGGCCGCGGCCCTCCGCTAAGCTCCCGGTTGATTAATCGGCTTATCGTTCCTTTTTAGTTTGGTCGGTTGAGTCATTAGGACAGCTCGGCCCGCCTTGGTCAGCTTGCAGACCTGCCAATCCGGTTTCAAGGGATTGGTGAACCAATGTTCCGCCCAGCCCTTTTTAAGGCAGGTTTGGACGACCCGACCGTCCACCCGCCGTCCGTTTTCATCGAACAGGGGCAGTTTTCCACCGGGCTGGCTCAGGCCCCGTGTTAGCCATTTGCGTTGGGGGTCCGTGGGTTTGGGCAGCTTGTGGGAGGGTGTCCTGGCAGAGGGCCGGCTCGCCGGTTTTCGAGCGGTGGTCACCTGTGCCATCCTTAGGTCCTCCCGGGTCAGGTTGTTGGAATCGACGGGGATGGTACGGAGAGGAAAGGGGGGAGTCCATGGCCCAATGTCTTGTCTACATGACCGCTGGTTCGGAAGAGGAAGCCCTGCGCATTGGAGCGGTTTTGGTGGAGGAAAGCCTTGCCGCCTGCGTGAATATCCTGGGGGCAATCCGGTCCCTATACCGCTGGAAGGGCGCCATTCGGAACGACTCCGAAGTGGCCTTTATCGCCAAGACCGAAGAGGACCGTTTTCCCGCCCTGCGCGCCCGGGTCCGGGACCTGCATTCCTACGAGACGCCCTGTATCGTCGCCTTGTCGATTGCCGACGGGGAGCCCGCCTTCCTGTCCTGGATCACGGAGATGACTCGACCGGGGTGAGGGGGGGAAGGCGGGCGATCGTCCGCGCCCATTCGGGAGCACGCCCCCGAACCCCCATTTTTCTCGAAGTTACAGTGATGGGGTCTTATGAATGTTCTTTATGTAATTGATTTTACTTAATTAATTTATGCTCGTGGAAGAAGGAGGGGTTTGGGGAGCTTGCCTTAGCATGGCAGGGTAACGAGGGCGGTGGCCTGGGCGGCAATGCCTTCCCCCCGGCCGGTGAAGCCCAGTTCCTCGGTGGTGGTGGCCTTCACGGCGACTCGACCCCCCTGGATTCCCAGGATTTCCGCGAGACGGGCGGACATGCGGGCGCGATGGGGTCCAACCTTGGGCTCCTCGCACATGATGGTGATATCCACGTTCTGGATGCGTCCGCCCAGGGCCGTCACGAGATTCCCGGCATGGGCCAGAAAGATGCTCGAGTCCGCGCCTTTCCAACGCATGTCGCTGGGTGGGAAATGGCGGCCGATGTCTCCGGCGTTGATCGTGCCAAGGAGGGCATCCGTAAGGGCATGCATGGGGACGTCCGCGTCGGAATGGCCAATGAGACCATGGGTATGGGGGATCTGGATCCCACAGAGGGTGACGAAGTCCCCAGGCCCCAGCCGGTGTACGTCGAAGCCAGAGCCGACGCGGGGTTCGCCGGAACCGTGGAAAAAGCGTTCGGCCCGGTCCAGGTCCACGGGCGCGGTGACCTTGGTGTTGTCCTCGGAGCCCTCGACCAGGGCGACGGTGCCGCCCGCGGCTTCCAGGACCGCTGCGTCATCGGTCAGGACCTGGCCCACGGCCGCCCGGTGGGCGCTCAGGATTTCCTTGAAGCGGAACCCTTGCGGGGTCTGCGCGCGCCAGAGGTTGGCCCGGTCCACGGTGCCGGTAATCAGGCCATCGGCGCCGCGCTTCAGGGTGTCGGCCACGGGCAAGGCGGGAATGACCCCGACGTGGATATCCAGGGCGCCAATGACCCGGTCGATCAGGGCGCCATCGACGAGTGGGCGGGCCCCGTCGTGGATCAGGACGTAATCCGGAGCGAATTCCTCCAGGCTTTCCAGACCGATGCGCACGGACTCCTGACGCTCCGCGCCACCGGGACAGGGCTCGAGCAGGGTCGCCAACCCCTTGGCCGCGCCGTCATAAAGGTCCCGGTCGTCCCCATGGATGACGGCGCGGGTCCAGCGCACGTCGGGATGGGCCGTGAAGCGGGCGAGGGAGTGGCGCAGGATGGGCCGCCCCCCGAGGCCGAGATACTGCTTGGGCATATCTCCGCCAAAGCGCTTGCCGCGCCCGGCGGCCACGATCAAGGCGGCGACCTTGGCCATCGTCATCTTTCCTTTTGATTACGCGTCTGAACCCAAAAGATCCGTCCTTTTGGACGGAAAGGCCCGAACCCTACCAGGGTCGTCGCGCGCGGGCGATTGTTTTCCCTCGGGCGACGGCTGTATAGTCCCTGGCATGTTCGGAAACCATCTGTCCATCCATCTCATCGCCCTGGCGGCGTTGGCCCCCGCGACCTTGGCGCCCCTGCGGCGGAAGCCGGGACGGGACGGTCTGTTCTGGGGTGGTTTGGCCCTGGCCCTGATGGCTACCTTTGCCGTGGCGACGGGACCCGCCCTGGCCACGGGGCATTGGCGGACGAGCTTTTCCAGCGCTCTTTGGGCCAGCACGGCCATGTCCCTGCTTCTCTATGGCCTGCTTTGCCGGGTGGAGAGCGCGGCCTGGAAGTTGAGTCCGCTGTTGATGCCCTATCTGGTGGCTCTTGGAATGTTGGCCACTCTTTGGGCCGGGGCGGAGGGGCCGCCCCTGGACGAACGGGCGCCCCCCTTCTGGACCATGCTTCATATCGCCATTGCCCTGGTTACCTACGCCCTACTGACCCTCGCGGCCATCGCGGCGCTGGCGGGATTCCTTCAGGAACGGGCCTTGAAGCGCAAACGTCCCACGCACCTGACCCGGCGCCTGCCCGCCGCGGCCGAGGCGGATGGCATGGCCCACGCCCTTCTGGTGTCCACGGAGGTGGTGCTGGGGGCCGGTTTGGCCACCGGATCGGCCTTGTTGTACCTGGAAAAACACCGCCTTCTCATCCTCGACCATAAGACCCTGCTGTCCTGGTTGGCCTTCCTGGCCATCGGAGGAATCCTTTTGGCCCGGCGCTGGTGGGGCGTGCGGGGGCGAGCGGCGGCCCGTTGGATGCTTCTCGCCTATCTCTTGCTCACCCTTGCCTTTTTGGGCGTCAAGTTCGTCACCGACATTTTGCTTTAATCCATAGATAACATTTGGATATTTCTTGGTCTTTCGCGGGTGCGACAGATCCCTTGTGGTTTCCCTCGGGGTTGCCTAAGATTTGGTCACATCCATTCCGAGAAAGTCATCCCCCCATGAGTCTTATCCTTGGATCCGTTACCCTCCCCAAGCCCGCGGTCGTCTTGGCGCCCATGGCCGGGATCACGGATCGGCCCTTTCGACGCCTCGCCCGGCGCTTTGGCTGTCATTTGGCCTGGTCGGAGATGGTCGCCAGCCGCGAGTTGTTGCGCGCCCGGGGCAGAAGTCTGTCCATGTGTGACCCCGACGATGGGGATGGCGCGCCCTTCGCCGTCCAATTGGCTGGATGCGATCCCGAAATCATGGCCGAGGCGGCCCGGTTCAACGCGGACCGGGGCGTGGCGTTGATCGACATCAATATGGGGTGCCCGGTGAAGAAGGTCGTGGGTGGCCAGGGAGGCGCGGCCCTGATGCGCGACGAGGCCCTGGCCGGGCGGATCATGGAGGCGGTGGTGACGGCCGTGGACATTCCCGTGACCCTCAAGACCCGCCTGGGTTGGGGGGAGGGGGACCTCACCGCGCCATCCCTGGTCCGCGTGGCCGAGGCCGCCGGGATCCGCCTTGTGACCATCCATGGGCGCACCCGGGCGAGCCTCTACGCGGGTCGGGCCGATTGGGCGGCGATCCGCGCGGTGCGGGACGCCACCAGCCTTCCCCTGTTGGCCAATGGAGATGTTCGGAGCCTCGAGGAGGCCCGCGGGATCCTGCGGGAGACCGGCGCCGATGGCGTGATGATTGGCCGGGCCGCCCTGGGAGCCCCTTGGGTGCCGGGACGGATCGCCCGGGGTCTGGCCGCCGAGGCCGAGGGGCGCGCGCCGCCCGCGGCTCCCCCCTTGGTCGAGCGGTTGGATGCCATCGCCGAGCATTTCGAGGGACTGATGGACCTTCATGGTCCCGACCGGGGCGTCCGGGTCTCTCGCAAGCATATGGGCTGGTACGCGGAAAATCTGCCCGGGGGCGCCGACTTTCGAACGTCCTATATGGCCGCCGGGGACGTGGATGCCGCCCGGTCGGTGTTGATGGATTACCTCGACCGCCTTCGGATGGACGGAGAGGATACCCCTTCGATGGAAAAGGCGGCCTGACCCATGGTGAGTTTTTCCCCCCTGCGCCGTCGCGGCCAACCCCCGCCCATTGATCCGGGCACGGTTCTTAACGCCATTGCCTCGGCGGTCCTTTGCGTTGACGCGGACAACCGCGTGCAGATGATCAACGCGGCCGGAGAACAACTGTTCGAAAGCACATCGACCCATTTGCGCGGCGTGGCGTTGACGGAACTGATCCCCGAGTTCAACCCGATCTATGGCCTGATCGACATGGCCCGGATGAACCATTCCACCTTCTCGGAATACGGGGTTGTCCTTGACACGCCACGCACGGGCCAGCGGACCATCACCGTCCGGGTCTCGCCCCTGACGGAATACGAGAACTGGGTCGCCATTTCCCTGCACGAGCTTTCCATGGCCCTGAAAATCGGCCAACGGATGAACAACCGCGATGCCGCCCGGTCGGTGACGGCCATGGCCGCCCTGCTGGCCCACGAGGTCAAAAACCCCCTATCGGGCATTCGCGGTGCCGCTCAGCTTCTGGAAAGTGGTATGCCCGAGGAGGACCGACAACTCCTGCGGCTGATCATCGACGAAACGGACCGTATCGTCGCCCTGGTGGACCGGATGGAGGTCTTTTCCGACAGTCGGCCCCTGGAACGCGAAGCCGTGAACATCCATCGGGTCCTGGAACATGTGCGTATGGTGGCGGAAAATGGGTTCGCCAAGCATGTGCGTTTTGTTGAATCCTATGACCCCTCCTTGCCGCCGGTTCTAGGCAATCGGGATCAGTTGATCCAGGTCCTGCTGAACTTGGTGAAGAACGCCGCGGAGGCCTGCCCGTCCCAAGGGGCGGAAATCGTCCTCTCGACCGCCTATCAGCACGGTCTGCGCCTGCGGGTCCCCGGCGGAACGGTGACGGATTTGCCCCTGGTGATCAGCGTTCGGGATAATGGGGAGGACGGCATTCCAGATGACCTGAAGGGCAATCTGTTCGATCCCTTCGTATCCACCAAACCCAAGGGGAGCGGGCTGGGACTTCCTCTGGCGGCGAAAATCATCAATGACCACGGTGGAATTATCGAATTTGATAGTCTGCCGGGGCGCACGGTCTTTTCCATCATCCTCCCCATGGCGAAGGGCATGCTTGCCTCGACTCCCTGGTAATTCCGGTTTTAGTTCTTGGAAGTTTAGTGACATGGCGACGATTCTCTTGGCCGACGACGACCGCAGTATCCGCACGGTGCTGAGCCAAGCCCTCACCCGGGCCGGATACCAAGTGCGGAGTACGGGAACGGCCTCCACCCTGTGGAGTTGGGTGGCCGACGGTCAGGGAGATCTGGTGATTACCGATGTGGTGATGCCCGACGAGAATGGGCTGGATCTGATTCCGCGCATCAAAAAGATTCGCCCAGATCTGCGCATCATTGTCATGAGCGCCCAGAACACCTTGTTGACCGCGGTTAAGGCAACGGAGCGGGGGGCCTTTGAGTACCTGCCCAAGCCCTTCGACTTGACCGAGGTGGTGAACGTGGTTCGCCGGGCCCTGTCCCTGCCCAAGAGCGGACCGGTCGACAACACCGTGGGGCACGACGATGACGAGCGCCTGCCCCTGATCGGTCGCTCCCAGGCCATGCAGGAAATCTATCGGACGCTCGCCCGTCTGATGAATACGGATCTGACGGTGATGATCAACGGCGAGTCCGGCACTGGTAAGGAACTGGTGGCGCGGGCTCTGCATGACTATGGCAAGCGGCGGAACGGGACCTTCGTGGCCGTGAACATGGCCGCCATCCCCCGGGAACTTATCGAAAGTGAGCTGTTCGGCCATGAAAAAGGGGCCTTCACCGGCGCCCATAGCCGGGCCGTGGGCCGCTTTGAACAGGCCGACGGCGGCACCCTGTTCCTGGACGAGATCGGTGACATGCCGCTCGAGGCCCAAACCCGTCTGCTGCGGGTGCTCCAGGAAAGCGAATACACGTCTGTCGGTGGCCGTCAGACCATGCGGGCCAATGTGCGCATCATCGCCGCCACCCACCGGGATTTGCGCCAGCTCATCCAGCAGGGCCTATTCCGAGAGGACCTTTATTACCGCCTGAACGTGGTGCCCATCCGGTTGCCTCCCCTACGCGAGCGGGCGGAGGACATCCCCGAATTGATCCGCCATTTTTTGACCCTGGCCACGGAAGGGGAGGGACTGCCCTCCAAGGTTCTGGAAACCGCCGCCATGGATCGCCTGAAAAAGCACCGCTGGCCGGGGAACGTCCGGGAACTCGAAAACATGGTGCGTCGCCTCGCCGCCCTCTATTCCCAGGAGGTGATTGGCCTGGATGTGATCGAGGCTGAATTGGCCACCGTGACCCCCGTGTCCGCGGTCGAGGCCGATGATGGAAGCGAGGGGCTCTCCCAGAAAGTGGAGCGCCACCTGCGCCATTATTTCGAAGCCCATGGGGATGGCCTGCCACCCGCCGGAATCCACGAGCGGATCCTGCGGGAAGTGGAACGCCCCCTGATCACCCTTTGCCTGGAGGCCACGCGGGGAAATCAGATCAAGGCCGCCCAATTGCTTGGGGTGAACCGCAATACCCTGCGTAAGAAGATCCGGGATCTGGACATTCAGGTCGTGCGCGGGCTGAAGGGATAGCGGTCGATGTCCCCCATGCGGTCCAATGGCGGGCGGTCCAATGGCGGCCCCCTGTTTAACCGATCCTTCCTGAAGGTCGGGCTTTGGGCACGGCGGGTCCGGCTCTCCCGGCGCCTTGCCGTGGCCCTGACAGTGGCCGCCATGGTCGCCGGAGGGGTGACCTTTTTCGTCCTGTCCAGCCCGGAACCCAATTCTCGGGCGATCTGGATTCTGTTGAACGTCGACTTGGTGATCTTGCTCGCTTTGGGCGTCTTGATCGCCCGGACCGTGATTCGCATGTGGTCGGAGCGGCGATCCAAGGGGGCGGGAACCCGGTTGCATGTTCGGTTGGCCGTGTTGTTCAGCGCGGTGGCTATCACGCCCGCGATTCTGTTGGCCATCTTTTCCTCTCTGGCCTTCCAACTGAGTTTTCAAGGGTGGTTCGACGAGAAGGTTTCCACCGCCATCAATGAATCCCAGGAGGTGGCCGAGGCCTATCTGGAAGCCCATATGAACGCCATTTCCGGGGACGCGGCCCTGATGGCCAATGACCTGAACCGGGAATGGCGCCGAATCCCGAATAGTCAGGCCCTCAACCAGTTTCTCTCGACCCAATCCCTGATTCGCAATCTGTCGGAGGTCGTGGTCTTCAGCGAAGATGGAACGGTGATCGGTCGGGCAGGCTATACCTTCTCCCTCCAGTTCGAGGAAATTCCGGCCTTTCTGATCGAAAAGGCGGGCGAGGGCGAGGTCGTGGTCATGCCCGGGCAGGCCAACGACCGGGTGCGGGCGCTGGTCCAACTCCAGGTTCCAGGAACCTTCCTGTTCGTCGGGCGTTTTGTCGATGCCAAGGTGCGCGAGCATATTCAGCGGGCCAGCGAGGCCGTATCCGAATACCGGACCTTTCAGGAACAGGGATCCAAGCTCCAGATCCTCTATTTCGGGACCTATATTGTTGTCTCCCTGCTGATGTTGATGGCCGCCATCTGGGTGGGCATGACCATCGCCACCCGTCTGGCTCGACCGATCATGGATTTGATCGACGCCTCGGAAAAGGCGCGGGACGGGAACTTGGCGGTTCGCGTTCCCGAACTGGCGGCCAGCGACGAGGTCGCCCTTTTGGGCCGGGCCTTCAACCGGATGACCAGTCGCCTGGAAAGTCAGCAGAAAAGCCTGATCGAGGCGAACGATGAATTGGATGAACGCCGCCGCTTCACCGAGGCGGTTCTGGCTGGTGTTTCCTCCGGTGTCATCGGGCTAGACGCGGAAGGACGGATCAACTTGCCCAATCCCTCGGCCAAGCGTCTTCTGAACAGGGACCTGGATGCATGGCGTGGCCAGTCGATCACCGAGGCCGTGCCGGAGTTTGGCCCCCTGCTTGAGCAGGCCCGGAGCCGTCCGGAAAGACCCGTGACCGCGCAATTGGAACTGAAAGTCGACAAGCAGACCATGACTTTGCTGGTTCGCGTTTCGGCGGAACGGGCGGAGGAAGAGGTCGCCGGGTTCGTCTTCACCTTCGAGGACATCACCGCCCTGCAGGACGCGCAGCGCAAGGCCGCCTGGGCCGACGTGGCCCGGCGGATCGCCCATGAAATCAAGAACCCCCTGACTCCCATCCAACTTTCCGCCGAACGGCTGAAGCGCAAATATCTGAAGCAGATCACCGAGGATCCGGAGACCTTCCAAAGGTGTACGGAAACCATCATCCGCCATGTGGGGGATATTGGGCAGATGGTGGATGAATTCAGTTCCTTCGCGCGGATGCCCGCGCCGGATATTCAGCCCGCCAATCTGCGGGACATCGTCTTCCAGGCGGTTTACCTGCAACGGGATGCCTATGGGGCGCGGATTGCCTTTGAGACCGACATACCAGAGACCCCGTTGAAGGTGCCTTGCGACTCCCGGCAGATATCCCAAGCCCTGACCAATTTGTTGAAGAACGCCGTGGAAGCCATCGAGGGCCGGGACAAGCCCGGAGCCGAGGACCTTCCCCTGGAGCCGGGGCGTATCCGAGTGGCCCTGAGCGCGCGGGATGGAACGGCGACCATGACCATTGTTGACAACGGACGGGGGCTTCCCGACATGGAGGTCAAGCGGCTGACCGAACCCTATGTTACCACGCGCGCGAAGGGAACCGGTCTTGGACTGGCCATCGTCAAGAAAATCCTGGAAGATCACGGAGGGGATCTGATACTGACGAACGGTTCGGATGGGGGGGCATGCGTGACCCTGACCCTTCCCATTCCTCCGAGCTCCTCCCCCTTGCCGGGTTCGCCGTTCGTGCGATCCGACATCACTGATTAGGCCGACCTAATTCATGGCGCACGATATTCTTATCGTCGATGACGAAGACGACATCCGGATGATGTTGTCGGGTATTCTCGAGGACGAGGGATACGAAACCCGGGAAGCGACGGACGCGGACAGTTGTCTGCGAGCCATCAGCGACAAGCGCCCCGCGGTGGTCGTTCTCGACATCTGGATGCAGGGCAGCCGTCTTGATGGTCTCCAGGTTCTGGAAATTCTTGTACGCGACTTTCCCACTCTTCCGGTAGTGATGATCAGCGGCCACGGCACCATCGAAACCGCGGTCGCCGCCATCAAACAGGGCGCCTATGACTTCATTGAAAAGCCCTTCAAGGCGGATCGCTTGTTGCTGATTATTCAGCGGGGCATCGAAACCGCCCAATTGAAACGGGAAAATGCCGAGTTGCGCATGCGCGCCGGGCCGGAAACGGATCTGGTCGGGTCGTCTCCGGGGATCCAACATGTGGGGCTGGCGATCCAGAAGGTCGCGCCCACGGGCTCGCGAGTCCTGATATCCGGTGCGCCCGGCACGGGGAAGGAAGTGGTCGCCCGCATGCTCCATGCCCAGTCGTCCCGGGCCACGCGGCCCTTCGTTGTGGTCAATTGCGCGGCCATGCATCCGAACAGGATGGAAAGTGAACTGCTGGGATCCGAACCCACCGTGGACGCGGGGTTACGGATTGGTCTGTTCGAGCAGGCCGATGGGGGGACTCTGTTCCTCGACGAAGTGGCCGACATGCCGTTGGAAACCCAAGGCAAGATCGTCCGTGTGCTCCAGGACCAAAGCTTTGAACGGCTGGGGGGCTCTCGGCGGGTGCGGGTGGATGTGCGGGTCCTGGCCAGCACCAGCCGGGACCTGACCCAGGAAATCGCCGAGGGGCGTTTCCGGGAGGACCTCTATTACCGCCTCAGCGTGGTTCCTATCCGTCTCCCCTCCCTGCGCGAACGGCGGGAAGATATCATTCCCCTGGCCCTGCATTTCATGGATCGGGCCGCCAAGATCGCGGGTGTCGCCCCCCGATCGTTGGGCGAGGATGCCCTGGCCTCCCTTCAGAGCTACGATTGGCCAGGCAATGTCCGGCAGTTGCGCAACGTGATCGACTGGCTGCTGATCATGGCCCCGGGGGAGGCGAAGGACCCCATCCGCGCCGATATGCTGCCCGCCGAGGTCAGCGCGGTGACCCCGGACTCCCTGCGCCTTGACCGGTCCGGCGAGATCATGACCCTGCCCTTGCGCGACGCCCGGGAAATGTTCGAACGGGATTACCTGATCGCCCAGGTGACGCGGTTTGGCGGCAATGTCTCCAAGACCGCCGAATTCGTCGGCATGGAACGCTCCGCCCTGCACCGCAAGCTGAAAAGCTTGGGCGTGGGTGGCGTGGACCGGACCAAACCTTGACACCCGTGGATCGGATAATGGCCTGACCGTCGTGGTATGCGCCCAATATCGTAGCGCCATTTCCCCTTGGGGGCGCGACGGAAGGAGAAAGAGATGAAGGTCATCATTTGCGGCGCTGGACAGGTGGGTTTTTCCATCGCCCGTTATCTCGCCGCCGAGAACAACGATATCACGGTCGTGGATCAGCGGCCGGAGTTGATCCGGTCCATTTCCGACACCCTGGATGTCCAGGCCTTCGTTGGCTACGCCTCTCATCCCAACGTTTTGGAACAGGCCGGCGCGGAAGACGCCGACATGCTGATCGCGGTCACCCACGCCGATGAAGTCAACATGATGTCCTGTCAGGTGGCCCATTCTCTCTTCAATGTTCCCACAAAGATTGCCCGGGTGCGGAACCAGAACTACCTCCAACCCCATTGGGCCAATCTGTTTTCCCGAGAGAACATGCCCATCGACGTGATCATCAGTCCGGAAATCGAGGTCGCCCGCGCCGTCACCCGGCGCCTTCAGATCCCCGGCGCCATGGATGTGATCCCCCTGGCCGAGGACCGGGTGCGCCTGATGGGGGTGCGCTGTTCCGACAAGACGCCGGTGGTCAATACGCCCCTCCGCCAGCTCACCCAATTGTTCCCCGAACTGCAAATCGTCGTGGTCGGCATCGTCCGCCAGGACAAGGCCATGGTGCCCAGCGCCGAGGACCAGATGCTGCCCGGCGATGAGGTTTATTTCGTGGTTGCTTCCGACCAGACCCAGCGGGCGCTCGCGGCCTTCGGGCACGAGGAAACCGCGGCCCGGCGGGTGGTTATCCTGGGCGGTGGGAACATCGGCCTGTTTCTGGCCCAGACCCTGGACAACGACTTCCCCCAAGTCAACGCCAAGGTCATCGAGATGAACCGGGAGCGGGCGCAATATGTGGCCAAGACGCTGGGGCGAACCATGGTCCTTCATGGCGACGTGCTGGATCCGGATATCCTGGACGAGGCCGGGGTGGGCCAGACCGAAACGGTCATCGCCGTGACCAATGACGATGAGACCAATATCCTGGCGTCCCTGCTGTCCAAGCGCTACGGCAGCCAGCGGGCCATCACCCTGATTAACAAGGGAACCTACAACACGTTGGTCAGCACCCTTGGGATAGACGTGGTGGTCAACCCCCGGACCATTACCGTATCCAAGATACTCCAGCATGTGCGCCGGGGCCGCATCCATAGTGTCCATTCCCTGCACGAGGGCTTTGGCGAGTTGATCGAAGCCGATGCCCTGGAGACATCCCCCTTGGTTGGCAAACCCCTGAAGGATGTGAACCTGCCGCCGGGCGTGTTGTTGGGCGCCGTCGTCCGGGGCGACGAGGTCATCAGTCCCCGGGGCAACACGGTTATCCAGGGAGGCGACCGGGTGATCCTGTTCGCTTCCGCCTCGGCCATCAAAAAAGTGGAGAAGATGTTCTCCGTCCGTCTTGAGTTCTTTTGATCCTATATTGATCCGTTCCATCAGGAGTGAGGTGCCATGTCCCGCGTCGCCTATGTTAACGGACGCTACGTCCGCCATGCCGAGGCCGCCGTCCATATCGAGGATCGGGGCTACCAATTTTCAGATGGAATCTACGAGGTCACGGCCATTTGGAAGGGTCGGCCCGTGGATTTGGAGGGCCATTGGATCCGACTGGAACGCTCCTTGAGTGAACTGGAAATCCCCATGCCCATGTCGGCGAAGGCCCTGACGGTCGTGGCGCGGGAAACCGTGCGGCGGAACTTGGTCCGGAATGGCATCCTCTACACCCAGATCACCCGGGGAGTGGCGCCGCGCAACCACCTGTTCCCGGCCAACACCCCGCCCGCCCTGGTGATGACCGCCCGGAGTGGCCTGGGGCCGAGCGCCGCGGTGATCGAAAAGGGGGTGAAGGTCATCGGTTTGCCCGATATCCGCTGGGGACGGCGAGACATCAAGACCGTTTCCCTTTTGCCCAACGCGATCGCCAAACAACGGGCCCATGAGCAAGGGGCGGCGGAGACCTTTCTGTATACCCCCGATGGGGTGGTGACCGAATGTTCCTCCTCCAACGCCTGGATGGTGACCAAGGAGGGGGTTCTGGTGACCCGACCGCTTGGTCATGACATTTTGGGTGGCATTACCCGCCAACGCTTGATCCTGATCGCCAAGGAAGCGGGAGTCCCCGTGGAGGAACGGCCCTTCACCCTGGAGGAGGCCAAGGCCGCGCGGGAACTGTTCCTGACCTCGACAACCAATTTCTGCCTGTCCGTGGTGCAAATCGACGAGACGGTTATTGGGAATGGCCATCCGGGCGGCCTGACCCGCGAACTGAGGGCCCAATACATGGAATTTCTGGATAAGTTGGAAGGTCCGGTTTGGTATGACCATTAACCCGTCCCCCCCAAAAGCTATTCTGTTCGACTGGGACAATACTTTGGTCGATAGCTGGCCCTGCATTCACAAGGCGATGAATACGACCCTGGTGGCCATGGATCATCCAACCTGGACCTTCGAGGAGACCCGCGCCCGAGTCGCTCTATCCATGCGCGATGCCTTTCCCACTCTGTTCGGTGACCGTTGGGAAGAGGCCCGGGATGTTTTCTTCGGCGCCTTCAAGGAGATTCATCTCGAGATGCTTGTCGCATTGGATGGTGCGTGGACCATGCTGGAGACCCTGGCGGCGCGTGGCATCTATCTTGGGGTAGTGTCCAACAAAACTGGTCCCTATCTACGGGAAGAGGCCGACGCCCTCGGATGGCGCGGTCTTTTTGGCGCCCTGGTGGGCGCGGGCGACGCCCAGCGGGACAAGCCTGCCCCGGATCCCGTTCACATGGCCCTGGTTCCGGCTGGGTTGACTCCCGGACCCGATGTCTGGTTCGTCGGGGATACCCATGTGGACTTGGCTTGCGCAAAGGCGTCGGGTTGCACGGCCATCCTGTCGCGATCAGACCCTCCTGCCCAAGGAGAGTTCGCCGACTGCTTTCCCGCCCACTATGTGGCTGGGTGTGTCGACGTCATTGGTTTGTTGCCAGAAAAATAGACATTCTCATCGATGATGACTGAAAAACGGGCATTGATCGCCACGGTGACCAAAGGATCTTGGTTTTCAAAACGATCAATCAATGATAGGAAGAAATCAGCCAGTTCTTGCCGCGCCGCGGAATCCTTCGGGTGTTTCCCCGGCCACGGTAAAGAAGACTTGGGCAAAATAGTGGGGCAGCCGCAAAGGCTTGGTGGACCGTAAAGGACCGCCCAATTCCCTTCGGGACAAAAACGATAGAAAAGGGGCATTTCATGCCAGCCGAAAAGAATCAAAACGTGCAGGACGTTTTCCTGAATCACATCCGTAAGAACAAGGCTCCGGTCACCATCTTCCTCGTGAATGGCGTAAAGCTTCAGGGGATCGTGACCTGGTTCGACAATTTCTCGCTGCTGCTGCGGCGCGACGGTCATACCCAGTTGGTCTATAAGCACGCGATCTCCACGATCATGCCCGCGTCGCCGGTCCAACTGTTTGATCCGTCGAAGGACGAGGCCGAGGCCTAACGCACCGTGTCATCCGGGTTTGAGTACGATGGACCGCCGCCCGCTGATCGGGCCGCGGTCCTTCACCCGTTTCTCCGCAAGGAAGCACCCGGCTCCCGAACCCCCGAAGTTCGGCTGGAGGAGGCCATTGGCCTCGCCCAGGCCATTGAGCTGGATATCGTCCTCACTGAAACTCTACCGCTGACCAAGATCGTCCCGGCCACCTATATCGGTGGCGGCGCCGTTGAGCGTCTCTCAACGGTTATCGAGGCCGAGGAAATCTCGCTGGTGGTGGTGGACACCCAATTGTCCCCCATCCAGCAGCGGAACCTGGAAAGGGCCTGGAAGTGTAAGGTCATCGACCGCACCGGGCTGATCCTGGAAATCTTCGGCGAGCGGGCCCGCACCGCGGAAGGCCGCATGCAGGTGGAACTCGCCCATCTGTCCTATCAACGCTCCCGATTGGTCCGAAGCTGGACCCACCTGGAACGGCAACGGGGTGGCGTGGGCTTCATGGGCGGTCCGGGTGAAACCCAGATCGAGATCGACCGCCGATTGATCACCGATAAAATCACCCGCTTGCGGAAAGATCTGGAAGAGGTGCGTCGAACCCGTGGTTTGCACCGGGAGGCCCGCGCCCGGGTTCCCTATCCCATCGTCGCTTTGGTGGGCTATACGAACGCGGGTAAATCCACCCTCTTCAATGCCCTGACGACCGGAGGGGTATTGGCCAAGGACATGCTGTTTGCCACCCTCGATCCGACCATGCGGGCTCTGACCCTGCCTTCGGGACGGAAAGTTATCTTGTCCGATACCGTGGGATTCGTTTCCGACTTGCCCCACGAATTGGTGGCCGCGTTCCGGGCGACCTTGGAAGAAGTGAAGGCCGCGGATGTCGTCGTTCATGTGCGCGACATCGCCATGGAAGATACGGAGGCCCAAAAAGCCGATGTGGAAGCCGTCCTGAAGGATATGGAGCTGGATGAGGTGGTGGAGCGGGGCCTGATCGAGGCCCTCAACAAGACCGATCTCCTTGACCAGGAAGCTCAAAACCGCCTGGAACAGGAAACCATGGCCCGTTCCGATTTGGTTCCCCTGTCCGCGGTAACAGGGCTGGGGACGCGTCTTTTGTTGGAACGGATCGACGCCCGTATCGCCGAAGGGCGCGTCGTGATCGACGTGATCGTTCCGTTAAGCGATGGCGCGACGATCGCTTGGCTCTACCGCAAAGGCGAAGTCCTGACTCGCGATGATGGGGAAGAAATTACCCGAATCACCGTCCGATTGGATCCCGCGGACGCTGGACGGGTCGATCCCAAGTTCCTGAATACCTGATTTCAGTCATCTAAAGAGCGCCGAAAGGCGCTCTTTTTTTGTCCGCGCTCGGGACAAACACACCGCAAAAGACTAAATATAGGTGTTATGCCTCACGGAACAGCGAGATGTGGTCTTCGTGAATGGGAGGACGTGTATAAAATAGGTGAAACACGGGTTAGTTTTTCGGTGGGTTAAATCGCCAATTGATTACATGGATCGCAGCGAACACTTTTAACATGAATACCATTTTAAGTGCAAAAAGGGGCATGGCACACCTTTTGTCCAAAATCGATGCAAAGACATTTTGTCAGGGGATTTATCTTTTTTGGAACCTGACTATCTTTGGTTGATCTGGAATGACCCTTTCAAAGGAACGAGAATGCCAAACCACATCAAGCCTGAACTCTACTAGTGGAGATAGATTGTTAACCGCCTTCCGTTAGGCTTTCTACTAGACATAACGCTAGTAGACCACGAATCAAGCCACGCATCAAGGCTTGTCAAGCGTGGTCAAGAGGGGACTGGGAAGCCAATGGCCACGCCAAACAGCCAGAATCGCTGGCGTCAGAAGAACCATCTCGTCAAACGGCAGTTGAATGTCATGGCCAGAAAGTTCGTCCATGACACCCTGGAGGAGGTGGCCGAGACCAATGGTTTGCGCGGCAAAGGTGAAGCCGTGACCTTTTCCACCTTCGTGGTGATGGCCCTGGGGCAACATGCCACTATCAATCCCGAAGCCAAGCGCCTGTTGGACATTTATCGGGAGGCCTACATGAAAGATCGGGACATCTACGCGCCTTGACCGCTTTTCCCCGTTCCAAACCACGCTTTACCCTTGCGGAATGGGCATTTCGTCCGGATGATGCCGGCCATGAACATTGACCCAAAAGCCGTGACGGATATCATTCGCGACGTGGTGGATACCGAGGTTCTGCCCCGGTTCCGGAACCTGACGAAAGACGAAATCCGCAGCAAAACCGGCCCAACGGACCTGGTGACAGAAGCGGATATCCAGGCCGAAATCGCTCTGACCGCCCGCCTGCTCGACCTGCTGCCCGGATCCAAGGTGGTGGGAGAGGAGGCCGTCCATGACGACCCTTCCATCCTTGATCGCCTTCAGGACGATGGTCCTGTCTGGATCATCGATCCCGTGGATGGAACAAACAATTTCAGCCGGGGGAACCCCCTGTTTGGATGCATCGTTGCCCTCGCCATCGGTGGGGAAACGGTTATGGGCTGGATTGACCACTGTCTGGAACGGGAGACCACCGTGGCCGTTAAAGGCGCCGGTGTCGAGCGGGCGGGAGCTCCGGTTTCCCTCGTTCCCCGGCTCGCCAAGCCCTTGGGGGACATGGAAGGCTATCTGGGAGGCAAGGCCCTGATGAACCTTTTCCACCATCGGGCGGCGCGTGTTGGCCGGGTGGGGTCGGCGGCCCATGTCTACCTGTCTCTGAGCCAGGGGAACGGGGATTTCGCAATTTTCACGCGCATGAAACCCTGGGACCACGCCGCGGGCATCCTCATCCATAGGGAGGCGGGCGGGATTGTCCGCCTGCTGTCCGATGAGGATTATGCCCCGACCATGAACCACGGGGTCCCCGTGATCGCCGCGAACGAAGAGGAATGGAATACCGTCTCCTTCATCGCCCGAGCCGGGGGAGTCAGCCCTGCCTAAAGGGCTTTGATCGTCTACTAGTAGTCGTGTTTTCAATCCACTAGTAGAGGGTAACTCTGCCCTTGTCCGGAGCGAGGGCAGAGTTGCCAGTGGAAGGCCCGGGGATCCAAGGGCGCAATCCTGTATGCGTGGGCATCCGCATCCAAAGGGAGGCTGAGGGGATCGGCCGCCAACCATCCAACGCGGATAGATACAGCCTGACCAGGAACCATGGGGGTCCCCGTGATCGCTGGACCGAGGGGATCGACCCGGCATAAGGTGTTTCAACCATCTACTAGATGGTTGGATCTCAATCTACTAGATCTCAGAAGGTTTTGGCACGAACCCGGATCATGGCGACCGGGTGGGGGACCTTGGAGCCAAGAAAGGGTGAGGTTCGCCAACACAGAACGGCTGGCGGGATTGTCCATCCTCTGTCCAAATGCGGATTAAGGCTCGACCATGAACCGGGGGTCCTCGGGAGCGCCACGAGAGAAAGGAAATGGAGGACCGACTTCTTCATTGCCCGGGCCGGGGGAACCGGTCCGGCAAGGACAACGTCGGTCATCTACTAAGGAACGGATTTTCAATCTACTAGATGCCAGACTCCCTAGGCCCTCTCCCGACGTAACGGGCCTAGGTAATCGTGACCGGTTGGGGGACCTGGGATTCAAGGGCGAGGTCCAGCATGCGCAGGAAGATCGCCGATTCCTGGGCGCCCGCGATGGCGAACCGGCCATTGAAAATGAACCCTGGAACGCCACTCATGCCGATGGCGTGGGCCCGGTTGTTTTCCGAGGACACCTCGGCCAAGTCACGGGTTCCATCCAAGGAGTCACGCACACGGGCGGCATCCAGGCCGTTGCGGGCCCCGATGCTGGCCAGCACGTCCCGGTTACCGATGTCCTCGCCGTTAATGAAATAGCTCTCGAACAAGCTGTCCAGAATATCTGACCGCTGGAGTTGAGTGGTTCCCAGCCGCACAAGCCGATGGGAGTCCACGGTATTCGGGGTCCGTTCAATACGGTTGAAGTGGAAAGAGATCCCAACCAACCGCCCGGCGCTTTCCGCGGCCTCGAGCATTCTTTGGGCCCGGCGCGGACCGCCGAACTTTCGTTCCAGATATTGGCGTCGGTCCATTCCGGCCTTGGGCATGTCCGGATTGAGCAGGAAAGGACGCCAGCGGAACCGGGGCTGGATCGCGGGCCGCTCGACAATGGCCTGGGCCAGACGCCGCTTGCCGATGAAGCACCAGGGGCAGGCGGTGTCGAAAATGAAATCCATGTCCATGTCCGGGGTCCTTATCCCTTTCCCGTGGGGCCGTCCTTCTGGATGTAGCGTTCCCCTTCGTCAAGGTCAATGTTGGTGGGCGGCGGCATGTCATGTTTCCGCCTGGGAGGGGGCCTGACCGAGGGAAGAGGCGTGGAACCTGGGCGGGACCCCGCGTATAGTGCGCGCCGACAATCCCCTCCCTTCCAATTCGGACATCCCACCGATGCTTATCGACCTTGGCCTGATCGCTTTCACCCTGGGCGCCTGGACGGCCATTGGATTCCTCGGGCAGTTTTTCTTTTCCATGCGATTCATCATCCAATGGCTAACCTCGGAGAAGGCACGCAAGTCGGTCATGCCCGTGGCCTTTTGGTATTTCAGTATTCTGGGTGGGGCCACCCTGTTGGCCTATGCCATTCACCAGGAGGATCCTGTTTTCATTTTTGGCCAGGGTTTGGGATTGGCGATCTATGTCCGCAATTTGATCCTGATCCGCCGGGAGAACGCCGCCCAATGAAAGCTCCCGCCGTTCTTTCCGGTCCGAAGGTGGCAGGCTTCGTCACCGTTCTGAACCGCTTTGCCCGGCCTTGGGGAGCGGTGCTTGATGATCCCAGGATTCTGGTCACGGCTGTCCTGGCCCTGCTGGCCGCCCATGCCGCTCTTCATGGATTCGTCTTCACGGGTCTTCCCCGCGACGAACTGGAATCGGTCTATTGGGGTCAAGGGTGGGCCTTGGGATATGACGTCCAGCAACCACCACTGCACAATTGGATCGCCCTGGCGTTGATGGACGTCTTCGGCGCCTCTCCGGCCCTGTTTGGACTGCTGCGGGTGGCGACCATTGGGGGTCTGATGCTGTTTCTTGGTCTGACGGCCCGGGACATGGCGGGGGAGCGTCCGCTCGCGGCGATCCTCACTGTCCTGGGGGCGCTGACCACCGTTCTGCTTGGCCTGCAGATCTTCCTGAACCTGACCCATTCCCTGTTGCTGCTGGCGGTCGTGGCCTTCAATCTTTGGTCCCTGAGCCGATTGGCCCGAACGGAACCCGGGGTCGGATTGGGCGCCTACCTGATGGTTGGGTTCGCCCTGGGGTTGGGGGGACTGTCAAAATACAGCTTCGCTCTCTTCGCCCTTGGGCTCCTCGCCGGGGTGCTGGCCCATCCGGTGCTCCGGACACGATTTTGGGACAAGCGGACCCTTCTGGCCCTGGGATTGGCGGTTCTGATCGTTCTCCCCCATGGGCTTTGGATGCTGTTGGCCGATCACGGCGGAACCGGGGGCATCGCCGGGCAGATGTCCGAGATCCTGAAGGCCAGATCCTTGCCCTGGACCGATAGGCTGGGGGATATCCTGCGGACCGCCTGGGCCGATCCCCTCGCCGGTGTGATCACTCCCCTGGTCCTCGTTGCCCTCGCGGCGCCCCGGGTTTTCGTGCTCCGGCCTTTCCGGGAGGAGGGGAGTGACCCGACGCGCTTTTGGCGCCGGTTCCTTCTGGTCTATCTGATTGTTTCCCTGACTCTGGCGACCCTGATTACCCTGGCTTTGGGCGGGTCGGAGCTGCGCGACCATTATCTGATGCCCGCGGCCCTGGCCCTGCCCCTGTGGTTGGGCCTGCGCGTCTCCGCGACCGCGCCGGACGACAAGGCCCGGGCTCGGATTGGGTTTGCCCTTGGGAGCGTGGCCCTGGTCTTGGGCATCGGGCTGATTCTGGCGCTCTCCCTGGTCCGCCCCATGACCTGCGGGCGCTGTCTGACCGACTTGCCCGTCACCGCCTGGGCCAATGCCCTGAGGGGCGCCGGTTTCGAGAGCGGGACGCTGATCGCCAATGACCTGGATGGCGGCGCCAACCTGCTGTCCCACTTCCCCGGAAGCACCCTGCTGGTGCCAGACCTGCCCCCCGCGCCGGGGGGCGAGGCGGGGACGGGGACCTGGGCGGTGGTTCTCGACCCACGGGCACCGGATCAGGCGACGGACGCGGTCAAGGCTTGGGTGACGGGCCAAGGGCGGACATGGCCCGATGATGTCCCGGAGGTCGTCGCCCCGGTACGAGGCCCCTTCACGGACCAGCGGCGGAGCCTGTCCCTCGTCCTGATACCGCCAGCTCCCTGACAGGGGGAGGGGGCTCCACGGAGGCAAGCTGGCGGATGCCTTCGGCGATATCTTCCCGTTCGATGCCCGCATAGCCCAGGATGAACCCCGCGGGGGGATCGGGCGTCACGAACTGGTGGCCGAGGGGCAGGGCCCGAACATCCTTGCTCCTGGCCCGCTCCGACCAGAGGGCCATGGAGGCCTGGTCGTGCTCCGGAAACCAGGCGACCAAGTGGATGCCCGCTTCCGCTCCAGTAATCCGGATCCGGTTCCCGAAGGACTCCCGGAGGGCCGTCACCAGGATTTCCCGCCGGGCCGCCTGAAGGGTCCGCACCCGGCGCAGGTGGCGCCCGAAGGTGCCATCGGACATCCAAAGGGCGAGGGCTTCCTGTTCCAAACCCGGTCCGTGGCGGTCCACCACTTCCCGGGCGCGGATGAAAGCCGGAAAAAGGGACTGGGGCGCCGAGACGAAGCCCAATCGCAGGGAAGGAAACAGGGCCTTGGAAAACCCTGCGAGGTAGATGACCCGGCCTTCCAAATCCGCCCCGGCGAGGGCGGGGAGGGGGCGATCTCCATAGCGGAATTCGCTGTCATAATCGTCTTCCAGGATCCAGCTGTTGGTCTCCCTTGCCCAGCGGAGCAGATCCATGCGACGGGACAGGGAGAGAACGACACCCGTTGGAAACTGGTGGGATGGGGTCACGCAGACCCCACGGATAGGAGGATCCAGGCCGGGTAACAGGTCGACCCGGGGACCCTGATCGTCGACGGGCAGGGGAACGGCCTCCGCCCCCAGGGCACCCAGAACCTCCCGGAAGCCACCATAGCCCGGGTCCTCCACGGCGACCCGCTCTCCCGGGTTGACCAGCAGCCGGAGGGCCAATTCAATCCCTTGCTGGGACCCATTGGTGATGAGAACGTCCCGCCCCTCTGGGGTGATTCCCCGGTGGTCGCGCAACCATTGGGCCACTGCGGTCCGGAGGGTGGAAGCGCCTTCCGGCGGCTGGTAGCGGAGCAGGTCCGGTCGTCGCCACCGGGCATCGAGAACCGCCTTGATGGCCCGCTTCCAGGCAGCGTGGGGAAAGGCGTCCGTCAGGGACAGGCCGAAGAGGAAGTCGTACCGGGCCCGGGGTTGCCCCGCCTGGCCCGCCGGAAGCCGGAGGGCGGCATGGGCCACCGCCCGCGTTCCCCAGTTGGACAGGCGGAGGCTGGCTTCTCCGCGCGGATCCTTCCCCGTGGACGAAATCTCTGTCTCCGGCGTGACAACGGAGGGGAGGGGCAGGGGGTGGGGCAGGAGATGGGGCAGGTCCTCGGCCACGAAATGTCCCGATCCGGTTCGGGAGGTCACATATCCCTCCGCCTTCAGGCTTTCGTAGGCGGTTAACGCCGTGGTCCGGGACAGACCAAGATCCCCGGCGAGGCGACGGGAGGAGGGCAGCCGCGTGCCCGGTGTCAGGAGACCCCGCAAAATCCGCTCCCGCAAGCCGTCCGCGACGGATCGGGCCAGGGGCAGGTCCTTGGGGAGGGGAGGAAGGGACATCGATAAGGTTCCGAAAGGTTCCGACAATTGGACTTCTGACTTTGCCAAAAACTGGACCTTTTCGCGACCACTTTTCCCGGTAAGGATGGCCCACCCCTTGACTCTATCAGGAAAGACAGGATCCCATGACCACCACCGTTCCTCCCGCCAGCGCCAGGACCACATTGAAGCGCCACCCCGAGCGGGGAGACCATGACCTGGGCGCCATCCGGGCCTTCCTGGACAGCCAATTCCTCTGTCATTTCGCCTTCGAAGGGCCGGAGGGACCCCTGTGTATTCCCACCTGCTATGGGCGGATCGGCGATGTCCTCTACCTGCATGGGGCCATGGCCTCGCGGATCATGGTCGCCACCCGGGCACGGACGATCCCGGTATGCGTGACCGTCACCCGTGTTGACGGGGTCGTGGTCGCCAAGAGTGCCTTTCACCACTCCCTGAATTTCGCCAGTGTCATGATTCACGGCGGAGCCGAGGCCGTGACCGATTTCGAGGAAAAGGCCAGGGCTCTGGCGGCCATCACCGACCAAGTTGTTCCGGGACGCTGGGATGAATGCCGCCCCACCAAGGACGCGGAGATCAACGCCACGGGAGTCCTGCGCCTGTCCCTGTCGGAAGCGTCCTTGAAAGCGCGGAGCGGGGCACCGATCGAAGCCAAGGAGGACGAAGGAGGACCCCAATGGTCTGGAGTGATTCCCATGTCCTTGGTCGCGGGGCGGCCGGATCCCGTGGCGGAAAGGGATCTCCCCCCCTCCGTCGCGACCTTTCTCGACCGCTTCGCGCTCCCGTCGTAGTCGTTCAAAGATAGGGAACAACGTTTACGCCTGAAGTGGTCCCACGGGTCGATAACTTCGAGTTCCTGTTCCAGAACTTCATTCAGGAAAGCCGGGTGGTGGATAATCACCCGGAATTTCTCGCCTTGGCATGGGTCCCAAAGGTGGAAATCGACACCGCATCATCACCCTGCACGGACTCGTGGCGCGGAACCAGAGTGTTCCTGGCGAAGGCACCTGGATGATCGTCGCCTTCCCGTCCGACAAATGCCCAAAACCCACGACCCACCCTGATTCTTAGGTGAAAAGTCTCGGACTGTGGCGCCTTCATTTCAGTAATTTCCGTGAAATCAGCAAAACCTCCTTTGGAGATCTTCATTTCTAGTCATAGTAGATCCATTTCAAGCGAATAAGTCGCTTTTTTCTCATCTATACACCGTAATTGACTATTTATGGGCAACTTCGTGAGGAGAAGATCAGATAAAAATGGTTGAACTTTCTCGAATTCTTCTGGAATGGGAAGAATTTCGTCCCATATGGAGGCAAGGATAGGCTTTTTCATATGGATTGGAAGTGGCAATGGATCGGATCGGCAAGGTCATCGAGGACTTTTTGAAGATGGAGGCGGCGGGTGGGCTTGTCCTGATGGTCATGGCGGCCCTTGCCCTGATCGTCGCCAATACGCCCTTGGTCGGGACCTATGACCTTGTGTTCTGGACGCCCTTTACCATTGGCTTCGGGGAAACCCTGGTCCTGTCCAAGCCACTCCTGCTTTGGATCAACGACGGTTTGATGGCCATCTTTTTCTTTATGGTCGGACTGGAGGTAAAGCGAGAGTTTCTGGCCGGAGAACTGTCCAGCCGGGACAAGGCTCTTCTGCCCGCCATCGCCGCGGTGGGTGGCATGATCGCCCCGGCCCTGGTCTATCTGGCTTTCGCCGGAGGAGACCCCTTGACCGCCCGGGGCTGGGCCATCCCCGCGGCGACGGATATCGCCTTCGCCCTGGGTGTGCTTGCCCTGCTGGGCTCTCGAATTCCCTTGGCGCTCAAGGTCTTCCTGACCGCGGTGGCGATTTTCGACGACCTGGGCGCCATTGTCATCATCGCCCTGTTCTACACCGACGGCTTGAGCCTGACCGCGCTCGGTATCGCCGCGGTGGCCATCGTCGTGCTCTTCGCCCTCAATCGGACGGGGGTGCGCTCGACGGTGCCCTATGTGATCGTCGGCCTGATCCTCTGGATCGCGGTCCTCAAATCCGGTGTCCATGCCACCCTGGCGGGAGTCATCGTCGCCATGGCCATCCCCATGGCCAAGGACGCCCAGGGCCACAGCCCCCTGGAGCACATGGAGCACGGCTTGCATGGCTGGGTGGCCTTTGGCGTTCTGCCGATCTTCGCCTTCGCCAACGCGGGCGTGCCTTTGTCCGGCCTGGGGCCGGACGCGGTGACCGGCCCCATTCCCATGGGTATCCTGTTCGGCCTGTTGATTGGCAAGCCGGTGGGGATCCTGCTGTCGGTCGGCGCCGCGGTGCTGACGGGCCTCTGCCGTTTGCCGGAGGGAACCTCCTGGGGGCAGGTGGTCGGATTGGCGTTCCTGGCGGGTATTGGCTTCACCATGAGCCTGTTCATCGGCACCCTGGCCTTCCCCGCCGAGCCGGCCATCGAGGCTGGGGTGAGGATTGGCGTGCTTGGGGGGTCGGTGATCTCCGCCACCATCGGATTTGTGCTGTTGCGCTGGTGGAGGGGACCCTCGGGAGCGAGGGGGTAAGGCGTGGGCGATTGGGAGGCGAACGCCTTGTCGTCCGAGATCAAGTTGGGCCGCGTTCGCGGACCAACTTGATCTCGAAGCGCCTCTAAAAACTGTGGAATGAGAGTGAAACCGGATCAACTTGACTCAAGCTGATCCGGTTTCACTTTAGCGCCGCATGCGCGACAAGACGAGCTATGCGTTCGGACAGAACCGGATCCGATACAGCGCGGGCCAGGGTGACGCCACCGCTGAGCATGGCGAGCAACACAATCGCCCGATCCTCCCGCGAAGCGGCCCGCGCGTTTGGATCGCCGTCTTCCGGAAGCCCCCGAGCGACCTCTTCGATGACGAGCGTCAATTCCGCCGTATAAGCATCGCGTGTTTCGTCGTCCGCGCGCATCACATCGGGGGATAAACTGGGCAAAGCGCAACTGTCACCGAGATCGCAGGTCCGCTTGTAACCAAGGTAGAAGCTCACGAAGGCTGTTAGCCAGCCCCGCGGGTCTCTGGTTTTGAATGTGGCAATCCCCCGACGCAATTCGTCCAGGCCGGACAACACCGCCGTGCGGAACGCTTCGCTCTTGGATTTAAAGTGCCCATAGAAGGCGCCGTTGGTCACGCCCGCGGCCTTGGTCAATGTGTCGATACTGGCCCCGCCAAAGCCTGCCTCCCGAAAGACCCGCCCCGCGGCGGCGACGACCTTGGCCTTGGTCTCTTGTTTATGTTCGACGCTGTAACGCATATCAAACCCCTTTAAGAGTGATCTGTTTTTATGTCTTGCATGGAGAGTGATCGACGTCTATATAGAGAGCGATCGATACATATGAAAACCTCACCCGTTTCAAATCAGGAGAATTTCATGCCCATTACGCTCACTCTGCCCGAAGGCTTGCTGACATCACAAGAGCAGGCCGACGCCTTTGCCGGACTGACGGACGCGATCCTGGAGGTCTCTGGTCTGATCGGGAATGGCTTCATGACGGCCAATATTGTTGGCTCGATCCACGTTCTTCCGAAGGAGCACGTCCTTTCTGGCGGCAAACCGGTCGCGGCGGCATTTGTTGAACTTAAATTGCCGGAAATCGCACTGGCGACGCCCGAAGCAAAAAAGGCCTTCATCGAGAAGGCAACGGATATCGTCGAAAAGGCGGGTGGCGGACGGCTGAAGCGCGAACATATCTGGTCAAACATTATCTACGCTCCCGAAGGGGCTTGGGGCATCGCGGGGCGCAGCTATGATAGCGCTGATCTCGTCGAAGCCATTGGTGGCGCCACCGCCTAGAGAATGACATTGCGATCGAACGAGGTCACGACGTGTCCCCGTTCGATCACAATGTGTTTTAAAGCAAATCCGACCAGTCTGGAAATACCGTGGTCTACGGACGTAATCCGGCACGGCAACGTTTGGAGAAACAGCATGCGGCTTGCCAACTATCTTTTCTTCACGACTCAATGCGAGGCCGCGCTTGCATTTTACACCGAGTGCGGTCTTGGACGCATAACAACATTGATGCGTCATGGTGACCACGGCATTCCGATCGCCAGCGAGGTGATGAGGGGCAAAGTGTTGCACGCCCGCTTCGAAGGATCGGGTATCCTGTTCTTCGCATCGGACAATCACGACGCCGAACCGATGCGCGGTTCTTCGCACATTCTCATTATGGACGATCGCGTCGGCACGGACAGATTGTTTGAAAAGCTCGCCGATGGTGGCTGCGTGACGACGCCCCTCGCGGTGCAGCCGTGGGGAAGCTACTATGGCAAAGTCACCGATAGGTTTGGTGTCCAATGGATGTTGGATTGCCTTTCGTAGCCGAGACTTTATACGCGGAAATCCACGCGATATTATTATAACGATCTGACTATTAACAAATATATTTCGAATCGTGCGGCAATCGGCGGTTTTCAAAGGCCATTCCGTGGTTAACGGCGACCGTCTCAGGTGTTTGGTGGCGAGATTTGATGTTTCCTATAGACCATTGACGTAGGATATAATCGGGATTGCCCATGCTCAAGACCACGGCTTCCGATCCTTCAGGCTCTTCCGTCGAACGGCTGGACCCACCGCCTTTGGACAAGGCCCCCTCGACAGCATGACCTTCCCCGTGAAGGACACATCGACATCCCGGGCCATCGCGCCTCTTGCGGCAGCCCGGTTTGGCGGGAACTCATCTGGCGCCAGTGCACAACGGACTTTGCGTTGATCAGCGTCTCGTCGCGGGCGCACGCTGTGTGAGCAAGACCGTTGCCGATGATTTTTTGTTGATTCACCAGAATTCATCGTGATTAAGGTTGTTCATGAGTCTGCTTTTTATGTGAAAAGATGCTGTAACGTGAATATGGAATCCGTTTGTGTTTGTCCAGGGCCACCCATCAATTCTGATTTGCTGGCAAAAATTGATTTTTCTAGAATATTGGAATTGTCACCTGGAGACTATGATAAATACGTAAGAGATACAGAAGATTCGAAATTTTTTCTCTGTCTAGAGAATTATGTTGATCCTATTTTTCTTGATCGCTCCAATCTCATCTCTCCTCATATTTCCTGTTCTGGATCGGGGGGGGGGCTTGGTCAGGTTTATCTTTTGGAAGGGGATGTTCGGTTTTCATATTTTCGACCGAGCTTCATGCGTGAGTATCGTTTTGACGAAGCAGCCATTCAATCCTTGCGGCAAACCACGGCGACACCCCATGGCGTGATGACCACCCTGCGTCGCATGTTGTTGATCAATAGTCGAAACCGTTTGACCCATGGCCTGATCGAAATGGTGCTTGATGAGCAGACCGCCTATTTGAAATCCGGTGACCCCCTTAGGCTGACGGCCTTGCCACAGGTGCGGATGGCGAGATTGCTCAACGAAAGTGGTTGTCTTCCCATGGTTGCCGATGGAGGGCGGTTGTCCCGATTGATCCGTGGTCTGTCCATCCGGATCAACGGTGGCAAGCTCCAGCCGCTGAGAACGCTCTTCCCAAATGAACGGCTGCTGCACTGCCATCGGATCGACAGGCTGATCAAGATGGAGAAGGTTCTCCTCCTTGAGGGTGCCCTGGACCACCCTCTGTCGGATGACGCCATCGCCGAACAGCTTCTCCTTCAATATGGAGTGTCCTTGTCCAGACGATCCGTGGCGATGATTCGGCGACAAATGGCGATCCCCGAGTCGCGTCGAAGGGTTGGGTATGGGGGGTATCTGGTTGCCACGGAAGGGTTTTCCGCGTTACTGCCGTTGACGCGGCAATCGGTCAACGGGGCGATTCCGTCCCATCCTGGAGTATATGAAATTCGGTCGCCAATGCGTCGGAACGAACAGGGCTCCTTGGGACGCGCCTTCGTGCCGAACCACGCGGAAATCATCTACATTGGGTCGACAAGGGATTTGCGCCAACGGCTCGCGGAGCACTTGAGAGACAGCAATCGGAATATCCCATTGTCACACTTCATAGCGAGTGGGGCTGCGAAAGTACGCTATAAGATGGTGAATGCGGACTGGCGTCAGTTGGAACGGCGGTTGTATGGTGCTTTCCGAGAAACGTTTGGTGTTCCCCCACATTGCAATCGGATGAGCCCATGAAGGACAAACCCCTAGGTAGCGGGAAGGAAAGAAGCTTGCGCAAGCAAGCAAGCAAGCAAGCTTGACCACCCATTCGTCGTGGGTGAATGGGTGGCCGCGAGGGTTGGGACGTTGATGCCGCTTTCCGATATGGTCGCCTCCGTCATCCACGGCTTGGGATTGGGGGACGAAGAGGCCGTTGTTCAACGCATGTCCGAGTTCGGATTTTCGGATGAAGATCAGGTGTTGCTTAGAGAGTTGGGACCGAGCCTGGATGCGATCTGGCCGAAATTCGTGGACCGTCTCCAAACACGCCCGACGCGCTTCATGGAGGCATACCGACGGACCGAGTCTGGCGCGACGTGGGCGCATCCGATGGAGTTTCATTCGGGATATCGAGCCGCTCTGACCAAAGGTGAGCTTTGGTCAGACTTTATCCACGCCCGATTGCGGGTCGGTTTCTCGCGGCGGCGGACCGACCAGGAAAGATGGTGGTACCCAAGCGTTTGCCTGGCGTGCTTCATGGATCTTCTGTTCGAACTCGAGGAGTATCTGGGAGCAGGGGACGCGCGACTGGCGACCCTTCAGCGGGCGTTGCTCAAGCTGATGTTTCTGGACATTGGTTTGGTGAACGACGCCCATGCGTATTTGGACAAGAAGGCGATCCAGACTCTCAGGGAATTCGGAGACAGGGTGTTTTCCGCTATTCCGGACGGAGTGGCGGTTCTGCGCGCCGATTATGGAATAGTGTCCGTGAATCGGGCATTTGCCCAGCGCTTTGGCCTTGAGGAGGGGAGCTCTTATGGTCACTCGCTTTTCTCCCTCGTATCCGCCGAAGGTCTGGAAGACAAACTGCGCGAAGTTCGCGAATCCGACCAGATCATGCGCGACTTGCCGTTTGACATGCGGGTGGTGCCGGCCTCCTCCTTGCCCGTACGGGTTCGCGTTACCATCGCACCCGTCCCTTTCGTGGAAGACGACGGCAACGATGCCCGGCTGTTGTTGCTCATTAAGGATGTGAGCGAGCAAGCCCGTCTGCATCAGGCGCTCGAGGACACCAAGGCCGCCCTATTGCGGGCGCAGGAAGTCGCGCGTATCGGCAGCTGGTGGCTGGATCCACGCGATGGGACACTCGTCTGGTCCCCGGAAGTATTCCGCATTCTCGGTCTGAAACCAGAGACGCCCGTTCATTTCGACATTTTCCGCGCCTGTATCCATCGCGAAGACCGCGAAGTCATGGACGCCGCGTTGGAGGCGGCCTTGAAGGGAACGCCTTACCGTCTGGAACATCGGATCGAGGTTTCGGGGGACACGCGGTGGGTGGAGGAACGGGCTACGATTGAGTTCGACGAGAACGCCAAACCTTCCAAGGTGCTGGGAACGATCCAGGACATCACCGACCGCAAGTCGGCTGAAATGCGGATTGAAAATCTTGCCTTCTATGACACCCTGACGAGCCTGCCCAATCGCGCCCTGTTCATGGATCGGTTGAGGCAGGGACTTGCCGCGGCCGAGCGCCGATCTCGACCTCTGTGCCTGCTATTTCTCGACCTAGATCGCTTCAAGGAAATCAATGACACATTGGGACACGATGCAGGGGACCGGGTTCTGGCGGAAGTCGCCAACCGTCTCAGGCGGTCTTTGCGCGAGGAAGAGATTCTGGCCCGCCTCTCCGGAGACGAATTCGTCATTGTCGCCTATGGTGCCGCCGAAACCGCGTCACAGGTCGCAAATCGGATCCGCCATGCCCTGGCCCCACCCTTTGTTATTCTTGGCCAAAGCCATGTCGTGTCGGCCAGTATTGGCATATCGGTCTTTCCCGAGGATGGGCGAACCCTGGAGGATCTGCTTAAGCACGCGGATATCGCCATGTACCGCGCAAAGGGAAATGGTGATGGGTACCGGTTTTATCGCGCGGAAATGGGCGAGGATCTCAGCCGTAAACTGGCCGTCGCCAAGCGTCTTGAAGCGGCGCTGAAGGACGGTGTTCTGAAACTCCACTATCAACCTCAGGTTAATTTGGTGAACGGCCGGCTCATTGGGGCCGAGGCCTTGGTCCGATGGGAGGACGAGGAGTGGGGAGCGGTCCCGCCGGCGGATTTCATCCCCGTCGCGGAAGAGCGTGGTTTGATCGGTGTTCTCGGGGAATGGGCTCTCCAGGAAACCTGCCGTCAAATCCGGTCCTGGCGGGAAAAAGACAGACCCATGCCGGGCAAGATCGCGGTCAATGTCGCCGCCCGGCAGTTCGAGGATGATGGTTTCGTTGAACGGGTGATATCGATCGCCCGGGAAAACCAGGTCCCAACCCATCTCCTGGAATTGGAGCTCACGGAAAGCGGAATGATGATGGATCCGGAGCGGGCCGTGGACGTGACCCGGGCCCTTGCCTCGGCTGGATTCACCCTTTCCATTGATGATTTTGGCACCGGCTATTCATCGCTTGCCTATTTGAAGCGGTTTCCGGTCAGCAAATTGAAAATCGATATATCCTTTGTTCGCGATATGCTGACGGACAGGAACGACCATGCCATCGTTGACACGATTATCGCCATGGGAAAGTCCATGGGGTTGGAAACCTTGGCGGAGGGTGTCGAAAACGCGGACCAGGTCGATTCCTTGCTCGCATTGGGATGCCAAATGGCTCAAGGGTACCATTTCGATCGTCCGCTTGCCCCACTCGACTTCGAGCGCGGGTGGCTACCCCGTTTGGTTTGTCGGAATGTCGCTGAAACAGATTGAGATCATCTGGTCAGGTAACCCCAACCTCTTGCCTTTGCTTACCCAACCCGAAGCAAGCGGCCGACGGGGCGCCGGGCGAAGTCCACCCCATTGGAGCGGCCCGCGAAGCGGACTGCCGTGAGATATGTAAACTGGCGGAGGGTTCGGGACGAAGTCCAAACCCGAAGCAAGCGCCCGACCGGGCGCCGGGCGAATCCTGCCCCATCGGAGGCGTCCGCGAAGCGGACTGCCGTGAGATATCAAGAAAACTGGCGGAAGGGGTGGGATTCGAACCCACGGTGCGTTGCCGCACGCCGGTTTTCAAGACCGGTGCAATCGACCACTCTGCCACCCTTCCAGAAGGGTCGCTTGATACGATCCCTTCCGGCTTCCTGTCAACGGCTCCGCGTGGATCCCCCCATTTGAACACCACGCACCGAGACGCGGCAAACACTGGAATTGGACTTTCCCGTCCAGGTATGGCACCACATACCGTGACGGTTCGGTTCCGGAAGGGGTCCCTATGACACGCGCTTACCTGTTCTCCTTGGCTCTCGCGGGCGCCTTGCTCGCCCAAGGCTGTGCCCCTACTGGTGGAGCAAGCGCGGCCGGGGTGTCCACCGCGCCGCTCGCCAAGCCGCTTGCCTCCCAGGGTCCCGCCTTGCCCGCCCCCACACAATCCTGGCCCTCTTTCCTCGCCGACATCAAAGCCGAGGCTCTGGCCGCCGGGATGTCTCGAAACACCGTGGACAGTGCCCTCGATGGGGCGCAAATCCAAGACCGCGCCTTGATTCTTGATCGCAAGCAGCCGGAGTTTAACAAGACCCTCGGGGCCTATTTCGAGATCGCCGTGCCGGAAAGCAGGATCGCCAAGGCCAAGGAGATGCTCGCGGCCAACGCCACCCTGCTCGACCGGATCGAGCGGACCTATGCCGTGCCCCGGGCCACCTTGGTGGCCTTCTGGGGGCTCGAGACCAATTTCGGGACCAATCTTGGGGACTTCCGGATCATCGACACCCTCGCGACCCTGGCCTACGAGGGCAGGCGAGGGGCATTCTTCCGCAAGGAGTTGATGGAAGCCCTGCGCATCATCGACGCGGGCCATGTCTCCGCGAATGACATGATCGGCTCCTGGGCGGGGGCCATGGGGCAGACCCAGTTCATGCCCTCGACCTTCCTGGCCCATGCGGTGGATTTCGACGGGGATGGGCGCATTAGCCCCTGGGGCAGCACCGCCGACGCCCTGGCCTCGGGCGCCAAGTATCTGGCGGATCTGGGTTGGAAGCACGGGGAGCCCTGGGGACATGAAGTCCGCCTTCCCAAGAACCTGGACCTGACCATGACCGGGGTGGACGCCCAGCGGAGCCTGGACGAATGGTCGGCCCTGGGGGTGCGTCTGGCCGATGGACGGCCTCTTCCCCCGGCCCCCGGCGCCATGGGCGCGATCCTTCTGCCCGCGGGGCACGAGGGACCGGCCTTCCTGGTGCGGGACAACTACTTCGTGATCCTCCACTGGAACCGCTCCCTTCTCTATGCCCTGGCCGTGGGCTATCTGGCCGATCGGGTCATGGGCGCACCCGGACTGGTGACCCCACCACCCGTCGGGGACCGTCCCCTCCGGGTTTCGGAAGTGATGGAAATTCAAGAGACTCTGAACCGGCTCGGTCATGACGCGGGAACGCCCGATGGATTGGTCGGTGCCCAGACCCGGACCGCGATCCGCCGGTTTCAGGCCTCGCAAGGACAACCGGCGGACGGCCATGCGGACGTGGAACTGATCCGCGACCTCCGTGCCCATGTTGGTGGATAAGGACCCCCGCCAGAGCCCTTTCCGGGGACTTCGATCTGAATGGAAGAAGAAAAGGACCGACGCCGTGACCCAACCTCTCCCTTCCTTGAGGACCCTGCTCGGCTTTCTGAGCTTGGCGGGGGTCGCCTTCAATCTCGGCGCATGTTCCGAAACAACCATGGTGGTTCACTCGGTCAAGCAAGTGGGCCGGTTGGGCAACGATCAGGACAAGGGTGGTTACAAGGTGGGAAACCCCTATCAGGTCGATGGACACTGGTATCAACCCACGGAAGACTACTTCTATTCCGAAGAGGGCGAGGCATCTTGGTACGGGCCGCAATTCCACGGCAAGCGCACGGCGAACGGCGAAATTTTCGACATGAATAGGCTCACCGCGGCGCATCGAACCCTCCCCATGCCTAGTTTCGTTCAGGTGACGAACCTCGAGAATGGTCGGCGGATCAAGGTGAAGGTCAATGACCGCGGCCCCTTCGCCAATGACCGCATTATTGATCTGTCCCGCGCCTCGGCCCAGGCCCTGGGCTTCGAGAAGCAGGGAAGGACCAAGGTGCGGGTGGAGATCCTGCCAGAGGAAAGTCGGCAGGCTAAGATCCAGGCTCTCGATGGGGTGTTGGTGGCCGAGGCTCCGGCACCCACCGCGGCACCGGTCTCCAGGGTCGAAACGGTTTCCCTGGCCCCCCTTCCAGTGACCCCATCCACTGGCCTATCCACTGGCCAGAAGACCACCACGTCCGTGGGAGGAGGGCTGTTGATTCCGGCCACGCCACCCAGGACCTACGCCGCTTCGGCCGCCGCCGCCCTGGGTCCGGCCCAATATGTCCAGGTCGGGGCCTTTTCCGATCCCCTCAATGCCGATCGCCTGAGCGCCCGTCTCGTAAGCTTGGGGCCGACGGTGACGATGCCGGTGACCATGGGGTCTCATGTGCTCCACCGGGTCCGCCTGGGACCGTTCCATGACCGGTTCGAGGCGGAGAAGGCCTTGCGGGAGACCCTTGCTTCGGGCTATCCAGAAGCCCGGATCGTCGAGGATTGATCCCCGGTCCCTCGCGGACCCAAGAGGCCGGTACCAAGGCCTGCCATGACATTCCCCCGTCTCTGGAAATGGAGCCTTTGGTCTTGACCAATAGAACCCGCCCCAAGATGTCCGCCCTTCGGTTGTCCGCCCTTCAGTTGTCCGGGGCGTCCCATGGACCGGGTGCCCTTGGCTTGGCCCTAGGGGTCGGATTGTGCCTGCTGGTTGCCTTGCCCCTGTCCGTGGGGACCGCCCGTGCCTTCGAGACCAAGGCGGAACATGCCTTGCTGATCGATTTGGGAACCAATACGGTCCTGTTCGATAAGGCCGCCGAGGTGACCATGCCGCCCTCGTCCATGAGTAAACTGATGACCGCCTACATGGTCTTCGAGCGACTCAAGCAGGGATCCCTGTCCCTGGACGATACCTTCACCGTCAGCGAGAACGCCTGGCGGAAAGGTGGCTCGGCCAGCGGTGGCTCCACCATGTTCCTGGAACCGGGCTCCACCGTGCGGGTGGAGGATCTGTTGAGGGGCATCATCATTCAGTCGGGCAATGATGCCTGCATCGTCGTGGCCGAGAATCTGGCCGGGGACGAGGCCAGTTTCGCCGACGCCATGAACCGTCGGGCCCAGGAACTGGGCCTGAAGAACAGTCATTTCACCAATGCCACGGGATTGCCCGATCCCCAGCACTACATGACCGCCCATGATCTGGCGATCCTGGCCAAGAACATCATCCGCGATTTCCCGGAATTCTACCGATTTTATGGGGAGACGGAGTTCACCTACAACGGGATCACCCAACACAATCGGAATCCCCTGCTCTACAAGAACGTGGGCGCCGATGGCCTCAAGACCGGACATACGAGCGCGGCGGGCTACGGTCTGACCGCCTCGGCCAAGGAAGGGGACCGCCGGGTGGTCATGGTCATTAACGGTCTGAAGAGCACCAAGGAACGCTCCGAAGAGGCCGAACGCCTTATGGCTTGGGCCTTCCGCAATTTCGAGAACGTGAACCTGCTGAAGGGGGGCGACCCCATCAGCCAGGCGCAGGTCTGGCTGGGCGAGGAGGATACCGTTCCGCTGGTCTCGGCGAACGACCTGATTGTGAGCCTGCCCCGGGCCGCCCGGCGAGACATGGTGGTCAAGGCCGTCTACGAAGGTCCCATCACCGCGCCCATACAGGCGGGGGATCCCATCGCTACCCTGGTGATCGAAGGGCCGGACATGGAACGTCTTGAATACCCCCTGGTGGCGGGGAAAAGCGTGGAGGAACTGTCCATGGTTGGGCGGATCCTGGCTTCGATGAAGAACGCCCTTTTCGGTCTAGCCCAGGATGCCATGCCCGAGGATCTCGACAAGGCCCCTTCGGCCGGGGATGGCCAAGAGGCCGCTCCGGCCGAGGATCTCGACAAGGCCGCTCCGACCGTGAACGGTCAAGAGGCCGCTCCGACCGTGAACGGTCAAGAGGCCGCTCCGGCCCAGGACAGTCAAAAGCCCTCCAAGTAGGCGCCCAGGCATGGCGCGGGGGCGGTTCATTACCTTGGAAGGCGGCGAGGGGGCGGGGAAGAGTACACAACTCCGTTTCATGGCCGAAACCCTCGCCACCTATCCCATGGAGGTGGTTCGGACCCGCGAACCTGGAGGGTCCACCGGGGCCGAGGCCATCCGCGCCCTCTTGGTGGAAGGGGCGGAGGATCGCTGGGACGCCAAGACCGAGGCCCTGCTCCATGCCGCGGCCCGGCGTGACCATCTGACCCGCACGGTTTTGCCCGCTCTGGCGCGGGGCGCCTGGGTCCTGTCGGACCGCTTCGCGGATTCCACCATGGCCTATCAGGGGCATGGCCATGGTCTCGCTTTCGCGGACTTGGCGGGGTTGCATTACTTCGTCTGCGATGGTTTCCAACCCGATTTGACATTGATCCTTGACCTGCCCGTGGCCGATGGTTTGGCCCGGGCCTCCTCCCGGGGCGGGGGAGAGGATCGGTACGAACGCATGGGAGTGGCTTTCCATGACCGCCTGCGCGAGGGCTTTTTGACCATCGCTCGGGACAATCCAGACCGCTGCGTGGTCCTGGACGCCCGCGGGGACGCCAACGCGGTCCGCAAGCGCATCGAAGGGGTACTCGCCGCGCGCTTCCCGGAATTGGCGGACCTCCGCCCATGACGGACCTCTCTCCCCGGACCAACCCCGACCTCCTGGGTCATGGAGATGTGGAACGGGAAATCCTGGAAACGCAAGCCTCTGGCCGGGTTGGTCATGCTTGGCTGATCTCCGGCCCCCGGGGCGTGGGCAAGGCGACGCTGGCCTATCGGTTCGCCCGCCATATCCTGGCGGGGCGTCTGGACCCTCCGGAGGGTGAGGGAGCCATGGGCTGCGGCCTGTTCGGCGCGGAGGCCGCGCCGGTTCGGATCGCTCCGGACGCTGGATTGGGCATGGATCCGGAACATCCCGTCTTCCGCCGGGTCGTCGCGGGATCCCACGGTGACCTTCGGGTGATCGAACGGGCCGTCGCCGACGAGAAGACCGGTCGCCGAAAGACGGAAATCGTTGTCGGGGACGTGCGGGATCTGGCCCATTTCATGGGCATGACCCCCTCGGAAGGGGGCTGGCGGGTGGTGATCGTTGACGAGGCGGAAACGATGAACCGCAATGCCGCCAATGCTCTTTTGAAGGTGCTCGAGGAACCCCCCGGACGGGCCATGTTGTTACTAGTGAGTCACAATCCGGCCCGCCTACTGCCCACCATCCGGTCGCGCTGTCGACGGTTGCAGTTGGGGGCCCTGGGGGACGACATCCTGGAGCACCTGATTGCCCGCCATCTGCCCGAATTGGGGCCAGAGGATCGACGGAGCTTGGTGGCCCTGGCGGAAGGGAGCATTGGCCGGGCCATTGATCTGGCCGGGCAGGGGGGGCTGGATCTTTGCCGGGAGGTGATCTCCATGCTCGGTGCCCTGCCGCGGCTGGATGTGACCCGCCTGCATGCCCTGGGGGACAAGGTCGCCCGGGATGACCAAGCCTTCTCGGCGCTGGCGGAGCTATTCCCCTGGTGGTTGGCGCGGATGACCCGATCCGGCGCCCTTGGGCAGGCCCCGGCTCAAGTCATATCGGGGGAAGCGGAGGTGGCGGCGCGGTTGCTGGGCGCCGCTCCCCTTGATCGGTGGATCGAGGTGTGGGAAAAGGTCGGCTCGCTGTTCGAAAGGGCCCGCGCCGTGCATCTGGACCGGAAACAAACGGTCCTGTCGGCGTTCCTGGCCGTGGAGCAGACCCTGGGACGGAGCTAGGGGTTCGAAGCGAAAGAATCGAACCCCTCGGCGTTACCATCCGTCGCGCTTCGACCGATAGACTGCTCTAAGCCTCTTTCACCGCCATCCCTGCCATCCCATCACGGGGAGTTTCACGCCATGTCCGGGCCCAAGCCCTTTTACATCACCACGCCCATCTACTACGTGAACGACAAGCCCCATATCGGCCATGCCTATACGACCCTGGCCTGCGATGTACTGGCGCGTTTCAAGCGTCTGGATGGGTATGACGTGCGCTTCCTGACCGGCACGGACGAACATGGCCAGAAGGTGGAGAAGTCCGCCCAGGCCAAGGGTATCGATCCCCAGGCCTTCACCGACGAGGTGTCGGCCAACTTCCGGGATCTGGCTAAGTTACTGAACATCTCCAACGACGATTTCATCCGCACCACGGAACCCCGGCACAAGGTGGCCTGTCAGGCCCTGTGGGGGCGTCTGGTGGAGCGGGGCGAGATCTACCTGGATGCCTACCGGGGCTGGTACGCGGTGCGGGACGAGGCCTTCTATGGCGAGGATGAGCTGACTCGTGGCCCCGACGGAACCCTGACGGCTCCTTCCGGCGCCCCCGTGGAGTGGATGGAGGAGCCGAGCTACTTCTTCCGCCTTTCCAAATGGGCCGAGCCCCTGTTGACCTACTATGAGGACAACCGGGGCTTCATCGCCCCCGAGAGCCGCCGGAACGAGGTCATCAGCTTCGTGAAAGGGGGATTGAAGGACCTGTCCATCAGCAGGGCGTCCTTTTCCTGGGGCGTACCGGTGCCGGGCGACGACGCCCATGTGATGTATGTCTGGCTCGACGCCCTGACCAACTATATCACCGCCCTGGGGTTCCCGGACCAGGATGGGGATTACGCCCGCTATTGGCCCGCGGACCTGCATGTGGTCGGCAAGGACATCTTGCGCTTCCACACGGTCTACTGGCCGGCCTTCCTGATGGCCGCGGGCCTGGAGCCCCCAAAGCGGGTCTTCGCCCATGGCTGGTGGACCAACGAGGGCCAGAAGATCTCCAAGTCCCTGGGCAATGTCATCGACCCCTTGGATCTGATCGATACCTTTGGGCTGGATCAGATGCGCTATTTCCTGCTTCGGGAAGTGCCCTTCGGCAACGACGGCGATTTCAACCAGCGGGCCATGATCAACCGTATGAATGGCGAATTGGCCAACGACCTGGGTAACCTGTCCCAACGGGTCCTATCCATGATCGCCAAGAATTGTGGTGGCACCGTCCCCACGCCGGGGGCCTTCACCGAGGAGGACACGACCCTTCTCGACGCCGCCAAGGGTCTCCTGGACAGCCTTCGCTCCGCCATGGACCGTCAGGCCTTCCATGATGGGCTGGAAAGCCTCTGGGTGGTGATCCGGGCGGCCAACGTCTATGTGGACCATCAGGCTCCTTGGGCCCTGCGTAAGACCAACCCGGAGCGCATGGCCACGGTGCTCTATGTCCTGGCCGAGGTCATCCGGCGCGTCGCCCTGCTGATGCAGCCCGTCACCCCCGACGCGGCGGGACGCATGCTCGATCAAGTGGGGCAGGGAGAGGAGGCACGCACCTTCGCCGCCCTCGCCCCCGAGGTGCTGTTGGCGCCCGGCTTGCCCCTGCCCCAGCCCAGCGGGGTTTTTCCGCGTTACGTTGAAGAGGAGGGCCAATAGGCCTCCTTTTTTAATTCTACTAGTAGATCGGTGAGAGCCATGTTGATCGACAGTCACTGCCATCTCGATTTCCCCGACTTCGCCGAGGATTTAGATGGGGTCGTGGCACGGGCGCGGAAGGCGGGCCTGGGGGCCATGCTAACCATCTGCACCCATGTGACCAAGTTCGAGCAGGTCCGCGCCGTGGCCCACCGCTACCCGGACGTGTGGTGCACCGTGGGCATCCATCCCCATGAAGCGGGACACGAGCCGGAGACCGACGCGGCGACCCTGGTCCGCATGGCCAAGGACCCGAAGGTCATTGGCCTGGGGGAGACCGGTCTGGATTTCTTTTACGACCACTCCCCCCGGGACGACCAGGAGCGGGCTTTCCGGGCCCATATCGAAGCTTCCCGTCAAACAGGCCTGCCGGTGATCATTCACACCCGGAGCGCGGATCTGGATACCATCAGAATCCTTCGCGAAGAACATGAAGAAGGCCCCTTTAGCGGTCTTATCCACTGCTTTAGCTCTGGAAAGGAAGTAGCTGATACCGCTGTTGAATTAGGACTTTATGTCTCCATGTCGGGGATCGTGACTTTCCCCAAGGCTCAAGCGGTGCGAGACGCCATCGCCGACGTCCCCCTCGACCGTCTCCTAGTAGAGACGGACGCCCCCTTTCTGGCCCCCGTCCCCAGACGGGGCAAACGCAATGAACCGGCCTTGACCGTTCACACCGCGGCCAAGGTGGCGGAGGTGATGGGAGTCCCGGTGGAGGTTCTGTGGGCCGCCACGACCCAAAATTTTTTCCGCCTGTTCACCAAATGTGACCATCCGGCGCGGGAGACCCATTTGTCTTCTGGCGGCGGCGCGGAGTAGGGCGCATGGGGGGACTGCGGGTCACGATTTTAGGCTGTGGCGGCTCTGGCGGAGTACCAGCCGTCAGCACCGGATGGGGCGCCTGTGATCCAACCAATCCCTTGAACCGCCGCCGCCGCGCCTCCATTCTCCTGCAATGGAGGGATTCCGGTCTACTAGAGAGGAGTCTACTAGTAGATGCATCTCCAGATTTTCGAGAACAGAGTCTATCGGTGGGCCTTCGGCGACTGGACGCCTTGGTCGTCACACATGCCCACGCCGACCATATCCACGGCTTGGATGACCTGAGAGAGATCAATCGGCTCATGGGCGGGCCTCTGGATCTTTGGGCCAGGAAAGAAGACCTGGAGGTTCTGGAGGATCGCTTCGGCTATTGCTTTACGCCCCTGGTGCCGGAAGCGACCTCGATCTACAAGCCCATTCTCACCAAACGGATGCTGGAGGCGGGTCAGTCCGTCCGTCCCGTTGATGGGGACGGTCTGGAGATGTTTCCCTTCACCCAGGACCATGGCTGGGGTACGACCCTTGGTCTGCGGTTCGGGGCCTTCGCCTATTCCACGGATGTTGTGCGGCTGAATGAAGCCGCCTTCGAGGTCTTGAAGGGTGTGGACACCTGGGTCGTGGACTGCTTTTCATCCGGAAAACACCCCACCCATGCCCATGTTGACCTTGTGTTGGAGTGGATCGACCGCGTAAAACCCCGTCAGACCATCCTGACCCATATGGGTCCTGGATTGGACTACGAAGCACTGCGGACCCGATTGCCGAGTCACACGCGCCCTGCTTACGACGGAATGGTTCTCTTGCCAGACAGCGGAAATTAAAGGGTTTTGACGTAGGTCAGAAATTCCTCGACCTTTGTCCGCATGAAATCCGACGCTTCGACCAGTTCCAAGGCGGCATGATGGGTGTCCGTGGCCCCGTCACAGGTCATTTGGCTTGCCTCGCTGACACCCGTAATGTTCATCGCCACTTCTCCGGTGGCCACGTGCTGCAGTGTCACAGCCTCTCCCATGGCCGCGAACATGGTATCGACGTCCGCCATGACTTCAGAAACCAAATGGATGCTGTTGATGGTATCCAAGGTGCATTTCTGGATCCGTTCCACCTCACCATTAATGTTGGAAGCGGCGGAAGCGGTCTTCATGGACAGGGACTTCACTTCACCGGCCACGACGGCGAAACCCTTGCCATGTTCTCCCGCTCGAGCAGCCTCGATGGTCGCGTTCAAGGCAAGAAGGTTTGTCTGCCCGGCGAATTCGCCGATCACATCAACCACCGAGGTAATTTGGTCGGTGGCTTCCTGTAATTGGTTTACCCGTTCAATCGTACTCTTCACCGCGGCGTTGATATCTCGGACGAGCGTCTGGCCCCGCGTCACCTGTTCCGACACCTCCCGCGCGGACGCGGCCAATTCCTCCGCGGCGGCGGAAACGCCATTGGCTTGGGCGGACCCTTCCTCGGCCGCGCTGCTCAAGGTGGCGGAGGTGGTCTGCATTTCCGTGGCCGAACTGGCGATCGTCTCGGCGACGGTTTTCACATCTTGTTCGAAACGATCGGCCATGGTCACGAGGTGGGTCGCCACGGACCAGCAGAGGAGTGCCGCCTCGTATTCGCCCTCGTCGTTCATGACGGCCGAGACGCGCATGTCCAGGGTTTCCCCGCCAAGCTTGATCTTGGAGTGAAATGGCAGTCTGGAGGTGTCGGCGAGGATGTTCCTTTGATGCTGGGGGTTTTTATGGAAGATATCGATGCTCTTTCCGACAACCTCCCGGGCTTTGACCGGTAACAGGTTCTGGATGGAGTCCAGCGTTTTCAGACAGGTCTCGTTGGCATAGGTGATTTCCATGGTCGCGGGATCGGCGAGCATGATATTCACCGGCAATTGATCCATCATATTGAGGCGAGTTTGGGCGAGACGTTCCGCGTGCACACGCTGGGTCGCGACACTCCAGGACAAAACATATTTCTGCTTCGGGCCAGGGTTCGTATACAAATCCACATGAAGATCAAGGAACTCTCCCCCGAGTGGGACCGTGGCCTTGATGGGAAAGTCCCTGCCTTGGGAGAGCATTTTCCGCTGATGGTCCGGATTTTGGTGAAAAATGTCGATGCTGGATCCAACGATCCGCTCGGGGGCAACGGGCAGGAGGTGCCCTATCCTCGACAGCGTCTTCAGCGCCGCCTGATTCGCCCATTCAATGATAAACTCTTCGTTGCAAAGAAGAATGTTCGTGGGAAGTCGGTCCAGTACTTTCTTCTCACCACTAAATTTTTCAGCGTGGAAAATATCCTTTAAGAGTCCTTTTTTGGCTCTGGGAGAGTGATAGGATTCTATCTTCATTTCCGACGCCCTATGCGAGAGATATTAAGTTTTACGCCGATATGCAAAAATTCATCCAACATTGGATCGAATGAAATCCCATCCAAACGTGATAAATTTACGCGTGCAATCAGAGAATTGGCTCATTCAGCGGAGGTGGCGTCATCCACGTCTGGGTCCGGGCAGCATTTCCGTGCTTCAGAATGCGGTGCAGGATGCAACATTCGTTGCATCCTGAAAAACCTTTCCCAATGAAGGCCCGCCTTGCCTGACCGCTTGGTCCACTTACCCAAGGAAGGCCTTGCGTATTGCCTTATTCGCGTCCGCGCCATCATGTCGGTTATTCCGTGCATGGAGCACCCGGTCCAGGTCCACCATCGCTTGAGTCATGGCGGGCGGGGGTTCCCCTTTCCAATCCGCCAGAAGACGCCAAGCCGCGCGATGAATTCTTGCCGAGTCCTTGGCGGCAAGAGCCTCGCGCAGGGCTTGGCGGTTCGACCAGTTCCGGCGGAGGTCCTTGCCCCATCCAATCGGGTCGGGGGCCTCGAAACGGAGGGACCGGCCGGACAAGGTCAGCCAGAGACCCAGGCCCAAGCCAGCCAAGGCCACCGCGGTCAACAGGGGGCCGCCTTCGAAATGGTTGGCCCAATGGGCCGTCGTGTTGCCTCCAAATCCCTGGTTGCCGATGGGCGCGGCGGCCAGGACGATCTCCTTGGGCACCCGATCCTTGGTATCGAACCACGGGATCCGAACCTCGGGAATGACGCCGGGCTCGCCCGTGATGGGGCGGAGCCGCCAGATCCAGGTCACGGTTGTTTCCGGTCCCGCTTCGGTGGGTTGAACGGTGCGTTGCTCCGGCTCCGTAAAGGTGATCAGCCACCGTTCCCGTAGGGCCGGGGTCGGGGGGAGGGTCTGGGGATTGGCCCCAAGAGCGGTGATGGTGACCGTCCGGGTCGCCGTCTCGTTGTCCTTCAGGGTCGCGGGATCCCGGTCCCAGACGTCCGAAAAGGTTATGGAGCGGGCGGGTAGCCACCAGGACCGGCTCGGATCCGCTGGGGGCGGCAGGACCTCCAACGTTTCCGGCGACGAAGTGATATCCCGGGTGAACCATTGGCCGTCCCCGTCAATCAGGGTCAGGTGATGGAGAAACGGTTCGATGGTCAATTTGCCCGATTCCCGGGGAAACAGGGCCAATTTCCGGGTGACCACCGTGTATTTCCGGCCATCGACCATGGCATCGGTCCAGGAATCCCGCCCCAACTGCACCCAGTCGAAGGAGGCCGTGGAGGGGGTCGACAGGTGTTCCTTGCCGATCCGGAAATCATGGTAATAGCCCTTGACCGTGACCAGGACCATTTCCCCCTGGTAGGGAGGCGGAGCCCCAGGGGCCCGGTCGATGTTCGCCTCGATCCAGGCGTCTCCCCGGGGTTCGGCGGCACACGGGGTGGTACTCCAGGGGAAACCCAGAGCCAGCGCCAGAAGCACGATCCGTCCAGCCATTCTCACCATTTCGGTGCCTCTTCCGCGTCGGCGAGGCCCAGATGGACCCGGCGTTCGAATTCCGCGGCCAAGCGCTTGCGCAGGTATTCGCCCGGGGCGTCGGACAAAGTGGCCAACCAGGCGTCGCTGGCCTTGGTGAACTGGCTGTCGACCTGCCGTTTGGACGCCTGTCGGATCTTCACAACACGTTCCTTGACCTCCGTGGGCAGGTTCAGGCCGTCGGTTTCATAGGAGCTTACCGGCAGGCTCCCCTTGGCGTTGGCCTCTCCCACCACCGGATCCACGAACTGGGCGAGGTAGGTTCGGTTGGCCTGGGCGTCCTCGTCCTTGGGATTGGCGAACAGAACCGCGTCAAAATAGGCCACGGCCAAGGGAATCTCCCCCCGGGCGGCCAGGGCGTTACCCCGGTTAAAGGTCGCCGACCGGCCCACGGCCTCGAAGGCGGCGTCGGCGGCTTCGTATTGGCCGGATTTGTAGAGGGCCACGCCTCGGAGCACGGGGGCCTCGAGGAAGGAGAGGGACACCTCGGGCAGGCCAACCCGCAGGGCCAGCTTTCCCCAGGCCATTGGACCTGCGATCCCAGCGCAAACCAGCGCCAGGATGAGGAGGAACAGGGGTATGACGCGGCGCATATCAGCCTCTCCGCCGGAAAAGAAGCAGGGCCGGGATCATCGCCAGGATCACCAGATACCGTCCATAGTCCGTATAGAGGAGGGCGATCATATCCTCCTGTTGGGAGAGACCGCCCGAGGCCCGACGGGCGAGGGTATCCGCCAGCTCCAGGGTGTCCCCGACCCCCACGGCTTGGCCCTGGCCCGTCTTCGCCACCCGACGGGCGGCGTCTGGATCGGCCCGCGGAGCGCCCTCCGCCGGGGTTTTGGGCGCGACGAAGACGGTGGAGACATGCCCGCCCAGGGCGGTGATCCCCTCGACCTGGGTCCGGACAGCGGCGGCGTCGAGGCCGCCTCCATCGGTGATCAGGACCACGTCTCCGGCCTCCACCTGGCCGTCGGCCAGCAGGGATCGGGCCAATTCCAGCCCCTTGGCCGGGTTGGACCCCGTATCGGGCATGGTCTCGGCGTCCAACACGGCGATCAGGCTCTCGGTCGTTCGGGGATCCACCGTCGGGGCGCTGGCCAGATAGGCCTCCTGGGCGAAGAGAACGAGGGCCACGGGCCGTCCTCCGGCCCGCTGGGTCAGCAGGGCGGCCGCGGCCTGGACGTCATCCAGGCTCCCGCCCTGGAGGACCGAAGGGGAGAGATCCAGGGCGAGCACGAGGGTATCCAGGTTCCGGAAAGCGGGCGCCGTCCGGTCCCGCAGGGCGATCCCGACCAGGGCCAAGGCCAAGCCCCCGGCCACGAGACCGGATAGGACCAGCGCCCCGTTGGCTCGGCCCGGGGTGATCCGTCCGAGGGCGGTGAGCACCCGTTTCAGGTGGGGATCGATGGCGCTCTCCCACCCGGCCAGACCGCCGCCCCGCTTGGCGCGCCAAAGGCCGAACAGCAGGATGACCGGTGGCAGGACGAGCCACCAGGGGCGCAGCAACAGGATGTTGGACCACTCTTCGCCCATCGTCATGCCCTCCGCCCATGGGTGGCCATCAAAACCAGGGACAGAACCAGGGCCAGGATGGCGGGCAGGGTCCAGTACTCCCGGTGAACGGCGAGGGGAGGGCGCTCGGAGAGGCTCGGCTCCAGGGTGTCGATGGCCTGGGCCACGGCGAGCAGATCGGCCAGGGTCTTGACCCGGAAGAGGGCGCCGCCGCTGGTTTCGGCGATGTCCCGCAGGGTCGCCACGTCCACCGCGTCCCGGGCCTTCGGATCGGTCTCCAGGTCCTTGGGACCGAGGGCGATGGTGTGGACGGTCACGCCCATGCGCGCCGCCAGGGCGCCGACCTCCCCGGGGGGGACGGATCCCGCCGTACTCACCCCATCGGAGAGCAAAACAACCACCCGGGCGGGAGAGTCGGATTCCTGAAGGCGTTTCAAGGTTAGTCCCAGACCGTCCCCGATGGAGGTCGATCGACCGGACACACCGATGGCCGCTTCCTCGATGGCCTGGGCCGTGGCCCCCAGGTCAAAGGTCAGGGGCGAGGCCACATAGGCCTTGTCGCCGAAGACCACCAATCCCACCCGGTCTCCGGCCCGTCGGGCGATGAAGGCCTTGGCCACCCGTTTGACCGCGTCCAGCCGGGAAATGGGGTGGCCATCCAGGTCGAAATCCTCCTTCTCCATGCTCCCCGAAAGATCCAAAGCCAGAATGATGTCCCGACCCGAGGCGGGAAGGAGGGCCGTTGGCGACAGGATCCGGGGTCCCGCCAGGGCGAGAACCAGCAACACCCAGAGTAAGGCCAGGGGCGCCGTCAGTCCCGCCGTCCGGGTTAATCCGCCGTCCGAGCCACCGGGTAGGCGCACCGCCAGGGAGGGAGGGATCTGGACCCAACCGCCCAAACCCTGGCGGGCCTTGGGCAGCCAAAGGACCAACAGGGGCAGGGGCAGCAGGACGAAAGCTTGGGGGAGGGCGAAGTCCATTATCGGTTTCCCCTGTCCTTGGCTTGACCCTTGGTTTGACGGGCGGCGGCGAGGATCCGCCCATCCAGGCCATCCAGGTCCAGGGTGTCGCCATCGATGGGCCGGTAGAGGGCCTCCCTGTAGACCGGTTCCAGAGGGGGATCCGCCTCCAGCTCGGTCATCAGGGTCGCCTGCCCCAGGAGGCGCTCCTGGAACGGTCGCGTCGACAGGTCCGCGAGGTCCGCGCGGATGCGGGCCAGGGGATCCCGGACCCGGTGGAAGAGGGGGCGAAGGACAAGGGACAACAGCACCGCGACAAACAGGCCCAGGGAAAAGGCCGCGAGCCCGTCCCGCCAGGTGAACGCGGCGAAGTCCGCGGGCATGCGAATGGGCGCCAGGGCCTCGACGATCTCCGCCGGGCTGGGGAGGGAGGCGCTAGGATCGGTGGGCATGGGCACCCTCCCAGGCGGCGGTTTCCAGGGTGGCGAGCAGCATCTTGTCCTCGGCCGAGGCGTCGATCACCGTGACCTCGACCCCCAGGTCACGCAGCCAGTCGGGGAGGGGATCGGGTCGGACACCCTTGGCCCGGGGACCGATCCATGCCCGCCCGGCGATTTGCGTTCGACTCCCGTGGGGATACAAACCGGGGGGAGGGGCGATCTCGAAGGCGTCGCGGATCAGATAGACCATCACCCTGAACCGACGGGCGAGGGTGCCCAGGACCTCCGACAGATTGGGTCCGGGGGTATCCAGGGCGCTGGCCAGGATCAGGCTCGCCCCGGCGGGGAGGCGCTTTCCCGCTCGGACGAGGAGGGCGTCCAAAGGTGGGTCGGTCCCCTCTCCCCGGGGGACGCGGGCGCTGTCCAAGGCCGTTCCGTGGACCCCGGAGAGTCCGCCGACGATCCGGGCCATGGAGCGGTCCCGGTCCTTCAGCGGCAGACCGGTGGTTCCGTCCGCCGCCAGGGTCATCAGACCCACCTTGCCCCCCGCTCCGACGATCCGCCAACCCGTCAAAGCCAGGACCTCGGCCGCGGCCACGGACTTCAGACGCCGCCGGGTTCCCCAGAACATGGAGGGGCGGAAATCGGCGATCAGCAGGGCGGCCCTCTCCCTCTCGTCATGGTACACGCGGACATGGCGCTTGCCGGTCCGGGCGGTGGTCATGGCGTCCAGGTGGCGGCTATCATCCCCCTCGGCGAAGGGGCGGACTTCCAGGATTTCCAGACCGCTCCCCCGGCGTTTGCTGGTGAATCCGCCTGGGCGGCCCGTGGTGGCCAAGGCAATCTCCGGCCAATGGGCCACCAAATGGCGCAGGTGAAGCAAATGTCCGGGATCGACCCAGGTGCCGCTTTCCCTGTCGTCCGTGCTCACGGGCATGCTCACGGGTTTCCCCTTTCTCTTATGGATGAAGGGGATCTACAAGGGGGCCACGATGTCCAGTAGCCGCAGCACGAGGCCCCTGGCCGTCTCGCCATCGGCCACCGCTCGCCAGGTGGGGACAAGGCGATGGGAAAGGATATCCGGGGCCAAGGCCGCCACGTCCTCGGGCAGGGCGTAATCCCGCCCATGCAGGTAGGCTCGGGCTTTGGAGGCCACGGCCAGGGACAGGCTGCCCCGGGGCGAGACGGGGTGTTCGATGGCCGCGCGGATCTCGGGCGCGACCTCTCCTTCGCGGGTGGCGATGACCAGACGGACGATATAGTCCTTGAGGGCCGGGGACAGGTGGACGGAGGACACCTCGGCCTGGGCCGCGACGATGCCCTTTGGATCCAGGGAATGGGACAGGGTGGGTCCTTGCCCCCCCCTCTCGCTTTCGACGAGGTCGATGATCGCCCGTTCGGCCTCGGCCCCGGGGAACCCCACCAGGACATGCATCATGAAGCGATCAAGTTGGGCCTCGGGCAGGGGGAATGTGCCTTCGTGCTCGATGGAATTCTGGGTGGCGACGACCATGAAGGGACGGGGCAGGGGATGGGTGGTTCCCCCCGCCGTCACCTGCCCTTCGCCCATGGCTTCCAAGAGCGCGGACTGCACCTTTGGGGGCGCCCGGTTGACCTCGTCGACCAGGACCAGGGAGTGGAAGAGGGGGCCTTCCTTAAACTCAAAGGTGTTGTTTTCCGGTCGGAAAACCTGGGTGCCCGTCAGGTCCGCTGGCATCAGGTCCGGTGTACATTGGATCCGGGAGAACCCTACGTCCAGGCCGGAGGCGAGCCTTTTGACCGCCCGGGTCTTAGCCAACCCCGGTGGTCCCTCGACCAACAGGTGGCCGCCAGCGAGCAGGCCGATCATCAGAGCTTCGACAAGGGTTTCGTGGCCGATCAGCCCGTCGGTCATTTCCCGGGAGAAGCGCCCAACGGTCGCGCCAAGGGAGGAGGGCGCCGCGCCACCTCCCCGGCCGTCCGCGCCTTTCATGGTGCCATTGGCCATGGTGGATGTGGTGGAGGTCTCCCGCATGAACTGGCTTCCCATCGCCCGAGGTTTCTTGTTGCGAGAAAGTATGAGGCGGTGCTTAAGGCGGACCAACACCAACTTTGGGATCGGAAACTGGGGTTGACCGGGAAATCGCGGACAGGCAGGCAAACGACACTTCGCCCACCGTCGAGAAAATTATTCATAATATACATTATGCGACTTAAGGATCTTCCTGAAGGAAACGCCATAAGCCCCCTCCTCCCGACGTGGATCGCCGGGAGGAAAAGAGTTTGGTTGAATTTGGTTGAAGTTGAGTTCTGAAGTTTCTGAATCTGAAAGGCTTACGATGCCCGGACGCCGTCCAGGAACCCCTTCACCTGCGTGCCCAAGGTATTCGCCAGGGTCAGCAGATCGGTCGCCGATTGTCTGACGTTTGATGCGGAACTCGCCGCTTCTTCCGCCGCTTGGTGCACACCCGAGATGTTCTCGCTGACTTGATCTGTCCCCCTGGAGGCTTGTTGGACTCCGCGGGAGATTTCCTGGGTGGCCATGCCCTGCTCCTCGACGGCGGCCGCGATGGCCGCGGAGATGCTATTGATTGTCTCGATGGTGCCGCCGATGTTCTCGATGGCCGTAACGGAGAGGCGGGTTTCTGTCTGAATGGTCGTGATCTGCTGGGCGATTTCGTCCGTTGCCCGAGCCGTCTGGTTGGCCAGGTTCTTTACTTCGGATGCGACAACGGCGAATCCTTTCCCCATTTCACCCGCCCGGGCGGCTTCTATGGTGGCGTTCAGGGCAAGCAGATTGGTCTGGTTGGCGATATCGGTGATCAGGGTAACCACCTCCCCCACCTTGTCGACCGCGGTGGCAAGGCCGCTGACCCGCTCGTTTGTTGTCCGTGATTCGTGAACGGCGCGCTGGGCGACCTCGGCGGCCTTTTGGACTTGGCTGGCGATTTCCGCGATGGAGGTGGAGAGTTCCTCGGTCGCGGCCGCGACCGTCGCCGTGTTTTGGCTGGCCTCTTCCGCCGCCGCCGCCACCGCGATGGCGCTGTCCTCCGCGCTCTTGGATTTCCGGCTCATGGTTACGGCCGTTCTGTCCAAATCCTCGGCGGCGGCTTTTACCGATGACACGATGTGTCCGACTGAATCGTCAAAGTGATTGGCAAGGGTTAAAGTTGCCTTACGCCGATCTTCCTTTGCTTTTTCTTCATACAGGACTTTATCCTGTTCCAGTTTCCTGTTTTCCACGAGCTTTGTACTGAGAATTCCAACGGATTCAATGATGCTGTCGATTTCCTTCACGAAGTTCTTGAAGTTAAATGCGACGTCCAACTTCCCTTGGGTCAAGTCTTCCATGCGCATGGATAGGGTCCGAAGTGTCCTCGAGACACTTTTTCCCACAAGGAAGCCGATCAGGGCAATCACTGCGATGGTGATCACACCGATCGTGGCCGACCGGATCAAGATTTTTACAAAGGCATCTTCAATGTCATCGAAATAGACACCGGTTCCGATATACATGTTCATCTCTGGAATGGGATGAACATAGGACATTTTGTCGAAGTGATCTCCTTCCGACCCAGCTTTCACTGTTTTATATCGGTGGAATCCGCCGCCTTGCTTCGCCAGATCGTTGAAGATGACTCGTTGTGGCTTCTGATCGCAAGAGCCGATGTCCTTAACTTTTACATGTGCAAGGACACAGAAATCATACGTAATGGCGAAGATGTAGTTGTTGCCGTCAAAACGAAAATTCTGGACGTAGTCCAGGATGGCGCGGTGTGCTTGTTCTTCCGTTAGATTACCCTCACGCTGGCGTTCGAGAACAGCGTTCGCAACCGAGGTTACGCCAAGGATGATCTGCTTTATCTTGTCCTGGCGATCCTCCAACATGGTGGCTTTTGTCGTGGTGGCGCTTGTTATGGAAAGAGCACCAATGCCGAGAAGGGTCACAAGGGATAGTATCGTAAAAATTGTCGATATTGACAATTTGCGTTCCATGATTGTACTTCCTTGGCTCGAAAGTTTGACCGTCTTATTTATGGATGTGCGATTGACATCAAGGGATGCAGTCCGAAGGTATAGGCCTATATTATAGGATGCATCTTGTCTAAATAATCCGATCCTGGTGTCCGCATATTTTCTGATTTTCTCTCGAGAGGCATGGAAATGAGAGTATGGGACATATTCTATTAAATGAGTTTTTTTGATAAATTAACTTATCCGGGTGGCTTGGCGAGAGACTCGCTAGAGAGAGAGTAAAACCGCGACAATTGCGGTGTTAACTCTCCGCCCCCTTTGCTGATTCCCTCTCTCGCTTCTCCATAAAACAGAAACGCCGTGGTTCCATCATCAATAATGGGACAACACGGCGTTTCCGTTTCACGCTCTGGTCCGAAGGTCGCACCCCCGGGAGAGCGAGGTTAGAGGTAGTGGGCCTGGATCGGCGTGAATCCGTTAAAACCGATCGAGGCGTAGGACGTCGTATAGGCTCCGGTGGAGAGGAGGCGAAGGCGGTCTCCCGCTTTCAGGCTCAGCGGCAGGGCGTAATTGGCCTTGTCGTAGAGGATGTCCACGCTGTCGCAGGTCGGACCGGCGATGATCACCGGGCCAGTGGCCTCGCCGTCCTTATCGCTGACGATGGGATAGCGGATCGCCTCCCCTTCCGTCTCTGCCAGGCCGTTGAAGCGGCCAGCGTCGATATAGACCCAACGGCGGTCCTCGGTGGCGTCCTTGCGGGAGACCAGAACCACCTCGGTCTCCAGAATACCGGCGTTTCCACCCATGTACCGGCCGGGCTCGACGATCATCCGGGGACGGACGCCGTCGAACAGGCGGTCGACCGCTGCCTGGATGTGAACGCCATACTCATGGACGGTATAGAGAGGCTGGCCGTAGGGCGTCGGCAGGCCACCGCCCATATTGACCATGGTCAGCTCTATGCCATGGAGGTCGCGCAGATCACGGAACAGCTCCGCGGCCTTGGAAAGCGCCACGTCCCACTGACCCAGATCCTTCTGCTGGGAGCCCACATGGAAGGATACGCCATGGGCGTCCAGACCCAGCGTGACGGCCTTGACCAGCAGGTCGCGGGCCATATCGACGGAGCAACCGAATTTACGGGACAGGGGCCATTCGGCGCCCACGTTATCGACGAACAAGCGGCAGAAGACCTGGGATCCCGGAGCATGCTCGGCGATCTTCTCCAGCTCTTCCTCGGCGTCGAAGGCGTAGAGGCGCACGCCTCGCTCGTAGGCGGCGGCGATATCGCGGGCCTTCTTAATGGTATTGCCGAAGGAAATGCGCTCCGGATCGACGCCCAGGCCCAGGCAGAGGTCGATTTCCTGCAGGCTGGCGGTGTCGAAGCTCGACCCTAGGGCGGCCAGACGGGCGACGAACGCCGGGGCTGGGTTGGCCTTGACGGCGTAGAAAACCTCGGCCGCGGGCAGGGAATCGCGAAGGGAGCGGTAGTTGACCTCGACCACGTCCAGGTCCACGACCAAACAGGGGGTTTGTGGTTGATTGGCCAGGAAATGGGCCATCTTCTCCGTCAGGCCCGGAGCCACCCATTGGGGGGCGGGACCGACGAGGGTCAGACACGTGCCAGCCTCCTCGCGGGAGAAGGCGGGGTCGGTGACGGCGGGACTATCCGCGCGGAAAGCGTGATTGTGCATCTCGTGCAGCTCCACAAGGCTGGATGGCCGACCCTGGCTTAGAACCATCCACTAGCGATAAAAGGCGGACAGGCGCCAATTTTTTGGAAAGGGTACTCAAGACGAACTCCGGGCGACGAAGGGAGGGAGTCCCTCCCCCGGTCACCGGAGATTCGTCAGATCACGCCACGTTTATGTTCGGTCAGGTTGGCCTGACCGGCACTGAAAGCCTTCTTGAACACGAGCACGGCCGCGAGCGGCTTGGCGTCCCCGCACATAAAGATATCAAGCGCGGCGTAGCCACATTCGGGCCACGTGTGGATGCTGATATGGGATTCCGCCAGAACGGCCACGCCCGAGACGCCGCCATTGGGGGAAAAGTGGTGTAAATGGATGTGCAATAGGGTGGCTCCGGCGACATCGACCGCGTCGCGCATGGCGCTTTCGATCAATGCGATGTCGTCGAGACCCTCGGCATTCCACAGATCAAGAATCAGATGCCTGCCGGCGAATGTAAGACCATTCTCACGGATAAAATGGTCGAGGCGATCGTCACTCATATGGCCGCCTTCGACGGCTTTCAAGGTGACGGGCGGAACGGATCTTACCTCTGCTCGGGCTTCATGGGCCTCCGCTTCAGTATTCACCGCCAATTGGGGGGACGCATAACGCATCTTCGTTCTCCCTAACCAGCGTTGAACCCGAAGGGTCTTGTTTCTTGTGAACAAGCCTCTCTATGGATTTACCAAAAGAAATCGCGATCCCCGGGGAAACCTCGTGATACCTGGTCTTGGTGTAGGTCCAGGCGCCTCGAGGTCGACGGGCAATCGCGTTCGAGGGGGGAAAATACGCTTTCGGGTCCCCGATGCAAGTGAAATTCGGAGTCAGGTCGATGAATTTCACATTTTTCAATTCCACCCGTTGCAAGACGATCCCGCCTGGGCTTTCCTACGGGTCGTAGAGTGACCAAATCCCTGGAGGAACAAGCCGATGACCGAATGGTTTTTCGAGACCCTGCACCCCCATTGGCGCCAAGGATTCGCCGCGGACAAGGTCTTGTTCCGGGAGAAAACGGAACATCAGGATCTGGTCATCTTCGAGAATGACACCTTTGGCCGGGTGATGATGCTCGACGGCGTGACCCAGCTGACCGAACGGGATGAGTTCATCTACCACGAGATGATCGCCCATGTGCCCATCCTCGGCCACGGCATGGCCCGACGGGTTCTGATCATTGGCGGGGGCGACGGCGGCACCCTACGGGAGGTCCTGCATCACCCCTCCGTCGAGCATTGCACCATGGTGGAGATCGACGGCGCCGTGGTGGAGATGGCCAAGGAGCACATGCCCAGCGTCAGCGCCGGGGCCTTCGACGACCCCCGCTGCCATCTGGTCATCGCCGACGGGATCGAATTCGTGAAAGGCGTGCAAAAGCCCTTCGACGTGATCATCATCGATAGCACCGACCCCTTCGGTCCGGCGGAAGGCCTGTTCACGGCTGAATTTTACGGCCATTGCGAGAAGATCCTGACCCCCGGCGGCATTCTCGTCGTCCAGGCGGGTGTGCCCTTCCTCCAGCCCCAGGAACTGGCCCATATCCAAACGACCCTGGCCGCCAATTTCCGGGAGACCACGTTTTACGCCATCACCGTTCCCACCTACGTGGGCGGCATGATGACCCTGGGATGGGCGTCCAATGACCCCACCCGCAAGGTCCCCGATCCGGCGACCCTGGAGAATCGCTTCAAAGCCTCGGGCCTGACTTGCCGGTACTATTCTCCCGCGGTCCATGCCGGGTCTTTCGCCCTGCCCGGCTTTATCCAGGATGTCCGCCAGGCCGCGGGCCTTGGGGTCCGGGGGGGCGCCTGAGCCATGACTGCCCCCCCCCCGGACCCCAAGGCCCGCCCCATGGACCGCCTGGTCGCCATCATGGCCCAGTTGCGGAACAGGGAGACCGGCTGCCCCTGGGATATCGAGCAGACCTTCGCCACCATCGCCCCCCATACCATCGAGGAAGCCTATGAGGTCGCCGACGCCATCGAGCGGGGTGCCATGGGTGAATTGCGCGACGAACTGGGAGACCTGCTGTTCCAGGCCGTCTATCACGCCCGCATGGCCGAAGAGGAAGGCCATTTCACTTTCGACGACGTGGCCTCGGCCATCGCGGAAAAGCTGATCCGCCGGCATCCCCATGTGTTCGGCTCCCCTGTCCATGCCGTTGTTTCCGTCGAGGACGCCGATGCCCAGACCGTGGCCTGGGAAACCCACAAGGCCGAGGAACGGCGCCGCAAGGCCGAGGCGGAAGGGCGGGTCGCCAGCGTGCTGGACGGCATCACCCCCACCTTGCCCGCCCTCACCCGCTCCGAAAAAATCGGCAAACGCGTGGCCCGCGTGGGTTTCGACTGGCCGAACGTCGAGCAGGTCATCGACAAGATGGATGAGGAGTTGGATGAACTCCGCGTCGAGGTGGACGCCGACGACCAGGAGAAAATTGCCGAGGAAATGGGTGATTTGCTCTTTGTCGTGACACAGTTGGCGCGCAAACTGAAAGTAGATCCGGAAACGGCCCTGCGGCGGGCAAACCTGAAGTTCGAACGGCGCTTTCGCCATGTGGAGGCCCGTCTGGCCGAGCAGGACAGGACCCCGAACCGGTCGACACTGGAGGAGATGGAAAAGCTATGGGCCGAGGCCAAGCGCTTGGAACGGGAGGGTGGCGCCTGACCGGCACCGCGTCCCTCCCCCGCGCCGCGCGGCTGCTGCTGGTGGTGCTGGCGACCCTTGCCCTCGCCTCCTGCTGGCTGCCCGATCGATTTATCGCCGAGGTTCGTCTGGCCCGCAATGGCGACTATTCCCTGACCTTTGATGGCGAGATGGTTTGGGTCTCCCTCGTCGAGGCCCTGCGCGCGGGCGAGATCAAGGGCAAGGACCTGGACGAGAAAATCGCCGTCCTGACGCGAGACCTGACTCGCGACCAAGCCTTCAAGGAGGTGGTCTATAAGGGAAATGGCCGCTTCAAGGTGCGCTATGAGCGGACGGGTTTCCTCTATCCCAAGGACGAGTTCATTTTTCCCCGGTCGAACAATCCCATCATCAGCCTGAAATCCCGCGGTGACGGCACGGTGACAATCCGCTCCACAACCCTGAAAAGCATGGATAAAAAGCACATCACCGAGAGCGGCTTGGGCATGAGCGGGAAGTTCCGCGTGGTCACCGACGCCATGCCCTACGCGGGCAATCCCCAGGCCGCCCGACCCCGGGGTTTCCAGAAATTCATGGTCTATGACTGGCTCGTCAAGGGTGTCAATGATCCCCCGCCGGTGTTGGAGTTGAATATGAACCGGGTGGTGCAAATGCCTGACCGGTAAGGGTAAACGGCCTTCGTCCGGTGGGCCGCGGCCCACACCCACCCGGGGGAGGCGCGGCCTCCCCCAGACCCTCAACAGCGTGCGACAGCAGACTGGAAACGTTTCCCTTTCCGTCATCCCCGCGAAAGCGGGAATAACGGAGTGAAAAGGCGATCATAGATATTGTGGTCCCCTCTCACGGGAAACAACCATATAGACCCCCCTTCCGCGTTCCTCCGTTTACGGAGCGCGCCTCTTGAGATAGGTTAGCACCTGATATTCTCGGATGGGGGGTGAACCATGCCGGATTGGGGGGTGATCCTATTGGGCGCCGGGATGGTTTTGATCGGGGCCCTGATCGGGGGTCGTAGGGGCCGCGGAAGGGGCGGCCAATCCGGCTTCTCCATCGTCGCCAAATCGATATTTGGATCCACGACGCAAACCGTCACCTTGGGCAATATCCGGATCGGTAACGCCTCCTCGCCGTCCTCCGAGCGGAAGGAAAGCCGGGACGTCGTTGGCTGGAGCCTTGGCCTGATCGGCATCGCGGTCAGTGGGTATGGTGTCTATCTGACCCTGGCGATGGGGTGAGAGCGACAGAATGGATGAGAGTCCTCGACAAGACCCCGTGCCACTTCGCGTCTCCGCCTGGAGCCTGTTCGGTCGGGTGAAACAAATCGTCCCTTTCCTTCCTGTTTTCAGGAAGAGTGCCGCCCTGCCCCCCTCTCCATCCCCCCTTTCTCCGACCCTGAAGGACCCCTCCGAAGCCATTGGCGGCGATGGAGAGCTGTCATCCCTTGAAATCCTCCATTGGCGGTCGGGCTTGACACCCACCCTGAGGGGGCGGGATCGGGAGGTCGAGGCCATCCTGTCCTGGGCCACGGCGAAGAACAGCTTGGACGAACCATCCGCCCGGTTGATTTCTGGCCCCGGGGGCGCGGGTAAGACCCGGCTCGCGGCGGACGTGGCCATGCGGCTGGATAAGCAGGGGTGGAGCGCCGGGTTCCTCGAGGAAGGGCAGGTTTTAGCAAACCTCGACCGGCCCCGCTTCCTGATCATCGACTATCCCGAGGAAAAGCCGAAATTCACCGAGGACCTCCTCCACGAGATCCTGGCCGCGGGAGAGACAGCCTATCCTGTCCGGTTCCTCCTCCTCTCCCGAAGGGAGCACAAGGATTGGGAGACATGGGTCCACCGTCTTGGCGCCGCGCGGTTCGGGCGCCAAGACATCTCCCAACCCGCCGCCCTTTCCGCCGACGATGTTTGGTCCCTGATCGAGGAAGCCATCCTCCGTCTTTCCAAACTCCTGGGCAAACCACCCGAGGCCGCATTACGCCGTGCCGAAATGGAGACATGGCTGGCGACGGATCCCCAGACCCATGGCCTACCCCTTTACGCCATGGCCACGGCGGTTCACGCGGTGATCGATCCCAAGCATGCCTATACCCTGGCTCGGGGAGACCTGTTGCTTGCCCTGGCGGACCGGGAATTGCGCCGGGTCCAGGGGATGTCCGACAAGGTGGGTCTGGGTAAAGCGGGTTTATCGATCTTGTTTGGCCTCGCGGTTATCGGCAATGGCCTGACGGTGGAAAAATGCGTGCCTTGGTTGGGCACCACGCCTATCCCGGCGACACCGTGGCGGGGCGGGATATCATCGACCGCCTGTCCGATACCCCTTGGAGGCACGGAGGAAGCCGGTCCCTCCCCGCCCTCCGCCCGGACCTTCCCGCGGTGGCCGTCCTGCGCCGGGCACTTCTTCCCTAAGGAGAGGAAGTCGTGACCCGGGAGGACTTACCCGATTGGCTTTATACGGTCCTGGATTGGGCCGAAGACGGTCTGTCGGGTCGCCTGAACCGCCTCCTTTATGACCTTGTCGTGCCTGGGGGACAGGGCCGCCCTCGACAGCCTGTCCGAGGCCTTGGGTCATATGGTGGAGCGGAATCCGAAGCGCGCCCCTCTCCTGAAATCCATTGTTTCTTCGGAAGCCATTTGGTTGGCCCCCTTACAAGTCGCGATCTGTTCCACCTTGCTTGGAATGTCGGAGACTTCGGACGACACCAGAGCCGGATGGTTCAACACTCTGGCGACTATGCTGTCGGCTCTGGGGCGTCGGGAAGAGGCCTTGGAGGTCGCCAAGAAGGCCGTGGCGCGCTATCGGACCCTGGCCGGTGCGCCCCTCGATGTCTTCACGCCAGACTTGGCCCGGTCCTTAGGTGCTTTGGGTATGGTCTACAAGGGGATGGAGAAAGACCTAGATGCGGCGGATCAGTTCGAGGAGGGCGCGCGTCGGCTCGCACCTCTCTTCCCGCGCCTTCCCCAGGCCCATGCCACCCTCATGCACGGTCTCGCACGGGAGTATTTGGCAATGGCGGAAAAGCTGTCCCGCCCAATCGACGAGGCCTAGTGGGGACCGATTATCGAAATGTTGCAACGCCTTGAAAACGGCGACGACTGAAAGAGCACAAGGGGTCCCGGGACAACCTTGTGTCCCCGGTTGGGTGTGGGCGGACGCCCACGCTGGCCGTCAGGCCAACAGAATGCCAACGCCCTCCTACCAGCCGCCTCCACCGCCACCGCCGCCGCCGCCTCCCGAGGATCCTCCCCCGCCCATGCCGGAGGAGCGTCCGCTGGGTGGGTCGGGCAGGCTGGACTTGAAGCTGTCGCTCATGGAGGACGACAACACCCCCGCGTCGAAGTCCTGGGACATCCCGCCCAGGACCCAAAGGGGGTGGTAGTCCTCCTCCACCCGGGCCGCGGCCATGTGATCACGGAAGGCCTTGGACCAGGGCTTTTCCACGCTCAGGGCCACGGCGTAGGGCAGCAGGGTCTCGAAGTGGCGGGGGGTCAGTTCGGGCACGCCGGCCATGTTCATGCGATCCTTCTCCGCCAGCTCAAGATAGGTTCGTAAGCCTTGGACTTCGGCGGTTTTTTTGACGCCCAGGGAGGTGGGCGCGCCCATCAGTTCCAGGAACAGGCCGTTGACCAGCAGGATCGCCCCCAGGGCCCCCAGGGTCATCCTCTCGGAGGAAGTCAGGTCTTCCAGAATCAGACTGGCGAGGCCGGACAGCAGGAGCAGGACGAGGCCGAAGAGCAGGAGTCCGATTCCGAGAACACCGAAAATCCGCGCCGCCAGGGACCCCTTCCGACCGATCATGCCCCGTAGGTGGTGGGTCACCACCAGGGCGCCGACGATGAGGACTCCCATGGGGAGGGCATAGGGAAGCAGGGCCACCCCCATGGGTCCGAACAGCAGCAGACCGACCAGGGTTAGCAGGGACAGCGCCACGCCCAGGGCCACATATCCCCAGTTGGCGACGTAATAGCGCCCCCGGTGCTCGCCCTCGATGGTCTTGACGAAGCGGCTCCAGAGGCTCCGCACCTGCTCGCCATTGGCCTTTTCGATGGTGAAAACGCCCCCCGGCCCACTCAGGGAATCAAGGATCGCCCCCTGCCCCTTCGGCAGATCCGCCTCTCCGCCCCTCTTGTCGGTCCGGGTCAGGATCAACCGTTTGGGGTCCCGGTTGTCCAGAGTCACATAGCCCTTTACCCCCAGGTCAATGAGGGAGGCCGAAAGGGCCGTCCAGCCCTGCCCGCTGAATCCCTTGTTCTCCACGTAGTTGACCAGGGCCGGGGAGAGGTCCTTTGGTGGGGTCCAGCGGGGGACCATGATATCGGGCGGTGGATCCCGGCCCACCCGCGCCCAGGCCCAGAGGTAATAGGCCAGCACCAGGGCCAGCCCTCCGATGCCGATCAGCATGCCCGCCTCGTCCCGTAGGACCCACAGGGCCTTTTCCGTCGCGTCGGGTTCGGCGATGGCGCCCTTGGGGAAGGCCAGGGCGATGGTCAGGCCTTCGTGGAGGCCCAGGGGATGGGTGGTCTCGATGATGACCCGTCCGTCGTGGCGGGCCACCGTGTAGTCCTGCCCCTTCGCCCCGAGCGGACCGGTATAGGCGGAGACACCGATGGGCTGGACCCCACCCGGAGGGGTCACGGCGGCCGAGGCCTTGTCGATGGGGAAGGACCAGCCGTTTCCCGTAACGTTCCAATACAACTCGTCATGGTCTTCGAAATAGCGGATTTCCCGGTCGACCTCGTAGGTTAACGTGAAGGCATGGCGGCCAGGGTCGAGCACCGTCTCGGCATCGCCCATATAGATGCGGATTCCCCCATCGATGGTCTGGGAATGCCAGGCCGCGGGCTGACCGTCAATGGCGACGTTGGTCAAGGAAAAGGCAACGTGGCCAAGGCTTCCATTATCTTTTCTAAAGGTTAAGGGGAAGTCCCGGTATAGGCCGTGGTTGATGTCCACGCCCTCGGAAAGGGCGACAATTCGCTCGGACACGGCCAGACGTCCGTCCTGGTGAACGGTGATTTCGGCATTAAAAGTCTGGATCACCTCCTTGGCGGCGCTGGGAAACGGCGCGAGCAACAGGAGCGAGGCGACCAGGGACGCGGCGGCCCGGAGCATCCGGAAAGGCATGGCGGCCCCTCCCTTAGAACGACACCTTGGGGGTGATCCGGTCGGCGGCGTCGGAGATCTCGAAATAGGCAGCCTTTTCAAAGCCGAAGCGTCCGGCGATGAGGTTCGATGGCACCGTGTCCACCTTGATGTTGTAGTGCCGGACGGCGCCGTTGTAGTAACGGCGGGACATCTGGATTTCCCCCTCGATGGTCTCCAGGGCGTCCTGGAGGTCGGCGAAGTTCTGGTTGGCCTTCAGGTCCGGATAGGCCTCGGTCAGGGCGAAGAGGCGGCCCAGGGCCTGGGTCAGCTCCCCTTCCGCCTTGGCCCGGCCCTCCACGTCGCCGCTGGGGACGGAGGTGGCCCTGTCGCGCAGAGTCACCACCTCTTCGAAGGTGGATTTCTCGTGGGTGGCATAGCCCTTGACCGTTTCCACGAGGTTTGGGATCAAATCGGCGCGCCGTTTGAGCTGAACGTCGATCCCGGACCATCCCTCCTCGACCATCTGCCTGGCTTTGACCAGGCCATTGTAGAGGACAATGGCGAGCAGGACGGCGGCGACGATCAGCGCGAGGATCACGAGAAAGGTGGTCATGGTGAACGGCTCCGACCCTATGGGGTGGTTGGTTGGGAACGGGCATTCTACTCCGCGAGCAAGGGATGAATAGAGACATTCCGTCTCGTCTCCCCTTGATCCGGGCCTTGACGGACCAGGATGGGGGGAAAACCGTTCGATGGATTGTCGGAATGTGCCCTTTTTTGAATTACATTATTTAGTTTGCATCTTTTTTGGTGGATAGCGTTCGGTTCATGGTAATATGGAGTGTTTTGAGACATGGAGATGACGTGAAGCCCGGTCGTCGGCAAGCGCCGCGGGTCTCCATTCTCGCTTGCCCGCCAACAAGAAAATCAAGTGACAGGGGAGGGTTCATTATGAAATTTCCGAATATATTGAAAAGCTTGGCCTTTCGCGTGGCCCTTCTGAGCATGGTTGGGCTCATGACCCTGTCGGTCATCGCCAGCGTCACCATTCGCACCCTTCTGGAACGGGATAGAATTGATCTTGCCCATGCGGTGGCCGATATCGCCCGGAGCGTCGCCGCTGATTACGACAAACGGGCGCGACAGGGTGAATTTTCGCAAGAGGAAGCAATCCAGCGGGCACGAAAAGTCATTCGCGCGATGCGATATCAGGGGGATCAATACCTGTTCGTTGTCGGTGTGAACGGTATCATGCAGGTTCATCCTTCCGGAGCCGAACGGGAAGGAAAAGATCAATCCCATGAAATTGATGCCAAGGGCTTTGATTTCCCGCCCGCCCTGGTCGCACGGGCTCAGGAGGGTGGCGGAACCACTTTTTACTATTTTCCCAGACCCGGCGCCCACGAAGCCTCGCGCAAGGTCTCCTATACTCTTCTCTACGAACCCTGGCATTGGGTCTTCGGGACGGGTGTGTATTTGGATGATATCGACCAGATGTTTTGGGTCCTCATGCGGACCTTTTCCCTGCTTGCTGGACTCACGACCATCAGCATTACCGTCATCACCTATTTCATATCGAATAAATTTCTCGGCGAGATCGAAAGGCGGCGCAAGGCCGAACAACGGGCCCTGCATTCCTCCAAACTGGCCAGCATTGGACAAATGGCGGCCGGCATCGCCCACGAAATCAATACGCCGATCCAGTACATCGGGGATAACATTCGCTTTTTGAGGGAGGAAGAGGAAAACCTTCTCAAGATCATCGTGGACGGAACGACCCTGTCGGAAAGCGAAGCGTCCATGGTGTCAGAGGACCTTTCCTCCGCCGCCAAGGAGAGTTTGGAAGGGATCGACCGTATTTCCCGGATCGTTTCCTCCTTGAAGGACTTTTCCCGTCCTGGGACGACCGATGAGACCATATTGAACATTAACGATTCCTTGGAGAATACCTTGACGATCAGTCGCCATGCCTGGGCTCCGATCGCCGAGATCGAGTGTATCTTCGCGCCGGACCTTCCGTCCGCGCGGGGACCCGTCAGCGAGGTGAATCAAGTCTTTCTCAGTGTCATTCTGAACGCGGTTCAGGCGATTTCAGAAGGGGGCAAGAGCCCCCCCGGACGGATACAAATTGAAACCCTCGTCGAAGGGAAAGAGATCGTGATCCGTATTTCCGATAATGGTCCCGGTGTTCCACAGGCGTTGCGTGAGCGTATCTTCGAGCCATTCTTTTCCACCAAACCCGTGGGCAGCGGAATTGGACAAGGGTTGGCCGTCGGTCGCGACACGATCGAGGTTAAATGCGGAGGACGCCTGGAAGTCGGCGGCATACCGGGGGAAGGCGCGATCTTCACCATCCGCCTGCCGATCGACACCGTCCGGAGGAACACCCAAGGGTAACCGATCGCCGGATCCCAAATTACGGAGAGGACGCCACCGCCCTCCCCTCGTCGGCCAGGGTCGCCAATTGGCGCATCAGCTTGTCCAGGCCCGCGATGCGTTCCTTGGGCATCTCCCAGTCCCGGCGGTAGACCAGCTTATGGTCCGGGCGCAGCTTCACCGTCGCCATATTGCGGCTGATAAACTGAACCAGTCCACCGGGGTTGGGGAATTGGTTGTCGCGGAAGCTCACCACGGCGCCCTTGGGTCCGGCATCCACCTTCTCGGCGTTGGCCCGGCGGCAGAGGACCTTGATGGTCACGACCTTCAGCAGGTTTTCCACTTCGGGCGGTAGTTTGCCGAAGCGGTCGATCATTTCCGCGGCCATGTCCTCGATCTCTCCCTCGTTGGCCACGGAGGCGATGCGGCGGTAGAGGCCCAGTCGCAAGCCAAGGTCCTTCACGTAGGTCTCGGGGATCAGGATTGGCGTGCCCATCTGGATCTGCGGGGACCAGTCGCCCTCGCCCTCCTCCAGGCCCTGGCCTTCCTTGGCCGCGGCCACGGCTTCCTCCAGCAATTGCTGGTACAACTCGATACCCACTTCCTTGATGTGGCCGCTCTGCTCGTCGCCCAGCAGATTGCCCGCGCCCCGGATGTCCAGGTCGTGGCTGGCCAGGGTGAAGCCCGCCCCCAGGGTGTCGAGGGTCTGCATGACATCCAGGCGTTTTTCAGCGGCCTTCGACAGGGTCCGCCCCGGCGGCAGGGTCAGGTAAGCATAGCCCCGCGCCCGGCCCCGGCCCACCCGGCCCCGCAATTGGTAAAGCTGCCCCAGGCCGAACATGTCGGCCCGGTGGATGATCATGGTATTGACGCGCGGCATGTCCAGGCCGCTTTCAATGATGTTCGTCGCCACCAGAACGTCGTACTGGCCATCGGCGAAGGCGGTCATCACCTCCTCCAGCCGCGAGGGGGCCATCTGGCCATGGGCGACCACCACCCGCAGGTCCGGGACCAGGGTGGTCAGGCGTTCCACGACCCGGTCGATGTCTGTCAACCTTGGGCAGACGTAGAAGCACTGGCCATTCCGGAAGCGCTCCCGCAGGATCGCTTCCCGCACCACCACCGGATCAAAGGGCAGGACGAAGGTCCGCACCGCCAATCGATCGACGGGTGGCGTGGCGATGATCGACATCTCCCGCACGCCGGTCAGGGCCAATTGCAGAGTCCGGGGGATGGGAGTCGCCGTCAGGGTCAGGACGTGCACATCGGCGCGTAGCTGCTTCAGACGCTCCTTGTGGGCCACGCCGAAATGCTGCTCCTCGTCGATAATAAGAAGCCCCAAGTCCCTGAACTTGATGCCTTTCGAAACAAGAGCATGGGTGCCGACCACGATATCCATGGTGCCCTGGGCCATTTCCTCCTTGACCGACTTCGCGTCCTTGGCGGTCACCAAACGGGAGAGCTGGCCGATGCGCACGGGCAGGCCCTCGAACCGCTCCTTGAGGTTCCGGAAATGCTGGCGGGCGAGCAGGGTCGTCGGGACGACCACGGCCACCTGCTTGCCGCTCATGGCCACGGCGAAGGCGGCGCGGAGGGCGACCTCGGTCTTGCCGAACCCCACGTCACCGCAGATCAGTCGGTCCATCGGGCGGCCCGAAGCCAGATCGTCCAGGGTCTCGATGATGGCGCGGAGCTGGTCGTCGGTTTCGGCATAGGGGAAGCGGGCGGCGAATTCGTCGTAGAGCCCCTCCGGCGCGGTGATCACCTCCCCGGCCTTCAAGTGGCGGGCCGCGGCGACCATAATGAGTTGCTCGGCCATGTCGCGGATGCGCTGCTTCAGCTTGGCCTTGCGGGCCTGCCAAGCCACGCCGCCCAGCTTGTCGAGCTGCACCCCCGCCTGTTCGGAACCGTACCGGCTGAGGACCTCGATGTTTTCGACGGGAACGAAAAGTTTGTTGTTGTCGGCGTAGAGCACCCTCAGACAATCATGGGGCGCCCCGCCCGCGGTCACCGTTTCCAGGCCATCGTACTGGCCGATGCCGTGTTCCACATGGACAACGAGGTCCCCTTCCGAGAGGGCGGAGACATCGGGAATGAACTTGTCACCCAGCTTTTTCTTGCGAACGGGGCGGGACAAGCGGTCTCCGAGCACATCGGACTCGGTGATGACCGCCAGATCGGGGCCTTCGAATCCCCGTTCCAGGGGCAGGGCCACCACGACCGTCGCCTTTTGCCCCTTTTTTAGGGCTTCGGACCAGGATTCGGCCGTGACGATGGGGGTGACGCCATGTTCCCGCAGGACCCCGGTCATGCGCTCCCGCGAACCCAGGGTGGCGGTGGTCAGGATGACTGTTTTGCCCTCGGACCGCAGCGCCTCCACCTCCTGGCGGACGGCGTCATAGACGTTGTCTCCGGCCCGGGCGCGGGCATCGGCGAAGTCATGTCCCGGCTTGCCCTTGAAATCGAGGGAGGCTCCGGCGGTGCTGTCCACATCAACCGCCGCGTAGGCGCTGAAGGCGCCCCCGGGCCGCGCGGCATAGTACCGGGCGAATTCCGACTCCTCCAGGAACAGGCGATCGGGCGGAAGGGGATGGTAGATCATGCCCCCGTCCCCGCCCCGTTTTTGGTTCTCCGCGGATTCGTCCACCTGGCGCCGGGCCTCGAAATATTCCCAGATCTGCTCCACCCGGGCGGTGACGGACGCCTCGATCCCATGGTCCAGGGTCACCGGTCCCTCGGGCACATAGGCGAATAGGGTATCCATGCCCTCGTGGAACAGGGGAAGCCAATGCTCCATCCCCAGAAAACTCTGGCCCGCCGATATCGCCTCATAAAGGGCATCGTCCCGTGACGGCGTGCCAAATAGCTCCCGATAGCCGGAGCGGAATCGGCTGATGGATTCCTTGTCCAGGACCGCCTCGCTCATGGGCCGGAGGACCAGTTCCGTCAGGGTGCCCGTGGTCCGTTGCGTCACGGGATCGAAGGTCCGCAGGGAATCCAGTTCGTCGCCGAACAGGTCCAGGCGGACGGGCTCCGCGGCCCCGGGTGGGAAGATGTCGACGATGCCACCGCGCACGGCGAATTCACCGGGCTCCATGACCTGCTCCGCCCGGCCATAGCCATGGCGGGTCAGGTGGTCCATCAGGGTGTCCATGTCGAGTGGACCTCCCACCTTCGCCGTGAAAACGCCCTCGACGAGGACCTCCCGGGGAGGGACTCGCTGAAGGATGGCGGACACGGTGGTGAGGACCATGCGCCCGGGCCGGATTCCCTTGCCCGGAGGCTCGGCGAGGCGGGACAGGGTGTCCAGGCGCTTGGCCACCACCTCCACGTTGGGGGACACCCGGTCGTAAGGCACGCAGTCCCAGGCGGGGAACTCCAGGATCTCCACCTGGGGGTGGAAGAAGGAGATGGCGTCGGCCAGACGGGCGAGGCGGACATCGTCCCGGGCCACGTGCAACACCGTGGGGCCGCCCTCGATGGCGAGCGCGCCAAGGGCCAGGGCATCCAGCCCCTCCGGCAGGCCCGCGGCCTGGACGCGATTGCCCTCGCGCAGGGATTTCAGGAGCGTTTTCAAGGGATCAAGGGTGCAGTTTGAAGTTTTTCAATAGGTCCATGACGTCGGTCTGGTAGGAGGCGGGGGTCGGTTTCCGGCCCATGATCCAGTCCATGATATCCGCGTCCAGCTCTTCCAGAAGCGCGTCGAAACGGAGGAGTTGGTCCTCTTCCATGGTGGCGATCTTGGCCTCGGCGAAGGCGCCAATGAAGATGTCGGCCTCCTTCATGCCCCGGTGCTGGGCCCGGTAGAGGGTACGCTTGCGGCGCGGGTCGAGGGAGGCGAGATCCATGAGTCGAGAACCGATGCTATGGCCTATGGGACGGCGACCGTTATAGGAAAAAGAACGAAAGAAGTACACCGTGGCTTTTGGCATGGCGGACGGGCTGATATATAAAGCCATTCACGTTCCCCTGTCAGCCGTCAAGGCAATCGATCATGCGCCCGGACTCCCTGAACCCCCTCTTCCGTCCCCTGTCCGCCCTGAAAGGCGTTGGCAAGGCCGTGGCGCCGCTGGTGGAAAAGCTGGTGGGGGGGGACAAGGTCGTGGACCTTCTTTGGCACCTGCCCTCGGGCCGGGTGGACCGGCGGTTTTCGCCTCCCATCGACGACGCCCCGGATGGGGTCCTGGTGACCCTGACCGTCACCGTGGAGACCCACCAGGAGCCCGCGCCCCGCTCTCCGGCGCCCTATCGGGTCATTTGCCGGGACGACACGGGCTTTGTCACCCTGGTCTTCTTCCGGGCCCGGAGCAAATACATCCAGGATATGCTGCCCGTCGGTGAGATCCGCGTGGTCTCGGGCAAGATGGAGCGCTATGGCGGCACACCCCAGATCGTCCATCCCACCCATATGGTCCCCCTCGCCGAGGAAGAGACCGTGCGCCGGGTCGAGCCGATCTATCCCATGACCCAGGGGGTCGCCGGGAAGGTTCTTCTCCGCCTGATCGGTCAGGCCCTCGCCGCCGTTCCGGAGGTTCCCGAGTGGCAGGACGCCTCCCTGCTTGAACGGGAAGGTTGGCCCGCCTTCAACGCGGCCCTGACGGCCGTCCACGCGCCCCTTGAAGCCGAGGACCTGGCCCCTGAAAATCCCAACCGCCGCCGCCTGGCCTATGACGAGTTGTTGTCGAGCCAATTGGCCCTTCTGCTGGTGCGGCGGGCCGCCCGGTCGGTGAAGGGGCGGCCCATCAAGGGAACCGGAGTCCTCCGCGGGAAGGTGCTTTCCGCCCTGCCCTTCGCCCTGACCGGCGCCCAGAAGCGGTCCGTCGCCGAAATCGACGGAGACATGGCCGGGGATGCGCGCATGCTCCGCCTGCTCCAGGGGGATGTGGGCTCGGGCAAGACCGTGGTTGCCCTGCTCGCCGCGCTCAATGCCGTGGAGGCCGGCGCCCAGGCCGCCATCATGGCGCCGACGGAGATCCTCGCCCGCCAGCATCTGGAGACCCTGACCCCCCTCTGCGCGGCGGCGGGTGTTCGCCTGGGCCTGTTGACGGGCCGCGATAAGGGGAAGGCCCGGACGGCCATCCTGGCGGCCTTGGTCGCCGGGGACATCGACATCCTGGTGGGGACCCACGCTCTGTTTCAAGAGGATGTGACCTTCCACGACCTCGCCGTGGCCGTGGTGGACGAACAGCACCGGTTCGGCGTCCATCAACGCCTCGCCCTATCCGCCAAGGGGAGGGCCGTGGACGTGCTGGTAATGACCGCCACTCCCATTCCCCGCACGCTCACCCTGACCCATTACGGGGATATGGACGTCTCCCGCCTCGACGAGAAACCCCCAGGGCGCGAGCCCGCGGATACCCGTGCCCTTCCCATCGAACGTCTGGAAGAAGTGATCGCCGGGATCCAGCGGGCCATTTCCACCGGGTCCAAGGTCTATTGGGTCTGCCCCCTGGTGGAAGAATCCGAGACCGGAGACATGGCCGCGGCCGAGGAGCGGCACCTTCTGCTGACGGAGATGCTCGGCCCCCGAGTCGGGCTGGTCCATGGGCGTATGAAGGGAGCGGAGAAGGACGCGGTGATGGCCGCATTCTCGGGCGATGGCCTGGATGTGTTGGTGGCGACGACGGTGATCGAGGTGGGCGTGAACGTCCCCTCCGCCCGGGTCATGGTCATCGAGCACGCGGAGCGATTCGGTCTTGCCCAGCTCCACCAGTTGCGGGGGCGGATCGGACGGGGCGGTGGAAAATCCACCTGCCTGTTGCTTTACGCCAGTCCCCTGGGGGAGACCGCGCGCGCGCGTCTCGAGACCATGCGCCGGACCGACGATGGCTTCGAGATCGCGGAAGAGGATTTGCGTCTGCGGGGCGCGGGGGAAGTTCTGGGCACCCGCCAGAGCGGCATGCCCAATTTCCGCCTCTGCCCGGACCCCTTGGCCGTTCAGGATCTGATCGAGATCGCCCGCAAGGACGCCGAGGTCATCGTCGCCCGGGATCCGGAGCTGTCCTCCCCCCGGGGCGAGGCCCTCAAACTTCTTCTGTATCTGTTCGAGCGGGACGCGGCGGTTCGGACTCTTCGATCCGGATAAGAGGGGACCGGATCGGGGCGACGCCCTTTTGCGCCTTTGGGGTCACCTTGCCGCGTTTGGAAACCTCTGGCGCGTCCGCGCCCGCGGTGACAAGCGGCATCTTCCTGACTTCCTCCGCCCGACGGTCCGGAGGGGTCACGATGCCGCCGGAGATGACCATCTTGATGCCCTCCTCCACGGTCATATCCATCACGATCAGGTCTTCCCGGGGGACGAACAGAAGAAATCCGCTGGTGGGATTTGGCGTCGTGGGCAGGAAGACATTGACGGTCTCGCTTTCCGTCAGGTTCTGAACCTCCCCTTCCGTCACGCCGGTGATGAAGGCGATGGCCCAGATATTCCGACGGGGATATTCCACCAGCACAACCTGCCGGAAGGCCGAGGATTGCTGGGCGAGGATGGTCTCGATGATTTGCTTGAGCGCCCCATAGATATTCCGGACCACGGGAACGCGCTGGAGTAGGCTCTCGCCCGTGCGCACCAACAGGCGTCCCAGGAACCCGGCGGCGAAAGCGCCGATGGTGATCAGGATCACCACCAGAAGGAGCAACCCCGCCCCCGGAATGGGCAGATCGAGACGGTAGGCCGCGGGCACCATGTTCATCACCCAGCCGTCGACGACCTCGATGAAGGTCCAGGCGACGAAAAAGGTAATGCCGATGGGGGCGGTGACCAGGACTCCGGCGAAGAAATAGGCCCGTAACCGAGCCGCGAAGGTCATATGCAGGGTTGATCCGCCCTTGGTTGAGTCCGGTGTGTGCGCGGCGTTCATGGAGTCTCCCGTCTATCCCCGCCCGCCAAGGGATTTGGCGGCGCGGGCATGATATACTCTCCCCAATCGGGCCGAAACAGGGAGAAGATGACAATGGGGTGTAATCCTTTCCGATGGGGCGCTGTGTTGGGCGGTTTGGTCCTGGCCTTCGCCTGGATGGCCGGAACCACGACGCCCGCCCTGGCGGATGTGTCCGGTCCCGCCTGTGTGACCGACGCCAGCCACCTGTCCATCAATGGAAAGCGATCCTATGGAACCTGCTCTGGCGGAATACCCGTGGTTTTGGTGAATATTGATGCCCCGCCCATCGGACAGACCTGCCAGGACCCGAAAGGAAAACCGTGGGAATGCGGGCGCTGGGCGGCCTATGTTCTTTTGGAACTGACCAAGAAGAGAGCCGTTGTCTGTAAAGGAAACGCCACCGACCAGAACGGTAATCTTGTGTCCATCTGTTATACTGAAGGTCGGGAGTTGAATCGGACCCTGGTGGATCTCGGGTGGGCTTTACCCCTGGTGGGCGAAGGGGGACCCTACGCCGACGCCGTGGAAAACGCCCGGACCAAGAAATTGGGCCTCTGGCAGGGCCAATTCGAACGCCCCTCCGTCTGGCGCGCCAAACAGGGCAAGGTTCAATGATGGGACTCGGGTGGCGGACCGTCCCAGGGTTTTACCTTGAGGAGCAAGACCCTCATATGGACAATTGGCGGCCACATTGGTTGGAAGCGTCGGGCGATTTGGCACCCTGGCGCATGGCGATCACCTCGGAAATCGAGCGGGCCCATGGGGCTTTATCCCGTGTCATGACTCCGCCCCGCCTGGACATCCTTCTGCAAAGACGCGAGGGAGAAACCATTCCCGAAGTCGGCATGGTGGGGTTCGCGTTTCACGGCGCCCTCTTTTCCATGGTCTTCGATCCGGATAACCCAAATTTCGAGACCAGCTTGGGGGATGGCGCGGTGACGCGTCAGGTCCTTCATGAAGTCCACCATTGCCTGCGGATGGGCGGTCCGGGATATGGAAGAACCCTGGGGGAATGCATGGTCAGCGAGGGATTGGCGGGACAGTTTGTCCGCCATCTGCTCGGCACGCCCCCGGAACCTTGGGAACAGGCCGTTCCCCCCGAGACCTTCGCGGCCCTATGGCCCGACGCGGATCTCCTGGGCTCCACGCGCTTCGACCATGGAGCTTGGTTTCTTGGGGCGGGCGCCTATCCTCGATGGCTGGTTTACTCCATGGGCTATTGGCTCGTCGGTCGATGGCTGGAGGCCATCGGCGCCGTCGATATCGAGACCTGGATCACCGTGTCCGCCGACGCCGTCCTCGCCCATCGCCCCGACGAATCCGCCGAAACGTCCCCCCTCACCCCTTGAGGGTCCAGCGCCTTGCCCGGGGCACCGCCCCGGTGCCTTCCAGGGCGTTGAGGATATCGTCTTTCCGGTGCAGGCCCGTCTGGGTGTCGATGTGGCCCACGACCGCGGCGGCGTTGTAGGTCGCCGCCCGCAGGGACTCCTCGGCGTCGTGGCCCATGGCCAGGAAGGCGGTGAAAGTCGAGGCGAAGGCATCTCCCGCCCCCGCGGTGCCCACGACATCTCCCTTCATGGCCGGACAATGAAGAATTTCCCCCTCCGTCGCCACGAAGGCACCCCGGCCCCCATCGGTCAGAACCACATGGCTCGGCCCCATGTCGGTCACGGCTTGGCAGAAGCGGGAGAGGCTCATGTCGAACCCGCCTCCGTTCAGGCCCCGCGCGGCCATAAGGGGAGGATCCTCCTCCTGGCCCAGGGGCAGGCTGGGGCCACCCTCGCCCACCCGGGCGACCAGATGGGGCACCAGGGCCCCCGCCTCCTTGCGGTTGATGGACAGGATATCGATGCCCTTCAGGCATTCCTGGAAGGCCGGTCCATAGGCGGAGAGTTGGCGGATGCCCGGGTTGGCCGCCACCTTGGCGCCGTGGGCCTTGGCCTTCTCGATGATCAGAGGGAAGCATTCCGCGGATTTATTGGTCAAGCTGGCGATATAGACCACATCCACGGCGAAGGCGTCCTCGCGCAGGTCAACGGGCTCCATGAAGGAATTGGCACCCCGAAAGGTGAAAATCGCCGCGTTGCGGTCGTGGGAGGAAATCAAAACCGAGGCCCCGGTCGGCGCCCGACCATCCCGCGAGATCCAACGGGTGGAGACGCCCTCATCCATCAAACGGGCCATGATCGTCTCGGCCCGCTCATCCTGCCCCAATTTGACCAGGGTGGACACGTCAAGTCCCAGGCGCGCCATGGAGATGGCGCAATTCACCGCTCCACCGCCCGTGTGGGTGGAGACCTCCTGGGCTTCGGTCTTGCCCCCCTCCTCCAACAGCAAATAGGAGCTTTCGGCGTTGAACATGACCATGCGCTCAATGCGATCGCTATCGATGATGGCGATCGTATCGATCATGGCGCCGCCGATGGTGAGTACCTGCATGTGGCCTGCCTTCCCCAAAAAAATGAACTCTTTCTAGAATTGGGGTCTTGCGCCGTGTTTCAAGTGTTGGCGATGGAATGCCATCCATGCGTCACACGACGAGCCACCCCCCGTCGCGCAGGGCTGACTGAACCTCCGGGGCATCCAGAAGGCCCGCGTCCCCCATGGCGCGGCGCACGTTTCCCCATGTGGGGTTGTCGGCCTTGGCCACCAGACGCGCCTCTTCCCTCAGGCGCAAGTGCTCGAGGGTCCGTCCATCCAGCCCAAGGCGGTGGACGCTCTCCAGGCGCGCCTTGGCGTCCTCCCGCATGGGACGCTCCAACAGAAAGTCCAGGAAGAGCGGCAGAACCTGGGCAAGGGACGTCCGGATCTCGGGATCGAACGCGGCCCAGACCCGGCGCAGCAGGCGCCGAAAAAAGGCCTGGTGGCGCGCCTCGTCCATTAAATGTTCCCGAAGGTTCAAATGGAAGGGGCTGATCAGCTCAGTTTCCTTGACCAGTCCAATCACCTCGTCGGTGACCAGGTTTTCGGTCAGGGACAGGGCCACCATGCGGAAAGCCCCGTGCAGTTCCGGGGACAATTGGGCCAGGACGGCGTCCAGTCCCAGGCGGGAAGAGCAGTCCTCCAGCCGCCCATCGGGTTGAATGCCGGTGATCTCGGTCAGTTCGTCCATGAACTCCCGGGCCGCGAAGGAGTGGTAGCCCTCGTCCGTGTGGATGGCCAGGGCCACCTGCCGGGCCAGGGCTGGCACCTCGACAAGTTGGCTTCGATGGGCCAGATCGCGGCAACACTCGCAGATCATGTCCGTTTCGATCAGGGCGATCCCATCCATGATGCGATAACAGGCCTGGGTGACCAGAAGACGCTTGACCTCGGGCCCCATGGCCTGAACCTCGGGCTCATCAACCAGGGGGACGAAGCCCTCGGGCAACAACGGGACATGGGAGTCCGCCTGGCTGGGCCGGTAGCGGGTCATGGCGCGGACGGTGGACCGCGCCTCCCAGGCTTCCAGATAGTCACGGCAATAGGTTTCGAAGTCGTCCACGTTCGCTTACCCCTCCCCCCTAGGATCCTTGGCCCCACTGACGGGGCCAAGGATCCTAGGGGGGAAAAGATGAAAGGAAGGACAATGGGTCGTGGAAAAAATTAGCCCATGGCCGCGGCGTGGAACCGCAGGTGGTCTTCAATGAAGCTGGCGATGAAATGGTAGCTATGGTCGTACCCGGCGTGCAGGCGCAGGGTCAGGGGGTATCCGGCATCCCGCGCGGCGCGATCCAGGGCCCAGGGCTTGAGCTGGTCGACCAGGAAGCCGTCGGCTTGCCCCTGATCGACCAGCAGGGGGAGCTTTTCCGAGGCCTTGCCAATCAGGGCGCAGGTATCCCAATCGGCCCAGGCCGCGCGATCCTCGCCCAGGTAGTGACCCAAGGCCTTATGGCCCCAAGGACAGTCCATGGGGTTGGAAATGGGCGCGAAGGCGGAGATGGACAGGTAGCGCCCGGGATTGCGCAGGGCGCAGACGAGCGCCCCATGACCGCCCATGGAGTGGCCAGAAATACTCCGCTGGGTGGTGACCGGACAGCTGGCCTCCACCAGGGCGGGCAGTTCGTGAACCACATAGTCATGCATGTGGTAGTGGCGGTCATAGGGGGTCTGGGTGGCGTTGACGTAAAACCCGGCGCCAAGGCCGAAGTCCCAGCCGCCCTCCGGATCCCCAGGCACTTCCTCGCCTCGGGGACTGGTGTCCGGGGCGACGATGGCGATGCCCAGTTCCGCGGCCATGCGCTGGGCCCCGGCCTTCTGGGTGAAGTTCTCATCCGTGCAGGTCAACCCCGACAGCCAATAGAGGACAGGAACCGGGGTTTCCGGGCTGGCTTGGGGCGGCAGGAAGACCGCGAAGATCATGTCGCAGTTCAAGACCGCGCTCTGGTGCCTGTAGCGGGTCTGGGTGCCGCCGAAGGCCAGGGTCTGGGAAACCAGGGTCGGTGTGATATCGGTCGTCATGGCGGAGCCGCCTCCTTCCTGTGAGGGGTCAGTACAGAATAACCGAACGGATGCTCTTGCCGTCATGCATCAGATCAAACGCCTCGTTGATCCTGTCCAGCCCCATGGTGTGGGTGATGAAGGTGTCCAACTCGAACTCGCCCCTCAAATAGCGCTCCACGTAGTCGGGGAGTTCGGAGCGACCGCGCACACCGCCGAAGGCGGAGCCCCGCCAAACCCGGCCGGTGACCAGTTGGAAGGGCCGGGTGCGGATTTCCTCGCCCGCGCCAGCGACGCCGATGATGACCGACTCCCCCCAGCCCTTATGGCAGCATTCCAGGGCGGAGCGCATGATGTTCACGTTGCCGATGCATTCAAAGGAGTAATCCACGCCACCGTTGGTCATGTCCACCAGGACCTCCTGGATGGGGCGATCATGGTCGTTGGGGTTCACCACCTCCGTGCAGCCCAGCTGCCGGGCAATCTCGAACTTGTCCGGGTTGATGTCCACGCCGATGATTCGGCTGGCCTTGGCCATGACCGCGCCGATGATCGCCGACAGGCCGATGCCTCCCAGGCCGAATACGGCCACGGTCGAACCGGGCTCCACCTTGGCCGTATTCCGCACAGCGCCCATGCCGGTGGTCACCCCACAGCCCAACAGGCAGACCTTCTCGAGCGGGGCCTCCTTGTTGATCTTGGCCAAGGCGATCTCCGGCACCACGGTGTATTCGGAGAAGGTGGAGGTCCCCATGTAATGGAAGATCTCCTTCCCGCCCTGGGAGAACCGGCTGGTGCCGTCGGGCATCAGGCCCTGTCCCTGGGTGGCCCGGATCGCCTGACAGAGGTTCGTCTTGCCTGACCGGCAGTAATCACACTGGCCGCATTCCGGAGTGTAGAGGGGGATCACATGGTCCCCGATGGCGACACTGGTCACGCCAGGGCCGACATCCTCGACAATACCCGCGCCCTCGTGCCCCAGGATGCAGGGAAACTTGCCCTCGGAATCCTTGCCCGAAAGGGTATAGGCGTCCGTATGGCAAACGCCGGTGGCGACGATGCGCACCAGGGCCTCCCCGGCCTTGGGAGCCGCGACCTCCACATCCTCGATACTCAGGGGATGTTGGGCTTCCCAGGCGATGGCGGCGCGGGACTTGATCATGGGAACAGCTCCTTGAAAAAGAGATCCAGGGGGAAAACCCCCTCATTCCGCGCAAGCTACCAAATTCCTCTCTCTTGACAGAACAACGTTCTCGCAGAGCATTATTGCAAATATGGGATAATCTCTGGAGAGGACCGTGTCAGGCTGGGATGGGATCGACGAGTTTGTCGCCGTGGCGGAAACCGGCGGATTTTCCTCGGCCGCGGAGCGTCTGCGGGTGTCCTCCAGCCGGGTGAGCCGTCAGGTGGCGCGGCTGGAGGATCGCCTGAAGGCGCGCCTGTTCTATCGCACCACCCGCCGGGTGGCCCTGACGGAGGCGGGGCGTCTGTTACTGGAACGGTTCCGTGGACTGGCGGAGGACCGGGACGAAGCCCTGCGGGCCGTGGGCGAGCGGGACGACGTCCCCCGGGGTCTCCTGCGGATGACCTGCCCGACGGCCTATGGGGACCTGTTTATCGTTCCCTTGGTCAATGACTTCCTGGAACGTCATTCGGAGCTGCGGGTGGAGATGACACTCAGCAACCACATGTTGGATCTGGTGCGGGATGGCGTGGATCTGGCCATTCGCCTGGGCCGCATGGCCGATAGTGGGCAGGTGGCCACCCGCGTCGCCCCTCGGATTCTACACCTCTGCGCCTCCCCCGCCTATTTGGCGCGGCGAGGGAGTCCCCTCTCCCTGGGGGACCTGGCCAACCATGACTGCGTGATCGGCACATCCGACGTCTGGACCTTCGATGATCGGCGGGAGACGTCCGGCGCCGATTGGCATTTCAGACCCCGGGGGCGGTTTCGCTGCAACAGCGGCCATGCCGTGCTGGACGCCGCCCTGCGGGGATTCGGACTTTGCCAATTGCCGGACTATTATGTGCGAGAGCCGATTCGGGAGGGGCGACTGGTCTCTCTCCTGCCCGACCACCGGCCGCCGAATACGGAAGTCTGGGCGGTCTACCCCCAAGCAGGCCACGTTCCGGCCAAGGTTCGGATGATGATCCGCCACCTGCGCCAGGGCTTGGCCAACCGCCCGGAATACCGATAGGCCCGTGCATTCTTCCGACCGGAAGAATGCATACACATAGGGCTCGATAAAATATTTGGCTCAATTCGCGTTTCGTAGGCACTCATGCTAGAATGGCGGAAATGCGGGAGTTCTGATCGATGGACCAAAAGACATTTCAAGCGTGGTTGTCAGCGAGCGACGAGCTGACGGATGCTCAGAAGGCGGAGGCCG
>JAIOYK010000108.1 GCA_021741145.1 Rhodospirillum sp. | reverse complement strand
CGCTTGACCCTTCCGCCGGTACCGGCGGGGCTGCCGGCGGACCTCCTGGGTCGTCGTCCCGACCTGAGGGCGGCCGAACTCAGACTGCGCCAAACGCTCGCCAGCGGCGACGCGACCCGCTTGAGCTACTATCCCTCCCTCTCCCTCACGGGTACGCTCGGCACCTCGAGCACGGCGCTTTTGAATGTGATCGCCAATCCGGTGGGGACGCTTGGCGCGGGCCTGGCCTTGCCGTTTCTCAACCTGCCGGCAATGCTGGTCGATACGCGGATCGCCGAAACCCAGTACGAAGAGGCGGTCATCCTCTTCCGCAAGGCGCTCCATACGGCGTTTGCCGAGGTCGAAAGCACCCTGGCGGCACGCACGGCACTCGCGGCCGAAGGCGAGGACTTGAGGCGGGCGCGCGATGCCGCGGTCGACGTCGAGCGTCTCTACGAGACCCGGTACCGCGCCGGCGTTGTCCCGCTACGGACCTGGCTTGATGCCCAGGAAGCACGCCGAACCGCCGAGATCGCCGTGTCGGCGAATCGTCTCATGCGTTTGCAAAACCAAGTCAAGGTGCATCAGGCAATCGGCGGCGGCTTTCGCGCGACGCCCAATGCCAATGGGGACGCCGCGGTCGTGGACAAGGTTCCAACCGAAGCGGGAGAAAAATAGAGATGCGACGCACATTTCTGGCCGGACTTGCCTTCTGTGCCTCCCTGGCCCTCGCGGCCTGCCAAAACGAGCAACAGGCCGCCCCACCACCCTCCGAGATGGAGGTTTCCGTTGTGACGGTCTCCCCCGAGGCCGTCGTGATCACGGACGAACTGCCCGGTCGCGTGGTCGCCTATCGGATCGCGCAAATCCGGCCGCAGGTTGGCGGACTCATCGAGCGGCGGCTGTTCGATCAGGGCGGCGAGGTTAGCGCCGGCGACCCCCTGTTCCAGATCGATGCCGCCCCATTCCGGGCCGAGGCGAAGATCGCCGCCGCCGCCCTGAAACGGGCCCGGACGACTCTCGCCCAGGCGGAGAAACAAGTCCGGCGCCTGGAGCCCCTGGTCAAAGCCGCCGCCGTCAGCCGTCAAAGCCATGACGACGCCGTGGCGACCCGCGATCAAGCCGCGGCCGACGTCGAACAAAACCAAGCCGTGCTCGAGCGTCGCGAGTTGGACTTGGACTTCGCCACCGTCCGCTCCCCACTCACCGGTCGCATCGATCAAGCGATGGTGACCGAGGGTGCCTTGGTGGTGGCGAGCGACCCCACTCCCTTGGCCACGGTTCGGCAAATCGACCGGGTCTATATCGACCTGCGTCAGCCAGCCTCGCGTCTGTCCGTCCTGCGAGCCTTGGCGGAGCGTGGCGAAACCGACCAGGGCGCGCCGGTGGAAATCCTGTCATCCGATGGCGAGTCCCATCCAGTCCTTGGCAAGCTGTTGTTCTCGGGTATCAGTGTCGATCCCGGCACCGGGGATGTCATCGCCCGGGTTGAGGTCGAGAATCCGCACCGGACGCTGCTGCCGGGCATGTTCGTGCGGGCAAGACTGCCACGGGAGCGCAAGCCCGATGCCCTGCTCGTGCCGTTGCAGGCGGTCCAACACGATGGCGACGGCACCTTGGTGAACACCGTCGATAGCGACGGAAACGTCCAGCAAAAGGTGATCACGACAGGAGCGGAGATCGATGGCCGCGTGGTCATCGAACAGGGCCTTCACCCGGGCGACCGGGTCATCGTCGAAGGTCAGGACCGTCTCACGCCTGGCGTCGTCGTCAAGCCGATGCCCTGGCATCTTCCACGCGACGACACCCCCCAAAGCTGACCCGGAAGTACCCAAATGCCCCAGTTCTTTATCCAACGCCCCGTCTTTGCCTGGGTCATCGCGATTGTCATCGCGCTTTCCGGCATCCTCGCGATTCCGCGACTGGCGACCGAACGCTACCCGTCCATCGCGCCCCCCAGCATCAGCATCTTCGCCACCTATCCCGGCGCCACGCCGCAAACGCTGAACGATAGCGTGGTGAGCCTGATCGAGCGCGAGTTGTCGGGCGTACGCGACCTTCTCTACTTCGAAAGTTCCGCGGATACGTCCGGGTCCGCGACAATCACGGCGACTTTCAAATCTGGGACCAATCTCGACCTTGCTCAGGTCGATCTCCAGAACCGGATCAAGACAATCGAACCACGCCTGCCACTGGCCGTGCGTCAAACCGGGCTTTCGGTTGAGGCCATGTCTTCCGGCTTTCTCATGCTCGTCAACATCGAGTCAAAAGACGGTCGGTACAGCGAAGTCGCGCTTGGCGATTACGCCGTGCGCAACATCGCCGACGAACTCAAGCGGGTGGCCGGTGTTGGCCGGGTGCAACTCTTCGCGAGCGAACGCGCCATGCGTGTCTGGGTTGATCCCCAAAAGCTGGTCTCCTACGGATTGACCATGGGCGACATCAACGCCGCGATCAACACGCAGAACATTCAGATCGCCCCCGGCGCGATCGGCGCGGAACCCACCACCGAAGGCCAACGTGTCACCATTCCCCTGACCGTCGATGGCCAACTGCGGACGCCCGAGCAGTTCCGACGGATCGTTCTGCGGGCGACCGCCGACGGATCGAGCGTGACTCTGGGGGATGTCGCGAAGGTCGAGACAGGAGCGCAATCCTTCGGTTTCTCGACAACATCCAATGGTCGGCCCGTCGCGATGCTGGCGGTCCAGTTGGCTCCTGGCGCCAACACGGTCAGCACATCGGCCGCCATTCGCGCGCGCATGGAGGAGCTCGCGCTTTCGATGCCCGCCGGCATGAGTTGGGAGGCATCCTTCGATACCGCGCCCTTCGTCCGCGTCTCGATCGAGAAAGTGGTGCAAACGCTGGTCGAGGCGATGGTGCTCGTCTTTCTGGTAATGTTCATGTTCCTCCAGAAAGTCCGCTACACGCTGATCCCGGCGATCGTGGCGCCCATCGCCTTGCTCGGCACTTTCACGATCATGTTGGCCACCGGCTTTTCCGTGAACGTGCTGACCATGTTTGGCATGGTGCTGGCGATTGGCATTATCGTCGACGACGCCATTGTCGTTGTCGAGAACGTCGAACGAATCATGGCCGAGGACGGCCTGCCGCCAAGGGAAGCAACCATCAAGGCCATGAAGGAGATCACCGGCGCCGTGATCGGCATCACGCTGGTGCTGTCCGCCGTGTTCATTCCCATGGCCATGGCAAGCGGGTCGGTGGGGGCCATTTACCGGCAGTTCACCCTGTCGATGACGGTCTCGATCCTGTTCTCGGCCTTTCTGGCGCTGACGCTGACGCCGGCCCTCTGCGCGACGCTGTTGAAACCAATCAACGGGGATCTCGAAAAGAAGGGTTTCTTCGGTTGGTTCGACCGCGCTTTCGACCGCATGGCCGAGGGGTACCAGGGATGGGTCGCCCGTCTCCTGAAACGCTCCGGCAGGATGATGGCCGCGTTCGGGGTGGTGGTGACCCTGCTCGGCGTCGCCTACGTGAATCTTCCCTCGGCCTTTCTGCCCGAGGAAGACCAGGGATACTTCATGACGTCGATACAGTTGCCCGCCGACGCCACGGCAAGCCGCACGCGCGAGGCCATCGCGGTCCTCGAGCGGCATAACGCGACGCGCCCGGCCATCCAGTCAACGCAGGCCATTCAGGGATTCAGCTTCTCCGGAGCCGGGCCCAACGCGGGCATGATGTTCTCGATCCTCAAGGATTGGGATGACCGCGACGGCGCGACCTCCGCGGATGAGGCGGACCGCTCGACCGAGGCGGCCAGCCAGATCCGCGAAGGCACGGTCATGAGCCTCCTGCCGCCATCCATCGAGGAGTTGGGCACAACATCCGGTTTCGCGCTTCGCCTGGAGGATCGCGCCGGTCATGGCGATGCCGCCCTTGCCGCGGCGCGGGAACAGTTGTTGGCATTGGCCGCCCGAAGCCAGGTGATCACGGAGGTGTACCCCGATGGATTGCCCCCGGGGGACAGCATCAAACTCGTCATCGACCGGCAGAAGGCTCAGGCGATGGGCGTGACATTCGACGCCATCGCGGACACGCTCTCGGGCGCGGTCGGGTCGTCCTACGTCAACGACTATCCCAACCAGGGCCGCGTCCAGCAGGTCATCGTCCAAGCCGAGGCGAAGGCGCGCATGAGCCTCGAGGATGTGCTGAAGCTCCAGGTGCGCAACGCCGCGGGCGGCACCGTCCCGCTCTCGGAGTTCGTTTCTCCGCGGTGGGAAAAAACGCCGCTCCAACTGGTGCGCTATAATGGCTATCCGGCCATCCGGATTTCCGGTTCGGCCGCCCCGGGGAAGTCCAGTGGAGACGCGATGCGGGAAATGGAGCGTCTCGCTGCCCAGCTTCCCCAGGGGTTCGCGATCGAATGGACCGGACAATCATTGGAGGAGCAGCAATCCGGCGCCCAGGCACCAATACTTCTGGCGCTCTCGATGCTCGTCATCTTCCTCATACTCGCCGCCCTTTATGAGAGTTGGACGATTCCCCTCTCGGTCATGATGGTGGTTCCCTTGGGGCTGATCGGAGCCGTCGCCGCGGTGATGCTGCGGGATATGCCGAATGATGTTTTCTTCAAGGTCGGCTTGATCACGATCATTGGTCTGTCCGCGAAGAACGCCATCCTGATCGTTGAGTTCGCCAAGGCCGCCCGCGAAGACGGCAAGAGCACCATCGACGCGGTCATTCAGGCGGCCAAGCTTCGGCTTCGCCCGATCCTCATGACCAGCCTCGCCTTCACCTTCGGCGTCGTGCCGTTAATGATCGCCAGCGGCGCTAGCAAGGAAACCCAGCAGGCGATCGGCACCGGCGTGTTCGGGGGCATGATCAGTGCCACGATCCTCGCGATTTTCTTCGTGCCGGTGTTCTTCGTGGTGGTGCTCCATCTGGTTGATCGGGCGCGGAATAAGAAGCGCGAATGTCCCGCCTCGCCCAAGGTCGTGGACCCGGATCGGTCACCGCCCTCTCACAGAATTTCAAAAATAGTGAATAATAATAGATAGTTACGCTAGAATAGGGGACATGTGAAAAATTACAGGGTGTTTTTTGGGATGCGGTTCGGTGATCACGGGAAAAGGCAGGTTCTGGCGGCCTTCGATGGGGGCGATATCACCTCGGATGCGGGCGGGGTGCTGTTGCGGGAGACAGCGGAACGGCTGGATCTGTTCCCGTGCATGGCGGCCTGTTTCGAGGATCGGCGCAAGCAGGATCAGGTCCTCCACAAGCTGCCCAATCTCCTGGCCCAGAGGGTCACCGGCATCGCCCTGGGCTACGAGGATCTCCTGACCACGACAGCCTGCGCCATGATCCCCTGCTGAAGCTCCTGGGCGAGGCTGACCTCAAGGGAAACGAGCCCCTCACATCCCTGGCCGGGAGTTCCACCCTGGGGCGGATGGAACGCAGCTTCCAGGACAACAACCGGCGCTACCACAAGATCACCGCCCAACCGGCCCATCTCCAGGACCTCTTCGTCG
>JAIOYK010000065.1 GCA_021741145.1 Rhodospirillum sp. | reverse complement strand
GCCGCCGACAGAGCGCCCGCTCCGCTTCGGCCCCCTTGAAGGCCACGCCAAGGCCCGACAGAGTTTCCTCGAAATCGACCAGTTCGGCCATGTCCAGTGGGGACAGGCGAAGCCCCTCCCCGGGTGCGTCCTCACGCCCGCCCATCAGGCCAATCAGCGCCCGCAGAATGGGCCGCAAACGGTCGAAGGGCAGGACCAGCACCCGGCCATCGGGGGAGCGCACATGGAGGGTGGCGTCCTCCCCCTCGCCTTCAAGGAGAAAATCGTCGACAACATCGGCGGGGATTTGCTCCAACAGGCCCAACAAGGTGGGCAACAGGTCCACCCGCTCGCCATCGACCATCACGCCCAGGTTCAGGTCCAGCCAATCGATGCCACTCCCCTCGCCCGCCGCCACTTCGGCCTCGAAATCACCATCGACAAGCACGGGCCGCAGGGGAAAGTCGTCGGCGACCTCCACGGACCACCCCGCCTCGCGCAGACGTGGAACGTCATCGAGCAGCACCTCTACCCACTGGGAGTCGAGACTCCGATCCATATCGGGAAACAAGGTCAAGTCGTCCCGATGCTCTGGTCCCAAGATCACCGTCGGCAGAGAGGAGGCCCGCGTGAAGCCCATGTCCGCCAATAGCTTTAAAGCCTTGCCTTCTTGGCTCGTAGCCCGCTGGAATTCGACCGGCGCTTCCTCGACAAGGCGTGTCACAACCTTCTCTCGTTCCGAAACCCCTATATCGACCTCCCCATACCGGAACCAAGGTCGAACCAGGGGGAGTTGGTCCCCATCAATGGCCAAAGGCGACTCCTCCCAACCCCGACTTTTCGGTGCCTTCACCGTAAAAAGACGCAGGCAGGGCACCAGCGCCTCCATCACCCGACGCGCCTTGGCGAGAGGGCGTGGCAGGGAGTCCAGTGGTACGGATCCGCTCCCCCTCTCCCCCAACAGTTCGGAGAGCTTCTTCCGGACAGTCTCGACCTCCCCGGCTCCCAGGGGTGGCGCGGCCAACAGCGTTTCCAGCAGACGAGGGGGCAGGTCCAGAGCCATGGGCGAAGCGTCCATGCGCCCGGGATCGGTCGGGTCGACAGTCACCAGCCAGGGCGGCACCAGGGGCAACAGATGGAGCGGCGCGCGGTCCTCCTCCGCCCCATCTTCGACAGGAATCGGTTCGACGGTGGGCCGCTGTCGACCATCCCCCCCAACGGCCCAAGTCAGGCGGCCCTGGCGGGAGGGGCCGCGTGTCAGAATGGGCCCATTGATATCCTCCCACCGGCCTCGCCCTGTCTTGAGGATGGCCTCCAAAGTCTCCGCCCCATCTTCCCCCTTGAGAAGATGATGCCCCCAACCCATGCCCCATCCCGTATCCAGAGCTTTCAGAATTTTCCGATCGGAGGGCCGCAAGAATTCCCCACCCCCTTGCGGCCCATGGACACGGGAGGGGTCATAGCTTTTGAAACTCCTGGAGAAGGTCCCGTCCTTCAGGAGGCGCGTGGACAAAACCTCAACCCCCAGCCCTCTCTGTTCGACCAGCCCCGGACCATCTTCAACGGACAGGACATAAACCAAACGCTGGCGGATGCTGTCTGGGTACTCCTCAGCCCCCCCTTGCCCCACCTTCTCCAGGGTCTGAAGCCACCTGGCGATCTCCGGAGAAAGGACATCCTGCTCTGTGGGAACCACGCGGTCTCGGTGTTCGGTTCCGCCACCCTCGCCCGATTGGTCCGAGGGCAGACGGAGGACCTCCTCGGCTTTGGCCTGGAGCAGCAAAGCCACCACGTGCTTGCAGTTCACCTCCATCGGACAGCTGCAGCTTCCAACAATCGTGAGCTTTCCAGACCGGTCGCGTTTCACCGTCATATGGGTTGCGTAGGGCCGCGATCGGGTTCCCGACACCACGCCCGACATCCGACAGCCATTGTGGGAAACCTCGGTAACCCTCGCCCGACCGGCACGCTGGTAGCGTTCTCCCCGCTCCCAGGTGGTCTCGGAAAACTTTCGGCGGAGTGTGTCAAAGGATGATGACATGGTCATGGGAACTCAGTGCAGTGGGCACAAGACCCCGGTGGAGCAATCGTCAGAGGGTCGTCGATATTGGCCTAGCCTCCCCCCCGGTCGTCTACCCGTTCCCGTACCATCCAGACAGGGCGGATTTCGAGACGCCACACTGGACATTTATGTTCCGATAAATATCAAAATAGAAAACAAACATTCCATCCTACCAGATCGACTGACAAGACCGTTTTGTGATGAAATGCAAGACTCTGGAAAGCTTTTGACCAGTTTATGACACTTTGGCACGGCTCATGCACTTCATCGCTCCAGAACTGGAAAGCCGGTCACCGGCCAAGAGAAAAAATGAAAGCCACGCGACCAACGCGGGTATTAAAATCACCAGAACCCTGATGGATATTGCCGCGGGGTCGCCCAAGGGACCGCCCAAGCAACCGTGCGGCGTCCCTGTGGGTCACGAGGGGGGAAACGCATGTTGGACTCCAAGAGTCACCGGATTCTCATTCTGGGCATCGGCAACCTGCTTTGGGCGGACGAGGGCTTTGGCGTGCGCTGCGCCGAGACCCTGGACGCCCGCTACCTCTTCCCGGACACCGTCACCGTCATGGACGGCGGCACCCAGGGCCTCTACCTGCTGCCTTATCTGGAGGATCACAATGCCCTGATCGTCTTCGACGCCGTGGATTACGGCCTGGAGCCGGGCACCATGAAAGTGGTGCGGGGCGACGATGTTCCCGCCTTCATGGGCGCCAAGAAGATGAGCCTGCACCAGACCGGGTTCCAGGACGTGCTCGCCACCGCCGAACTGATGGGCTACCGCCCCGATCCCCTGCTGCTGATCGGCGTGCAACCCGTGGAGTTGGAGGACTACGGTGGCGGTCTGCGAGAGCTCACCGCCAGCCGGGTCGACACCGCCCTCCAGATCGCCCTGGACGAACTCCGCGATGTCTTCGGCATTACCCCGGAGCCTCGGATGGAGGCCGCCCCCGGTCTGACCCACCAGTCCATCGCCCGCGTGGACTATGAATCCGGTCGCCCCAGCGCCGAGGACGCCTGCCGCGTCGGCGATCCGCGATTCCTCGCGACCGGTACCGGGGAGCGCTAAACCATGTGCCTCGGCATCCCCATGCGCGTCCTCTCCATCGAGGGATTTTCCGCGACCTGCGCGGCCGCCGATGGACGGACCGGAACCGTCGACCTCTCCCTGGTGGGTCCCCAGGAGCCAGGCACATGGGTGCTCGATTTCCTGGGCGCCGCAAGGGAAGTGCTCGACCCGGAAAACGCCGCCCAAATTTCCCGCGCCCTGGAGGGGCTCCAATCCCTGTTGAACGGAGGCGGTCTCGGAGACGCCTTCGCCGACCTGGAAGCCCGCGAACCCTCCCTCCCACCCCACCTGGAAGCCGCCCGCCGGGCTGGCGCCAAGACCGCTTGAGGAACCAAGACCATGTCCTCTCCCCTGATCGACCGCCTGACCGACGAGTTGGGTTGGCCGCGCCTCGATAGCCTCGCGGCGTTGGAAACCCATCTGGCCAGCCTCGGCGACCATTGCCTCTTCATCCCCGGGGATCCGGCGAAGAACCTGGAAACCAACGACGCCGCGGTGGTTCTCCCCGAACTGGTCCGCGCCTTCCAGGGCCGGTTCGATTGCGCCGTCATCGCCCCGTCCATCGAGGAAAAGGCCCGAACCCAGTTCGATTGCTGGCCCACCCCCAGCTTGATTTTCCTGCGCGACGGCACCCTTCTAGGCTCCATACCCCGGGTGCGGGACTGGGCCGATTATCTGACCCGGACCAGCGCCATCCTCAATGGCCATCCCCAACCGGACGCGGACAGCGGTGTCATGGCCGACGCCGCCCCGGCGACAGCCCACTAGATCGGCCCCCTGTAGTGGCCCCTTGACGCCGACGGAGGATACCCCATGCTGAACAATTTCTCCCGCCCGCCCATCGGCTTTGGCGCGGGTTCCCAGCCCGCCTCCGGTGATGGGCAGGAACTGGAATACATGCCCCTGCCCAAGGACATGCGCACGTTCCAGGCCCATTTGCCCGAGGTCGAGGACCCCGACTCCCTGGCCCCGGCTTTGGCTCTCATGGACGCCATCGCCAAGGCTTGCGCCACCCATGCCGGTCAAGACAGGGCCTTTGACCTTTCGGTTCTGGACGGCGCCAATCGGGCCCTGCTGGACGAAACCCTGGGCCGGGGCGAGGTCTCAGCCGACCTCTTTGACGCGGACCAGGGCAAGGTCACCGTCCAGATCACGGAATCCGTCTTCGCCGGGGTCTGGACCGTCATCGGCGATGGTCCGGACCGGGTGGAGGTCTCCCCCATGCCCAAGGTGGTGGGAGAGCGGGCTTTCCGACCCTCCGACGAAGGCCTGGGCTCCCTGACTCCGGTCCTGCCCGGGGTGGTCAACGCCCCGCCGCTCGTCACCGAAATGATGGATAGAAGCGCGAGTTGGACTCCAAGCAGCGAAATCCATGTGATCAACCTCAGCCTTCTGCCCCATACACCGGAGGACCTGACCCATCTGGACATGGCCTTGGGATCCGGCTCCGCGGCCATTGCCTCGCGCGGCTATGGGGACTGCCGGATCCGGGCAACCGGTCTGGCGAACGTCTGGAAAGTCCAGTTCTTCAACTCCATGGATGCCATGATCCTCGACACCTACGAGATCACCGGCGTGCCCGAAGTGGCGATGGCCGCCAAGGAAGACCTGGAAGACAGCGCCGAACGCCTGCGCGAAGTCCTGGAGAGCATCCGATGACCACACCCCTGTCCCATTCCACCGCCCGCAACGGCTTCGAGGGCTCCTATCTGGGCTCGGACAGCCGCATTTCGCCCCGCGCCACTCTGGAATGCAAGATCTGCTGGACCCCCTATGACCCCGCGTTCGGAGATGAAACCCGGCAAATCGAGCCCGGCACCGCCTTCCTCGACCTGCCCGCGGATTGGACCTGTCCCAATTGCGGCGGCGCAAAGGAGCAGTTCATGGTTCTGGAGGATCCGGGTCGGGGTGAGGAGGGGATCCTGCCCGCCTCCACCCCCGAATGCGCGGATCTGGTGAACCGTCTGGTCGCGGAGTTCCGGGACATCAACATCGGAAAAATGCGCGATGTGCCTTTCCGCAACAAGGCGCTCTCCGTGGAAGCCGTCGGCTTCCAGCCTTGGGAGGGGCATTACGTCGGCATCCTCATCGCCCCCTGGTTCATGAACCTGCTTCTCCTGCCCGGCCCCGGGGAGGACTGGAGCGCCGACCGCACCGGCACCAAGGCCCTGTTCCATTTCCCCTCCGGCCCCTATTCCTTCACCCATATGTCCATGCGGCTGACCGGACCGTTCAAGGGCTGTTCCCTGTTCTCCCCCATGGGTGACTTCGAGAGCCACGAAGCGGCGGTGGCTGTCGCCCGGGCCGCCATGGCCGCCCTGTTCGACCCGGAGAATCGAGAAGACACCGATCGCCGGGAAACCATCCGCGCCCAGCGGGAAGCCGAGGTCGCCGCCGCGGAAGCCACCATCATCGAGCCCCCCACGCCAGAGGCCGGGAACGAGGCGGACCCGGAAAACGCGGACTCCGAAAGCGCCAAGGTCCTGGACCGCCGCGCCCTGTTCACCGGTCGGGCCAAGGAAAGCGAAACCGATCAATGACGTCCGCCCCCGCGACCCTCCGTCTGCGCCTGACGCCGGGTCACCGGGGGTTGGAGGTGCGGATCACGCCCCCGGTGGAGCCACCCCTGGCCGCGCTCCTGCGGGGCAAGGATCCGGACACCGCGGCGACCCTGGTGGGGCGGCTCTTTAACATTTGTGGCGCCGCCCAGGAGGCCGCGGCCCGCTCGGCCCTCGGCCTACCCCTAGACCCGTCCCTGGAAAAGCGGGTGGCGGCGGAAACCCTGCGGGAGCATGGCGTCAAGTTGTTCCTCCTCTGGCCTGGACTTTTGAACATCGAGCCCGACAGGGCCGCCCCGACCCTGCTGGCCCGTGCCCTGGAAGACGAGACCATGGCGGCGGCGCTGTGGGTCTCCTTGTTCGGCCCCAAAGGCACCCCGCCAACGACTTGGAGCGCCTTCGAGCGATGGGTCGACGAGGCCGGGTCGGTTCCAGCCCGCTGCATGAAAGCCGTGTGGACCACCTGGGATCCAGCCTGGGGCCGCGCGGACCTGCCCAACCTGGATTCCCTGGCGGGCTGGCCCGGTCCCCCGAACCTGGAGGCTCCTCGCGACACGGGGGTGGGTGGACGGGTGGCGGACCACCCGTTGATGGCCGCCATCGCCGACCGCCTGGGGCGGGGGGCCCTCTGGCGCATGACCGCGCGGTTGGTGGAGATGAAACGCCTGCTCTCTGGCACCGCCCCCTCCCCCTTCCGCGCCCCGGGCGTGGTCGAGGCGGCCCGGGGCACGCTCTTCACCCGAGCCACGACGGACGACGCGGGCAGGGTCGCCAGCCTGGAACGCCTGACGCCGACGGATTTCGCTTTGGCTCCCGGAGGTGCCCTGGAAATGGCCCTGTCCAGCCTGCCACCGGACGCGCCAAATCTGGAGGCCCTGGCGCGACTGGTGGTGGATGTGATCGACCCCTGCCTCGCCGTGGAGTTAACAGTGGACGGAGCACCCGGCCATGCATGAAATGTCCCTCTGTGAAGGCATCCTCCAGATCCTGGAGGACAACGCCAAGACCAACGGGTTCACCAAGGTCAACCGGGTGCGCCTGGAAGTGGGCCGCTTCGCCGGAGTGGAGGTCGAAGCCCTGCGCTTTGGCTTCGACGTGGTGATGCGTGGATCCCTGGCCGAGGGCGCGGCCCTGGAGATCATCGACCAACCGGGCCTTGCCCATTGTTTCGGCTGCGGCGAGACCGTGGAACTCAACAACCGCCTGGACCCCTGCCCCAAATGCGGAAGCGGGCGTCTGTCGCCAATCGGTGGCGATGACATGCGGATCAAGGACCTGGAGGTGGTGTGACATGTGTACGGTTTGCGGATGCGCCGGTGAGGGCGCCAAGGTCGAAGGACAGGAACAGCATCACAGCCACCATGGTCATGACCACGACCAGGGTCATTCCCATGACCACGACCAGGGTCATTCCCATGACCACGACCAGGGTCATTCCCATGACCACGACCAGGGTCATTCCCATGACCATGGCCATTCGCACGGTCACGATCATGACCACGGTCCTGGAGATCTACACTATGGACAGGGTCCCGCCCATGCCCACGCGCCGGGGCTGACCCAGGCCCGCATGGTGGAGATCGAGACCAGCATTCTCTCTAAGAACGACGCCTATGCCGCCACCAACCGGGCACGGTTGGCCGCCCTGGGGACGCTGGCGCTAAACCTCGTCTCCTCCCCGGGCAGTGGTAAGACCACGCTCCTTTGCAAGACCGTCTCCGCCCTGATGGGCCGCCATCCCGTGGCCGTCATCGAGGGGGACCAGCAAACCGCGAATGACGCCGACCGAATCCGCGCCACCGGGGCTCCGGCCATTCAGGTCAACACCGGCAAGGGCTGTCACCTGGACGCCCATATGGTGGGCCATGCCATCGAACACCTGTCCCCAACACCCGGCGGAGTCCTATTCATCGAGAACGTTGGTAATCTGGTCTGTCCCGCGGCCTTCGACCTGGGAGAGGCAACCAAGATCGCCATCCTTTCGGTCACGGAAGGAGAGGACAAACCTTTGAAATACCCCGACATGTTCGCCGCTGCGGGGCTGGTGATTCTCAACAAGGTGGATCTGGCACCCCATTGCGACATCGACATGGACCTGTACGAGACCAATGCCCGCCGCGTAAACCCGGGGGTTGAGGTGATCCGCCTCTCGGCCCGCACCGGCGAGGGCATGGCGGCTTGGCTGAACTGGATCGAAGTCCAACGGGCCGCCCACGCCACCGCGGCCGCGGCCCAATAAACACCAGGGAGAGGGGAGACCGGCCATGAACTCCGCGCGCAATCCCGCGGTTCTGCTGGTGGACGACGAACAACGCTCCCTCGACGCCATGGAGATGGCGCTGGAGGAGGAGTTCATCGTCTTCACCGCCAATTCGGCGGAAAAGGCCCTGGAGATCCTGCACGACGAATGGATCCAGGTGATTCTCTGCGACCAGCGCATGCCTGGCACCACGGGGGTGGATCTGCTCTCCCAAGCCCGGGAACGCTGGCCGGAGACCATCCGCGTCATCGTGACCGGTTACACGGAAACCGACGATATCATCCGCGCCATCAACGACGCGGGCATCTACCAGTTCCTGACCAAGCCCTGGCATCCGGACCAGTTGGTCATGGCCGCCCGCAATGGCGCGCGGCTGTTCCAGCTCCAGCGGGAGCACGACCGCCTGTCCCTGGAGATGCGCCAACTCACCCCCGTCGCGGAACGCCGGGTCTCCCACCGGCGGGAGGCCCTGAAGCGGGGCTTCGGCTTCGAGCGGATCATCCGCACCGCGGACTCCCCCATGCAGGCCCTGTGCGCCGTCGCCGCCCAAATCGCCACCTTCGACGTCCCCGCCCTGGTAACCGGCGAGACCGGAACGGGCAAGGAACTGTTGGCCCGGGCCATCCATTATGGCTCCCTCCGATCCGACAAGCCCTTCCACGCGGTCCATTGTGGCGCCATCCCCGACGAGTTGCTGGAATCCGAACTCTTCGGCCATAAGAAAGGCGCCTTCACCGGAGCCCATGCGAACCGGATGGGTCTGCTGGAACAGGCCGACGGCGGCACGGTCTTCCTAGACGAGATCGGCGATACGTCCCCGGCCTTCCAGGTGAAGCTTCTCCGCTTCCTGCAGGAGGGCGAGATCCGTCCGGTGGGCTCCAACGAGACCCTGACCGTGAACGTCCGCATCGTCGCGGCGACCAACCGCGACCTGGAGGAGGAAGCCCGGGCCGGACGGTTCCGGGACGACCTGTTCTACCGTTTGGCGGTCAGCCCCCTGCGCTTGCCCTCCCTGCGCGAACGGCCCCAGGACATTCCCCTGCTCGCCGAGCATATCCTGGAAACGGCCATGACGACCCACGGCAAACGGGTCAACGGGATTGAACCCGCTGCGCTGGTCTTCCTGTCCGCCTACGACTGGCCGGGCAACGTGCGGGAACTGGAAAACGAGATCCTGCGCATGCTGATGATGGCCGCCGGTGACAGCCTGTCCGCGGCGAATATCGCCCCGCGCATCCTGCGAGCCGCTCCGGTGGGCGCGGAAACGGACCCCGCGGCCGAAGCGGCGCTTTGCATCGAGGGCACCCTGAAGGACCGGGTGGAACGCATGGAAGCCCGCATCCTGCGCGAGACCTTGACCCGCCTGCGCTGGAACAAAAGCCGCGCGGCGGAGGAATTGGGACTCAGTCGGGTGGGATTGCGGGCGAAGTTGGAGCGCTATGGCATCGACTCCCCGGTCCGCGAGGTTGAAGCAGAGGAAGAAGCAATCTTGGGGTGAAGCCCTTGGGGGCTATCGCCCGGGTCCGCCTTAGGCGGACGTCATAAAAACTTGGGGCGCCCGGGTCCGCCTTAGGCGGACGTCATAAAAACTTGGGGCGCCCGGGTCCGCCTTAGGCGGACATCATGAAAACTTGGGGACGATCGCCCCCAGGACCCCCATTTGGGAGGCGATGCCTCCCAACCCTCCCTTCGTTTGGGGATTTGAACACGAGAATTTTTAGGTCGTCATCCCCGCGAACCCGGGGATCCAGGGTTGATTTCGGTGCCGTCTGTGAAATGCGCGCCTATCGAGTCGACCGCTGCCGTCGCCTGGTCCTACTCTGAATTCCCGCCCGCGCGGGAAAGGCGGGAAGGGGAGCAAGAATGACGAGATATAAAAAGGAGCACCAAACCATGTGCCTAGGCATCCCCGGCCAAGTGGTCGAAATCACCGACGCGGCCAGCATGATGGGCATGGTCGACGTCTCGGGCGTGCGCCGGGCGGTCAATCTGGCCTGCGTGGCCGGAGACGGCCCCCTCGAGGAGGTCATCGGGCACTGGGTGCTGGTCCACGTGGGCTTCGCGATGAGCCGCATCGACCCAGAGGAGGCCGCGGCCACCCTGAAAGCCCTTGAGGACCTGGGAGAAGCGATGGCGGAGATCGAGGCCATTCGCGGCGCCGACCGCATGATGGAAGGCGAAACCCCATGAAGTACACCGACGAATTCCGCGATCCAATCAAGGCCAAAAGCCTGCTCGCCGCCATCGAAACCCAGGTCGCCCACACCGGAGCCACCACGGACAAACCCTTGCATATCATGGAGATCTGCGGGGGACACACCCATGCGATCTTCCGCTATGGCCTGGACAAGCTGACGCCGGACGCCATCGAATTCATCCACGGCCCCGGTTGTCCGGTCTGTGTCCTGCCCATGAGCCGGGTAGACGATTGCCTGGACATCGCCGAGCGCCCGAACGTGATCTTCACCACCTTCGGCGACGCCATGCGCGTGCCCGGTACCCGAGGCAGCCTGATCCAGGCCAAGGCCCGGGGGGCGGATATCCGCATGGTCTATTCCCCCCTCGATGCCCTGGAGTTGGCCCGCCGCCACCCGGACAAGGAAGTGGTCTTCTTCGGCCTGGGCTTCGAGACCACCATGCCCTCCACCGCCCTGACCCTGCAACAGGCCGCGCGGGAAAGCCGAACCAATTTTTCCCTGTTCTGCAACCACATCCTGGTTCCACCACCGATCAAGGCCCTGTTGGACGATCCGGACATGGCCTTGGATGGCTTTGTTGGGCCGGGCCATGTCTCCATGGTCATCGGCACCGCGCCCTATGACTTCATCGCCCGGGACTACGGCAAGCCCCTGGTGGTCGCCGGATTCGAACCCTTGGACCTGCTCCAAGCTGTCCTGATGGTGGTCACTCAAATCGCCGAGGGCCGGGCCGAGATCGAGAACCAATACGCCCGCATCGTGCCCAAGGACGGCAACCCCGCGGCCCTGGCGGCCATCGCCGATGTTTACACCCCCCGGGATGCCTTCGACTGGCGCGGCCTGGGGGAGATCGACAAATCCGGCGTGAAGATCCGCCCGGCCTATGCCGCCTTCGACGCCGAGGAAAAATTCGGCGTCGGCTATGGGGCGGGCAAGACCTCGGGGCGGGAAATGGCCTTGCCGGAGATGGAGGGCTGCCTCTGTGGCGAGGTGGTCAAGGGCAAGCTCAAGCCCTGGGCCTGCCCAAAATTCGGCGCCGAATGCACCCCCGATACCCCCTTGGGAGCGCTGATGGTCTCCTCCGAGGGCGCCTGCGCCGCCTATCACCTTTACGCGGACACCCTGACAGTATGAGCCAAGCCATGACCGACCAGAGCCCTCCCCGCCGTCGCGGCGGCCAGTTGAAAGCCGAAACCATCACCATGGCCCATGGGGGTGGCGGCAAGGCCATGCGCGACCTGATCGACGATGTCTTCATCACCGCCTTCGATAATCCGGAGACCGGCGACATGGAGGATCAGGCCCGCCTGGACCCCTCCCCCCACTTGGCGGAGGGGGGACGCCTGGCCTTCACCACCGATGGCTTTGTCGTCGATCCCCTATTCTTCCCGGGTGGGAACATTGGGGACTTAGCGGTCAACGGCACGGTCAACGATCTGGCCGTGGGCGGGGCGAAACCCCTTTGGCTGTCCTGCGCCATGGTGATCGAGGAAGGGCTGTCCGTGGATGTCCTGCGGACCGTCGCCGCGACCATGCGCGCGGCCGCGGACCGGGCCGGTGTGCGCATCGTCACTGGCGACACCAAGGTCGTGGACCGGGGCGCCGCCGACAAGCTGTTCATCACCACCGCGGGCATCGGCGTTATCCCGCCGGGCCGCGACCTCGCCGCCCGCCAAGTGCGACCCGGAGATATCGCCCTCGTCAACGGCACCCTGGGAGACCATGGGGCGGCGATCCTCAACGCCCGGGGGGACATGGCCCTCGACAGCCCGGTGGAGAGCGATTGCGCCCCCCTGAACGCCCTGATGGACGCGGTTCTGGCCGCCGCGCCCGGCACCCGCTGTGCCCGGGACGCCACCCGGGGCGGTCTGGCCTCGGCCCTCAACGAGATCGCCCAGGCCAGCGGATGCGGCATCGACCTGGAGGAAACCGCCCTGCCCCTAAGACCCGAAGTGCGGGGGTGCTGCGAAATCCTGGGGCTGGACCCGCTCTATCTGGCCAACGAGGGGACCCTGGTCCTCTTCACCCCCGCCGACCAAGCCGATGCGGCCCTGACGGCCATGCGCGGGGTTCCGGAAGGCAAGGGCGCCTGTATCATCGGCCAGGCCGTGGCCGCCCATCCGCGACAGGTGGTCCTGAAAACCCTATTCGGCGGGGGCCGCCGCGTCGACATGTTGGCCGGAGAGCAATTGCCCCGCATTTGCTGAAATCGGCCTGGCCGTGCTAAGGGAGAGGTCACTCTCCCCATTCGGACCGTCCCAATGCTCTTCGGCTTTGACCTTTCCCTGCTCGCTATTACCGCCTTGGCCGTCTTCCTGGTGGGGCTGTCCAAGGGTGGCTTGGGGGGCGTGGCGATCCTCGGCGTTCCCTTGATGGCCTTGTTCATCTCCCCGGTCCAGGCGGCGGCGATCCTGCTGCCCATCCTGGTGGTCATGGATATGGTGGGTTTGCTCACGTGGCGGGGGGAGTGGGACCGCAAGACCTTGCTGATGATCATCCCTCCCGCCGTCGTGGGGGTAGGAATCGGCTGGATCACCGCGTCCCATGTTTCGGAAGCCGCGGTCCGTCTGATCGTCGGCGTGCTGGCGGGCCTGTTCGTCCTGCGCTCCCTCCCCTGGCCCGGCGCCAAGGAAAAGGCGGCGCGGGGCCACCGACCGGTACTCGCTTGGATCCTGGGAACCATCGCCGGATACACGAGCTTCGTGGCCCATGCGGGGGGGCCGCCCTTCCAGATCTACGCCCTGCCCCTAAAGATGGACCCCCGCCGCTACACGGCGACAAGCGTGCTGTTCTTCACCATCGTCAATGCGGTGAAGCTGGGTCCCTATTTCGCCCTGGGCCAGTTCGACACCACGAACCTGACCCTATCGGCGCTGATGTTTCCGCTGGCCATCGTCTCCACCTGGCTCGGCGCCTGGGCGGTGAAACGCATGAAGCCCGCTGTTTTCTATCCAATGATCCACGCCTTCATCGGCCTCGTGGCCGTGAAACTGATTTGGGACGGCGTGATAGGACTGGCGTGAGGGGGCGGCGAACACCAACGGCCCCGCCACGGTTCCGCGGTCCACGGGATGGGCGCCCCTCACCCCGCCAGATGCGGGGTCACGTCCACTTCGTCGATCTGATCCGGGCTCAGGTAGCGGTCGGCGTAATCGCGGTGGATTCCCTTGGCCAGGAACAGGCGGAAGAGATCCGGATCGATATGCTGGTCCTTGACCATGAAACCCATGATGCGGATCGCCTCGGACAAGGTCTTGGCCTTCTTGTAGGGACGGTCCGAGGCGGTCAACGCCTCGAAGATGTCGGCGATGGCCATGATGCGGGCTGGAACGGACATCTCCTCGCGCACCAGCTTCCGGGGATATCCGGTGCCAATCATGGTTTCATGGTGTGAACCCGCATATTCCGGCACCCGGGCCAAATGCTTGGGAAATTTCAGTTTCCCCAGCATATCGATGGTCTGGATGATATGGCCATTGATCTTGAAGCGCTCTTCCGGCGACAGGGTCCCGGCCCGGATGCCCAGGTTGTGCAATTCTCCGAAGTCATACTCATACTCTGGCACATCCATGCGGAAGTTATGGGGATTTGCCCCAAAGGGAGCCTCCCGTTTGCCCAGGGGACGCGGGACCCGATGTTCGGGCTTGTCGGCGAGCAGCGCTTCCTTGACGGGTAGGGTCGGCGCTACCGGCTCGGCGGCGCGCTTGCGCTCCTCCTCCAGGTGGGACAGGCCCAGGCGGTCGTCCAGGGTTCGGCTCCAGGTCAACTCGGCGATGCGGTTCAACCGCTCGATCTTTTCTTCCGACAGGAATTCCGCGCCGACGTTGCATTCCGCGACGAAGGCGAAATCATCGGCCAGCCTCTTCTTCCGACGGTCCAAGGAGTCCATGACCTGATCGGTGGAATGGTTCCCAGCTAGAAGTTTGCGCAGGGCGAGGATCTCCTCGTCGCGCAGCAGAACCTCGAACCGCATGCGGATTTCGTGAATCCGATTGTAGATGGTTTCCAACTTGGTGGCTTTGTCGACCACGAATTCCGGCGTGGTGACCTTGCCGCAATCGTGGAGCCAGGCGGCGATGTGGAATTCGCCCCATTCCTCCTCGGTGGTGAAGGCGAAATCGGCGAAGGGTCCATCTTCCGCTTCGGTCGCGACCCTTGCCAACATTTCCGCGAGCACGGGCACCCGCTCGCAATGGCCCCCCGTATAGGGTGACTTGGCGTCGATGGCTCCGGCGATCAGCTTGATAAAGCCGTTCAACAGGTCCTTCTGAGCTTCCACCAAATCCCGGTTGGCCAGCGCCGTCGCGCCCAGGGAGGCGACGGCTTCCACGAACCCCGTGAAGTCCTCCGAAAAGGGGATGGCCTCTCCCGTTTTCTGGTCCAGGGAATTGATGAGCTGAAGGGCGCCGATGACCTCCCCTCCCCTCGGTTTCAGGGGGACGGTGAGGAAGGAAGTCGAGCGGTAACCCGCCCGTTCGTCGAATGCCCGTGTGCCGGTGAAATCGAAGTCACCGTCATCGTAGGCGTCGGCGATATTGATGGTCCGTTCGCGAAGGACGGCATGGCTGACCACATTCTGGTGGTTTGGTTCACCGTCGGACAGGTAGAGCGGCACGTCGGGAAAGGAGATCTCGGCCTCCTCCCCTTCCCCCAGATGCACATTCAAGGTGCCATTGTGGACAATCACGAAACGGAGGGTGTTTTCCGGCGTCCGCAAGTAAAGGGTCCCGCCATCGGCGTGGGTCAGTCCCATGGCCGAGGAAATGATCCGTCCCATCAGGGCGCCCAGGTCCTTTTCGGCGGAAAGGGCGATCCCCTGCTCGACCAAACTGGCCAGTTTGGACCGTTCCGCGGCCAGTTCCGCGGTCCGCAGGATGACCTGCTCCCCTTCCCGCTCGATCAGAAGTCCGTATTCCCCATTCAGGCGACTTAAGGCGGCACGAAGCGCCACGGGATCGGTTATTCCGCTCTCCAAAATCTCGGTCACATCCCGTTGAACGTTCCGTTCCCGTTCGTGCAAACCTAAGTCCATGCCCCGCTCCTAGCCACCCAAGCCACCCATGCCACGCGATGGGTCAGTCTGTCGAAAGTGGCGACCAAGAACAAGGGAGCGTTCACCTTATTGTGCACCCGCACCCTCCGATAGCCTTTCCAATTCCCGGCGATGGTCCTGCATTTTCAGGAAAATGGCGTAGTACCGGTCGAATCGCTTCCGGGCATCGGGGTTGGGAGCGCGAACATCCTCCCCCTGGCGCATGGTCGCGGCGGTCTTGGCCAGGCTTTCCCGAATGCCCGCGGCCTTGGCCGCCACCATGCCCGTCCCAAGCAGGACCGCGTCGTCGGTTCGAGGCACGACCACCGTGCAGCCCGTGGCATCCGCGTAGAGTTCCATCAGCACCGGGTTTTTCAGGTGGCCGCCCGTCACATGCAGGGTATCGATGCCATAGCCCCGCGCGTTCAGTGCGTCCAGGATATGGCGGACCCCCAGGGCGATGGCCACGGCCGTGCGCCAATAGAGGCGGCAAAGGCTGTCGAAGGAGCTGTCCAGGTCCAACCCGCTGATCACCCCCAGGGCCAGGGGGTCGGCCAGGGGCGACCGGTTGCCATGGAAGTCGGGCAGGACATGGAGGCGCCTTCCCAAGTCCATCCCCTCGCTGGCGCGCAATTCCGTAATCCTGTCGCAAATCCGGCCGTGCATGGCGCCGGAGGGCTCCCCCCCCGCCCCGTGGAGGCGGATGATATGGTCGAGCAGGGCCCCCGTGGCCGATTGTCCTCCCTCATTGAGCCAACACCCGGGGATCACGGCGCCAAAATAGGGTCCCCAGACCCCCCGGGTGGGCCGGGGTTCGGGCGACAGGGCCATGACGCAGCTCGATGTCCCGGCGATCAAGGCCAAGTGATGGTCGACGGTGGAATCGGTCGCGGTCGCCCCCAAGACACCAAGGGTGCCAGCGTGGGCGTCAATCAACCCGGCCCCCACCCGGCAGCCGGTTGTCAGGCCCAAATGGGCCGCGGCTTCTTCCGTCAGGGGACCCAGGTCGTCGCCGATGGGCGTGGCCCGGTCGGGCAGATTGCCCCGGTCCAACAGGTCGGGCAGGCCCACGACCTCCAGGAATTCCCGCTGCCAGCCCGGATCCTCATGGGCGAGATAGGTCCATTTGCAGGTCAGGGTACATTGGGACCGGGCGAGCGAACCCGATGCCTTCCAGGTCAGGAAGTCAGCCAGGTCAAAGAAATAGCCCGTATTCGGCCAGCGCTCCGGATAATGGCGCTTGATCCACATGAGCTTGGGAATTTCCATTTCCGGGGACATGACACCCCCCACGTAGCCGAGGACCCGATGCCCCGTTTCCGTGCATTCCCTGGCCTCGGCCAGGGCACGGTGGTCCATCCAGACAACGGTGTCCCAACCCGCCTCCCCATCCCGCCCCACGGGGAACGGCGCACCGGTCCGGTCGCGGACGACCAGGGAACAGGTTGCGTCGAAGCTGAGCCCAACCACGGCCTCTGGGGCGGCGCCCGCCTCGGCGAGGGCGCCCCGGACGGCCTTGCCCACGGCCATCCAGATGTCCTCGGAGCGATATTCCGCGTGGTTGGGCTCGGGCTGGCGCATTTCGATGGGATGTTCCGCCCGCCCTAAAAGGGCACCCGTGGTATCGAGCACCCCCGCCCGGGCGCTGCCCGTCCCCACGTCCACGCCAATCACATAGGTTCGCATGTCCCCTCTCCTTCGCGGCGAAGCGCCTCCGACCATTCGACGGGGCCCCTTCGTCCAACGTGATAGCAGTTTTCTTATCGAACCACCCGCGGCGGATCTTCCAGCCCGCCGATGAGGTCGCTCAAACCGTCCATGTCGTTGAATGTGGCGACGGGTGCCACCGCTTCCAAGGCCGCTCGGTGGCGGGCGTTGGCCGCATGGCTCCCTCCCCAGTAGCCGAGGACCCGCATGCCCGCCCGATGGGCCGCGGTGACCCCGGCGGGGCTGTCCTCGACCACCAGACAACGCTCCGGTGGAACGCCCATTTCCCCCGCGGCGTAAAGGAACAGGTCCGGAGCGGGCTTGCCGTTCCGAACCATGCTGGCGGAGAAGATCCGCCCCTCGAAATGGGGCAGAAGACCGGTGACCGACAGGGCCAGGCGGATCCGCTCCACTTGGCTGGAGGAGGCGACACAAAAGGGCACGGACAGCCGCTCCAAGGCACTGGCGATCCCCGCGGTCGGCTTCAACTCCGCCCGGAAGGCGGCGAAAAGGCGCTCGCGCATGTCCGCGAGTCCGTCCTCTCCGAAGGCGCAACCGTAGTCGTCCCGCAGGATGGCGGTGATGGCGGCCATGCTTCGCCCAAGGAAGCGGTCGTCCGCTTCCTTGGGATCGATGGTCACGCCCCGCTCGGCGACGCAGCCGAGCAGCACCCGGGCCGCGATGGGCTCGCTGTCCACCAGCACCCCATCGCAGTCGAACAGCACCAGATCGATGGCCTCCCCGCGTGCGGGGCGGGGTCTTTCTCCCATGGCCGATTCCCCTTCCTTACCAGCAGGTATATCCAGCGTCGGTACTGACGATGGCTCCGGTCATGAGGCTGGCGGCATCGGAAGCCAGGAAATGGACGACGGAGGCCACTTCCTCCGGTTGCCCCACCCGGCCCATGGGGGTCATTTCCAACCAGACCTTGTACATCTCGGGGTTTTCCTTGATGCCGAAGGCGGTCAGGGGCGTTTCGATATAGGTCGGCGCGACGGCGTTGACCCGCACCCCACGGGCGCCCCATTCCGCGGCCAGGGACCGGGTGAGTTGGTGCACGGCGGCCTTGGAGGCGTTGTAGAAGGACTGAGGCTGGGGTTTGTTGACGATCAGACCGGACATGGAGCCAATGTTGACAATGGATCCCGTGCCCTGACCCAGCATGATCTTGCCGAAGGCCCGGCAGCACCAGAACAGTCCGTCCACATTAACGCTCATATGGAAGCGCCAATGGTCGTCGCTGGTCTCCTCGGCGGGCACGTCGCTAATGGCCACGCCCGCGTTGTTCACCAGAATATCAATCCGACCATGATCCTTAAGCACCTGGGCGGCGACGGCATCCACCTGGGCGGAATCGGTTACATCCAATACCGCGGGATGGGCCTTGAAGCCCTTGTCGGCGAGGGCCTTGGCCACGGTCTGGGCCCGGTCTTCCTTCATGTCGGCGACAATAACGGTGGCACCCGCCTCGGCCAGGGCTTCCGAACAGGCCGCGCCGATGCCCTGTCCTCCGCCGGTCACAACCGCGACACGGCCATCCAATTTCAAACGTTCGAGATACATGTTCCGTCCCCTTCTCAACTCAAGACATTACCGCCGTCGACATTGAAGGTCTGGCCCACGACGTAATCGCCGTCGGCGCTGGCCAGGTATACGGCCATGCCTGTCAGATCCTCGGCCCGCCCCATGCGGCCATGGGGTACGGCCTCTCCGACCAATCGTCTTTTCTCGCCGATGGGCCGGTTTTCATATTTCGCGAACAGAGCATCCACCCCGTCCCAATGCTCCCCATCCACCACCCCGGGGGCGATGGCATTCACGTTGATGCCGTGGGGGATGAGGCTCAGCGCCGCGGATTGGGTCAGGTTGATGACCGCGGCTTTCGATGCGCAATAGACAGCCACCAAGGCCTCGCCCCGGCGTCCGGCCTGACTGGCCATATTGATGATCCGCCCACCCCGCCCCTGGGGAATCATCACCCTGGCGGCGGCCTGCATGCAAAACAACACGCCCGCCACATTGACGGAGAAAACCCGCTCGTAGCTTTCGCGGGTGATCTCGGTCAGGGGTGCCATGTCAAAAATGGCGGCGTTGTTGACCAGAATATCGAGGCCACCGTAGGCCGCCACGACCTGTTTGAAGGCCCCTTCGATGGAGAGCGGATCCGAAACGTCCAAAGGCACCGCGAGGCAATCGGGACCCAGGTCCCGGGCCGTTTCTTGCGCCCGCTCCAGATTCACGTCTCCAAGGGCCACCCAGGCCCCTTCCTCCAGAAAGGCCTCGGCGAAGGCCCGGCCAATTCCCCTGGCGCCACCGGTCACCAGCGCCACCTTTCCCGCCAGCCGTTTCATTGGAGGGGTGCTCCCGATGCCGGAGCACCGTTGACGTGGCGAGGAAGGGCTCCCAGATCCGGCGTGATCGCGCGCGCCATGGACCGACCAGACTCATCGAAACGGTGGACCTTGTCCGGATCCGGGGTGAGAAAGACGGTCTCCCCGTGCCGCAGGGTCCATTCCCCGCCGGTTCGGGCGGTGATGGTCCCCACATCCTCCACATGGACATGAAGGAAAGTGTCCGACCCCAGGTGCTCGGAGACCCCGATCACCCCCCTCCACAGACCCTTTTCCCGGTCAAGCCCAATGTGCTCCGGGCGAATACCGATGGTGGTCGCGCCCAACCGCGCGGCATTTCCTCCATCGACAAAGTTCATGCGGGGCGAGCCGATGAAGCCAGCGACGAACAGGTTCGCCGGATCCCGATACAGGTCCATGGGCGAGCCCACCTGCTCCACGTTGCCCCGGTTCAGGACGACGATCTTATCGGCCATGGTCATGGCCTCCACCTGATCGTGGGTTACATAGACCATGGTCGTGCCAAGCTGTTGGTGCAACTCGGTGATCTCCAGACGCATGTTGACCCGTAAGGCGGCGTCCAGATTGGAGAGCGGTTCGTCGAACAGAAAGGCCGAGGGTTCGCGGACGATGGCCCGACCGATGGCCACCCGCTGGCGTTGACCGCCCGACAGGTTGCGGGGTTTGCGCTTCAAATATTCCGTCAGGTTCAAGACCTTGGCCGCGGCCATCACCTTCTTGTCGATCTCCGCCTTGTCCATGCCCGCCATCTTGAGCGGGAAGGCGATGTTGCCATGGACGGTCATATGCGGATAAAGCGCATAGGACTGAAAGACCATGGACAGACCCCGCTTGGCCGGGGGCAGGGATGAAACATCCTCGCCATTGAGCAGGATGGCCCCGCCGGAGATGTCTTCCAGCCCGGCGATCAGGCGCAGCAGAGTGGACTTGCCGCAACCCGAGGGACCGACGAAAACCACGAACTCCCCGTCGTTGATTTGCAGGTCGATGCCTGGAATGACGGCGAGTTCACCGAACATCTTGGTCACATTTTCAAGGCGGATAGTGCACATGGGGTCTCTCCCGAATGGATCTTTTTTGGCGACTTGGATCGCTATTTGACGGCGCCGAAGGTCAGGCCGCGGACAAGCTGCCGCTGCGAGAACCAGCCGAGGATGAGGATAGGGGCGATGGCCATGGTCGAAGCCGCGGACAGCTTGGCCCAGAACAACCCCTCTGGACTGGAATAGGATGCAATGAAGGCCGTCAGGGGCGCCGCCTTGGCCGCGGTCAGGTTGAGGGTCCAGAAGGCTTCATTCCAGGCCAGGATGACGTTCAACAGACAGGTGGACGCGATCCCTGGCACGGCCATGGGCGTCAGGACATAGAGGATCTCCTGACCCAGGGAGGCGCCATCCATGCGCGCCGCCTCCAGGATATCGCCGGGAATCTCCTTGAAGTAGGTATAGAGCATCCAGACGATGATCGGCAGGTTGACCATGGTCAGCACCAGCACCAGACCCGCCAGGGTATCGAGCAAGGCCCAATCCCGGAACAGAAGGTAAATGGGAACCAAGACGCCGACCGGCGGCAACATCTTGGTCGACAGCATCCACATCAAGATGTTCTTGGTATTCTTGGTCGGAGAGAAGGCCATCGCCCAAGCCGCGGGGACGGCGATCAGTAGACCCAGGAAGGTGGAGCCAAACGAAATCACCACGGAGTTCCACATGTGGTGAAAGTAATTCGAGCGCTCCTGCACCTCGTGATAGTTCTCAAGCGTCCAATCAAAGAACAAGAAGGAGGGGGGATTGGCGATGGCCGCGCCCTCGCTCTTGAAGCTGGTCAGGAAGGTCCAAAGGATTGGAAAGAACAAGGCCAGGGCGATGGTCCATGCCAGAGCCGTGAATGCCAACCGCCGTCTTGTTGAAACGGTACGTGCCATGGGTCAGCCCTCCAGGTTCTTGCCGATGAGGCGAATGAGGAAGAAAGCCACGATGTTCGCCAGGATCACCGCGACGATCCCCCCCGCCGAGGCGCCCCCCACGTCGAACTGGAGGAGGGCCTGGGTGTAGATCAGGTACGTAATATTGGTGCTCGCATAGCCTGGTCCGCCGGAGGTGGTGACCAGGATCTCGGCGAAGACACTGAGCAGGAAGATGGTCTCGATCAGGATAACAACCGTGATCGCCCGGCCCAGATGGGGCAGGACGATGAAATAGAAGCGCCACCACAGGCTTGCCCCGTCCATTTCCGCGGCCTCCATCTGGTCCTCGTCCAAGGACTGCAGGGCCGTCAGCAGAATCAGGGTGGCGAAGGGCAACCACTGCCAGGACACGATCATCACGATCGACGTCAAAGGCGCCGCGGAGAGCCAATCGATGGGATCCAGCCCGACGGTCTTGGCGAGCCAGGCGAACAGGCCATAGACCGGGTGCATCATCATGTTCTTCCAGACCAGGGCCGAAACCGTGGGCATGATCAGGAACGGCGAGATGACCAGGACCCGGACGATACCCTGGCCGAAGACCGGTTGGTCAAGCAGCAGGGCCATCAGCAGTCCGCCCCCGACACTGATCACCAACACGCTTCCCACCAGGATCAAGGTGTTGAACAGGGCCGAGAAGAACGCCGGGTCGGTCAGGAAGAATTCGTAATTGAAGAGTCCGGCCCATTCCTCCATTCCCGGCATCAACAGATTGTAGCGCAGGAAGGAGAAATAGAGGGTCATGGCCAGGGGGACAGCCATCCAGCAAAACAGGAGTATGACGCTGGGGGACATCATCGCCCGGGCGGCGGATTTGGTGTGCAAGGTCGCCACGGATGCCTCCTCCTCGCCGGACACCAGGGTCCAACGATGGGATCTCGAAGGGAAGAGAAAAGGGCGGACCGCGCCGAGAGAGCGTCGGGCGGCCCGCCAGGCGGGAGGGGTCCGGAGCCCGATAAAGGGCCGGGGGCGGGAAAGATGGAAGAGATCGTTCCCCGCGCGCCCTCCGTCTAAAAGACCACTCGCCTACTTGATGTAACCGCCCTTCCGCATTTCGCGGTCCGTGATCTTCTGGGCATTGTCCAGAGCTTGGTTCACGCTCGCCTGACCAGCCAGGGCGGCGGAGAACTGTTGACCGACCGCCGTACCGATGCCCTGGAATTCAGGGATCGCGACGAACTGCCCCCCGGTATAGGGCACGGGATCCACGGTCGAGGCCTTGGGATCCGCGGCATTGATGGACCGCAGGGTCATGGCGGCGAAGGGCGCGTCCTTCTGGTAGGTCGGGTTTTCATAGAGGGAAGTGCGGGTGCCCGGGGGCACATTGGCCCAACCTTCCTTCTCGGCGACCAGTTCGGTATAGGCCTTGCTGGTGGCCCAACCGATGAAGGCCTTTGCCGCCTCCGCCTTCGTCGATCCGGCGGGAATGCCCAAGTTCCAGGACCACAGCCAGCTTCCCCGCTTGCCCAGACCCGCGTCGGGGGAGAGCGCGAAACCCACCTTGTCGGCGACCGTGGAGTCCTTGGGATTGGTCACGAAGGAGGCGGCGACGGTGGCGTCAATCCACATGCCGCATTTGCCCGTTTGGAACAGGGCCAAATTTTCATTGAAGCCGTTGGAGGAGGCCCCCGGCGGACCGGCGTCGGTCATCAGGTCCACATAGTACTTCAGGGTGTTCTTCCAGGCCGGCTGGTCAAACTGGGGCTTCCAGTCCATGTCGAACCAGCGGGCGCCCATGGAATTGGCCATGGTCGTGATCAGGGCCATGTTCTCGCCCCACCCCGCCTTGCCGCGCAGACAGATGCCATAGATCTCGTTGTCTTTGTCGGTGATCTTCCGGGCGGCCTCGCCAATGAACTCCCAGGTGGGGTCCTCGGGCATGGTCAATCCGGCTTTCTCGAACAGGTCGGTCCGGTACATGACCATCGAGCTCTCCCCATAGAAGGGGGCGGCATACAGCTTCTCATCAAGGGTCAAGCCCGAACGGATGGCGGGCAGCAGATCATCGACGTCATAGTCCGCGCCCAGATCATCCAGGGGAAGCAGCCAACCCTGCTTGGCCCAGATGGGCACCTCGTAGTTGCCGATGGTCATGATGTCGTATTGGCCACCCTTGGTGGCGATGTCGGTGGTGACCTTCTGGCGGAGCACGTTCTCCTCCATGGTCACCCATTCCAAGGTGATATCCGGATGGGCATCGGTGAACGGTCCGGTCAGCTTTTGCATCCGGATCATGTCCCCGTTGTTCACCGTGGCGATGGTCAGCGTGGTGTTCGCCATCGCCGGATAGGACAGAGCGATAGCCGAACAGGCACCAAGAAGCATCTTGGAAAACTTCATGATTTATTCCTCCCAGGAATGTTGGAACCGGGCTTTTGCCTCGTTGTCGAGCAATTACCCATTCTTCTGGGACCGAAGTCAAGAAGGATCGTTGCCGCGGCGCGGCACGGTCGGGGCCGTACTCGACTGGCTGTCTCGGAATTTTTTTACGGAACCATCCCCCACAGAGTCCCAAGCATGGGGACTGGGGCCGGAATTTTCGGCCGCGACTTCCGTGGGTTGTGGATCAGGCCGTCAAGAGAGCCTCGGCCGTCCATTCGTCGGTGATCAACCCACCGACCCATCCTTTGCGGAGAACCGCCCGTATACCGGGCAGCTTGCGTCGCCCCATGGCCAGAACCGTCACCAGGGTTTCCGGACCCCATTCGAGGGGCACACTGGCGACTCGGCGGTTGGTCGCCGTATCGACAAGCTCTCCCTCGGCATCGAAGGCCCAACCCAGGATTTCCCCCACGGCCCCGGCCTTGCGCAGGGCATCCAGCTCGCCCTCGTCGATGAACCCATCCACCAGTAAGGGCGCCTGCGGTCCCAGGTCTCCCAGGCCAACGAAGACCGCTTCCGCCTGTCTGGCGAGAGAGAAACTGCGCTGGATGACGGACTGTTGGTGCAGACGATCCCGGTCGGCGACGGAGGCCGCGACCACCGGAGCGGGCATCAGGTAGTGCTCGGCCTTGACCCGGTCGGCCATGGTGAAGATGGCGCTGTAGAGGGCCGCGGAGCCATTGGGCGCGATATTCCCGGTCAGGGAGACGACCTTGGTGTCGGGAACCTCGATCGGTGGCAGACATTCGATGGCCGCCTTCAGGGTCCGACCGCTGCCGATGGCGATGATCCGCGTTTCCGGATCAAGCAGGGCCCGTTCCAGGGCCGTGGAAGCGGCCTCGGCGATGCCCAGGGTGGTGGAATCCGAGGCCGGATCCGAGGGCACCACCTCGCAGGTGGTCAGGCGAAAGCGATCCTTCAGGCGGGCGGAGAGGTCCAGGCAATGGGCGATGGGGTGATCCAGGCGGAAGCGCACAAGCCCTTCGGACACGGCCAGCGACACCAGTCGCTGGGCCGCCTGACGGGAAATCCCCAACTTCTCGGCGATTTCCTCCTGGGTATTGCGACCGATGTAATACAGCCAACCGGCCCGCGCCGCCTCATCCAACCGGGTTCCCCCGGTCCCTTTGCTCCTGCCCATTCGGCCCTATCCAAAAAAAGGTATCTCCGGGCCATTGTGACCCCGGCGGCGTCTCCCGCCTAGGGGCATTTTTCGGGCAGGTGGGGCAAGGCGTGCCGCCGTGGCGGATCGGCTCCCCGACGGGAGCAGGTCGCGGCCGCCGCCCGGGCGGCGAAATCCAAGGCCGCGGCCAAGCGCTCCCGATCCAGGGAGGCGAGTCCCTCCCGGGACAGATGGCCCATTTCCGCCAGCGCCGCTAGAAGACCCGCCTGAAAGGTATCCCCCGCCCCCACCGTATCCACCAAGGGACCCGGATGGCAGGGCAAGGACAGGCTGACCCGACCGGTCCAGGCTCGGGCTCCCTTCTCCCCATCGGTGATCACAACCAGTCCGGGACCCAGGGCCAGCCAGGAATGGGCGGCCTCTTCCGGATCCCTCCCAGGGTAAAGCAGGTCCAAATCCTCCGTGGAGATCTTCATCAGATCGACCAGCGGCGCCAGATTGTCCAAGGTCCGGCGCCAGATCTCCGGATCGGGTTCCACGGTCAACCGGACATTGGGGTCGTAGGCGATAAACCGGCGCGCCGTCTCCCTTTGGGCCAGGGCCAACAGGGCCGAGCCCACCGGCTCCAAGGCCGTGTCGATGGAGCCCAGGTGGATGGCGCGGATGCTGTCGGGCAGGTCCGGCAGGTCTCCGGGAAGAATGGACTGGTCCGCGGTTTCCGGCACGCCGAAGGAATAGGCGGGTACGCCCCGGTCGTCCAGGCGCACCACGGCCAGATTGGTCGGCGCCCGCCTGTCGGGCAGCGGAACGAGCCCGACGCCTTCCTTGGCCAGGACGGCCCGTAGCCGGTCGCCGAAGAAATCCGCGGACAGGCCCATCAGTCCCCACACGGGCCAGCCCAGCCGGGCGAGGCCAATAGCGACGTTGAAAGGCGACCCGCCGGGACGGGCGTCGAGGGTCAGGCCATCAGGCCGGTCCTCGACGACGAAGACATCGAACAGGGCTTCGCCACAAACCAGGAACATGCCGGTACCTCCGTTTTAGGGGAGGCCATTAGACGGGCGTCCCCCCGGTCCTGTCCAGAGCGGGCCGCGGCGAAAAGTCCCCGTTGTCGGATTGGCCGCGGCTGCTATGATCGCCTCATCCTCCGGACGCAGCGCCTTCCCTCCCATGAATTCACGCGAAGGGACTCTCCATCCATGTCCGCGACCCTGTTGTTTCTGCCTGGCCTTTTGTCCGATGCCGTGGTCTGGAAAGTGATCCTGGAGGACCTGACCGCCCCCCTGCCCACCGTGATCGGCGACCTGACCACCCAGGATTCCATCGCGGCCATGGCCCAGGACATGCTCGACCGCCATCCGGGTCCCCTGGCCGTGGTCGGACATTCCATGGGCGGCCGGGTGGCCCTGGAGATGGCCCGCCAAGCCCCGGACCGGATCGTCGGCCTGGCCTTGCTCGATACGGGCATCCACCCCGCCAAACCCGGCGAGGAGGGTCTCCGCCATGCCCTGACGGCCCTGGGCCAAGAAAAAGGCATGCCCGCCGTCGCCGAGGCTTGGCTGCCGCCCATGGTTCACCCGGGCCGCCACAAGGACGGTGATCTGATGGGGGTCCTGACCAAGATGGTGGCGCGCATGAATCCGGAGATCCACGCCCGCCAGATCCAGGCCCTGCTCACCCGGCCCGACGCGGCGCCGGTGCTTCCGACATTGACCTGCCCGGTCATGCTGATCGTCGGCCAGCAGGACAGCTGGAGCCCACCGGAACACCACGCTGAAATGGCCGAGGCCATCCCCGGCGCGACGTTGGAAATCGTCGAGAACGCGGGCCATTTCGCCCCGATCGAACGGCCCGAAGCCGTCCACGCCATTCTGGAGCGATGGGCCGCGGGGCTGGGCGTGTAGGGGGCCGCGCTCCCCCGCTCCCTGGACCGGCTCCGTCCGCGAGGCCAGAGGGTTACATCAGGTTGGGCAGAAACAGGGCGATGGAGGGAAAAGCCAGCAGCAGTCCCACGCGCAGGATGTCCACGGCGATAAACGGCAGGAGACCCCGATAGATCGTGGTTAGGCCTATGTCGCGTTCGACGGAATTGATGACAAAGACGTTCATGCCGATGGGCGGCGTGATCAGCCCCAATTCGATGGCCATGACCACCATTACGCCAAACCAGATGGGATCGTAGCCCAGGCCCGTCACCACCGGGAACAGGATCGGCACCGTCAGCACGACCATCGCCATGCTGTCCAGGACACACCCCAAAACCAAGTAGAGCAGCAGGATCAGGACCATGATCACGGTGGGATCGACCGGCAGACTGGTCAGATAGGCCGCCACGGTTTGGGGCGTCCGCGTGATGGCGAGGAAGTAGGAGAACAACAGGGCGCCGATGAAGACGAAGAAGATTGAAATGGAGATGCGCAGGCTTTCGATCAGGCACTCTCGGATTCCGGTCCAATCAAGGCGGCGCCGGACCAATCCGATCACCAGGGCCCCCACGGCGCCCAGGGACGCGGCCTCCGTCGGCGTCACGATCCCGGCGTAAATGCCGCCCACGACCAAAAGGAACAGCAGGGCGATGGCCCAAACATCCCGCAAACTGGTGAAGCGTTCACGCCACCCGCTCCTGGGGCCGACGGGCATGGCCCCCGGACGCAGGCGGGCGATGACCGATACGGTGAGCATATACAGGCCCACGGCCAGTAACCCAGGAACCATCCCGGCCATGAACAGGGCGCCGATATCCTGTTCCGTGATGATGCCATAGACGGCCAGGACGATGGATGGGGGGATAAGGATGCCCACGGTCCCGCCCGCGGCGATCACGCCAGAGGACACGGAATCCGCGTATCCAGCCCGGCGCATTTCCGGTAGCGCGACCTTTGTCAAAGTCGCCGCCGTGGCGATGGAAGACCCGGAAATAGCCGCGAATCCCGCGCAGGATGCGATTGTCGCCAAGGCCAGCCCACCCCGCCGATGCCCCAACCAAGCTTCCGCGGACCGGAAGAGCTCCCGGCTCATCCCCGACCGGGTCGCGAAAGCCCCCATCAAAATGAACATGGGGATCATGCCCAGGTGATAGGTGGTCGCTGTCGACAGGGGCGAGAGCGACACCAGCCGCAGAGCTTGATCCACACCAACAATGGCCGCGAAGCCGCCAATCCCCACGAGGCTCATGGCGATGGCGATCGGCACGCGGATCACCATCATGACAAATAGGGCCACAAATCCCAGAATCGTTACCGTTTCCCGGTCCATCACCCGCTCCCTAAACACCGTCCGGAGCAGGGATGCCCCGATTTCCGTCCCCGACCACCCCAGTCCGAACCAGCCACCAAAGGCGGCCCGCGGTCGTCAAGGTCGCAAGCCCCGCCCCCGCCACCATCAACCAATAGGCGGGCCAGATGGGCAGCCTCAGGTCATAGGAATACTCGCCCGAGGCATAAACATCGGCGGCGTTGTGTCCCATCATCACCGTCAACACCGCGAAGGAACCAAGCACCAGGGCGGTGGCGACCAGATCCATCGCCAGCCGCCCCCTTCGGCCCAGCATCTCGTAGACCAGATCCACGGTGATATGACTGCCCGCGTAATTCACGCTGGCCACGCCCCAGAAGATCGCCACGCCCAGCGCCAATCGCCCCAGGTCATGGGCATCGGGGATGGGCGTCGCGACGACGTACCGCATGACCGCGGAGACGAAAACCAGCAGGGTGACCGCGCCCATGAGAAGCGCGGCCGCCCATTCCACCAGATGAAGTCCCGGCGTCGCCCTCGCCGCCCCGCCTTCAGAACTTGGCATCATGGGCCTCGAGACGCTCGACGAAGGCGTTATAAATCGCGTCGGCGTCCAGGCCCTTCGCCGTTGCCGTCTGCTTCCAATCCGCGAGCAGGAAGGCCGACGCCGCCTTCCAGCGCGCCAATTCCTCGACAGTCGGCTCAACGACGTGTTGCTCGGGATTTTCCTTGAACAGGCGTTTCCCCTCACTGTCGAAGGCGACCCAACCGGCGACCATTTTCGCCGCCCATTCCGGATTGCAATGGTTGTCGATCACCGCCCTTTGAGCGTCGGACAGGGACTCATAGCGCTTCTTATTCATGACAATGATGAAGTTCGTCACGTACAGGGGCATATCCAAGTGATAGGGGACCACGTCGTCCATGCCGAAAATGGAAATGGACCGCCAGGGAAAGGTGATGCCGTCCGCGGCGCCACGCTCGAGAACCTCCCGTGCCTCCGAGGGACCGACCTGGACCGAGGATCCGCCCAGGGACTTGATCAGGCGCCCAATGGTGCCATTGGCCGGACGGATGGTCTTGCCCTTCAAATCCTCGGGTCCGCGGATTTCCTGTCGACTGTGAAGCGTACCGGGATCATGCAGGTGCACGATGCAGAACTTCACGTCGCCCATCTCGCTGTCCTTATAGGCGGCGTACCATTCGTTGAATGCCTTGGTGCCGCCGATGCCGTCCTTGATGAAAAAGGGCAGTTCGCCCAGGGCTATGATGGGAAACTTGCCCGGCGTATGGCCCGGATTGGCCCAAACGAAATCAGCGATGCCGAATTTGGCCAGATCGTATTCGTCCTCGGCCTTCCCCAATTGCCCCGCGGGGTAAAAGCCAATCTTGAGGGTCCCGTTCGAGTCCGCCTCGATGCTGTCGGCCCAGATCTGGAAGCCTTCGGCATGCAACGGATGATGGGTCGGGAGGTCGTGGGAGAACGTCATCTCGACCACTTTGTCCTCCGCCAGGGCGACGGACGAGACCAGGATCGCGCCCAAGACGCCGATAATCAGTTTTTTCATTGGAAGCCCTCCATTGTCCTTCATGCCCCGGGACATCCGGCCACGGGGTGACCTTGTATCGGTCAACCAAGATTTTAACAGTCCGCTATGGTTTTTAATATCGCAATTTTATAATAATCTCGATTTTTCGTGAAAACTATTCCCGTGAATTGAATTTGATCGCGGCCTTGTAAACCTCCAGACAGAAGGCTTGGCACCTTGCGAAGGCCAAAGTGAACAGGCATTGCCAAAACAAGTTGAAATGACCTCCCGCGGACAGGGATCCCGCGACCCTGGCCCCGACTTACGGCGTCCGCCATGCCCATCCCGCGCTTCGTCCTGGAATGACCCGGAACGAAGCCATGCTCCTCGTCCTCGATCCCGCCAGGGCGGTCCTCTTCGAGGACACTCCATGAGCGGACCGCCGCCCAGCCCAAGAAAAAACCCCGGGACCGTCGCCGATCCCGGGGTTTTCCAATCTTTGCGTAAGGGGCGGAAGCGCGACGCCCCGCCCCCATCAACAAGGGCCCTACTTCGCGACGTGCTCGACGAAGCGCAGCATGTTGCAGGTGTAGCCGTATTCGTTGTCGTACCAGGACACGACCTTCACGAAGGTCTCGTCGAGCTGGATGCCCGCGCCCGCGTCGAAGATCGAGGGGTTGACGCAGCCACGGAAGTCGGTGGC
>JAIOYK010000011.1 GCA_021741145.1 Rhodospirillum sp. | reverse complement strand
CGTGGCATCGCCACAAAATACCTGACCAGCTATCTGAAGTGGTTCCATCTCGTCGCTCTCAGCGCCAATCCAACCCCACGGCGATGCATCGCGGCTGCCATGGGCGCGTGATACACCTACGAAACGCGAATTGAGCCAATAAAAAACACCTCCTTCGTTTCCGGAGGAGGTGTCGCTTGGTCCAAACGCCCGAGACCCGTGCCCAGGCAAGACGTGAAGGCCTACTTGGGTAGTTCGCCCTGTACGCCCTCCACGTACCAATCCATGGACAGCAGCTTCTCATCGGACAGGGTTTCGCCCTCGGGCACGACCACCTCTCCGGCCTGGTTTTTGATCGGGCCGGCGAAGGGGTGGAGGGTTCCGGCGATGATCGCCTCGCGGACCTCCTCGGCCTTGGCGACCACGTCCTCGGGGACTTCCGAGTTGTACTCGGAGATATGGACCATATCCGAGGCCAGTCCACCCCAGGTGTCCTCTGACGTCCAAGTTCCGTCGATGACGGCCTTGGTCCGGGCAATGTAGTAATCGCGCCAATTGTCGACGATGGCGGTCAGATGGGCCTTGGGGCCAAACCGGCTCATGTCGGAGGCTTGTCCAAAGGCGTGGACCCCCTTTTCCTCGGCGACCTGGATCGGCGCGGGGCTGTCGGTGTGCTGGGACAGGATGTCGGCGCCCTGAGCGATCAGGGTCTCGGCGGCCTCGCGCTCCTTGCCCGGATCATACCAGGAGTTCACCCAAATCACCTTGACGGTGGCCTTCGGATTGACGGCTTGCATGCCCAAGGTGAAGGCGTCGATGCCACGGACCACCTCGGGGATGGGGAAGGACGCGATGTAGCCCACCGTATTGGACTTGGTCATCATTCCCGCGATGGTTCCGATCACATAACGCCCCTCGTAGAAACGGGCGGCGTAGGTCGCCAAGTTGTCTGCCCGCTTGTAGCCCGTGGCGTGCTCGAACTTCACATCCGGGAACTGCTGGGCGACTTTCAGGGTCGGGTTCATGAAGCCAAAGGACGTGGTGAAGACCAGATCAAAGCCATTGGCGGCGAACTGACGGATCACCCGTTCGGCGTCGGCGCCCTCCTGCACGCTTTCCACGAAGGAGGTTTCGACCTGGTCGCCCAGGGCCTCCTGGAGGGCCTGGCGGCCCTGGTCGTGCTGGTAGGACCATCCGTGGTCACCAACGGGGCCAACGTAGATGAAGCCCACCTTGACCGGATCGGCGGCCTGAGCCGCGCCGGTCGCCAAGCCCGCGGCCAGGGCCACCGCGGCGAACATGCGTTTGGTCGAAATGCTCACGTCATGAGTCCTTTCAGTCAGTAAGGCGGCGAAGGGAAAACGAATAATGAACAAGGCCTTTCCCCAGGGACACGGATCATCGCTCCGGATGGAATACCTTGCCGATGCAGGCGGGCGCGTTCAAGCGAATGCGCGTCGCGTCCCGGGAAATCAGCACGAGCACCAGAATGGTCGCCAGATAGGGCAGCATGGACATCAATTGGCTGGGGATGTTCACCCCCAAGCCTTGAACATGGAGCTGGGCAATGGTTACCCCGCCGAACAGATAGGCGCCCAGGAGAAGGCGCCAGGGTTTCCAGGTGGCGAAAACCACCAAGGCCAGGGCGATCCAGCCTCGACCGGCGCTCATGTTTTCGATCCACATGGGTGTGTAGACCAGGGACAGATAGGCACCGGCCAGCCCGCTCATGGCGCCACCAAATAACACGGCCCGGTAACGGGTGGCGATGACTCCATGACCAATAGCATGGGCGGCGTCGTGGTTTTCACCGACCGCCCTCAGAATCAGGCCCCCCCGGGTGCGGTTGAGGAACCAGGAAACCGCCGCGATGATGGCGACGCTGACATAAACCAGGGGATCCTGACCGAAGAAAACGGGTCCGATCAGCGGGATATCGGAGAGGAAGGGAATGTCGAGGGACGGCAGGCCCGGCAGGGGAGTACCAACGAAGCCCTTGCCGACAAAGGCGGACAAACCCACGCCAAAAATGGTCAGGGCTAGGCCCGTGGCCACCTGATTGGCCAAAAGCCCAAGGGTAAGGAAGCCGAACAGCAGGGCCATGAGCATGCCCGCGGCCATGGCCACGACCATGCCGAGGACCGGATTGCCCGTGGTCGCGGTGACGGCGAAGGCGGAAACCGCCCCCACCAGCATCATGCCCTCCACGCCCAGGTTCAAGACCCCCGACTTCTCGCTCACCAGTTCACCAACGGCGGCGAGCGCCAGTGGCGTGGCGGCCCGCGCCATGGCGGTGGCGATGGCGGCGGTGGTTCCCAGATCCATCTCCATGTCAGGCGGCCTTTCCCGGACGGGGGGCGCCGATGCGGATCCGGAAGCGGATCAGCACGTCGGCACCCAAAAGGAAGAATAAAATCATGCCTTGGAACAGGCCGGTCACGGCCAGGGGCAAGCCCATGAACATCTGCACGCTTTCCCCACCCAGATAGGTCAGGGCCATGAAACAAGCGGCGAACAGGATCCCGACCGGATGCAACCGCCCAAGAAAGGCGACAATGATCGCGGTGAAGCCATAGCCGGGGCTGATCGCCGGTTGAAGCTGTCCGATGGGTCCGGCCACCTCGAAGAATCCGGCCATCCCGGCCAGGGCGCCGGACAGGGGCAGGACGGTCAAGACCACCTTGCGTAGGCTGAATCCGGCGTAGGCTCCGGCCCGGGGGGCCAACCCCATGACCTTGATCTGGAATCCCAGAAAGGATTTGCTCAACAACACCCAGATGGCCAGAACGGCGATGACCGCGATGGCCACGCCCAGGTGTAGGCGGGTTCCTTCCCACAGGATCGGCAAGGTGGCCGAGGGACTGAAGACTTCGCTTTCCGGGAAATTAAACCCAGCGGGGTCGCGCCAGGGGCCGTGGACCAACCAGTTCAGCAGAAGTTGCGCCACATAGGTGAGCATCAGGCTGGTCAGGATTTCATTGGCGTTGAAATGGGTCTTCAACCAAGCCGGGATGGCCGCCCAGAGGGCCCCACCCAGGGCGCCGAAGACCACGGCCAGGGGCAGAATCCAAAACCCGCTCAGGTGATTGACCGACAGCACGAAACCTCCGGCCATGATGGCGCCCATGGTCAACTGCCCCTCGGCCCCGATATTCCACACGTTGGCCCGGAAGCCCACGGCCAGTCCAACGGCGATCATGGCCAGGGGCGCGGCCTTCACGCCCAGTTCCGCCAGACCATAGGCCGAGGTCAGGGGGGTGATGAAAAAGCCGACCAAGGCGGCGATGGGATCCTTGCCCAGGGCGGCGAAAAGAATCGCCCCGACAACCAGGGTCAAGGCGACAGCCAGAAGGGGAGCGCCCCATACCCAATGGCGCGAGGCATGGGCCCTGGGTTCGAGGGTGAGGAAGCCGACGGAACGGCCGTTCATGATAAAACCTCCATCCCTCGAGATTCTGGCCCACCAGAGACCGACCCGCCAGGTTCCGGTGGATCGAACAGCCCCCCCATCATCAACCCCACCTGCTCCAGGGTGGCCTCGTGGGCGGGGCGGGCCTCGGATAGACGCCCGGCGCAGATCACGGCGATGCGGTCGGAAATGGCGAACAACTCATCCAGGTCCTGGCTGATAACCAGAATCCCCGCACCCTTGTCCCGCAGATCCAGCAGCGCCCGGTGGATGGCGGCGGCCGCCCCGGCATCGACGCCCCAGGTCGGTTGACTGGCCACCAATAGGGTGGGATTCTGCAAGATCTCCCGGCCAATGATGAACTTCTGAAGGTTGCCGCCCGACAGGCTCCGGGCCGCGGCCTTGGCCCCCACGGCGCGCACTCCGAACAACGTGATGATGTGTTCGGCCAAGCCATGGGACCGCTCGTGGTCGACGAACCCCCGGGTGACCAGGTTCCCCTTGCCATAACTCGACAGCAGGGCGTTATCGGCCAGGGAGAGTTCGGGCACGGTGCCCCGGCCCAGGCGTTCCTCGGGGACCACGGCCAGACCCAGGTCCCGGCGCTCCCGGGGACCCAGGTGCCCCACGGGTTTACCCTCGATGCGGACAGACTCGCCCCGGGCGGCGTGATGTTCGCCGGACAGGGCGGAAAGCAGTACATTCTGTCCGTTCCCGGCCACCCCGGCGATCCCCAGAATCTCCCCCGCGGCCACCTCCAGGGAAACATGGCGCAGGTCCACCCCATGGGGCGTGTCCGAGGCCATGGACAGATTGTCCACCTTCAGCCGGACCGCTCCGGAGACCTTGGGCGCCCGGCGTTCAAGGGCCGCCAGGTCATCGCCGATCATCATCCTGGCGAGGTCCTTGGACGAGCAGGTCCGAGGGTCCTGGGTCCCCACGACCTTGCCCGCCCGCAGCACCGTGGCCTGGTGGCAGAGGACTCGGATTTCCGCCAGCTTGTGGGAAATGTACAGGACCGAAACCCCTTCGTCCGCCAGACGGCGCAGGACCTTGAAGAGGTCTTCGGCCTCCTGTGGGGTGAGCACGCTGGTGGGCTCGTCCATGATCAGCAGGCGGGGATTCTGCATGAGGCAGCGGACGATTTCCACCCGCTGGCGCTCGCCCACGGCCAAATCGTGCACATGGCGCTCCGGATCAATGGACAGGCCATAATGGGCGGACACATCCCGCACCCTCTTGGCGATGACCTCCAGATCCCGAGCGCCATCCATGGCCAATTGAACGTTTTCGGCCACGGTCAGGGAATCAAAGAGGGAGAAATGCTGGAAAACCATGCCCACGCCCAAGGCCCGGGCCTCCGCCGGATTGCGGGGGGCGACGGGTTCGCCCTCCCACAGGATTTCCCCCTCGTCCGCGGCGAGAACACCATGAATGATCTTCACCAACGTGCTTTTGCCCGCGCCATTCTCCCCCAACAGAGCGTGAATCTCGCCGCGGTAAACCTCTAGATCCACATGGTCATTAGCGAGAACGCCCGGGAATCGCTTGACGATTCCACGCAATACGAGACGGGGGTTGGTCCGATCTTGCGCCATGGGATCAAGGCCTGGATTGGGGGACGAAGGACTGTCCGGAGATTTGGGAAAGACGAGGCGGATGGATTGATACGAAACGGTCACGAAACATCGATTCATAATCAAAAACGGCCTCCGTGACCAGCCTCACCACCGCACCGCGGTAAAATTTTTGTTTCAGTTAATTTTCTGCTTGGAAATTTCAGTTCCTCCAAGCGGCGCGCGTTCGGGTAGGAGCGCGCTTGCCGGACAGCCTGAAGGGTCACCTGTTCGACGGCCTGACCGCTGCGATCGTAGCCCAGGTGATGATGACCGGTGGCGGCGGGTCCGACCGGCGAGAGCTTAAGGCCCCTGGGCGCCCTCGACCGCCTAGACCGGCAGAAAATGGCGCGTCCCCGAACCGAGGCGATGGAGTCCCTTGTGGAATTCCTTGGGGACTCCCTTATGGGGACTCCGCTGGCGGCCTTCCCCTGGACAGCCCGCCCTCGCCGCCCCACATGGGTCCGAGCGGATCGTCGGAACCGCCGTGACGCGGAGAAAGGATGATGCCATGAGCGACCCCAAGACACCCTCCCCCAAGACCATGTCCGAGGAGGACTGGCGGAACACCCTAACGGGAGACCAGTTTCGAGTGCTCCGCCGGCATGGCACCGAACCCGCCTGGACCAGCCCCTTGAACGAAGAGAAGCGGCCTGGAGTCTTCCATTGCGCCGGATGCGGGGCGCCCCTGTTCCAGACAGCGGACAAATATGACAGCGGATCGGGTTGGCCCAGTTTCACACGCCCTATCGAAGGGGACGCCCTGGGCACCGATACCGATCACAAGCTGATCTACCCGCGCACGGAAATCCATTGCGCCAAATGCGATGGGCACCTTGGCCATGTCTTCGACGACGGCCCGCAACCGACAGGTCAACGCTATTGCATCAATGGCGCCGCCCTGAAATTTGAATCGGAAGGCGAATAGAATAGGGCTTTGCCTCTCCGAAATCCCTAACCGCGCAAAAAGCTCACGAAGTTTTCCGTTTCCCGACACAGGTCCCCCATGCGATCGCTCAGGGTGCCACTCAGATAGCCGAGACAGGCGGCCCGCTCTCCGGCCCGAAGTTGGTCGGCGTTAAGGCGATCAACCACGTCTCGGACTTGTTCAAGGGCGTGTTCCATGTGAAGGCTCGCTTCCCGCAGTTCCGTGAGCGGGGTAACGACCTTCGTTAGGATAGCCTCCGGTTGGCTCTCGATCCCCGCGTGCACGACCCGGGTTTCCCCATGGTACGCGGCGGGATACACGATGATGGCATTCATTGTAGGGGCTTCCTTTTCCATTCGGGAATATTTGCCTGAAGCGGCAATTACACCGCTAGGAACCTGGGCCGCGAGAGGCATTCTCCGGTCTGAAACGGGATCGTGATCCCCCTCTTTTCGTGAATTCCTTCGTGTCTCCAAAATCAAATATGCGCGCTTTGTGCGCTTTCGCCAAGAAAAACCGCACCCAGTGCGCAATTTGTCACATTACGCGGATGCAATATAAAAATGACTTATCTTTCAGTGTATTAAGGATTTCCCAAACGGAAGACTCGCCCCTGTTCGCCCCGGAGAAGCCGGCTCGAGATCACGCCCCCGCGATCGAACGAGGAGAGGGAATGACCCCATTTGATCGCGACGTGATCTAGGACACCGACGTTTTCAAAAGAGTCATCGGACGATACACTAGACCTTTGTTTATGCATCAACTTTCCAAACTCTGGCTAAAGCCTTCATTTGGGTCGATGTCCTAGGTACTCTCGCAGATTTGGATTTCCACGCGGTTTCGCCCACCCGACTTAGCCTGATAGAGCGCGCTATCGGCCCGGATCAACAGATCCTCCACGCCCCCATCGAGCGCGTCGAGGGATGCCACCCCCAGGCTAACCGTGACAATCAGGGGGGCGTCCGCCCCCAAGCCGTTAAATACCTTGGTGGCACAGGCCTCGCGGATTCGTTCGGCGACGCGCGCCCCTTCGGACAAGCCGGTGGAGGGGAGAAGGACCGCGAATTCCTCCCCACCCATGCGCGCGAAGATATCCACATCACGCAGCAGATCGGAAACCGTGGCGGCAAGCCCTCGCAGGATTTCATCCCCGGCGGCATGGCCAAGGGTGTCATTGACGGATTTAAAATGATCCAGATCGACCATGATCGCCGTTAACCACCCGCCATCCCGGCGCGCGCGGCGCACTTCCTCGCCCCCCCTGTCCAAAAGCATGCGGCGGTTGCCCACTCCGGTCAGGGGATCGGTCAAGGCCAGACGCTTCAGGTCCTCTTCCATGACCTTGCGGGCGGAGATATCATTGAAGGACAGGAAGACGGCGGGCTTCCCCTCATAGGTCATCCGGATCGCCGAGACCAGGGCCCAGAATTCCCGCCCTCCAGTCCCACGCATGCGACATTCCCAATCGGGAATTCGCCCCCGCTCCCGGGCCATCCGAAAGATACGGTCTCCGTCGCGTGAATCCACCCATAGGGCGGATAGACCCTGACTCCGGGCCTCCGCCTGAGACAGTCCCAGCAGTTCGCCGGTTCGGTCATTCATAAAATAGATCTCGTCGCCCACCTCATTGGTGACCAGGATGGGCAGCAGGGAGGCGTCCAGAATGGACCGAAGGCGGTTTTCACTCTCCCGCAACTCCTTGGTCCGCTCCGCGACCCGTTCTTCCAGCGCCCCCTTGGCCTCCGCGAGAACCCGCCATTCCCGTTCCAGGGCATCAATCTGCTGATAGGAACGCAAGGAGGACACCAAAGTGCTTACCAAGCGCGCTTCGGTCAATTCGGTCTTGGACCGGTAGTCGTTGATGTCATAACGCAGGATCACCTCCTGCTCTGGTGCCTGACCGGGTTGGCCGGTCCGCAGGACCAGTCGGATCTTGGAGTTGCCCATGTCTTGACGGATCGTCCGAGCCAACCGCAAGCCAGCATCATCGCTTTCCATGACGACATCGAGAAAGGCGACGGCCACATCATCGTTGGCGCGTAAAACCTCTTCCCCCTCGGCCCCGGAATGGGCCGATAGGAAGACGAGCCGCTTGTTCTCATAGACAAAGTCACGCAAAACCAGCCGGGTTAGGCGGTGGACTTCCTCATCGTCGTCGACGATCAGAACCGTCCAGCCTTCCTCCGACGGTCCATCGTCATCGGGGGGCGGATCGTCCTCCTCAAGGAACAGGTATTCGTCCGAATCCACGTCAGTTCCCCACTCTCATCAGCGGCCACCCGGCGAAAGAGTGCGCCGCCCATTGTATTCAATCAACCCTCGGCAAAGCCATATAATTGATCGGCCCCCAAACCAACGTCCCGGTCGCGAGAAGGACCCCATCTCCATGAAAAATATTCATAAAATTTTATAGAAACCAACAATTTTCATGCCCGATATCCCGCGGTCCGTCTCGGAGCTTCAGCTTCACATTCCCAATGAGGCCGCCCGCGCGGTCTGGTCGACGGCGATCGGATGGCCCGGAGAATATCTCCGCCCTCCGTGAGACCATACTTTGTGACCATACTTTGTGACCATAACCCTTGGCTAAAAGGTCGAAACCAAGGCTTTGCCCCGGGTAAGCCGCGCTGGCCGAAGAATTATGTCCCCCGGGAAATGGTCCGCCAAATGATAATAATTATGACCTTCAAGCCGCGCTTTGGCCGCCGCTTGCTCCATCATCCACACGCGGAACCGAATCGGATGCAATGGTCAGAAATTCCAGGAAAGCCCGACGTGTGTCTGGTTTCAACTTCCAGAAGAATTGGCACAGCTCAAGTGTTTCGGTGCGGGAGGCTGGATCCGCTGGCAGGGAGGGTGGTGGCACCGCCATCCCCTCCTCCGCCTGGACCCTTGGAACGAGGGTCCGTGACCGGTCGATCATCTCCAAATCCTCGAAAAAGAAGGAGATCTCGACTTGCAAGGCATCGGCGAAATCCCAGAGATGGCCACAGCCCACCCGGTTTTCACCCTTTTCATATTTCTGTATCTGTTGAAACGTCACCCCAATGGCCAAGGCGAGCGTGTCTTGGGACATTTTCAGGAGTCTTCGGCGCAGGCGAATACGGCGCCCCACGGAGACATCGATCGGATCCGGGTTCTTCGAGGAATATCGCTTCACCACGTCCATATGCTCCAATAAATAAAAGGATAATAAAAGCTAGAACAAGAATAATTTCCTGTCCACCGCCAATTAAGAAACATCGAGTCCCTTGCGGGATGGCATCCGTCCTCCATTCGGTCCAGGGGCGAACGACCAAACTGGACGGAAGCGCGGAACGCTTCCGTCCGATTCGGCTTCGAGACTACAGTCGTTCCTTCTCCTGCTTCGCGGCCAGAATGGAAACCTCGATCAGGTTATAAGTCTCGACCGCGCCCACGGCGGATGCGCGGTAAGACAGGTATTCCAGGCAGGTCACGATTCGTTCCATGATGACCTGATGGCTGGTACCCTCTTCCTGAAGATCCTGCTGGAGCGCACGAATACTAACGACATTGTCCTTTCTCATTACGCGGCCACCTCGTAAACGGGCGCCACGAGAACCGGGGAGGACGCCAATCCACCCCTTTCCCGCACGGTGGCAAGAGCGGAGGTGGTGATGTCGACACAACCCGCCACGGCTTTGGTCACCCCGATTTGCCGAGGGTCGGCGAGACGATGCAAAGGCCACCCAGCCCGAACCAGTATTTTTTCCATACGCAGGTCCGTGACGGTGACGATGGATTCGGCGCCACGGTAGAGCCCATATTCGATCATGGCGGCAAACAATTCAAACGTGGTGGCCTTCAAACCGCCCTGACGCAGACCGGCGGAGGCGTGATCAACACAAAAACGGCTGCTCTCCCATATGCGGGGCGACGCGGGGGCGCCTTTATCACCGGCCAGTTCCGGGAAGACATCCCGCAGCATATTGCTTCCCGTGGTTGGCAACAACCGGACACAGGCCGTGGCGATACCGGACTCATCGGTGCGAATGAGATAGTCGGGACGCAGATCATCGAACCGATCAACTTCCCGCCCATTCTCGACAGTCACCTCCCACCCAAGGCGATCATCAAACACTCTCGCCCGCAAGCGGTGCATCTCATCAATCGCATGTTGAAAAGCATGATAGCGCGCCCCCTCGACCAGAATCATCATTGTCTCAGCTCCCATGAGGTATGTTTGGACCTCAATGAAAACCGGTATGGTGGTCAAAGCGTATCCCCCCGCCCCGGGGGGTTGCCAACTAGGGGGTGATGAGCCCTTTCATAACGGCGGTGACGACAGCTTGTTCCCGGCTGGTGCAATCCAGTTTACGCATGGCGTTGCCAAGGTATTCCCGGACAGTATGTTCGGACAGGGAGAGGATTGTACCGGTCTCCCAAGCACTTTTGCCATTGGCGGCCCAGGTCAAACACTCCATTTCCCTAGGAGATAACTTGGCATTCATCGCATTCACGCTGGAACCACGCCGAATAATCTCCACTTGCCGGACATGGAAATGCATGGCGGCCAGCTGCAGCATATTTTTTCCATAAAGGTCCAAGTCCGGATTATCGGACCAAGCGATACTCATGGAGGAAAGCTGATTTTGAACTCCGTGCATTGGGAACGTCAAACCGCCCTCAATTCCAAATTCGGAAGCCTCGTTAAAAAATAATTTCTGTATTTTCGAAAGCTTACTTCGATACCCCACGTCCCCCCATTCGAAAGGTAAGTTATTTTCTCGTGCTTCTTGAATAACGGGATCAAAGGAATAATAAACATTCTCTAAATAGCGATCGCACCACTCTTGTGGATACGTCGAAATCGGTATTGGATGAATATGGCCTGTACCAAAATTTAGACCTAGGTAAGCAAAATATTTAACGGAATAGAAATTTAACACGCTTTGAAGGGAAGCAATCAACTCATCTTGCTCATCAGCCTTAAAGAGGTTTTCAAAATAGCCCCATGCTTTGTCCATACCGGATGCTTTCATCGCCACCTCCAGAGCGCCGCGGCGGCCCATCTCCCGATCGATGCACGCCAAGCTGGAATTCCATCATAGTGGTTATCAATGCCATTTCAACACGCGGTAAAATAGTAGAGCTGAAACGACTCATACTGATTCGATAGTAAAACACTATAAGTTGCCGGATATGCTGAAACGCCGACCGTTAGACGACGGATTATCAATCCAAGATTGAAGATTCTCCTCGTAATTATTTCATTGAAGGAGGCCGGAAACTCCTAAGTTGTTTCTTGATATCAGGAAAAAGCGAAAGGGCTATTTTAGAATTGTCCAATAAATTGACCGGACGGTGGAACGGGGGGCGTGAAACCCCCCGCACCTGATCACACACGAAAATACTTCGCCTGGGGATGCAGCAGCACCACCGCCGACGTCGACTGCTCGGGGACCAACTCGTCCTCGTCGGACAGAGAGAGTCCGATCCGGTTGGCCCCAAGCAGATCCAGCAACAGCTGCTGGTCACCCAGATTCGGGCAGGCCGGATAGCCAAAGGAATATCGGGACCCCCGATAGTCCTGCTTGAACAGGCGCTCCACATCGCGCGCGTCCTCGGTGGCGAAGCCCAGTTCGGCGCGGATCCGCTTGTGAACGTATTCGGCCATGGCCTCCGCCGTCTCAACCGAGATGCCGTGCAGGTAGAGGTAGTCCTTGTACTTGTTTTCCTCGAACCAGGCCTGAGCCACCTCGGAAGCCTTGGCCCCCACGGTCACGGCTTGCAGGCCGATCACGTCTCGCTCGCCGCTATCCACGTCGCGGACGAAGTCGGCCATACAGATGCCGCCCTCCTTGTTCTGGCGGGGCAGGTCGAAGCGGCCCACTTCCGTCGCGCCGTCCTCGTCGAACAAGACGATGGCGTCCCCCTCGCTGGCGGCTTTCCAGTACCCGTAGACGGCCTTGGGTTCGAGGATGCTCTCTTGGGAACAGCGCTTGAGCATATCGAACATGATTGGGCGGACGTTTTCCTCGGCCCACCCCTTCCATTCAGCCCGCGTCTTGCCCGTCTTCCGGAACCCCCATTGGAATTGGTAAAGGGTGGTTTCGTTGATATAGGGCACCAGCGACTTCAGGGAGATGTTCTCCAGCACCCGGGCGCCCCAGAAGGGTGGGGTCGGGATAACGTGGTCCTTTGCCAACTCGGCCCGGCGGAGCTTGACCTCCTCGGCATCCACGGGACGGTCGACGAAGCCACGTGTCGCACCCTCCTTGGCTTGATCCGCGGTCACGTCGTCGTTATCGGCGATCCCCTCCTCGGCCTTGCCTTTCTTGCGGGAGGGCCGATCCGAGCGCTTCTCCTGAATCCCGGACAGGTGCTCGTCGAACTTCCCGTCAACGACTCGGGCCATCAGGTCCAACCCATCGAAGGCGTCCCGGGCATAGGCCACCCGGCCACCCGTGGCGTAAGCCGCCACGCAGTCCTCCTCGACAAAGGCACGGGTCAGCGCCGCGCCACCAAGAAAGACCGGGGTATTGAAGCCTTCCCGGGCCAGTTCCGCCAGGTTGTCCTTCATGATCACCGTGGATTTCACCAGCAGGCCCGACATGCCGATGGCGTCTGCCCCATGCTCCTTGGCCGCGGCGATGATCGAGGCGATGGGCTGCTTGATCCCGATGTTCACCACCTTATAGCCGTTGTTCGACAAGATAATGTCCACCAGGTTCTTGCCGATGTCGTGGACATCCCCCTTCACGGTGGCGAGCACGAGAATCCCCTTCTCCTGGCCCTCCACCTTTTCCATGAAGGTCTCCAAATAGGCCACCGCGGCTTTCATGGTTTCCGCGGACTGGAGCACGAAGGGCAGTTGCATCTTGCCCGCGCCGAACAGCTCGCCCACCACCTTCATGCCAGCGAGCAACAGGGTGTTGATGATGTCCAGCGGCGGATAGGTCTCCATGGCCTCGGCGAGGTCCTCGTCCAGGCCCAGACGGTCACCGTCGACGATGCGCTGCTTCAGTCGGTCCTCCACCTTCTCGGCGCGCTTGACCTCCTTCTTGGCCTCGGTCCGGTCCTCGAACAGGCCGATGAAAACATGGAGGGGGTCCTTGCCCGGCTCGCGGCGGTCAAAGATCAGGTCCTCGGCGGCCTTCAGTTCCTCCTCGGGGATCTTGTGCAGCGGCGCGATTTTCGAGATATGAACGATGGCCCCGGTCATCCCCGCCTTCACCGCATGATCCAGAAAGACCGAGTTGAGCACATGTCGGGCGATGGGCTTCAGGCCGAAAGAGACGTTCGATAGGCCCAGGATGATCTGCACTTCGGGCATTTCCTCGGAAATGCGTTTGATGGCGTGCAGGGTCTCGACGGCCAACTTGCGGTCATCCTCGTTGCCCGTGCAGATGGTGAAGGTCAGCGGGTCGAACATCAGATCGCTGGCGGGTAGACCGTGTTTGGTCACCGCGAAGTCATAGAGGCGTTTGGCGATGCGCAGCTTGCCCTCGCAATCCTTGGCCATGCCCTCTTCGTCGATGGTCAAAGCCACGACGGAAGCGCCAAATTCCTTGGCCAGCTTCACGCGTTCCTCGGCCAGTTCCTCGCCATCCTCGAAGTTGATGGAGTTGATGATCGCCTTGCCGCCATAGAGCTTGAGCGCCGCTTCGATCACCGGGGTCTCGGTGGAATCGATGACCAGCGGCGCGTGCACGCCACCGCGAAGGCGGGTGATCACCTCGGTCATGTCGGCGATTTCGTTCCGGCCGACGAAGGCGGTACAGACGTCCAGAGTGTGGCTGCCTTCCTTCACCTGCTCCCGGGCCATGCCGACGATGGCATCCCAGTCCTCGTTCTCCTGGAGGGTCCGGAACTTCTTGGACCCATTGGCGTTGCAACGCTCGCCAATGGACAGGAAGGCGTTCTCCTGGCGCAGGGGCACCGCCCCATAAAGGGAGGCCGCGGAGGGCACCCAGTGGACGGTTTTCTTGACCGGAGTCGGGCGCTTGCCCTTGCCCAGTTCGTCGAGCTTGGCATTGACCGCGGCGATATGGTCCGGCGTGGTGCCGCAGCAGCCGCCGACCAAGTTGACCCGATCCTCGCTGATGAAACGACCGTGCCAATCGCCCAGTTCCGCCGGAGTCAGCGGATAGTGGGTCTGGCCATCCAGCAGTTCCGGCAAGCCCGCGTTGGGTTGCAAGGTGATCAGGTGTGGCCAGTTTTCCGCCAGCCAGCGCACATGCTCGCTCATTTCCTGGGGGCCGGTGGCGCAGTTCAGGCCCAGGCTGTCCACGCCCAGGGAATGGGCGACGGTCGCGGCCGCGGCGATATCGGCGCCCACCAGCATGGTCCCCGTGGTTTCCACCGTGACCTGCAACATGATCGGCGTATCGGTGCCATACTTAAGCCGAGCGGCCTTGGCGGCGTTAATGGCGGCCTTGAACTGCAGGGGATCCTGGCAGGTCTCGATCAGAATGGCATCGGCGCCGCCATCAATCAGCCCCTCGCACTGAATGCGCACAGCCGCTTTCAGGGTGTCATAGTCGATATGGCCCAGGCTGGGCAGTTTGGTACCCGGCCCCACGGATCCCAGGACGAAACGGTCCTTGCCGTCGGCGTAGTGTTCCGCCGCTTCGCGGGCGATCTCGGCGGCCCGCTTGTTGATCTCATGGGCCTGATTCTGGAGGCCGAATTCGGCCAGAGTCAGGGTGGAGCCGCCGAAGGTGTTGGTCTCCACGCAATCGGCGCCGGCGTCGTAGTACCGGCCATGAATCTCCCGGATCACATCCGGGCGGGTCAGGTTCAGAATTTCCGTGCAGTTTTCCTGCCCTTGGAAATCCTCTTCCAGCGACAGGTCCATGGCCTGGACGAGGCTCCCCATGCCGCCGTCGCACAGCAGGACACGCTCGCGAAGGTGGTCGAGAAACTTGCTCATGCGGAGGCTCCCTCGGTCTTGGGTTCGGAGTCGGTGTCGGATGCGGGCTTCGCGGCCCGGACACCGAGGATATGGCAGATGGCGTAAACCAAATCCGCCCGGTTCAAGGTATAGAAATGAAAGTCAGTGACCCCGTCGTCATAGAGGGCCCGGCATTGCTCGGCCGCGAGGGTGGCCGCGACCAACTTGCGGCTCTCGGGATCGGCGTCCAGACCGTCGAACAACTCGTGCATCCACTTGGGCACCGACGTCCCACAGGCGCCGGAGAAGCGGACGACCGTGGCGAAGTTGGTCACTGGTAGGATTCCCGGCACAATCGGCACGGTAATGCCCGCGGCGCGCACCCTGTCCATGAAGCGGCGGTACAGATCCACGTCGAAAACGTACTGGGTGATGGCCCGGGTCGCCCCGGCGTCGATCTTACGCTTCAGATTGTCCAGGTCCGCCTCGGCGCTCTTGGCCGAAGGGTGGACTTCAGGATAGGCCGCGACGCTGATTTCGAAGTCGGCCACGTCGCGCAGACCCTTCACCAGATCCACGGCGAAAGGGTAACCGCCCGGATGCGGCGTATAGGTGCCACCCACTTCCGGAGGGTCGCCACGCAGGGCGACGATATGCTTCACGCCCGCCGCCCAATAGGCCTTGGCGACGTCATTGACTTCCTCCCGCGTGGCCTCCACGCAGGTCAAATGGGCCGCGGGATCCAGGGTGGTTTCCTTGCGGATCCGAGCGACGGTGTCATGGGTCCGCTCCCGAGTCGACCCACCCGCCCCATAGGTCACGGACACGAAGCTGGGGTTCAGGGGCTCCAGCCGTTTGATGCTGTCCCAAAGCTGGGTCTGCATCTTATCCGTCTTGGGCGGAAAAAACTCAAAGGACACATTCAGGTCGCGCTTGCCCAGGGGGGCCGCGATGAGCGGAGAAGCTACGGTTGACGCGGTCACGGTTGGGAACTCCCTTGGTCGATCGGCAGAAGCGGCATGGCCTTGGCCACCCGCTTCAAGGACTCGTTGCTTAACTTGGCGCCATCGGGGATCCGCGGCCGCTCGGCCACCCAAACCCGCACTGTCAGGGCCGGTCCAGGGAGGTCCAGGACATCCCGAACCTTCAGACCGGCGCCCGCGCACCATCCGGAAATCTCGTCCCCGGGAAAGCCCAGGCGACGATGGTTATGTTGTTCGCGCAATTCCTCGCGCTCATGGGGGGCCAGATCGACAATGGCCAACCGGCCCCCGGGGCGGAGCACCCGAGCCGCTTCGGCGATAACCGAAGTTGGATGTTCCGCGAAATGCAGGACTTGGTGGATGACGACGCCATCAAAGGCCTCTCCGGCGAACGGCAGCGCATACATGTCCCCTTGCCGCACATGGGCGTTGCGGACATCTTCCCTTTCCAGGTTGGCCCGGGCGACAGCCAACATTTCCCGGGATTGATCGACACCGACGCATCGTTCCACATGGGGCGCGAGCAGTTCCAGGATGCGCCCCGTTCCCGTACCGATATCCAAGGCATCTCCCATACCCCGGTCCGCGAAAAGCGCCACCAGGGCGTCCTCCACGGGACCGTCGGACCCATGAAGCCCGCGCAGATCGTCCCACTGGTCGGCGTTGGCCCGAAAATAGGCCGCGGCCTTAGCCCCCCGTTCTTCCCGGATCGCCGCCAGACGAGTCCGATCCAAAACCAGATCCGGGTCTTCTTCCGGCAACAGGGCGACGATCGAACGAGCAACGCCCGCCCCGACCCCCCGCGGCGCCAAGCGGTAGAAGACCCAGGCCCCCTCCCGGACACGTTCCAGCAATCCGGCCTCGCACATCACTTTGAGATGGCGGGAGACCCGTGGTTGACTGATCCCCAGAATACGAACGAGATCCGAAACGGTCAGGTCCCCCAGGGCACAGAGCGCCAACAGGCGCAGCCGTGTGGACTCCGCCGCGGCACGCAATCCGGAAAGTACCGTTTCCAAGGCCACCAATCTCCTTTATTCCATGGACTTGGGCGGTCGGCCCAAACGCAACACCAGGCACAACCCAGGAGCCATTCGGAAGGCAGGCCCCGAATCCTGATCGTATGTTGATATAAGCATATCTTTATATCAAGGGAATTCCTTGAAAAACCCCACCTTCTGGCAGAGTTGAAGGAAATCCGGCGGTCACATGGTGTCTGAACACCTTCGCGGGGGTAGCGCTTCGACCCCATCCATGATACCCACTCTTTACTTGACTTCATCCCGTGGCACCGGCCGCGTAAATCCAAACGAGAGGGTTCATGTACTTCGCAAAACGCGTCATAGCGTCCCTGATGGCGCTAGGTTTGATGTTCGGTGCCGCCAATCCCTCCTTCGCGATGGAATTGCCGTCCAATCCCTCGGCCTTCGTCCAGGAATTGAGCCGCTTGGCCATTGATGGCATCCTGAAGGCCGAAGTCTCCCCCGAGGAGAAGGTGGCGCGTTTCGACGACCTGCTCAATTCCGCCTTTGACCTGGATTTCATCTCCCGGTTCGTTGTCGGTGGCTACTGGAAGAAGGCCACCGAGGCGGAGCAGACCGAATTCCAATCCCTTTTCAGGGACCTGAACGTGATCAACTGGGGGTCACGCTTCAACGAATACGGCGGCCAGAAGATCAATGTCACCAACACCAGTAGCCGGGAAACCCGGGGCGGCACCATCCACGAGGTGACCACCAATATTGGCAAGGAAGGCGAGAAGCCGTTGCAGGTCATCTGGGTCCTGCGCGACAACAATGGTAAACTGGGCGTGATTGATCTGAAGGTGGAAGGAGTCAGCTTGGCCCTGACTTTCCAGAGCGAATACAAGGCCGTCCTGAAGAACACCGGTTCCATGACAGGCTTGAACGATGTTCTGAAAGCCAAGATCGAGGACCTGCGGGCCAAACAAGGGTAGCCCCGTCCCCCTTCCGCCAGACCCCAAAAAAAGCCCCGCTTCAGCGGGGTTTTTTCATGCGCGACTTTTTCATGTAAGACAAGAAGCCGAACGGTCACCGCCCGAAGGGTCTCAAAACCGGCTCGTGCATCGACCCAACCGAACGCTTCAGCCGGAGTTTGGAAGGATGATGCATAAACAAAAACATCGTGCACCGGACGACGAATTTTTTGAAAGCATCGGTACGCTAGGGCGAAGACCTCATTCCCTATCCCGACCATTTAACCGGAAATTGCCGTCCCGAACCGGAGCGGTTCCCCGCACCGGTTCGAAAGGGATACGCGGTTCAGTAAACCGACCCAATCAATCATTCGGGAGCTTGAACAATGCAGCCGTACCAGCCCAAACCACCGTAGGTCTCGTATCCCGGAGTCCGGTGAAACCCCACCAGGGAACCATCGGCCCTTCGGTAGTGCCCGGAATGCCGTTCCTCGGAGCGCAGATCAAAGGTTTCGGTCAGCAGGCCCTTATTGCCCGTACTGGCGATGACCCGGAACTTGGCATCCAACAACATCACCCGGGAACGGTCCACTTCATCCCGATCCAAGCGGACACCATCGACGATGGCCTCGGCCTGGGGTCCCCAATCGAAGTGGATCCCCAGAACCCCAAGGGGGGCGCCATGGGTCTCCCCATCGGCCCGGATCGCCGTGGAATAGGTGGCGACGGGCATATTCTCCAGGGCACCAACACGAGCGATGTCGGCCACGGCATATTCGTCGCCGGACTTGGTGTCCATGGCCTCCCGAAACCAGGCGGCGCCGGATACGTCCATTCCCTTGACCGGATAGCGACCCGGGCGTCCATTGGCGACCACCCGCCCTTGGGCATCGCAGATCCACAGATCCAGATAGACCGTATAGGCAGACAAGATAACGCCAAGCCGTTTGGACGCAAAAGTCAGGAGTTCCTCGTTGGGGTCCTCGAGACAGCGGACCACGGCGCTGTCCGTTGCCCACCAACGGACATCGCAGGTCCGCTCGTAAAGATTGCGGTCGATCAGTTCAACGGCGTTCAGGGACAGGTCGGTCAGGCGGGTGCTCAGGCTGTATTCTCGCTGTTCCCGCAAATCCTGGATGATCAGCCGGCCCAGGCGCTCCAGGTTCTCCACCTTTCCCGACAGTTCATTTCCTAAATCCCCGGCGATCTCGGCGATCTCGGTGGAAATGCGCTTCACCTCGTCCGCGACAACGGCGAAACCCCGTCCATGCTCGCCCGCACGCGAGCTCTCGATCAGAGCATTCAGGGCAAGGATCTTGGTACGCGCCGTGACCGCCTTGATGGCGGTCAGTTTATCCTCGGTGGTTTCGCGGACACCCGCGGCCAGATCGATGATCGTCTCTGGACGCAACATCTCGCGATTGGCACCCTCAAGAGTCTCTTCCCGCGGAGACCGATCAATTACTAATGGATTGATAGCATTCATTTTTTTGGATCTCCATGCTTGAACGTGAAGCCGGAACGTGGGGTCATGAACCCTTCACAATTCAAACGATGGAGCGACCATCTGATTTTGTCACTACTGATTTCGCACATGCGGAATAAAAATGATTATTAACCATAACTCTTATGCAGGTACTTCACACTTATGCGCGGAAATCTAAACAAATTTGTCTCCTTTCGGCACCAAAGAATGAACCCTTTCGATCAAGGATTATTATTCTGACTCGAAATGAGGAGTGGTGGACTGGACGAATCGATTGGTCATCGGTTTAGGCCCAGGCCAAGGGATGAAACCCAAGCGGAAAGCCCCCGTCCCACGAAGCAGGGCGGCTCCTTTTGGAACCGCCCTTTCCTTGATCAAACACGCGTCAAGATCGCGCCATGCTTGGAAGCTTAGCGGGTCAGCGGCTTGTATTTGAGGCGGTGGGGCTGGTCGGCGTCGGCGCCCAAGCGGCGCTTTTTGTCTTCCTCGTAGGATTCGAAGTTGCCCTCGAACCATTCCACATGGGAATCCCCCTCGAAGGCGAGGATGTGGGTCGCGATGCGATCCAGGAACCAGCGATCATGCGAGATAACCACGGCGCACCCGGCGAAGTCCAACAGGGCCTCTTCCAGGGCGCGGAGGGTTTCCACGTCCAGGTCATTGGTCGGTTCGTCGAGCATCAGGACGTTGGCGCCGGACTTCAGCATCTTGGCCAGATGGACGCGGTTGCGTTCCCCACCGGAGAGAATGCCCACCTTCTTCTGCTGGTCGGCACCCTTGAAATTGAACTGTCCCACATAGGCCCGGCTGGGAATCTTGCGTTTTCCCAGGTCCAGTTCGTCCTGGCCGTCGGAGATTTCCTGCCAAACCGTCTTATTCGGATCCAAGGAATCTCGGCTTTGATCCACATAACCCAGCTTGACAGTCTCACCAACGCGGATGTCGCCGCTATCGGGCGTTTCGTTGCCGGTGATCATCTTGAACAGAGTGGACTTACCAGCGCCGTTCGCGCCGATCACCCCAACAATGCCGCCTGGGGGTAGACGGAAGTTCAAATCCTCGATCAGCAGGCGGTCCGCGAACCCCTTGGTCAGGTGATCGGCCTCGATCACCACGCCACCCAGGCGCTCGGCGATGGGGATGACGATCTGGGCCATGTCGACCTTCTGGTTTCCGGCCTCGGCCACCAGGTTCTCGTAAGCGGTGATGCGGGCCTTGCTCTTGGATTGGCGGGCCTTGGGCGACTGACGGATCCACTCCAGTTCCCGGGAAATCGTCTTCTGCTTGGCGCCCTCTTCCCGGGATTCCTGCTCCAAACGCTTTTGCTTGTTTTCCAGGTAGGTGGAATAATTGCCCTCGTAAGGAATACCCCGGCCACGGTCGACTTCCAGGATCCAGCCCGCGACGTTGTCCAGGAAATACCGATCGTGGGTGATGGCCACGACAGTCCCTGGAAAGTCGTGGAGGAAGCGCTCCAGCCAACCCACGGATTCCGCGTCCAGATGGTTGGTCGGTTCGTCAAGCAGCAGCATGTCGGGTTTGGACAGCAGCAGGCGGCAAAGCGCCACCCGGCGCTTTTCACCGCCGGACAACTTGTCCACCTTGGCGTCACCGGGCGGGCAGCGCAGGGCGTCCATGGCAATTTCCACTTGACGCTGGAGGTCCCAGCCATCCGCTGCGTCAATCTGCTCCTGTAGTTCGCCCTGTTCGGCGATCAGGGCATTCATTTCGTCATCGTCGGAAACGTCTCCGAACTTCATGCTGACTTCCTCGAACCGGTCGAGGAGCGCCTTCATGGGGCCGACGCCATCCATGATGTTGTCCATCACGGTCTTGCTATCGTCCAGCTCCGGCTCCTGGGCCAGATAACCGACCTTGACCCCGTCCGCGGACCAAGCCTCGCCCCCGAAGTCAGTGTCGAGCCCGGCCATGATCCGCAGGACCGTGGATTTACCGGCGCCGTTGGGACCCAGCACACCGATCTTGGCGCCGGGCAGGAAGGACAGCGAAAGGCCCTTCAGGATTTCCCGTCCCCCTGGATAAACCTTGCTCAGGTTTTTCATCACGTAGACGTACTGATAGGCGGCCATGACTCGCTCCGAATCATAAAGAATGGAAAATGGCGCGTGGGTCGCGCGGTCGGCCTTTGTAGCCCAGGGTCGCCGCCGTTGCAACGCGCGCGCTGTCCGGGGCCGCAACCCGCGGAGCCACGAGATATTAGAGGGGAGACGCCAGCCTCCCGGACTGCGGTGCGAAAAACCCTTTGTGTTCCCCTGGAGCCTTGCTTAGCCTGAGGCGCCGGGGGTCCCGGGTCCCGGATCGTCCGAGGTTCCTTGGAGCCAACGCGTTCCTTCGAGCCAACCAAAGGGGGGAAACCCAGCCATGGCCGCGCGTGTCATTACCATCGCTCAACAGAAGGGTGGTGCCGGGAAAACAACCCTGGCGGCCCAGTTGGCCGTCACCTTCGCGGTCGAGGGAAAGTCCGTCGCCGTGGTCGACATTGATCCCCAAGGCAGTCTGGCGGCTTGGCATGCGGAACGGGTGCGGACCCTAGGTGAAGGCGGGACCCGTTTGCACCTGTCGGACGTCGCGGGGTGGCGCTTGGCCACGGAACTGGACAGGCTGCGGGACGTCTTTGATGTCGTGGTGGTGGATACGCCTCCCCACGCTGAAACGGAAGCCAAAGCCGCGGTCCGGGCCGGGGATATCCTTCTGGTTCCCATCCAACCCAGTCCCATGGATCTCTGGGCCACCGCCGCCACCCTTGACATGGCGCGCAAGGAACGGACAGCTCCCCTGCTGGTTCTGAATCGGGTCCCGCCCAGGGGCAAGCTGCCGGAAATAATCGAAGCCAAGCTGCGCGCCGACGCGTTGCCCATCGCAGAAACCCGCCTCGGCAACCGGACGGCCTTCGCAACGAGTATGATGGAGGGCCGGGGAGTCGTCGAGACCGACCGCCGGTCGCGCGCGGCGGAGGAGATCCTGGCCCTGGTCGGGGAAGTCAACCGCCACCTCGCCTGACCCCATCTCCTATCCGGATTTTCAATCCAGAGCCAAGGCCCTTTTCCATGACCAAGGACAGCTTCCACCCGTCCCAGGTAACCGTTACCGAACGGAAACGCGTCGCCAACGGGTACATTAAGGTTGACCAGATCCGCCTGCGCCACGAGCAATACGCCGGAGGCATGGGACCGGAGATCCAACGGGAGGTCATCAACCGGGGCAACGCCGCGGCCATTCTGCTCTACGACGCGCCCCGGGATCGGGTGGTGCTGATCGAACAGTTCCGACCCGCGGCTTGGGACACGGGTATGGACAACCCTTGGCTCCTGGAAATCGTCGCCGGGATCATCGACGCGGGAGAGGACGCGGAGACCGTGGCCCGCCGGGAAAGCGTGGAGGAATGTGGACTGGCGCCAAGCGAGGTGATTCGCTTCGCCCACACCCTGGTTTCACCCGGTGTGATGACGGAAAGCGTCACCTTCTTTTGCGGCCGGGTGGATAGCGAAGGAGCCGGTGGTATCCACGGCCTTCCAGAGGAGGGGGAAGACATTCGGGTCGTTGTGTTGGACGCCGACCGCTTCCTCGCCATGGTCCGGGACGGCACAATCACCAACGGCACCTGTCTGATCGCCGCCCAATGGTTCACCCTCAACCGGACCGAGCTGCGGATCAAATGGGCCTAGTCCTGAACGGTACCCCGCCAAGTCCCCTTGCTTGACTCACCCCCCCGTTCCTTCCGGGTCGTCATCACATAGCGCATCGCGATCAGCGCCTGATCCAAGCCATGGGTAATGGCGTCGGCCGCGCAGCACATCATCAGATTGTCCAAGAGACCGAAATCTTCGACCTCCAGACCGTCGGAGTCCCACCAGCGGCCATCGCGCTGGATGAGGCATCCCCGGTACTGGATCAGGACCCGGTCCAGATAGGTTCCCGCTCCCAAGTCGCTATACCCGATCACCGGCAGGTCAAGGGCCGACGCATAGCCCATCTCGAAGGCCGTCCCCACGTCCATGGACGGACCTCGGAAGGGCGCCATATTCGCGACAAGTCCGTCGCAACTTTGAATAAGATCGATATTGGCCCGATAGATGGCGTCCGCCTGACAGGACTTTCCCATCTCGGCCAGACTCAGGCCGGAATCAAGTGGGAAAACCCCATCAAATCCCCGTGCCGCGCATGCGTCCTTCAACCGACCCGCGACCGAGAGGGGATCTGCTTCGAATACATCGGGTCCGGCAAGATAAAGCCTCATCTTCGCAACCCATCCATGGAGTCCCGCGCATTTTAAACCGTTGTGGATTTCCGTCACCGCCGGGGATCCAATACGCGGTGACTTCCATCATTTCAGCCGTGGAAACCATACGCGTAACGAAATGAAAATGACAGAGAGATCCGCGCAGGGTATACAGAACACAAGAAAATATCCAATACTTAACATACATCAAAATACACTACAATATAAAGCATATCATACGCTATATATAGAAATACTACTTCCATTTTAAGAATATTTGTAGATTCAAAAGAACATAAATTGATCATGGAGTCTTTGCTCTTCCAATCCTTGACGCATGGGACTCGAATAGAATTAATCAACTCCACAGGTTCACGCATCGGACCCAGGCCCCTCAGGAAGGATCAATCCGTCCCATGTCCCGCCTCTTCCCCCATTGGACCTTGCCCCGGCCCTCCCTATCCATCGACCCCGACGGTACGCCTCGGAATGGCCACCATGGAGACACCGACTTCCCGCCGGGCAATGGCCTCGCCGAGGGACGCCATGTATTTCTGGGGGGAGCGGACTTTCCCGCCGCATGGCGGGAGCGAACTCACGTAACGATCTGTGAGCTGGGGTTCGGCACGGGACGAAATTTCCTTCTGAGCTGGGATGCCCTGCGGCGCCTGCCCCGCCCCCGTCCGGCCCTCCGCTATGTCGCCGTGGAAGGATCCCCCTTGGACGCCATGGATCTGGGTCCCATCCTCGCCTCCGCGGGTGCCCCTCCGGACCTGATGGCACGCCTGCTGGACCGCCTGCCGCCCCGTCAACCGGGACTTCATCATGTGTCCCTGGACGACGACGTGGACCTGATCCTCGCCCAGGGGCCGGTGGGGGTCATCCTCGACGGCCTATCGGGCCTGTCCGCGGATATCTGGTATCTGGATGGGTTCGCCCCGGCCGTCAATCCGGACATGTGGCGACCCAACGTCCTGGCCCGGATCGCTGCTCTGTCGGCTCCCGGCGCCCGCCTAGCCTCCTTCACGGCGGCCGGCGAGGTCCGGCGAGCCCTGAGAGCCCTGAGGGCCCAGGGGTTTTCCGTTAAACGCCGCCCAGGCCATGGATCGAAATACCATTGTTTCGCCGCCCGCTTGGACGGTTCGCCCGCGGTGCCACTGCGGTCCCCCCCGGTGGACAGCCGGAGCCTGGCCCTGTGGAGGGGACGGCCCCTGCCCCGGGGGGCACGGGTAGCCCTGATTGGTGCCGGAATCGCCGGATGCGCCGCGGCCCGGGCCCTGAGCCGCGCGGGCCTGTCGCCGATCCTCCTGGACGCCCGGGAGGCCATCGCCCGGGAAGCCTCGGGCAATCCGGTGGGCCTGTTCATGCCCCGCCTCGACGCGGAACCGTCCGCCGACGGTCGGTTCCACGCCGCGGCCTGGGTTCATGCCCTGCGGGTCTACCAGGATTTGGCGGCCCAAGGCCTGGATCCCTGGGTCGGCCCGGCGGGGCTGCTGAGTCTCCCCATCAATGCCCGAGACGCCGTCCGCCAGCGCAAGGTCGGGAAGGCCTTCGATTGGCCCGGGGACTGGCTGGCCGATCCGACGGCGGAGGAGCAAGCCCAGCGGACGGGGCAAGCGGATTTCCACGATGACGCGGCCCTGTGGATGGGCGCGGCCCGCTGTATTCTCCCCCCGGCAATCTGCGCCGCCCTGGCCGCGGACACCCCCCGGCGCCTAGGGTTCTCGGTCGTCGAGAGGATCCGGGTCCCGCGGGGGTGGCTCCTGAAAGCCGCCGATGGCCGGGAGGAAATCGCCGAAGCCGTCGTCCTCTGCGCCGGAGCCCAAACCGGTCCACTCCAACCCACCGGAACACCCGCGCCCCTGGTCACCCGGGGCCAAATTTCCCTATTCGACGCGCCAGAACCCATGCCGCCCCACCCCATCGCGTTCGGCGGATATCTCTCGCCCCCGGTCACCGGATCCGATGGCGCGCCCCTGCAAATCCTCGGCGCCTCCCATGACCCCATGACCTCGGCCGAGGAGCCCGGTTGGGACCAACCCGACCCAGCGAGCCACGCCCACTCTCTGGAGATGCTGAACCAGCGCCTGCCCGCCTTAGCCGCCCGACTGGCGCAAAAGCCCTGGCGAGCGCGGATTTCCCGCCGGGCGCGGACTCTGGATCGATGCCCCTTGGTCGGCCCCCTCCCCGCTTCCCAAACCCAGGCCGCCAAGGTATTGGACGCCCTCCGCCATGGTCCGAGGCAACTCCTGCCAGAGGGGAGGATCCCCGACGCCTATGAACCGGACCTGTGGATCCTGGGAGGATTGGGGGCCAGGGGGTTTCAAACGGCGACCCTCGCCGCGGAAATCCTAGCAGCCTCCTTAACCGGCCTGGCCCTTCCCGTGGAGGAAGACGTTCGACAGGCTCTCCACCCGGCCCGCTTCCTGGCCCGCGCCCTCGCCCGGGGGGATCTTTGATCGCCCCCCCTCGAATTCCCATGATCGACATCAAAGGACCTTGCTCTTCTTTTGAAGATACCCAAATGCATTAATAATAATATGGGTTAACCTTGAAGCTCATTCATGAATCACAACCATGAGATGAGAGCAATGGTCATGAGTAGGGTTCACATTCCACGTAGCGGCAACGCACTGATTGACGACGGCCACCAAAGAATAATGAACCAGTTGGTGGAGATCGGTGGCCTATCGCGCCTGCCCGACCGCCGTTCCGAGGCCGTCATCCTGTTCCGAGCGTTCGTAACAACGCTACGCAACCACCTGGGATTGGAGGAAATCATCCTTCGGGCCAATGGCTATGCCCAATTAGACAGCCATGCCCGCCGCCATACGGCCATGATCGACACCATCGCCGATATGGTCGAGACCCTGACCTATGCCCCAAAGGCCCAGCCAATGGAGGTCCTTGAAAAGATCTCCGATCTGTTGTTCGAACATGAGCTGGTGGAGGATAGCGATATCTGGCCCTGCCTGACGAGCGATGGGACGCATATCCTGACCGAATGGAACCGGAAGATGGAAACGGGGATCGACCGGTTGGACGAGCATCACAAGGCCATGATCGGCCATCTGGCCCGCTTCCGCGCGACACCAGATAGCGCGCCGCGAGAGGATATCGCCGTCCAATTGGACTCCCTGGCCGAACTGACGGTGCTCCATTTCAAACTGGAAGAAGGCCTTTGGAGCACCCAGCCCGATGAATCTAAACGAAACCACGACCACGCCCGTGACCATGCCCAACTTCTGGACAACCTCGGTGTGATGGCACTCCGGCTGTTGAATGGGGAAATTGCCCTTTCGACCTTCGTCGACGACTTTCTGACCGGGTGGTTAAATGACCACATCGTAAACAGCGACATTCCCCATTTCCGATCCCTTGCCTCCGTGGCACCCGCTCTCCGGCCCGCCCCGGGACGCTGAAACCCTCCTTCGACTTTTTGTTAAACCGATCTGGCCTTCCCGCGCCCGCTTGTGCATCCTCCCTTTGTCGCGCCGCGTCAACCCCGAGGCGTGGCCGCGCTTTATGTCCGGAGGACCAAGGATGCCCCTGAAGGCCACCATCATTCCCGTTACTCCCTTCCAACAGAACTGCACCTTGTTCTGGTGCGACGAGACCATGGAGGGCGCCCTTGTCGATCCGGGTGGGGAGGCCGACCGCCTGCTCGCCGCGGTGGCCGAACAGGGGATAACCTTGACCAAGCTGCTTGTCACCCACGGCCATCTGGACCACGCGGGTGCCGTCGCGGATCTGCAAGAGCGCCTTTCGCTGCCCGTTGAAGGACCTCACGTGGATGATTCCTTCTGGATCGAGGCCATGGCCGAACAGGCCCGATCCTTTGGCTTTCCGGAGGGACGGCCTTTCATCCCCAGTCGCTGGCTGCGACACGGAGACCACGTGACCTTGGGGCATCTGACCTTGGACGTCCTCCATTGCCCCGGTCATACGCCGGGCCATGTCGTCTTCCACCATGCGGGCTCGGGTTTGGCCCAGGTGGGAGATGTCCTGTTCCGGGGGTCCATCGGGCGCACGGATTTCCCCCGGGGCGATCACGCGACACTCCTGTCCTCCATCCGCGACCGCCTGTTTCCCCTGGGCGACGACGTGGCCTTTATTCCCGGCCATGGTCCCATGTCCACCCTGGGTGAGGAACGCAAGACGAATCCGTTTGTCGGCGAAGACTCCTGAAAGCGATCCAGGCTACCCCGCGCGAGCCACCCCAAGCGAACACAGAAACGGAGACCAACCCCAATGTTTATCGCCATGAACCGATTCCGCATCCGCAAAGGGGGAGAAGAGACCTTCGAGACCATCTGGAGGGAACGGGAAAGCCACCTGGAGAGGGTTCCCGGCTTCATCGCCTTTCACCTACTGAAGGGACCCGAGGGAGAGGACCACACCCTCTATGCCACCCATACCCAATGGGAAAACCGCTCCGACTTCGAAGCCTGGACCCAATCGGAGGCCTTTCGCAAGGCCCACGCCAACGCGGGCGCGGCCTCCACACGGGAAATTTACCTCGGCCCACCCCAGTTCGAAGGGTTCGAGGCCCTGCTCGAACAACGCCGCTAGAAGACGGAAAACCATGCGGAAAGCCGCCCTTTCAAGACAAAACTTCGTCGGAACCCTCTTGCGCGCGGATCGGAAGTGGTCCATTTATCGGGGTATCGATTTTCGCCTAGGCTTACCGCGGCTGCCAACTGGCCGGCTTTTGGTCTGACCATCGTCGAAGATTTGACGCCCCAAACGCAATAGGGCGTAGGGCAACGCCAGACCAGGAGTAGACACATGTCCACTGGCACAGTTAAGTGGTTCAACGGTACGAAGGGCTACGGCTTCATCGAGCCTGATGACGGTTCCGCCGACGTTTTCGTGCACATCACCGCCGTTCAGCAGGCTGGCATGGATGGTCTGCGCGAAGGTCAGAAGGTTTCCTTCGACCTTGAGCGTGGCCGTTCCGGCAAGATGGCCGCTTCCCAGTTGAAGGCCCTGTAAGGGTTTTTAAGAAAAAGCAAAAAGAGGGCTTGCATCGATCGCAATGGTTCGATAAAAAACGGCCCTCTCGAGGCGGCATGGACCTGCCGCTCCGGCTTCCGGCGGGACCCAGTGGGTCCCGCCAGTTGACTCAAGATACCAGGACGTTCCGCGGTGTCGAGAGAGAGGCAGACCTCCCTCCGGTTATGGGGTTGGTTTGTAACATCACGACGGGCCATTGGGTGCCGTCGACGTTTAGGCGGGTTTCCCGCCCACGGCGTCCCCATCGTCTAGCGGTCCAGGACATCACCCTTTCACGGTGAAGACACGGGTTCGAGTCCCGTTGGGGATGCCAATTTTTTTCTTCCCATTTCATTTCCATGCTTCGGTAGCGTGTCTTGGTTTATTGCCAATAACGCGATGCGGGTCGACGCCATTCACTCGTCGCCCTGTATCGACCGAACCACATCCCTCGGAAAATATCCAGAATATGCGTTTTGGCTTAATTCAAAAAACTCGGGGCATACATTCATCCAACGTTCAAAACGGGACAGAGGAATAGGTCGCATTGGTTTCGCTTGATGATATTTCGGGTGGGCGATATTCATGGCGGACTTAAGCAACTGGATTTTCCCGAACTCCTTTACAAGATCATCCGCGATACGGGAACGAACCCACACCGCGTTGTGTTGGACCTAGTGGAAGCCCGCCTGATGACCGATGCCATCAAGTCCCTGGAAATCCTAACGCGTTTACCCTTGAAGGGATTTGAGCTCGGCATTCCGGAAGAATGCTCATAAAAGCACGGTCTAGAGCACGACCTTGGGATCACACGAGGCCAGGAAGGCTCCACAGGGAAATCTCAAATCCAGGCTTGGAAAATCCCGCCTGCCCCTCCCGACACGTTCCGTCAACAGCATCCGACTGAGCGGAGAAAAACCGGAATCCTGATTCTAAAAACGCGCGGACGCATTATAATACTTCAATTTCCAATGAAAACAGTCTCAATATCCAATTTCGGTGGACCCCGCCACCGCGCTTACAGCGGATCATGTTTTAGGCAAGCCATCGACAGGGTCTCGGTCGAACGCCAGCCTCTTCCTGTACACTCCACGGTGGCGTTTCATGTCAGGCTCATATCCAGTTGCCTGGATCCTTGTTCATCCGACCCAACCAACCGCCCGTCACGCAGGGGTTTCGGATCGGCTCTTGGCTTGGCTCAGCCTGATCGCGCTCATGGTCCTCGTCCCCTTGTCCTCGGCCTTGGCCACCCAACAGACCAGGGACGGAGCAGAGACGCTCATCCCTGTCCGGGTTCAGTTGAAATGGTATCACGCGTTCCAATTCGCCGGGTTCTATGCGGCCCAAGCCAAGGGGTATTTCGCCGACGCGGGGTTGGCGGTGGAATTGCTGGAAGGGGACCCATCCATTGATCCGGCGACGGTGGTGGCGGAAGGGAACGCGGATTTCGGTATTGGCACGTCCTCCCTGGTGATCAATTACGCCAAGGGATTACCCCTGGTGGCCATCGCTTCATTTTTCCAGCACTCCCCCTTTGTCATCCTCGCGCGGCGGGACACGGGAATCAAAAGCGTGGCGGATCTGGAGGGGCGGACCGTGATGCTTGAACCCCATTCGGACGAGATCCTGGCCTATCTGATCACTGCGGGGGTGGACCTGGACAAAATCACCTTCGTTCCCCATTCGGGCAGGATCGGAGACCTGGCCATGGATGCCCCCCGGCGGGTGGACGCCATGACGTCCTACTTGTCCACCGAGCCGTTCCTGGCGACCCGGGTCGACATTCCCTTTGAAACCTTCGATCCGAAGAACTTGGGGATCGATTTCTACGGCGATACCTTGTTCACCACCCGGGCGTTGGCCGACCAGGACCCGGCCCGGGTCAAGGCCATGCGCGATGCCTTGATCAAGGGCTGGCAATACGCCTTGGCCCATTCCGACGAGATCGTATCCCTGATCCGAGAGACCCGCTCCCCTCACATGGACCGGGTGGCCCTGGGCGTGGAGGCTCAGATAATCCCCGCCCTATTCAACGCGGATATCGTTGATATCGGCTATATGAGCGCCAAACGCTGGCGTCTTATCGCCGACACCTTCACCCTCGTGGGCATGATCACGGAGCCGGTCTCCCTTGAAGCCTTTCTGTTCCAGGACTCCGATCCCCTGCCGCACTGGGTCGAACAAATCCTCGTCACCGGCTTGGTCGCCCTCGTCCTTAGTTTGGGGTTTATTCTCCACATCATTCAGATCAATGGGAAACTCAAGCGCAGTTTTGAGGCCCTGGGCCTGCGGCAACACCAACTCGAAATGGCGAATGGTGAACTGGCCCGCCTCTCGACGACCGATGCCCTTACCGGTTTGGCGAACCGCCGCCATTTCGATGAACACTTGGCTGGGAAATACACCCGCTCCCGGCAATTGGGCCTGCCTCTGACCCTGATCATCATCGATGTGGATTTCTTCAAAAGCTATAATGACTTGTACGGACATCAGGCAGGCGACTCCCGATTGCGCGATATCGCTGGCGTGCTCGCGCGGATGAGTGGCCGGGAGGGCGATCTGGCCGCCCGTTATGGGGGGGAGGAATTCGCCCTGGTCCGACCCGACTTTGGAGAAGACGACGCCCTCCGTCACGCCCAAGCGGTCCTTGCCGCAATCCATGCCCTTGCCCTACCCCACGAGGCTTCGCCTTTCGGGGTCTTGACCGCGACCGCTGGAGTCAAAACCCTCCAACCGGAAGACGCGCTGTCCGTGAACGACTTGATCGCCCGGGCCGACGCGGCCCTGTATCGAGCCAAACGGACCGGGCGCCATCGGGTCGAGATTGACGGGGAAAGGAATCAATAGGACGGGGAAAGAGCATGCTCAGGACAGAATATCCAGGGCTTCCTTGGACATTTCTTCCTGGGTTCGGATCACCGAGGCCGCGGCCTTATAGGCCTGTCCGGCGGTCTGGAGTTCCACGACATTGCCGGTCACATCCACATTCGGCCCGGCCCGGGTGCCCCCTTCGCCATCAGGCAAAGATACATAGGCCGGAACAATGGGAGAGACCACCGCGCGGGTGCCCGGCGCCTCGGACCGCTGGTCCACCCGTTGGGGCTGGTACCCCTGGTAGCTTTCGTTGGTCGCGGGCAGGGGCGCATCGGAGCGCTGATTGACCAGATTGTTCGCCGCCACGTTGACTCGCGTTTCCGCGGCCTTCAACCCGGATACGGCGATACTCAGACCAACATCCATGCCGACACCCCCTTAATAATACCGGTTGATGGTGCCACCGGTGAGCTTTTCACCAGAGAAACGGGCGGCGATCACCCGCATGTTCGACTCATAGATCGTCGTTCCCGTTCGGCTGGCATTGGGAACGGCCACCGGGCCGCGCGATGCTTCCCTGGATTGAGCCTGGAACAGGGCCTGGGAGAAATCGTTGGAGGCCTTGACTCCGCCAAGGCGAACCGGATCCTGACTCGGAGGAACGACGGAACGTCCCCGATCCTGTCCCGTGCCCGTCCCCCATTCGTCATTGCGCAGACTCTCGTCTTGGGGTCCGACGTTACTGGCGGCGCTGCTTTCCAGGATTGGCGAGAAAGATTCGGATGCCGAAGTCGCGCGAATGCCGTCCCCAAACCGCGTATTGGCCACGGCGGAGAATGCATTCGTACTCCCTGTCACCTTGGTGGTGACCGACATCGTCCCGATCCTATCGTTGTCCCAAGGGCTTCAGGGCCCGTTTCATCAACTCCTGTCCGAAGGCTCCGTTCCCGCGATTGCATCGCCAACGGACCTTCGTTTCGGAAACCACTCTACTTGTTTCGGTTCCCAAGACCTATTGGGTATAGACTACCTCTCCCGCTATATTCCGGGTCAAGGTACAATGCACCGAGCATGACCAACTTTCTAACATAGGCGCATAGTGAGCAAATTCATACGAGATTCCGCTCAAATGCTCGCATTCCCCGGTCCTTTCGCCGGACTTGATCCCGGAAGCGATCCGCGAGACAACGGTCATCCATGCGGGACCGTGCCAGCCGACCGGGGTCCCGTCCAGGATTTCAGGAGACCCCTTTCATGACCAATACCCTTCGCATCGCCCTGTCCTGCCCGGACCGCACTGGCCTCGTCGCCGCTGTTGCCGGGCGCCTTTTCGACCTGGGGGCCAATCTGGGCGACACCTCCTTCGCGACCCTGGGCAGCACCGCGGAATTCACCATCGTCTGCTCCATGCCCGAGGACGTCACCGTCGAGGAGACGCGCGAGTCCTTGGCGGCCCTGCCAGAACTTAAGGGGGCCGACCTTTGGGTGGGCCATCCCCGGGATGAAGCCGAAGGTGCCCAGGACAAGAAGATCACTCATACCATCATCGTCTCCGGCGGCGACCGCCCCGGTCTTGTCACCCGCTTGGCGGAGGCTTTCGGCGAGTACGGCGCCAGCATCGTCCGCCTGACCTCGGAACGGTTGGACGACGTGGAGGGAGTCCGATACGTGGTGCGATTCGAAACACGCATCCCGAAGGAAAAGGAAATGACCTGCCTCGCCACCGTAAAGAACACATCGGAGGAACTGGGCCTCGCCTGTTCCTTCAAGAGCCTTTGAAATTCTTCAAAGATCCCTGGGCCGACACCCGCGCGCGATATGTTCTCTGTATTTGATTTTATGAGAATTCTTCCGCCCAGAAGAATTCTCTCGGCGATGCCACGGTAAAACAGGATGTATGGAGTTCAGTCCATGCATCCTGTTGGTATTGGCGAATTGATAAGGAAATAGGGACGGCGGACGGACGCGCCCCGTTGTTTGGCCGCCCACCGCCCCCCACGTGGCGCCCCAATCCAATTGACTGACCCGTCACGCTATATTGATAGGTTAGTTCGATAGACCCGCGAGCGCATTGATACACCGCAGTTCCACGATGCAAGTTGACATGGCTGGTCCGCGGATTTCGCGTAAACGGATCAACTTGCACCAAATCTTGGATTGGACTGGATTTATTCTCCGGCGATTTCGCGGAGAACGCGGTCGTCACAGACGAAAGCATTGGCCTTGCGTTCGACGATAACCTGGGAGCGTTTCAATTCGGCGATCATACGGCTCGCCGTTTCCGTGGTAACCCCAAGCATGGCGCCAAGATCCTCGCGGCTGAACAGTTCGCAGATCTCCACCCCATCGGGTCCGGACAAGCGGGGCAGTTGCAGGAGCATGCGGGCGACGCGGGTCCGGGCGCTGCCCGTCGACAAACCGGTCAACCAGTCATCGGCCTGCTTCACGGACTGGTGCCAACGGGCCATCAACTGACGGTGCAGACGAGGTGTTTCCCGGCTCAGCTTATGCACGACATCAACGGGAATGCGGCAGGCCAGGGCCGGGCGTAGGGTGACGGCTGTATGCTCGTATTCGTCCTGAAGGGTGGCTTCAAGCCCGATCGTGTCTCCGGGCCTCAGCAAGCGGACAATGCGTTGGGATCCATCCCCGAGGTACTGAACAAGTTTCACGAGACCTGTTCTCAGGGTGATAACCGCCTTGGCCTGATCCCCCGCGTTATAAAGGATGGCGCCCCCTTCAAAGAGGATCTCGTCGATGGGCATGTGGATGAGGCTGAAGTCCTCCTCCTCCAGGTCGGCGAACAACGCCAGCTCCCGAATACCACACCCCGCGCATTCCGGCTGCCCTTTCCAGGCGGCTTCAATCCGACTTCGTCTCACCGCGACTTCTGCCTCATTGAGGGGCGCGGACCATCCCAGGTCTTCCCAAGTCATCGTCCCCATCCAGTTTCCAAAGGCGTTCCGTTTCAAAGCGAGGCTCGTGCCAACGCGTCACATCCACTCCGACACCCTTCGGTCCGAGATGGTGGCGCGCGGCGGAGAAAAGGTCAATCTTCATACTCGGATATTTAGGATGGATCCGATGGATATCCGCGGCAACGCGGCCTATCCCCCCTTGCCCGCGCATGGCGTCCGAAGCAGCATATCCACCGCATCCTTGGCCAAACTCTCAATGGACGCAGTGCCTTCCGCCGGTGGTGTTACAAGGGCCTGCCCGAACAGGAGGGAATAGAGGTACCAGGCCCGGGTTCGAGCCAGAACCGGGTCCATACCCGCGGCAATGAACAGGGAAATTACCCGGGTGGAGCGCTCCGCGTCCACCTGCTCCACAACCGCCGCGGCTTGGGGGTCGTTGCGCGCCCAATCGCGAATGGCCAATTCCGTGGCCAGTCCCCGCTGGTTGGGATTTCCCAATTGGCGCATGAGCAGGCGGATCAAACCGTCGCGGGGGGTCTCTCCCTCCTTCGGTTCGGTCACGGCTCGGACCGCGGCGGCCCGGCCTTCCCGCCAATCCTCCAACAGGCGGGACAGCAAGTCGGCCCGATCCTTGAAGTGCCAATAGAACCCGCCTTTCGTCACCCCCAATTCCTTGGCTAGAACCTCCACCCGCACGGCGGAAATCCCATCCCGGGCCATGGCTCGCAGAGCGGCTTTTATCCAGGCGGAGGCCCCCTCCCCCTTCGTCGAGACTTTTTGATCGGAACTGGTCATGGATTGCCGAGCCGAGAAACACGAATTGACGGAACATGAGAGAGACCATACCATACCGTATGGAATGCTCCTTGGCGAGCCTGGAATCACGCTTTTCCGCTGGGATTTCGGGAGACTCCGTCCGGGGTAGCGGAAATCAATCAACGGAGTGAGGAGCCCCATGACCTTTATCCCCAAGGACCCGAATTTCGAACAGAGGGTCCGCGCCAGCTTCGACCTTCAAACGGTCAACCAAACCCTTGGATGCGAACTTCTGTCTGTCGGGCCGGGAACCTGCGTCATCCGCCTCCCCCACAATCCCGCGCTGTGCCAGCAACATGGCTACTTGCACGCCGGGATCACCACGACCATCGCCGATACCGCGGCCGGTTACGCGGCCTACAGCCTGATGCCCCCGAACAGCGAAGTTGTTTCGGTGGAGTTCAAGATCAACCTAATGGCCCCCGCGGTGGGCGAGGTGTTCGAGGCCCGGGCCAAGGTGGACCGTCCAGGCCGAAGCCTGACCGTGGTCCGCTCGGAAGTGGTGGCGATCACCGATGGCAAGGAAACAACCGTGGCCCTGATGCAGGCAACCATGATTTGCCTGCCTGGCGCGGCCGACAAAACGGCGTAGCGATCCGCTTATTCCCCTTAGAGCACGTCGCGGCCAAGCGAGGTTGTGCTCTCGGCGTTTGCTTTCATGAGCATTCCTCCAATTGGAAGAATGCTCTACGCGTCTTCGCCCCCTTGGTCCGTCGTCGCCAATTTCTCGGGCTGACACCGCCGGTTCGGGCCGGAGAAGTCAACCTGCCGGCGGCGGCGGTCTGGACCAAAGTAGCCCGCGGTGCGAACGAACGACCGCGGGGCGTCAAGGACAGCGAACAACCGGGCCGACAGGCCCGATGCGGAAACCGGTTTGGCCATGAACTCATTGACCCCCGCGTTGCGGGCCTGGGTCAGGCTGTCCCGATCCGCCCGGGCGGCCACCAGGATAACCGGGGTATAGGCCTCTCGTCCTCCGACGACCGTGCGCAGATAGCGGGTAAACCCGGCCCCAGTCATGGGCTTCAGGCCGGAATCCACCACCAGGACATCGGGACGTCCATTGACATTGATCCAGGCCAAGGCCTCCTCGGCGGAAGCCAAGTCAACAACCCGGGCGATGCCGATTGTTTTCAGGATAGAGACGAGGAACTGACGGGAATATTCATTGGAATCCAAGACAAGGACACCTAGATCCCGATCCTTCAAGGCCACCATACCCGCCTATTCCTTCCCCTGTACACCAAGGGGGCATGGCCCCCACGACTTCGGCCAACACCCTACACCGCGCCTTCCCAATCCCGCAATGCGTCATGGGTGAAAGGGTCATGCATCAATCCGCCATCACGCCCCATATGATACCCTTGACCGTCAGCCGGTAGAGAGGTTTGGAGACTTTCCGGTGATCAACGCTTCACGGGGCAAGGGTGCCGTTCATCCCCCTTTCCCCCCAAGTGCCCGAGCCACGCGGGAAGTGGGCTCCCGCCCCAGGGTGGCGGAGATGACCGCACCCGCGGCACACACCTTGTCCAAGTCGACGCCGGTGTGAATCCCCATACCGTTCAGCATGTAGACCGCGTCCTCCGTCGCCAGATTTCCCGTGGCACCCTTGGCATAGGGGCACCCCCCCAGTCCGGAAACGGAGCTATCGACCACGGACACCCCCATCCGCAATACCTCGAGGAGGTTGGCGAGCGCCATGCCGTAAGTGTCGTGGAAATGGGCCGCCAGACGCTCCACGGGGACCCGCTCGGCAACGGCTTCCACCATGGCCCGAGCCTTCAGCGGCGTGCCCACGCCAATGGTATCGCCCAGGCTCACCTCGTAGCAGCCCATGGCGTCCAGGGCCTCCGCCACCTCGGCGACCCTGGCGACCGGGATCTCCCCTTCGTAAGGGCAACCGAGCACGCAGGACACATAGCCGCGCACGGCCAGACCGTGGTCCTTGGCCTTTTCCGTGACCTCGGCCAGACGATCCAGGCTTTCGGCGATGGAACAATTGATGTTCTTCCTGGAAAACGCCTCGGACGCCGCGGCGAAGACAGCGATTTCCTCCACACGGGTCGCGGCCAGGGCGGCATCCAGTCCCTTGAGGTTCGGTACCAGGACCGGGTAGCGGGTGCCCTGGTGGCGGATGATCCGGTGCAAGACCTCGTCGGTGTCCGCCATCTGGGGCACCCATTTCGGGCTGACGAAGCTTCCGACCTCCACCGTGGACAGCCCGGCTTCGGACAGGGCGTCGATGAGAGCCACCTTGGCCGCCAGGGGCACGATGCCCGTCTCGTTCTGCAAACCGTCCCGGGGGCCGACTTCGACGATGCGGACGCTTTCGGGAAACATCAGGCGTCCTCCATCACGATCAACGCGGCGCCGTCATTGACCTGATCCCCGGCGCTAAAGCAGACCTCCTTGACCACGCCATCGGCGGGTGCGGCGATGGTGGTTTCCATCTTCATGGCCTCCAGCACCAGCAGGGCCTGTCCCTTGGTGACCGCGTCTCCCGGAGCAACCATCACCTGCACCACCTTGCCGGGCATAGGGGCGCTCAATCCGCCCCCCACCGCGGAGTCCACCTCTCCAATCGCGGAAACCACGCCCAGGACATGCTGCTTGCCCTTGGCCAGAACCACCAGATCCTCCCCAAGGCGGACCACCGTGGCCCGCCGTCCCAGGCCGGAAATTTCCGCGGAGAGGCCACCGTCGGGCTCCAGTTCCCCTCGGACATCCACGCGATCTCCGCCGGGCAAATCCACCTCGAAGCCGTCGCGGCGATAGTGGACCACGACCCGAACCGTTTCGCTTCCGTCCTTCAGATCAATGGCATGGTGATTGTCATCATTGAGGCGCCATCCGTTGGCCAGCGACCAGGGCGAGAAGGGATCGCCGGAGCCCGCGGCCAAGGTCGCGGCCTCGGCCCGTTCGGTCAACACCAGATGGAGGGCGGCCAGGGTCAGCACCTCCCCATCCGCGGGCTGGCGTTCGGGAAAGAGGCTCTCCTCGTGAGTCTCGATGAAGCGGGTGCTCACGCCCCCTTCGGCGAAATCCGGATTGGCCGCGACGGCACCGAGGAACTCCAGATTGGTGGAGACCCCCGCGACCGTATAATCGGCGAGCGCCGAGCGCAGGCGGCGCAGGGCCGAGGCCCGATCCCGGTCCCAGACGATCAGCTTGGCGATCATCGGGTCGTAGAAGATGGAGACCGAATCTCCTTGGGCCACCCCCGTATCGACCCGCACATGGGGACCCTCGGCGGGCTGGCCCAGGTGGACCAGCTTCCCGGTGGAGGGGGCGAAGTCGCGGGCGGGATCCTCGGCGTAGACCCGGGCCTCGAAGGCATGCCCCTGGGACGACAGCTCGGCCTGGGTCAGCGGCAGGGGATCGCCAGCGGCCACCCGAAGCTGCCATTCCACAAGATCCTGCCCCGTAATCATTTCGGTAACCGGATGTTCCACCTGAAGACGGGTGTTCATCTCAATGAAATAAAAAGCATTATCCTGGTAGAGGAACTCGACGGTTCCCGCCCCAACATAGCCGATGGCCTTGGCGGCGGCGACACCAGCGGCGCCCATGGCGGCCCTTAATTTCGGATCCAGACCGGGCGCGGGGGCCTCCTCGATCACTTTTTGGTGGCGGCGCTGGACGGAGCAATCCCTCTCGAACAGGTGGACCACATTGCCCTGGGTATCGGCGAAGACCTGGATTTCCACATGGCGCGGATTGTCCAAATACTTCTCGATGAGCATGGTGTCGTCACCGAAGGCATTTTTCGCCTCCCGCCGGGCGGCGGCGAGGGCCGCGTCGAACTCCCCCTCGACCCGAACGGCCCGCATGCCCTTGCCGCCTCCGCCCGCGCTGGCTTTCACCAGCACCGGAAAGCCGATACGCTTGGCCTCGGCGAGCAATTTGGCGTCGTCCTGGTCGTCCCCGTGGTAGCCGGGAACCAGGGGCACCTTGGCGGCTTCCATCAGCCGCTTGGACTCGCTCTTGGAGCCCATGGAGACGATGGCCTCGGGCGGCGGCCCCATGAAGACCACGCCCTCGGCGGCGCAAGCCCGGGCGAAGGCGGCGTTTTCCGACAGAAATCCATAGCCCGGATGGATCGCCTGGGCGCCGGTCTGTTTAGCGGCCTCCAGGATCTTCGCGCCGATTAGATAGCTTTCCGCCGCCGGAGCCGGACCGATACGCACGGCCTCGTCACAGGCCAGGACGTGCTGGGCGCCCGCGTCGGCGTCGGAGAACACGGCCACGGTCTTGATACCCAGGCGGCGGGCGGTGCGCGCCACCCGGCAAGCGATCTCGCCCCGGTTGGCGATCAGGATCTTGGTGAACATGGCGTCGGTTTCCTCCGATCAATCTTGTTTGTCTTGGGTCGCCGTCCAAGACGGCATCCGCTTTTCCAAAAACGCCCCAATCCCATCCCGGCCCTCGTCGCTGGCGCGGCGGTCGGCGATGCGTTCCGCCGTCTCCTGGATCATCGCCCTCTCCACCGGGCCGCTCTCCACCAGCCGGACCAGGGCCTTCGCCTCGGCCTGGGCGATGGGGCCACCGGCCAATAGGGACGCGATCACCGCCTCCCCGGCTTCCTCCAGGGTATCGGGAGCAACCACGTCACTCACCAGACCCAGGCGCAGCGCCGTGGCCGCGTCCATGACGTCCGCCGTCAGGAAGTAGCGGCGGCAGGCGCGGGCGCCGATGGCCCGGTTCACGTAAGGGGAGATCACCGCCGGAATCAGGCCCAGGCGGACCTCCGACAGGCAGAATTTCGCGGGATCCGCGGCGATGGCGATATCCACCGCCGCCACCAATCCCACACCTCCGCCAAAGGCCGCCCCCTGGACCAGCGCCAGGGTCGGCTTGGGGCAAAGGTCGATGGCCGCGCACATGCGGGCCAGACCCAGGGCGTCGGTGACGTTGTCCTCCCGGGAATAGGCGGCCATGCGCTTCATCCAGTTGAGGTCCGCCCCGGCGCTGAAGGCCTTGCCCACGCTGGCCAGGACGATCACCCGGACTTCGGGATCGGCGCCCAGGCGCTCGAAGGCGGCGGTCAGGGCGCCGATCAGGGCGTCGTCGAAGGCATTGCGGACCTCCGGCCGGTTCATGGTCAGCCGGGCCACGCCCCGGTCATCGATGGTCTCGCGTAGGGCCGTCATGATCTCTCCCCTCCGATCACATGCGGAACACGCCGAAGGGCGTGGTCTCGATGGGGGCATTGAGGGAGGCGGACAGGGACAGGCCGAGGACCATGCGGGTCTCGGCTGGATCAACAATCCCGTCGTCCCACAGGCGGGCGCTGGCGTAATAGGGGTGGCCCTGGGTCTCGTACTGGTCGCGGATGGGGGATTTGAATGCGTCCTCCTCGTCCGCGGACCAGTGTTGCCCGCGAGACTCCATGCCGTCCCGGCGCACCTGGGCGAGAACATTGGCCGCCTGTTCCCCGCCCATCACCGAGATGCGGCTGTTGGGCCAGGTCCACAGCATGCGGGGGCTGTACCCCCGCCCACACATGGCGTAATTGCCCGCCCCGAAGGACCCGCCGATCAGCACGGTGAACTTGGGTACCCGCGCACAAGCAACCGCGGTGACCATCTTGGCGCCGTCCTTGGCGATGCCGCCGTTCTCGTACTTGCGCCCCACCATGAACCCGTTGATGTTTTGCAGGAAAACCAAGGGGATCCCGCGCTGGGCGCAGAGTTCGACGAAATGGGCGCCCTTGAGCGCGCATTCGCTGAACAGAATGCCATTATTGGCGATGACGCCAACGGGATAGCCGAAAATCCGCGCAAAACCGCAAACCAAGGTCTGGCCATAGAGGGCCTTGAATTCATCGAAGCGGGAACCGTCCACCACCCGGGCGATGATCTCGCGCACGTCATAGGGTTTTCGCGTGTCCGTGGGCACGATGCCATGGATGTCCGCCGGATCGTACAGGGGATCCTCCGGCGTGCGAAGATCCAGCGTCACCTGCTTGTTCCGATTAAGGTTCGCCACCACCCGCCGGGCCAGGGAGAGGGCATGGCGATCATCTTGAGCATAGTGGTCGGTCACGCCGGAGGTGCGGCAATGAACGTCCGCGCCGCCCAGGTCCTCGGCGGTCACTTCCTCGCCCGTCGCCGCCTTCACCAGGGGCGGGCCGCCCAGGAAGATGGTGCCCTGGTTCTTGACGATGATGCTTTCGTCGCTCATGGCGGGAACATAGGCCCCGCCCGCGGTGCAGCTTCCCATGACCACCGCGACCTGGGGGATGCCCATGCCGCTCATGGTCGCCTGATTATAGAAGATGCGCCCGAAATGATCCCGGTCCGGAAAGACCTCGTCCTGTCGCGGCAGGAAGGCGCCGCCACTATCGACCAGATAGACGCAGGGCAGGTTGTTCTCCCGGGCGATGTCCTGGGCGCGCAGGTGCTTCTTGACGGTCAGGGGATAGTACGTCCCGCCTTTCACCGTGGCGTCATTGGCGATGACCACGCATTCGGTGCCCTCGATCCGTCCGATGCCGGTGATCACCCCGGCGGCGGGGACGTTGTCCCCGTAGACCTCGTGGGCGGCGAACTGGCTGAACTCCAGGAAGGGCGAGCCCACATCCAACAGGGTTCGCACCCGGTCCCGGGGGAGCAGCTTGCCCCGCGCCAAATGCTTCTCCCGGGCCGTCTCCCCGCCGCCCAGCTTGATGGCGGCCAGCTTGTCCCGCATGTCGGCCATCAGGCTTTCCATATGGGCCTTGTTGGCCTTGAAGTCCTCGGATCGGGTGTTGATGGCGCTCTTGATGACGCTCACGGTCGGTTCCTTCCTGCTTTTCCGTTTTTGGTCTTGGAGTTAGGAGGGGTGATCCCTACCACCCGCCCCGGCTCAGCCAATCGTCGAGCATGTCCAGCCGGTCCGATCCCCAAAAGGGCTCGCCATCGGCCAGGATGTACGGAGCGCCGAAGACACCAGCCTCGCGGGCGGCTTCCACCTCCGCGACCAATTTGGCCTTCCACACCGGATCATTGCTGGCGGCCAAGGCGGCCTCCCGGTCCTGGCCCCCCTCTCCCGCGATGTCCGCCGCCACCGCTCGGTCGGAGATATCCCGGTCATCGGAGAAAAAAGCCCGGAAGACCGCCAGCGCATAGGTCTGCCCGGCCTCCCGCCCGACGGTCTCTCGCAGCCAATGGAAGATCCGCGCCGCCCCCACCGTGGCGACGGGAAACTTGGTTGGAAAGCCCCCCTTCAGGCCATGCAGGCGCAAGGAACGCGCGAAGTCCAAGCGGGTATAGGCCCCCTTCAAGGGCTGATCGAGGAGCGGGCGATTGCCACTCTCCTTCAACAGGGGCCCCAGCAGGATCGCCCGCCACCGAACCTCGCGCCCGTGGCGAGCGGCGAGACCATTGATCCTTTCCGCGGCGATCCAGGAATAGGGGCTGGAGAAATCGAAATAAAAACTCAGCGGTTCGGGCATGATTGGCTCTCCCTTGATTACGCGAGAATATCGCGGCCAATAACCAGCCGCTGGATGTCGGAGGTCCCCTCGTAGATCTGGCAAACCCGGACATCCCGGGCGATGCGTTCCACGGGGTAGTCGCTCAAATAGCCGTAGCCGCCCAGGGTCTGGATGGCCACGGAACAGACCTTTTCCGCCGTTTCGCTGGCGAATAGTTTGGCCATGCAGGCCTCGGTCAGGCAGGGCTTTCCGGCATCGCGCAAACGCGCGGCGTTGAGCACCATCAACCGGGCCGCCGTGAGTTGGGTCGCCATATCCGCCAGACGCATGCCCACGGCCTGGTGTTGGGCGATGGGCTTGCCGAAGGTTTCCCGCTCCTTGGCGTACTGGATGGCGTAGTGCAGCGCCGCCCGGGCCATCCCCACCGATTGGGAGGCGATGCCAATGCGTCCGCCCTCCAGGTTGGAGAGCGCGATGCGATACCCCTGCCCCGGCTCGCCAAGCATCAGTTCGGGCTCGAGCGCCAGATTTTCCAGGGCGATTTGACAGGTGTCGCTGGCATGCTGGCCCATCTTGTGTTCGACGCTGGCCACGGTCCAGCCGGGCCGATCGGTCGGCACGATGAAGGCACTGATGCCCTTCTTGCCCGCATCGGGGTCGGTAACGGCGAAGACAATGGCCACCTTGGCGTTCTTGCCGCTGGTGATGAATTGCTTCACCCCGCTCAGCACCCATTTGCCGTCGACAAGGCGGGCCTTGGTCTTCAAGGCCGCGGCATCGGATCCGGCCTGAGGCTCGGTCAGACAGAAGGCACCGAGCATTTCGCCCGCCGCCATGGGCTTCAGGAACCGCTCCTTCTGGGCCTCCGTTCCAAACTTCAGAATGGGCATGCAGCCGACGGAGTTATGCACGCTCATAATGGTCGAACAGGCGCCATCTCCCGCGGCGATTTCCTCTAGCGCGAGGGCGTAGGCCACATGGTCGGCGCCCACGCCGCCCCAGTCCTCGGGCACCAACATGCCCATGAAGCCCAGGTCACCCATCTGGGCCAGGGCTTCCGCGGGAAACACATGGTCCCTGTCCCAGGTCGCGGCGTTGGGGGCCAGAACATCGCCGGCGAAGGACCGGGCCGTGTCGCGGATCAGCCCTTGCTCTTCGGAAAGCAAGGCCGCGAGGGAGGAGTCGAGGATCACCACGCAATCTCCACGCCATCGTAGTTCAGGAAGCGCCCCGCGTCGGCGGTGGTCAGCCCGGCGATCACGCCGCGCATGGCGGTGATGGACTCCTCCACGGACAACAGTCCGCCGGGACCGCCCATGTCGGTCCGCACCCAACCGGGATGGAAGGCCATGGCGGTGATCCCTCGCCCGGCCAATTCAATGCCCAGGCTCTTCACCACGGCGTTCAGTGCCGCCTTGGAGGAGCGATAGATATATTGCCCTCCCGAGCTATTCTCGGCCATGGAGCCCATCTTGGAGGAGAGGAAGACCGCCTTGCTCCCCTTGCTCTTTTCAAGGCAGGGCAGCAAGGCCTCCAGCACTTTCAGGGGGGCCACGCTGTTGACCCGCAGGGTGTATTCCCAGACGAGGGGATCCACCTTGCCGAGGATCTGCTCGGTCCCCTTGCCGCCGTAGGTGCCAGCGTTATTGATGAACAGATCGATCACCTGTCCCGCCATGCGGCCACCAAACCGTTTGATGTCCGTCAGGCTGGAGACATCAAGGCTCTCCACCCTGCATCCAAGGGCGGCCAGATCCTCGGCCTTGTCGGGCTCCCGGCAGGTGGCGACAACCTCCCAGCCATCGGCCTTGTATTGGCGGGCGAATTCCAATCCGAGACCCCGATTGGCACCGGTAATCAAGACCGTGGACATGACTCCGTTCCTCCCCTTCCGTTACACGAGTTCCAAGGCGACGGCCGTGGCTTCTCCGCCACCGATACACAGCGAGGCCACGCCCTTGCGCAGCCCGTGACTCTTCAGGGCATTCATCAAGGTGACCATGATCCGCGCGCCCGAGGCGCCAATGGGGTGGCCAAGCGCGCAGGCCCCCCCGTGGATGTTCACCTTTTCATGGTCCAAATCCAGGTCGCGCAACGCCACCATGGAGACCACGGCGAAGGCCTCGTTGATCTCCCACAGGTCCACCCCGTCCTTCGACCAGCCCACCTTGTCCATCAGCTTGGACACGGCCCCCACCGGCGCCGTGGTGAACAGGTTGGGCTGGTGAGCATGAACCGCATGGCCGCGCATGACCGCCAGCGGCTCCCACCCCTCCCGCTCGGCGACCGACGCCCGGGTCATCACCAGGGCCGCGCCGCCATCGGAAATGGAGGAGCTGTTGGCCGCCGTCACCGTGCCCCCCTCTCGAAAAGCAGGCTTGAGCAGGGGGATTTTGTCTGGATCGACCTTGCCTGGAGTCTCGTCCCGGGAGACCGCGACGGCACCCTTGCGTCCTGGCACGGAGACCGTCACGCATTCCCGGTCCATGACGCCGCTTTCCACCGCCGCGCGCGCCCGGGTCAGGGAGGCGATGGCATAGGCGTCCTGGTCCTCGCGGGTGAACTGGTAAGCTTCGGCGGTATCCTCGGCGAAGGTGCCCATCAGGCGTCCCCGGTCATAGGCGTCCTCCAGCCCGTCCAGGAACATATGGTCCAGGACCTTGCCATGGCCAAGGCGTTGCCCCGCCCGGGCCTTGTCGAGCAGGTAGGGGGCGTTGGACATGCTTTCCATGCCACCCGCCACCATCACTTCGACCTGACCGGCGGCGATGGCGTTATAGGCGAGGATGGAGGCCTCCATGGCCGAGCCGCACATCTTGTTGACCGTGGTGCAAGGGGCGTTCCAGGTCAGTCCGGCGGCATGGGCGGCTTGCCGGGCGGGGGCCTGACCCAGTCCAGCGGGCAGGACACAGCCCATATAGGCGCCACCCACCTTGTCCGGGGCCACGCCAGCCTGCTCCAAGGCGCCCTTGATCGCCGCCCCGCCCAGTTCCGGCGCGCGCAGGGAGGACAAGGCCCCTTGGAAGGCGCCCATGGGCGTGCGCTTGGCACCGACAATGACGATTGGATCCTTGTTTGTTTCGGACATGGCTCATTTCCTCTCCGCGATGGACCCTGGGGTCCCGGTCAAGACTGTGTCGCGGCGGGTCCAAGAAGCACCCGCAGCAAGGGATCCACCCGGTCGGCGGAGGGATGGCTGTCGGACAGCCCCTCCCCCTTGTCCCGGGCGGCCTGGAAGACGGTATCGATCCAGGCATCCACCGCCGGATGGCGGCGCTTCTCCAGGGGAGCCAAGGCCAAGGCGTCGAGAACCCCCCCGGCCTCGCCCGGCAGGCCCGTCCCGGCCCGAAGGGTCGCCCAATCGACCGGCGGCGGTTCGTTCCGGGTCAAGATCCAATCCACCGCCATCAAGGCCCGAACCGTATGCATGTATTTGATCCGGGCCGCGTCCTGGGGCGTGTCCTGGAAGTATGCGTTCATGGCGGCCTTCGCCAAGCCCAGGTAGTGGCCGAGCAAGGTCACCCGGGAGAATCCCTCGACCGCCAGCGCTCGCAATTCGGCGATGGGCGCCCCACCCTCCTCGACCACCTGGCTGGCGGAGATCCATTCCCAGACGGTCGCGTTGGATCGCAGGAACAGGCGCAAGGCTTTCCGGGCATCCCAGAGGAGAACCGGTGGCCGGTCCCCCTCTCCCGCGCCGCGCAGGAGATCGGCGGGCTCGGCCAATCCCAGGTAGGCCGGAATCGGATGGGTGAACAGACCCGCGCAAACCAGGGGCTCGGTCCCAGTCTTGTCCTCGAAGGGGAGTCCCCAGGCCAGGGGACCGGTGAGCACGGCATGGACCGGACGCACCCCTTTCTCGGCGGCGAGCCCATCAAGGGCGCGCCGCGCGCCGAAGAGGTCGGGGGACGAAAGAACCGGAACGGATGACACTGTGGAACCTCTCTCCTTGATCGGAATGGGTTCGCCGGGCGTCAGGCCGTCTCGCCAAACAGTTCACGGCCAATGAGCATCCGGCGAATTTCGCTGGTGCCCGCGCCAATCTCATAGAGCTTGGCGTCGCGCAGCAGCCGCCCCGTGGGATACTCGTTGATATAGCCATTGCCGCCAAGGCACTGAATGGCCTCCAACGCCATCCAAGTGGCCTTTTCCGCGGAATAGAGGATCGCGCCCGCGGCGTCCTTGCGGGTGGTTTCCCCCCGGTCGCAAGCCTTGGCCACGGCGTAAACATAGGCCTTGCAAGCGTTCATGGTGGAATACATGTCCGCCAGCTTGCCCTGCATCAGCTGGAAGGAGCCGATGGGTTGGCCGAACTGGCTGCGCTCGTGGACATAGGGCAGGACCACGTCCATGCAGGCATCCATGATGCCGAGCGGGCCACCGGAGAGGACCAGACGTTCATAGTCCAGGCCACTCATCAACACCCGGACGCCGCCGTCCACCTTGCCCAACACGTTTTCCTCGGGGACCTCGCAATCCTCGAAAACCAACTCGCAGGTATTGGAGCCGCGCATGCCCAGCTTGTCCAGCTTCTGCGCCGTGGAGAACCCCTTGAAGCCCTTTTCCACCAGGAAGGTGGTGATCCCCCTGGATCCCGCCTCGGGTGAAGTCTTGGCGTAGATCACCATCACATCGGCATTGGGGCCATTGGTGATCCACATCTTGTTGCCGTTGAGGATATAGCGGTCGCCCTTCTTCTCGGCACGGGTGCGCATGGACACCACATCGGAGCCGGAGCCTGGCTCACTCATGGCCAACGCGCCCACATGCTCGCCGGTGACCAGTTTGGGCAGATATTCGCGCTTCTGCGCATCGGTGCCATTGCGGCGGATCTGGTTGACGCAAAGGTTGGAGTGCGCGCCGTAGCTGAGCCCCACGCTGGCCGAAGCGCGGCTGATCTCCTGCATGGCGATGGTGTGCTCCAAGTAGCCCATGGCCGAGCCCCCGAATTCCTCCTCCACCGTCACGCCCAACAGGCCCATGTCGCCCATCTTGCGCCAGAGATCGGCGGGAAAGTCATTGTCCCGATCAATATCCGCGGCCCGGGGAGCGATCTCGGCCTCGGCGAAGGAACGCACGCTGTCGCGCAGCATCTCGGCGGTCTCGCCGAGGTCGAAATTCAACGACGGATAATCGAACACGGAAACCTCCCTGGACGTCTTGACCCCAGCCCGTTCCCGATTTTCCCCTCGGGATTCATCCAAGCGAGGCTTTTTGATGGAACCTATTTGGCGAAGCTCGGAAAAAAGGACAAGCCACCGCCACCCCTTTTCGGAGCGCTTTCATCGCGAGTGACTTGTCCGCTCCTCCCTTGCGAACAATGTTACCTTATCTGCCGTTTACGTTAACGTCAATAAATAACGTTTACGTAAACGTCAACTTATCGGGTTCGCGGGGAGGATCGACCGGAAGGCGCGGGATTCCCTATCGCCTCCCCCAGAGAAAAGGGGGTATTTTGAGGGCATTCGAGCCAATCGAGGCGAAATCAAACGGATCAGAATTGGAAAGACGTTAGGCCCCATGACGACACGGATGACGGTGATTGGCGAGAAATTGGGGGATGGAGAGATCGTCGCGGCCCTGCCCTCTTTCCTTCAGGGCATGGGCCGAGGCCTTGCCGCCCTAGGGCCCCGGTCCACCCGTCGACGACTGAATAGGGCCATCCACCGCCTCTACCCGCGCATCCAGACCATCGAATCCCTGGTGATGCCACGAGAATCCCATCTCCTCCAGACCGTGTCGGTGGATGAAGCCCTGTCGGACCCCGACCGGACCGAACGGGGCTGGTCCGTCTTCCAGGCCGCCTGGAAAGCCGGATTGGTGATTCTGCGGGATTTGGACGGCAATCCCATCGCCCATGGCAAGAACGGCTTGGAAACAGCCTGCTGCGGGATGTCCATGGACGATGTGGAGGAAGCCCTGGTGGCTATCGCCGCGGAGCATATGTTCGCGGGCAATGAGCTCGCCCTGGAAAAAGTGGGTGACGCCCTTGGCGGCTTGAAGGACTTGCCCAAGCTGCGCATCATCGCCGAATTCGACGCCCTGCGCCTGGACCTACTTCGCGAGGCCTTTGGCAATCGGTTCGAGGAAATCATCTTCGGCATGGAGTTGGAGCACCTAAAGGCCTTCTCCCACCTCAGACCCCATGCCCTGCATGCCCTCCGCCAAGCCATGGGCAAGGAGTTCATCGAAGTCACAGAATGGGAACCGGACTACGTGAATGCCATCGCCGACTCCTTTCGGGTCGTGGAGCAATTCCGGGACCTGGGTCCTTATATCGTAACAGTCAAAAGCGCCTCGACCATCCGCGCCATCGGATCCTGGGAAATCCGCGATGTCACCGATCGGATGAACGCGACCCGGACCAAGCAGGGCAAGCAACGGTTGAAGGGACGGCGTTTCGAAACCGATATCGCCGTGGTCCGCCATGTTCTCGGCAAGCATTTCGAGGAACTCTTGGAACGGCCGACCGAACTGGTGGACGCTATCGGGCGGGCTTGTTCAACCACCCGCTTCTTCAAGGGAGCGGAAAGGGCCGCCAGATACCAGCATGTGGCCAAGCTGACCTCGCGCTACATGGAATACATCACCTTGGCCGATATGGTGAAAGCCCTGCGCATGACCGAAGACAATCCGGTCATGCGTGGCGATACCGACGACGAGAATGTCGACCTTTCCTTTGGAGAGGCCCTGTTGATCCTCGACGGCCTATGGAACAAGAAAGGGTACGGTCGCCCCTTCTTCGAGGGACCCTTCCAGCAGGAAAAAGGTGTCAAAGCCATTTCCGGTCTGGTGGAGACCATCCAATCCATGAAAAAACGGGGGTCCGTGAAGGGAGGAGAGATCGATAAGATCCTGGCGTCCACGGAACTTCTCGACGCCAGCCTGAGGGGCGTGTTCCAAGGGTAGTGCCCACCGGAATGAGGGTTGGACGGAACGGAAATTGAGAAAGGGAATGGGACAATGCCGTCGCATGGACGTTTGCGCCTGCGTTTGAAGCTCTGCGGTTTCGCCATTCTTGGCCCCGGGAAAGCCGACTTATTGGAAACCCTGAAGGAAACGGGCTCCATTTCGGCGGCGGCGCGAACCAACGGCCTGTCCTACCGCAAGGCCTGGGCCATGCTCGACGAATTGAACCGAGCCTTCCAAAGCCCCCTGGTCGCCACCTCCTTCGGCGGAGCTAAGGGAGGGGGGGCACGGTTGACTGAAATGGGCGAAACCGTCCTAACAACGTACCGGGAACTGGAACGCAAGACCTTGAATGCCGCCGGAGACGAAATCGCCCTGCTGCAATCCCTGTCCAACGAAAGCGCCCCCAAAGGTGATCCGGACGCCCCCGAATGCCGCTTCATCGAGGAAAAGGACGCGGAAGAAGATGGTGACACCGGGTAACCCTCCCAAGAGTCGGACCCACCCCTCACCTATGCATCCCTGAACACAACACAGCGATTGACAGACCTCGCATTTTCGGCGAGGTTCGTTATGCATATTTTTGCAGCAGTCCGCATTCGCATAAGACTACTATCTCTGTCGCGACGGTCCCGTTGAAAGTGGCGGACCGTAAAATAAGGGACGATCACTATGAAGCTGAGCACTCGCAACCAACTCACCGGAACCGTCAAAGCCGTGATCGAAGGACCGGTGAACGCCTCGGTAAAAATCGATGTTGGGGGACAGACCGTTACGTCCTCCATCACCGACGAAGCGGTGAAGGATCTGGACCTGAAGGTCGGAGACTCGGTCACCGTCCTCATCAAATCCTCGGATGTGATGGTCGGAAAATAGGGATATTCCGGCGACCCCTGTCGTTTCCCTCCCCCCGGGGGCCGCCCTCCGCCTTCGCCGACTCAAACCCTCGGCCATCCTTTAGCCCTCGGGAGGACCCCACCCATGCGTGTTGCTTTCGCCACCACCGACCTTGCCCATGTGAACGCCCCCCCTTTGTCCGCACCCCGTCTGGTGATACATGAAATCTCCGAGGAAGGCTCTCATCTGATCCAAGCTCCGGAGATGGACCCGAATGATACGGAGGCCCATCTGCGTCTGCTGGGGACGTGCCAATTTGTTTTCGCCGAACAGACGGACGCCATCACCTCCGCCCTGTTGAGACGACTCGAGTGCGATGTCCTTCTTTCTCACCGGGAACGTCCCATCGCCGAAGCGCTCGACGGGCTGGTCGCCAGACTGCGAGGACAGGGTAGCCGGTGGCTGCGCCACCGCGAGAGGGAAGCCCGTCAACGGGCGATCGACAATCCACAGGAACTTTAAAGTGCAGCCGTTTCAATCGACTACTTATTTACCGCTCGGTTACGGCCAAATGCGCGACACGCGCCAATCTAACATAAAGTAATTTAAGAGAATTTTAACAAAATGGAGAAATTGACGAATTTCATGGAACTGTTAATAAGAAAGGGTGTTAGTCAGTTATCAAGTCCCTCGCGAGCCGAGCGGGGAAGGGTGTCCTGCCCGGATTGGACGGATTGACTGTACACCTTCGTCCATCCCTGGCACGGTCCAGAGCCCTTCCCAGAAAGGGATAAATTGCTGGCAAAAAGGGAGGCGAAGTCATGGGCATAAAAACCCAAGCGTGTCCGGTTCAATGTCTACTATCCCGCATGGTGGAAGTCTGTTCCACCGCGGACCATTCGCCAACGGCGTCTGACTTTGGGCATGAAATAGAAAAAGCCCATGCCGTTGCCCGAGACCTGGAACAGCTGGTCGGCACCCCTTGTCTGTCCTGCCAAGTGGAAATCAAAGAGTTCCTGAATACAACGAAGCGGATCACGCGCCCTGGACGGAGACCGGAAGACAGGGAGCTCTTCGGCTTGACCGAATGGGCGACCCATCTAAACAACATGTGCACGGAACAGGACACCCAAGGCATTTGTCCCATATCCGACCCTCCGCGACAGTCCACGCCGGATTGTGTGACGCCAATGTCAGAACACCTCGATGGACAACCGCGCCTGGGCGACCAGGGGCGGCAGGATGCCATGCGCTAAGTAGTCCCAGGCGGCCAGGGCGATCATCGCGGCGTTGTCCGTTGACCACTTCAGGGGTGGCAAACAAAGCACCACGCCCTTCTCGGCGCAAAGGCTTCCCAGGGAGTCCCGGATCTGCGGACTTGCCGCCACGCCGCCCACCACCGCCAAACAGGTGACGGGGTACTCCTCGAGGGCCTTGCGGCATTTCGCTTCCACCACATCCAGCACCGCCCGGACAAAGGACGCGGCGAGATCATTCACCGGTTCCGGGCCATTCTGGTCCACGTGGCGCCCCACGGCGGCCTTCAGCCCCGACCAGGAGAACTCCAGCCCCTCCCGGATCAGGGGACGGGGAAAGCGCAGAGTGGGAGTCCCTTCCTTGGCGCGTCGGTCGATCTCCGGTCCGCCTGGATAGCCGAGGCCAAGCATACGGGCCACCTTGTCGTAGGCCTCGCCGACGGAATCGTCCCGGGTCGTCCCCACGATCCGGATATCCGTGGGGGACCGCATATGGGCCAACACCGTATGGCCGCCGGAAACCAGGAAGATCAGGGCCGGATAGGTGATCCGCGCCTCTTCCAGATCGGCGCTGCGTAAATGGCCGCGCAAATGGTTGACGCCGATCACCGGTTTATCCCAGACCAATCCCAGTCCCGCGGCGGTGTTGATTCCCACCAACAGAGAGCCAACCAGCCCCGGTCCCCGGGTTACACCGATGGCCCGCAGGTCCCGGGGTGAAATCCCGGCATCCTTGAAGGTCCCCTCGACCGCGGGGATGATGGATTTCACATGGGCGCGGCTGGCGAACTCCGGATAGACGCCGCCAAATTCCGCGTGAATGTCCTCCTGTGTCGCCTTGCGGGAGGCCAAGACCTCCCCCTTGGCGGTCACAAGGGCCACGGCGGTATCGTCACAGGAGGATTCCACCCCCAGGATCACGCCACCATCGGATCCCCCGCCCAGGTGTCTATCAACCAAGTGTTGAGCGAAGGCGGTCATGCCAAAAGTTCCCGGATCGTCTTTTCGGGGATCACGCCTTCCCGTTCCACCCGGGGTGGATCCACCCGGCAATTCACTAGGGTCGAGGGATCTCCGCTCAGCTTGCCACCATCAATCACCAGATCCGGCGCGCCGGACAACTGGGGCAGAATGTTATCCACCCGTTCGGGGGTCACCAGTCCATGACCGTTGGCGCTGGTTACAAGGAGCGGTCCCATCACCCGCAATAGGTCCAGAAGGAAGGGGTGGTTCGGGATACGGAAGGCCACTTCGTCCCGCCCCATCAACCAAGCTGGGCGGGGGGCGCCGGAAAAACCCACCGCCAAGGTCAGGGCCCCCGGAACGAAGGGAGAGGCCGCCAGACGATCCATGGCCGCCGTGCGCTCCAACCCCAGGGGCGCGAGCGCGTCTAAATCGGCTACCATTACCGGAAGGTTTCGGTGGAAGGGGCGACGCTTCAAGGCGAACAGGCGTTCCACCGCATCCGGGTGGTCCGGCGACACGGCTAGGCCATAGACCGTATCCGTGGGTACCAACACCACCCCCCCTTCCCTTAAGCAGGCGACGACATTTTCGATCCGGGGTCTTTTTACGCTATCAGCCATGGCTGTCATCTCTGGTTACACTTCGCTTGTTCGAGGCGCGTGAAGCGGGCATCCAATTCATTCAAGGGTTCGACCGGCTCCCGTCCCGCCCTGTCCTGGCCCTCCAGGGCGAGTTGGAGCAGACGCGGCGCGAGGGCACTCTCCCCCTCCCCCAGTGTCGGAGCCCGGGCCGTCAGCGCCGGGTCCTTCAACGCCTGAACATCCCCGGACAAGATCGCCCCCTCCCCGGCCTTGTCCAGAACATGGCTGACCGCGGCGCGGGCCGGACCAAAGACCAGATGGGACAGGGACCGGCCGTCGTAAAGACCCACATAGGCGTGGGCGTTGGCCGCTCGCTTCAGACAGACCACCGCTCCTGACGTCACGGCCTGGGCCCGGCGCCCCAGAAGGGTCAGATGGTCGACCCCAAGGATGGGCCGCCCCAGGGCGAAGGACAGGGCATTGGCGAAGGAGACCCCGCAACGGGTGGCGCTCAGGCCACCCGGGCCGATGTTCACCGCGATCAGATCAATGTCCGCCAGGTCCCGTTCGGCTTCGGTCAGCACATCCCGAACCGCCTGGGGCAAGAAGACCGCGGTGTCCATGTCCCGCCCCCGATCCTGGGTGGCACGGACTCCGCCCTCGTCCCCAAGAACCACATGGGAGTGGCCGTCGCTGGTGTCGATGCACAGGGCCAGGGTCATGGCGCGGGCCCCTCTCCGAGGTCGGCCAGAAGCGCGGTGATCTTGTCATCCCAGGGTCCGGTTTCCCATTCCAGGGTCACGGTCCGGGCTTCGGACCCGGTGGACGCCTGGGCGATGCGCAGGGTCAGGGGATCTTCATGGGCGCCCCGGATGGTATCCCCCCATTCCACCAAAACAATCCCATCCTCGAAATAGGCCTCCATGCCCATATCCAGATACTCCCGCATTCCCGAGAGGCGATAGGCATCCACGTGGAGAATATTCACATCCCGACCCTGATAGACCTGGGCCAAGGCATAGGTGGGACTGGTGACCCCATCCTCGGAACCGAGCGCCCGCGCCGCGGCCTTCACGAAATAGGTTTTCCCCATGCCAACGGGACCCTCCAGGAGAACCACGTCGCCCGGCTCCAGCCGGGTGACGAGAGCCTCGGCCAAAAGATCCATGGCGGTGAACGTGGATCGGGTCAGGGTCACGGGGGAACGGACAGTCATCAGGATCACGAGGGGATGGAGGAAGACGCGTCGGCCCGGACCGCGGCGATGCGGACCATGACCGGACAGTCGGCGCGGTGGGCGCCCGGCAGAGTTCCGGTGCTCATCAGGAATTCGTTGACCACTTCCTTGCCGGTAAAACGGAAGGTTTTCCGAAACAGTTTTACCCAATCCTCCAAGTCCCGGGGAGCATGGACGTCAATCCAATGGGCGAAACCGCCATGGCTTGCACGCAGGCCCTGGAGGACCTGGGCGTTATGGATGATGGCGTTGACCTTCAACCGGTTGCGGATGATCCGGGCATCTCCCAGCAAACGGGTTATATCCGCCTCCCCATAAGCCGCGACGGTGTCCACGTTAAAACCATCGAAGGCCGCGTTCAGACCAGGGCGGCGCTTGAGAATCAGAAGCCAAGATAGGCCAGCCTGAAAAACTTCCAGGCAGAGGCGCTCGAACAGCACCGTCTCGTCCCGGGTGGGAAAGCCATATTCAGTATCGTGGTAGGGGCCATGTTCCGGATGCCCCGGCGCCACGTCGCAGTACCAGGACATGGAGCGATCCTCCTTCACCAAAATAAGGGACTTTCGCCCCCTTTACCCCCCAAACCCCACGGTATTTTTATCCGTCATCCCCGTTTTCACGGGGATGACGAAGTCAGTGGGGTCTGGGGAGTAAAACTCCCCAGCCGGGTGTGGGCGGGAGCCCACACAGTTGTGCACTGTCCCCCTCTGGTTGAGCGCAGGAGCCCAGTCTTACGCCTGCTCCAACTCCACGAGGGTGCCATAAAAATCCTTGGGATGCAGGAACAAGACGGGTTTGTTGTGCGCCCCATTCTTGGGCTCACCGTCGCCCAACACCCGCTTTCCCTCGGCCTTCAGCTTGTCGCGGGCGGCGATGATGTCCTCGACCTCATAGCAAATATGATGGATGCCCCCGGAGGGGTTCTTGTCAAGAAAGGCCCGGATAGGGGAGGTCTCGCCCAAGGGATGGAGCAATTCGATCTTGGAATTCGGCAGTTCGACAAACACCACGGTCACGCCATGGGCGGGCTGGGGCACGGGGTCGGAGACCTTGGCGCCCAGAGTGCCCCGATACCCCGCGGCGGCGGCCTCCAGGTCGGGGACGGCGATGGCGACGTGGTTCAGACGTCCAATCATGGTGTTTCTCTCTCTTCCAAGTCCGCGATAAGGGGGCACATTTACGGGGAATTATAAATCCCATCACGGCGGATCAAACACGCAAAACGTGAATGTCCGTCACGGGCCGTCGGTTCTGACTTTGACGGAAGGACCGGCGCACGGCAACGCGCACCGTTTCCTCCACCGGGTAATCGTCCCGCCGGTCCGCGGGGCGCATGCCGTTGACCGCCTTGGTCACCAGATCCAGAAGGTCATCGATGTCGTCGGCGTCATCCTCCACGTCAAGCAGACCCCGGGCGGTGATGCGCGGCTCGCCCATCAGGCGCCCCTTGCCGTCCAGGGCCAGGGAGACGACCACGGCGCCATTGAAGCCAATGCGCTTCCGGTCGCGGACAACTTCACTCTCCAGGGGGATCAAGCGATCTCCGTCCAGGGCCAAGCGGCCCGTGGGAACCTCGCCCACCACCTCGGGCTCGGCACCGTCGAGACGGACAACATGGCCATTGGTGATGGTGACCACATGCTCGACCCCCATTTCCCGGGCCACGGTGGAGTGTTCCTCCAGGTGCATGTATTCCCCGTGCACGGGCAAGGAAATCCGAGGCCGGGTCAATTTATAGAGGGTACGGACCTCGTCCGCCCCCGGATGACCGGAAACATGGACGAGGGCATCGCGGTTGGTGATCATCTTCGCCCCGAGGGCGGCGATCTGATTCTGAAGCTGCAGGATCGACCGCTCGTTGCCCGGGATAATCCGGCTGGAGAAGATCACCACGTCGCCCTTGCTCAGGGATACATGAGGGTGGCTGTCCCCGGCGATGCGCTTCAGGGCGGCGCGGGGCTCCCCCTGGGATCCGGTGCAGATGAACAGGACCTTGTCCCGGGGCAGGTAGGCCCCTTCCTCGTCGCTCAGGAACTTCGGCGCGTCCTTCAGGTAGCCGCAGGCCTTCGCCGTATCATGCATGCGCCAGAGGGAGCGGCCCACCAGCGCCACCTCCCGGCCGTTGGCCTGCGCGGCGACGGCGATGCTCTCCATGCGCGCGATGTTCGACGCGAAGCAGGCCACGGCGATGCGGCCTGTCTTGAACTGACCGAACAACTCGATCATGGAGCGTCGAACGTCGCCTTCCGATCCGGAATGTCTGTCGGAAAAAATGTTGGTGCTGTCGCCAACCATGGCCAGCACACCCTCGTCGCCCAAGCGCTTGAGCGCTTCCAGATCCGCTGGCTGACCCACCAGGGGTTCGGGGTCCAGCTTCCAATCCGCGGTATGCAGGATCACACCGGCTTTTGTGCGGATGGCCAGGTGGTTGGGCTCGGGGATGGAATGGGTGGTGGAGATGAACTCCAGGTCGAAAGGTCCAACGGAGAACCGCCCGCCCAGGGGAATCTCCGTCAAAGGGACCTCATCCACCAAGTCATCCTCTCGCAGCTTGTGGCGCAGGAACTCCGCCGAGAAGGGCGTGGCGTAGACGGGGCATTCCAGATAGGGCCACAGGTAGGGCACGGCGCCCAGGTGGTCCTCGTGGGCGTGGGTGATGACCAATCCCACCAACTCGGCCTTCAACTCTTCGATGAAAGAAGGATCTGGCAGGATCACATCCACGCCGGGCGTGGTGTCATTGCCGAAGGTGATCCCCAGATCGACCATCAACCACTTACCCTCATAGCGGTAGAGGTTGAGGTTCATGCCGATCTCCCCGGCGCCCCCCAGGGGAACGAAATACAGGCCTTCCTTGTGGAAGTGTGGGGGAACCGGTTTCTTGGTATCGGCCATGGGGCGGATTGATCCCGTCGAACAAGGGGTTGGTTAGGAAACGGCGGACTCGGCTTGGGAGATTCCGAGACATCGTCAAGTATTGCGGCGGTAGATGATCAACAAGCCGCGCAGGGTCAGGTCGGGATCAATATGCTCGATCACATCGGTGGCCTCGGCGAACAATGGCGCGAGCCCACCCGTCGCCACCACCCGCATGGGCGCACCGAACTCTTCCGATATGCGGCGGGTGAGGCCCTCTATCAAGCCAACATAGCCCAAATAGATGCCGGACCGCATCGCCGGTATGGTCGATTTTCCGATCACCGTGCGGGGCCGTCCAATGGCGACCCGGGGTAATTTGGCCGAGGCCATATGCAGGGCTTCCAGGGACAGGTTCACCCCCGGAGCGATGGCGCCACCGCAATAGTTGCCCTCGGCATCGACCACATCGAAGGTGGTCGCCGTGCCAAAGTCGATGACAATCAGCGGCCCACCGTAGGTTTCATGGGCGGCGACGGCGTTAACCAGACGGTCCGCGCCCACTTCCTCCGGGTGGTCCAACAGGACACCAATACCCAGCTTCACGTCCGTTTCGCCAACCACCATCGGGGGACAATGGAAGTAATTATGGCAAAGCAATCTTAGATTAAAAACCGCGGCCGGAACTACGGAGGCGATAATACAAGCATCAATGGCCTTGGGGTCGATCCCGGCTAGGGCCATCAACTGCAGCAGCCAAACCCCCATTTCGTCGGCGGTACGGTTCTGATTGGTGGATGCGCGCCACTCGCCACGGCGTTTGTCCCCATCATAGACGGCAAAGACCGTGTTCGTGTTCCCCGCGTCAATAGCCAGCAGCATGGTACGCTCAAATCCCAGATGTTCGACCGGACGGTCCATTCCCGCATAATCGGGCTCGAATAATCGGACCCAAATGGTCAAGCCCCGTTGGTCAAGAAAGAAGATCCGTCCCTTCCAGGCCGGGGAAAAAAACGTCCCCGGCGGAAATCAACCGCCGTCCACCGCCTTGTTCAACGAGAACCAAATGTCCGTCCCCGTCCAGCCCTTCGAAGACCCCGGGCAAGGTGACGGTATCGGACAGGCGAACCACGATGGGCTTCCCAACCCCCAAGGCTCGGCCCAGCCAAGCGTCCCGAATGGGCGCGAACCCGTCAGTCCGCCATTTTCCAATCCATTTGTTCAGGGATCCAGCGATGGCTTCCAACAGACTTTCAACCGTGATTCCGCATCCCAGGTCGGCCAGGGCCAGGGCTGGGAACAGGGCACCGGTAATAGGTGCGGTGGCGATGTTGACGCCGATCCCCAGAACCAGCCAAGCAGCCTCTCCCTTGGGATCTCCCTTACCCCACCCCTTGGGGGTCTCCACCTGCTCCAACAGCATGCCCGAAACCTTGCCGCCGTGACAGACGATATCATTGGGCCATTTGCACCGGGGATCCGCGAAGGCACAGAGGGACTCAATCGCCTCGGCCAAAGCAACGGCGCCGACGAAGGACAACTGTGCATTCACCGCGGGGGCGGCGCCGGACCGGAACAGATAGCTGTGGTACAGGTTGCCCTTGGGGCTATGCCAGACCCGGCCCCGCCGTCCACGGCCTCCGGTCTGCTCACCCGCCCAGACAATCAGTCCTTCCCGGGCCGTTTCCGCCAGAACATGGTCCTTGGCCGTGGCATTGGTACTCGATAGGCGAGGATGGATGTCCAGCGCCCAGCCCTGTGGTAGGGAGATGGCATTGGCATCCATCTCCCCATCCGGATCCGGGTTTCCCGGGACAAACACGGTCACGGGGACCGCGTCAATGGCTGGAGGCCAAAGCGGAGGTTCCGCCAGTCAGGGATTCCGCCGCGGCCAAGGCCCCATCCACGACCGGAGCGGGAACCAGGAAGAACAAGAGAATAACCACGAAGCTGATCGCCAACATGGCCTTCTGCGTGGCGCCGGACAGCCTGTCCAAGGGCTCAACCACGTCATCGAAGTACATCACCTTGATAAGGCGGATATAGTAGAAGGCACTTACCACACTGGACAGGACGCCGATCACGCCAAGGGTGATGAGTCCAGCATCCATTGCGGACATGAAGATGAAGAACTTGCCATAGAACCCGGCCAAGGGTGGCACACCAGCCATGGAAAACATGAAAATGGTCATGGCCGCGGCCATCAAAGGGTTTGTCTTCGACAGACCCGCCAAATCATTGATGTTTTCCACCGCCCGGCCTTTTTGACGCATGGCCAGGATGATGGTGAAGGCACCGACATTCATGAACAAATAGATGGCCAAGTAGATGAGCACCCCCTGGATCCCCGCGGTCGTGCCCACGGCGATCCCAATCAGGGCATATCCAACGTGACCAATGGAGGAATAGGCCATCATCCGCTTAATATTGGTCTGGTTGATGGCGGCGAAGGCCCCCAGAACCATCGACAGGATGGAGATCAGGACGATCACCTGCTGCCACTGGGGAGCATAGGCCTCGAACGGCCCCATCATGACCCGGCAGAACAGGGCCAGCGCCGCGATCTTGGGAGCGGTGGCGAAGAAGGCGGTGACCGGCGTTGGCGCCCCTTCATAAACGTCGGGAGTCCACATATGGAAGGGCACGGCGGACACCTTGAAAGCCATGCCCGCGACCATGAAGATGATGCCCACCAGAACACCGGTGGAGACCTCTCCAGCGTTCGCGATCTCGGCCAGCCCATCAAAGCTGACGGTGCCAGCGAAACCATAGACCAAGGACATACCATAGAGCAGCAGACCAGAGGCCAGGGAGCCCAGAACAAAGTATTTCAGGCCTGCCTCGGTGGAGCGGAGATTATCCCGCTGGAAGGCGGCGATGACATAGAGCGCCAACGACTGCAGCTCGAGCCCCATGTAAAGGGACATCAGGCTGTTCGCCGAGATCATCATCATCATACCGACGGTGGCGAGGATGATAAGCACCGGGAACTCAAACCGCCCCTCCCCTTCCCGCTTCATCCAGGACAGGGCCATGATGGTCGTCATGATGGTACCAAGCAGCACCAGAACCTTGGTGAACCGGGCGAACCCATCGTTGATGAACTGGCCACCGAAGGCCAATTCGGTGTCGTGGCCCGACCCCATGAGGGTCATCACCCCGGCGACGGCGAAGCCGGCGACCGCGATCCACCCCACCAGGGCCGTGGTGTCTCCCTTGCGGAAGACACCCAGCATCAGCATGGCCAGGGCGAGGACCGCCAGGAGGATCTCCGGCAGAGCGGGACCCATGACAAGCGATTGAGACATCATCTGATCTACTCCCCCGAGCTCTTAGCGCTGAGCCAACGCCAGGGCCTCCGCCGGGAGCTTCCCGGCGGCGACAAGCGCGGTCTGGTAATTGGACACAAGGTCACCCACCGACGCATGCATGAAGTCCAGGAAGCTGGACGGATAAATCCCCATCCACAAGGTCAGGACAATCAGCGGAGCGAAGATGGCGACCTCGCGGGGCGACAGGTCCAGCAGGGCCTTGAGGTCCTCCTTTTCCAGCTTCCCGAAGATCACCCGGCGATAAAGGTACAACATATAGGCCGCGCCCAGGATCGCGCCGATGGCGATGAAGAAGGCAACCCAACTGCTGGCCTTGAAGACACCCAGCATGATCATGAACTCACCCACGAACCCGGCGGTCCCCGGCAGACCGACGGAGGCCATGGTGAACAGCATGAAAAACAGGGCGTATCTGGGCATGTTGTTGGCCAGACCACCGTAGCGGGCAATCTCACGGGTGTGAAGTCGGTCATAGACCACACCAACACAAAGAAACAGCGCGGCGGAAACCACCCCATGGGACAGCATTTGGAAGATGGCGCCTTCCACGGCCTGCTGGTTCATGGCGAAGATGCCCGCGGTGACGAAAGCCATATGCGCGATGGACGAATAGGCAATCAGCTTCTTCATGTCCTCCTGCACCAGGGCCACCAGCGAGGTATAGATCACCGCGATGATGGACAGGGTGAAGATGAAGGGCGCGAAGTCCGCCGACGCGATGGGCAGCATGGGGATGGAGAAGCGCAGGAAGCCATAAGCCCCCATCTTCAGCAGCACACCGGCCAGGATGACCGAACCGGCGGTCGGCGCCTCGACGTGGGCATCGGGCAACCAGGTATGGACCGGCCACATGGGGACCTTCACCGCGAAACTGGCGAACATGGCCAGCCACAGCCACGTTTGCAGCGCCGGAGAGAAGTGATAGGCCATCAGGGACGGAATGTCCGTGGTGCCCGCCTGAACCGCCATGGTCAGCAAGGCCAGAAGCATCAGCACCGAGCCCGCCAGGGTATACAGGAAGAACTTGAAGGCGGCATAAACACGGCGGGTCCCACCCCAGATGCCGATGATCAGGAACATCGGGATCAGGACGGCTTCGAAGAAGATGTAGAAGACCACGAAGTCCAGCGCGCAAAACATGCCGACCATCATCGTTTCAAGGATGAGGAAGGCAATCATATACTCCTTGACCCGCTTGGTGATGGCGGACCAGGACGACAGAATGCACAGAGGCGTCAACATGGTGGCGAGCAGGACAAAGAGCACGGAGATCCCGTCCACGCCCATCTGGTAGTTGATACCGTACTCGGGCAGCCATTCCCACTTTTCGGTGAACTGGAAGCCCCCCACGGTGGGATCGAAGCCGAACCACAGAACCAGCGACAGCGCAAAGGTACAGAGGGTGACCCACATCGCCGCCAAGCGCGAATTGCGGGCCACATGCGCCTCGTCACCCCGCACCGTCAAGATGAAGAGCACGCCGACCAGCGGCAGGAAGGTAATGCTCGTTAGGAGCAGCGGAAGATCAGTCATCGTGGCCTCTCTCAATGCCCGGCGGAGGTGACCATGAACCACGTGACGATTCCGGCAACGCCGATGATCATCGCGAAGGCATAGTGGTAAAGGAAACCGGACTGCATCCTGCCAAAGCGCGCGGCGATGGAGCGTGTGAGCGAGGCGACACCATCGGGACCGATCCCGTCGATGAGCGCGCCGTCACCCCCCCTCCAGAACGCACGTCCCAGGGCGAAAGCCGGTTTGATGAAGATGCGGTCGTACAGCTCGTCGAAGTACCACTTGTTCAACAGGAACGTGTAAATCCCCGGCTGGGCTTCGGCCAGACGAACCGGCCACTTCGGCTTGGCCGAGTAGAACACCCAGCCCAAGAAGATCCCCGCGGCGGTGACAACCAGGGGCAGCAGTTTCACCCATCCCGGCACATGGTGGGCATGTTCGGTGACCGCCATGTCCTTCACCGCTTCGCCCCAAAAGTGCTCCCGACCCTCGCCGATGAACAGCTCGGCACCGACGCCACCGGCGATCATCGCGCCCAAGGCGAGAACAACCAGAGGAGCGAGCATGATCCAGGGGCTCTCGTGAACATGACCCATCACATGCTCGTTGGCGCGGGGCTTCCCATGGAACGTCATCAGGATCAAGCGGGTGGAATAGAAGGCGGTCATGGCGGCCGCGGCGATGCCCAGCCAGAAGGCGTAGTGACCAACCCCGGTATCGGCGGCGAAGGCGACTTCCAGGATCATGTCCTTGGAGAAGTAGCCGGAGAAGGGCGGCAGACCCATCAAGGCCCAGGACCCAATCCACATGAACCCATAGGTCCAAGGCACCATCTTCCAGATACCACCCATGCGCCGCATGTCCTGTTCATCGGACATGGCATGGATAACCGACCCGGCGCCCAGGAACAACAGGGCCTTGAAGAAAGCATGGGTCATCAGGTGGAAAACACCGGTGCCAAAAGCACCGACGCCAAGCGCGAAGAACATATAGCCAAGTTGAGAGCAGGTGGAATAGGCGATCACCCGCTTGATGTCATTCTGCACACAGCCGATGGTCGCGGCGAAGAAGGCCGTGGAGGCGCCAACGATCGTGACGATGGCCATGGCCGTGTCCGACAGGACAAACAGTGGAGACAGACGCGCGACCATGAAAACGCCCGCGGTCACCATCGTCGCGGCGTGGATCAGGGCGGAAACCGGCGTCGGACCCTCCATGGCGTCCGGCAACCATGTATGCAGGCCAAGCTGCGCCGACTTGCCCATGGCGCCGATGAACAGCAGCACACAAAGGATCGTCATGGCGTGCCACTCGACCCCGAAGAAAGTCACCATGTAATCGGCATACTGCGGCGCCGCGGCGAAGATCGTGTCCAAACCGACGGTCCCGAAAACCACGAAGACACCGAAAATACCCAACGAGAACCCGAAGTCACCCACCCGGTTGACGACGAAGGCCTTGATGGCCGCGGCATTGGCCGAGGGTTTCTCGTGCCAGAAGCCGATCAGCAGGTAGGAGGCCAAACCGACGCCCTCCCAACCGAAGAACATCTGCACCAGGTTGTCCGCGGTCACCAGCATCAGCATGGTAAAGGTGAACAGGGACAGATAGGCCATGAAGCGCGGCACGCTCGGATCGTGGTGCATGTAACCCACGGAGTAGATATGCACCATGAAGGAAATGGTCGTGACCACGATCAGCATGACGGCGGTCAAGGTGTCGATCTTCAGGGCCCAGTCGAATTGCAGGTCCCCGGACGCCACCCAGGTGAACAGGGTGACCGTGGTCGGGTTGCCCACCACCGCGACCTCGAAAAAGCCATACCAAGACAACAGGGCGGCAATGCCCAATCCCGTGCAAGTGACCCACTGCGATCCCTTGTCGCCCAACGCGTGACGGCCGAAGCCCGCGATCAGGGCGCCGAGTAGCGGCAGGAAGACGATGGCGGCGTACATCATGGTGTCCCCCTCACCCCTTCATCTGGTTGATGTCTTCGACCTCGATCGAGCCGCGGTTCCGGAAGAACACGACGACGATCGCCAGGCCGATACCCGCCTCGGCGGCGGCCACGGTCAGGATGAACATGGTGAACAACTGTCCGACCATGTCCTGAAGGTGGGCGGAGAAGGCCACCATGTTGATGTTCACCGCGAGCAGGATCAGCTCGACGGACATCAGGATGACCACCACGTTCTTGCGGTTCGCGAAGATGCCAAAGACACCCAGAGTGAACAGCATCGCGGCGACGGTGAGATAGTGGGCCAGCGTGATTTCCATCACGAAATCCCCTTGCCGGTGGGCACTTTATTGAGCTTGAGGGTGCGTTCCTTCCGCCGAGCGATCTGATCGGCGACCTTCTGGCGACGCACGTTCGGATGGCTGCGGTGGGTCAGCATGATCGACCCGATCATGGCCACCAACAGCACCAGACCCGCGGCCTGGAACAGGTAGACGTAATCCGTATAGATCACCTGCCCCAGGGCCTGGGAGTTGGAAATCGTCCCCGGCTCCGGGGCGGGCACGGCGCGCAGCCCCATGGCCTCCGGCGCCATGGTCCAGCCACCGGCCAGGACGGCGATCTCGCAGAGCAGGACCACGCCCAGCGCGGCACCCATGGGCAGGTAGGTCAGGAAGCCCTCCCGAACCTTCAGGTAATTGATGTCGAGCATCATCACCACGAAGAGGAAGAGCACCGCCACCGCGCCCACGTAGACCACGACCACCAGCATGGCCACGAATTCCGCCCCGAGGAGGAGGAACAGGCCCGCCGAGTTCACGAAGGCCAGGATCAACCACAACACCGAATGAACCGGATTGCGGCTGGTCACGACCATGAAGGCCGACGCCACCATGATGGCGGCCAGCATGTAGAAGATGAGACCCTGTACGATCATTCGTCCCCCTTCCCGGCCGTGCCGGGGGTGCTGGAGTGCGTGCGGTGCATCGTTCGTGTTCCCGGAAGCGGACAGCCCATGGGGACTATCCGGGTATAAAACCTAGATGGACGGGAGGAGCTCCCCCCTTATTCAAGGCGATTCCGCCTGACCATCCGAACATTCCCCCGTTCGGTGGCCCGACACTTCAAAGCCCGGAGGCTTCGGAGAGTCTGGTCAGCGGTAAGGCGCGTCCTGCGCCAGCCGCATCGCCAATTCTTCTTCCCATCGATCCCCATTGGCGAGAAGCTTGTCCTTGTTGTAGAGCAGCTCCTCACGGGTCTCGGTGGCGAATTCGTAATTCGGCCCCTCGACAATCGCATCCACCGGACAGGCCTCTTCGCAGAAACCGCAGTAGATGCATTTGGTCATGTCGATGTCATACCGGGTGGTCCGGCGGGATCCATCGGTCCGGGGCTCGGCCTCGATGGTGATGGCCTGGGCCGGACAGATGGCCTCGCAGAGCTTGCAGGCGATGCAGCGCTCTTCCCCGTTGGGATAGCGCCGCAGGGCATGCTCGCCCCGGAACCGGTTGGATAGAAAGCTCTTCTCGTAGGGATAGTTGATGGTGACCTTGGGCTTCAGCATGTAGCGGAAGGTCAAGGCCATGCCGGAGACCAACTCCCACAGGGCGAAGGAGCGAATGACTTGAGCGATGGAGGACATCGGCTTTGGCTCCTCTCGTTATTGGGGCAGCAGGTCGAAGCCGACCAGCACGCCACCGGTGATCACGACCCAGATCAGGGATCCGGGCAGGAAGACTTTCCACCCCAGCCGCATCAGCTGGTCATACCGGTAGCGCGGGAAGGTCGCCCGGGCCCACAGGAAGACAAAGAGGATCGCGGCGATCTTGACGAAGAACCAGATGATGCCGGGGATCCAGTTGAAAGGCGCGATGTCGAATGGCGGCAGCCAGCCTCCCAGGAACAGAATCGCGGCGATCCCGCTCATCAGGATCATGTTCGCGTATTCACCCAGGAAGAACAGGGCAAACGGCATGGCCGAATATTCGACGTTATACCCGGACACCAGTTCCGCCTCCGCTTCCGGAAGGTCGAAGGGGGCGCGGTTGGTTTCGGCCAGGATGGAAATGATGAACATGATGAACATCGGGAAGTGGGGGATGAAATACCACATCCCCTCCCGCTGCGCCTCGACAATGGCCGTCAGGTTCATGGATCCGGCGGACATGATCACCGAGATGATGATCAGGCCCATCGCCACTTCGTAGGAGACCATCTGCGCCGCGGAGCGGAGACCACCCAGGAAGGCGTATTTGGAGTTCGACGCCCAGCCGGCCATGATGATGCCATAGACACCCAGGCCGGAGACGGCGAAGAGATAGAGCACGCCGACATTAATGTCGGAGATCACCCAACCCGCGTCGAAGGGAATGACCGCCCAGGCGATCAACGCCAGGATGAAGGTCAGCATCGGCGCCAGGATATAGACCGCCCGGCTGACCCCGGTGGGGATGATCGTTTCCTTGACGAACAGCTTGAGGCCATCGGCCAGGGGCTGCAGCAGACCGAAGGGGCCAACCACGTTGGGACCCTTGCGCATCTGCATGGCGCCGATGACCTTACGCTCGGCATAGGTCAGATAGGCCACGGCCGCCAGCATCGGCAGGATGATGACCAGACATTGGAGAACAATGATCAGCGTGGGCCAGAGGTAGCCCGTCCAGAATTCAGCCATCGGTTCCCGTCCGCTCTTGGTTGCCGTTGATGAAGACCCGCGTGCATTCCGCCATGGTGGGGGAGGCCCGGCTGATCGGGCAGGTCATGTAATAATTGGCGATCGCCGTTGTGAAGGCCGCCGTGTCCACCGGACCCTCGGTGCCAAAAGCCTCCCAGGCGGCGGGCGTGACCGCGTTCATGGTGCCCAGGACCGGATTGATCTCGGCCATCCGCGCCCGAACCTGATGCACACTGTCCAACGGCAGGGTCTTGTCCAAGGCGCCGGAGAGGGCCCGGATGATCTTCCAATCTTCCTTGGCCTCGCCCGGACCGAAGCCCGCCACCTTGGTCCGCTGCGGGCGCCCCTCGGTGTTGACGTAGGTGGCTTCCTTCTCGGTGTAGGCCAAGCCCGGCAGGATCACGTCGGCGCGGTGCGCCCCGGCATCCCCATGGGAGCCCTGGTAGATCACAAAAGCCTTGCCCAGGGCGTTGGTGTCGATCTCATCGGCGCCAAGCAGGTAGAGGACCTCGACAGCACCCGAGGCACAGCCAGCCTGAATGCCCCGCGTGTCAAGCCCCCCGGAACCGGGAACGAAGCCAAGATCAAGGCCCCCAACGCGGGCGGCGGCGGTATGCAGGACACTAAAGCCGTTCCATCCTTCGGTCACCATGCCCGTGGTGTCGGCGACTTTGCGGGCGGCGGCCAGGATGGCGGCGCCATCGGTCCGGGTCAAGGCACCCATCCCGAGAATAATCATCGGGGTCTTCGCGGCCTTGAGGACTTCGGCGAAGGGGTGACGGCCCTCGGCGATCTCGATCAGAACCGAGGGATCGACGCCCAGTTCCTCGACGGGATAGGTCAGGTCCCGGCCCGCGGGACCAATCCGTCCGGCCTTGAAGCCGCCCGCCAAATACCGCTTGCGGATCCGGGCATTGAGAACCGGCGCTTCCCAACGGGGGTCGGAGCCCACCAGCAACAGGGCGTCGGCGCTCTCGATACCTTCAACGGTGCTGTTGAAGAGATAGCCCGCGCGGACCGTTGGATCAAGCTTGGCTCCATCCTGGCGGCAATCCAGGTTGGTCGAGCCCAGGACCCCCATCAAATCCTTCAGGGCGGTCATGGCCTCGCAGTCGGCCTGATCCCCCGCGATGGCGGCGATCCTGGATCCATCGAGCCCGGCGACCTTGGCGCGGATGGCGGCGAAGGCCTCTTCCCAGCTCGCGGGAACCAACTGGCCGTCCTTTCGAACATAGGGGGTGTCGAGGCGCTGCTGGCGCAGACCATCCATGGCGTGCCGGGACTTGTCGGCCAGCCATTCCTCGTTCACCGCCTCGTTCAACCGCGGCAGGATCCGCAGCACCTGCCCGGATCGGACATCGATCCGCACATTGGTGCCGAGGGCATCCAGGACGTCGATGCTCTCGGTCTTGCGCAGTTCCCATGGCCGCGCCGTGAAGGCGTAGGGGCGGCTGGTCAAGGCGCCGACGGGGCAGAGGTCGACGACATTGCCAGACAGCTCACTGTCCAATGCCTGCTCAAGGTAGGTGGTGATCTCCGCATGCTCGCCGCGGCCCAACATGCCCATCTCGGGGACGCCCGCCACCTCGGTGGTAAAACGGACACAGCGGGTGCAGTGGATGCATCGGGTCATGGCCGTCTTGACCAGGGGACCCATCTCCTTTTCGGTGACCGACCGCTTCATTTCACCATAACGGGAATGGTCGTTGCCGAACGTCATGGCCTCGTCCTGCAAATCGCATTCCCCGCCCTGGTCGCAGATCGGGCAATCCAGGGGGTGGTTGATCAGCAGGAATTCCATCACGCCCTTGCGGGCCTTCCGAGCCATTTCAGAATCGGTCCTCACGTCCATCCCCTCGGCGACGGGCATGGCGCAGGAAGCCGCCGGCTTGGGCGGTCCGGGTTTCACTTCCACCAGACACATACGGCAGTTACCGGCGATCGACAGGCGCTCGTGGTAACAGAACCGGGGAATTTCGATTCCGAGGATCTCGGCCGCCTGGAGAACCGTGGTTCCGGCGGGGACCTCGACTTCGATGCCGTCGATTGTCAGCTTGGGCATGTCTTGCTCCAACCCCTACTTGAACGGTTTCGAACGGCGGCCTATTCGGCCGCCGCGGAACGACCACCCCGAGCGGCCGCGATGCGGCGCTCCAGTTCGGGCCGGAAGTGACGAATAAGACCCTGGACGGGCCAGGCGGCGGCATCGCCGAGGGCGCAGATGGTATGCCCCTCGATCTGCCGGGAGACATTATCCAGCACGTCGATTTCCTCGACACTGGCCTCGCCCGTGACCATGCGCTGCATCACCCGCGACAGCCAGCCCGTGCCTTCCCGGCAAGGCGTGCACTGACCGCAGCTCTCATGCTTGTAAAAACGGGAGAGCCGGGCGATGGCCGCGACGATATCCGTGGACTTGTCCATGACGATCACCGCGGCGGTGCCCAGACCGGACTTGACCGCCTTCAGACTGTCAAAGTCCATCAGCACATCGTCGCAGATTTCCTTGGGCAGGGCCGGAACCGAGGATCCACCGGGGATCACCGCCAGAAGGTTGTCCCACCCGCCCCGCACGCCACCGCAGTGCTTTTCGATGAGCACCTTCAGGGGGATGCCCATCTCCTCTTCCACGTTACACGGCTTGTTCACATGGCCGGAGATACAAAACAGCTTGGTACCGGCGTTGTTCTCCCGGCCCAGACCGGCGAACCAAGCGCCACTCCGGCGCAGGATGGTCGGCGCCGCGGCGATGGACTCCACGTTGTTCACCGTCGTCGGGCAGCCATAGAGGCCAACCCCGGCGGGGAACGGCGGCTTCAGACGCGGTTGGCCTTTCTTGCCCTCCAGGGACTGGATCAGGGCGGTTTCCTCGCCGCAGATGTAGGCTCCGGCCCCCCGGTGGACGTAAACGTCCATGGCCCAGCCCGAGCCACAGGCATCCGGACCAAGCAGACCGGCGTCCCGGGCCTGGGCAATGGCCGCCTCGAGGCGCTGACCTTCGAGAACGAACTCACCGCGGATGTAGATGTAAGCCACATGGGCGCCCATGGCGAAGCCGGCGAGCAGACAGCCCTCGATCAGCTTGTGCGGATCATGCCGCATGATTTCCCGGTCCTTGCAGGTCCCGGGTTCACCCTCGTCGGCGTTGACCACCAGATAGTGGGGACGCTCGCCAATTTCCTTGGGCATGAAGGACCACTTCAGGCCGGTCGGGAAACCCGCGCCACCACGGCCCCGCATGCCAGAGGCCTTCATCTCGTTAATGATGCCATCACGCCCCTTTTCCAGGATGGCCTTCGTCCCATCCCAATCGCCGCGGGCGCGGGCGCCGGTCAATCCCCAGTCCTGGTAGCCGTACAAGTTGGTGAAGATGCGATCCTTGTCCTGAAGCATCACTCGGCCCCCCCAACCTTGCTGGTCGTACAGAATTCGGCGAGGGTGGTCGGCCCCCCCTCGGGCTCGGACCCGCTGCGTCCAATCTGCGACCCAACCTTGACCGGCTCGCCTCTTTTCAGCTTGCGCACCAGATCCCGGGTCGTCTCGTAGGTCAGATCCTCGAAGTATTCATCGCCGATCTGGAGCATCGGCGCGTTGCAGCAGGCACCGAGGCACTCGGCTTCGGCCAGCGAGAACAGATCGTCCCCGGTCTGGCCACCCACGTCGATGCCCAACTCGTCCTTGATGGCCCGCAGAACCTCGTCGGAGCCGCGCAGCCAGCAGGCGATGTTGGTGCAGACCTCGACGTGGTGCCGTCCCTTCGGAGAATGCTTGTACATGGTGTAGAAGGTGGCGACCTCCAGCACTTTCATGCGTGGGGTCTTGGTGATCCGGGCCACTTCCTCGACCACGCCCGTGCTCACCCAACCGAGTTGGCGTTGGGCCAGATCCAGCAGAGGCAGAACGCCCGAACGCTCCCGGCCTTGCGGATACTTGGCGAGAATGGCCTTGGCCTGTTCCATGTACTCGGGCGTGAACTGGAACGCCTCGGTGGCGGATCCGCTCATCGGTCGATCTCCCCAAACACAACATCGATGGAGCCGATGTTGGCCGTAATGTCAGCCAGCATGTGTCCCCGGCTCAACATGTCCATGCCCTGCAGATGCGCATATCCGGGGGAACGGATCTTGCACCGGTAGGGGCGCGTGGACCCATCGGAAACCAGATAAACGCCGAATTCGCCCGTGGCGGCCTCGACGGCGGTATAGGTCTCACCGGCCGGCACCTTGAAGCCCTCGGTGAACAGCTTGAAATGGTGAATGAGGCTCTCCATGGAGTGCTTCATGTCTTTCCGCGAGGGCGGAGTCACCTTGTGATCCTCGGACTTCACCGGGCCATCGGGCATCTTTTCGATGCACTGACGCATGATTTTGAGGCTCTCCCGCTGCTCGGCCATCCGCACCAGATAGCGGTCGTAGCAATCGCCATTGGATCCGGTGGGAATGTCAAAATCCATGTCGGCGTAGACGTCATAAGGCTGGGATTTACGCAAATCCCAGGGCACGCCGCAGCCACGCAGGACCGGGCCGGTGAAGCCCCAATCCAAGGCTTGCTCGACGGTCACCTTGCCAATGTCGACGGTCCGCTGCTTGAAGATCCGGTTTTCATCGAGCAGGGTTTCCACGTCGTCCAAGTATTTCGGGAAGCTGTCGCAGAACTTGAGGATATCCTCCAGCAGGTCCGGGGGCACGTCCCGGGCGACGCCGCCGGGGCGGAACCAAGCGGCGTGCATGCGCGCACCCGACGCCCGCTCGGAGAACTCCAGCAGATGCTCCCGTTCCTCGAAGCCATAGAGCAACGGGGTCATGGCGCCGACATCCAGAGCCATGGAGGTGGTGTTCATGATGTGGTTGATGAGCCGCGTGATCTCGTTGAAGAGCGTCCGCAGATACTGACCACGGGGCGGAACCTTGATTCCCAGAAGCTTCTCGACGGCCAGGACATAGGCATGTTCCTGGTTCATCGGGCAGGCGTAGTCCAAACGGTCGAAGTAGGGTAGCGCCTGAACGTAAGTCTTATGCTCGATCAACTTCTCCGTGCCCCGGTGGAGCAGACCGATATGGGGGTCGGCCCGCTCGATCACCTCGCCCGACAGCTCGAGCACCAAACGGAGCACGCCGTGGGCCGCGGGGTGCTGCGGCCCGAAGTTCATGGTGTAGGATTTGATCTCGGTCTGGGCCATTTATGCGTTCCCCTCGGCCTTCTCGTCGCCGGGTAGAACCCGGGCGATCTGCTGATCCATGGCCTCCCACGGGCTCGGAAAGTCAAAGGAGCGGAACTCCTGGGACAGCTTCACCGGCTCGTAGACCACCCGCTTCAGCTCTTCGTCGTAGCGAAGCTCCTTGTATCCAGTCAGGGGGAAGTCCTTGCGCTGGGCATGGCCCTCGAACCCATAATCCGAAAGGATGCGCCGCAGGTCCGGGTGGTCCGAGAAGAAGATCCCGTACATGTCCCAGGCTTCGCGCTCAAACCAATTGGCCGTGTTGAACAGACCGGTTACGGAGGGAACAGGCGTGTCCTCGGACGCGCTCACCTTCACGCGGATGCGCTGGTTCTGGTAGATCGAAAGCAGGTTGTAGACCACCTCGAACCGTTCGCCACGCTCCGGATAGTCCACGCCGCAAATGTCCACCAGTTGCTTGAACTGGCAAGCGCTGTCATCGCGCAGAAAGGTCAGAACCTTGGCGATGGACGGACGCTGGGCGATCACCTGCAGTTCATCCAGGGCCATTTCCACCCGGATCACCTCGGTGGGCAGGGTGGCTTCAATCCGCGCCCCAAGCTCCTTGAGGCTCTCGATCCGTTCCTCGATTTCGCTCGTCATGCCGTGCCGTTCCGTTAAAGAAGGCTAAAAGGAAATCACCGGTATAGGGCACCGGTGCGTTTGATCTTCTTCTGCAACTGCAGGATGCCGTAAACCAGAGCCTCCGAGGTCGGGGGGCAGCCGGGGACATAAATGTCAACCGGCACCACGCGGTCGCATCCGCGAACCACCGAATAGGAGTAATGGTAATAGCCTCCACCATTGGCGCAGCTGCCCATGGAGATCACCCAACGGGGCTCGGCCATCTGGTCATAGACCTTGCGCAGGGCCGGGGCCATTTTATTGGTCAGCGTTCCGGCCACGATCATCACGTCGGATTGGCGCGGGCTCGGCCGAAAGACCACGCCTAGACGGTCGATGTCGTACCGCGCGCAAGCGGAGTGAATCATCTCGAGCGCGCAGCAAGCCAGACCAAAGGTCATGGGCCACATGGACCCGGCCCGCGCCCAATTGACCAGACTGTCCACATTGGCCAGGACAAAGCCCTTTTCCTCGATCTCCTTGGCCACTTGGCCCAGAATCGCGTCCTGTTCTGGACCGGGAGGAATGCCCTGACTCGCGGGGATGGAATTGCTTACTCCCATTCCAACGCTCCCTTTCTCCACTCATAAATGAAACCGATGGTCAGCACGCCCAGGAACACCATCATGGACCAGAAGCCGAACATGCCGATCGCGCCCAGGCTCACCGCCCAGGGGAACAGGAAGGCAACTTCAAGGTCGAAGATGATGAACAGAATGGCCACCAGATAGAACCGGACCTGGAACTTGGACCGGGCATCGTCGAAGGCCTCGAACCCGCATTCATAGGCGGAGTCCTTCTCGCTATCCGGATTGCGCGGAGCGACCACATAGGACGCGCCAATGGCGATCGCGGCGACCGCGGTGGCGATGGCGATGAAGATCAAGACCGGCAGGTATTCGAGGAGCATGTCTTGCATCCACTGCGCTCCTAAAGGATGAGAGCCCTTGGAAAAAGGCGGTTTGGCGAGACCGGTTCCGCGTTGCCGCGCCAGGGCCGTCGCCATGGGATGGCGGTGATGTAGCCCACCGCTCCGGGACAAGTCAAGTCGCCACCCTTCGCGGCGCGGCATTCCCTTGGAATTGGGTTCTCCCAGGCGGAAAGACGCGCCCCCATCGGCGACCCCACTGGGGGCGGGGACAAGGCCCCTCTGTTCCCTTGTATTCCGTGCTTTTGCCCCCTCTGTTGGAGCTCGCGAGTGCAACCCTGATCGGATAGGATAGGACCCTCCTTTCTTCCGTAGGATCCCGGGATCATGGCCAAATGGAATAAATCCGGAGGATTGGTTTTCACCATCACCGCTGTCATCCTGGCCGCCGTGACGGCTTTCTTCGTCTGGAGTCTCGTGCACAACGGCAGAATAGAGCGGATTGAGATCCTCGCCGCCCAATTCCACGAAGACCTGCGACCGGATCCAGACGATCCGAAGGACACCACGGACATGATTTGCCGGATTCTGACTTGGCGCTTCGCCAAGACCCATTGGTTCGACGTTGGCGATCCGATAATTCCGGGTATCGTGGAAAAACACCACGACGCGGGCTGCGACCCGGGCATTCTTGACACGGTACGGCGCACCCACGCCCGTCTGCGGGGCGCCCGATGACGCCCTTCCGGCACGTCCGGACCCGACTCCGTATTAGTCCTTAAGGGGATTGCCATCGCGGACCTTGCATTGGTCAGGGCCACCGGGCACACTTTTATTAATAAGGCGACAAGCCAATATCAAAAGGCGACAAGCCAATAAAAAGATCGAACCGCGCCTCCTCCCCAGTCCGGTCGGACAGACGATGGGTTGACTGGCCGGTAACGAAACAGACCAAGAGAGAGGATCGTCCAAGGTGACACATATTCATACCGTGGATGCGGCTTCGGCCGGTCCCCCCCCCATTAATGGGGAACAGACGGAGTCCGCCCTTCACGCCCTGATTAACGACGTACTCCACCGCATTGAAAGCATGTCCATCGAATTGGCCGATGTGGCTGGAGATATCGAGACCATGCACGGTTTCGTCAAACAGCAGGAAACGCTGTTTTCCCACTTAGTCATCCTGGCATACGACGTCCAATCCGCCATTGACCGCATTGATGGCGCCGGACAATCCACTAATGCCGTGGCCAAGGACGCGGCGGAAAGCATGCGCCAATCCAGCGTGGCCCTGCGCCAGGCGATCGAAAGCATCGCGGGGCTCACCCGGTCCGTATCGGGCATGGGAGACCGCCTGACGGCCGTGGAGGAAAGCCTGGACGAGGTGAACACCTCCTCCCTGACCATCCGCACCGTGGCCCAACAGACGAACCTGTTGGCCTTGAACGCGACCATCGAGGCCGCCCACGCGGGCGACGCCGGGCGTGGCTTCGCCATTGTCGCCAATGAGGTCAAGAATCTGGCGGGACAATCCCAAGGCGCCGCCCAGGGCATCCAAAAGACCATTAATGACTTATCCAAGGGATTGGACGAACTTATCCAGACCAGCGGAGCCATCGTCGCCACGGCCCAGGATGCCAACAAGGGTATCGGGGTCATTGATCGGGCGGTCAGTGGCTTTCAGGACTCCATCACCACCGTTGATCGCCACGTGGAGGACATCGCCGGGGCGACCGCCACCACGAAGAACCGTTGCGCCGACATTGTTCGGGAGATCAATGCCGCGGCCGAAGGAGTATCGACAACCAGTCGGAACCTGGAAGCGGCGGACAAGCGGGTGTTTTCCATGGTCTCCCTAGGCGAGGATCTGATCGCCACGATCCTCGACAGTGGCGTGGAAACACCGGACACCCCTTATATCCAGGCGGTTCGTCAGGGCGCGGGCCAATTGTGCCTGATCCTGGAAGAGGCCTTGGATCGAGGGCGGATCACCATGGACGCGTTGTTCAGCGAGACCTATACCCCTATCCCAAATACCACCCCTGAACAGCTCATGGCCCCTTTCACGGCGCTGACGGACACTCTCTTCCCGTCCGTCCAGGAAGCCTTGATGGAAATTGGCGACAAGGTGGTCTTCTGCGCGGCGGTGGATCGCAACGCCTACCTCCCCACCCACAATCGAAAATTCTCCAATCCCCCGGGTCCCGATCCCGTCTGGAACAACGCCAATTGCCGCAACCGGCGCCTGTTCAACGACCGCACGGGTTTGAACGCCGGACGCAACACCCGCCCTTTCCTGGTTCAGACCTATCGGCGGGACATGGGCGGTGGGACCTTCATCATGATGAAGGACGCCAGCGCGCCCATCACCGTGCGCGGCCGCCATTGGGGTGGGTTACGCATGGGCTATCGGCTGTGATCCACGAAAGGATGCGAACACGTACCCAAGGGCGCCCCATCGCCCTTGGCCTTCCCCTGGTCCTTCTCCTGGCCTGCGGTCTCGCCACGGAGGCCCATGCCGATTGCGTGGTTGGGGGTGTGTCAATCCTATCGTTCCAGGAGCGTCAGGGGATGGTCTTGACCTTCGTGCGGGGCGATGTCATCCGGCTGACGGTGACAACAATCCAATCCCCCAAATCTCCGCTCTGGTCGGGGCACCCCTTCCCGGGACTGACCATCCGTCGCCCCTCCCCCGATGCGGACGCCGTGGTCTTGACCGTCATTCCGGACACTCCAGGCTGTACCCTTCGGATCGAACGCTTTTAGGGTCCAACCATTCCTCATTCCTGTCCGAGGGAGGCCATGGTATCCTTTCTTGGGACGGGCTGGCCGGGTGCGGAGGTGTATAACGGCCCGAGCCGCTATCCCAGGGAGACCCGAGCCCTCGCTGGGAGACCCCAGTCCAAACCGTTCGCTGTTTGGTGGGCGGTGACGGGTTCGAACCGCCGACCCTCTGGGTGTAAACCAGATGCTCTTCCAGCTGAGCTAACCGCCCGTAAGAGGGCCGGACTGTACCCAAGAGGCGCCTCCACATGCAAAGAAAAAAGCACATCTAAACAAACGGACGCCGGGAATTCTCCCGGCGTCCGCGTTCCGTCCGATTGGACCCATCGATGATTAGTTGACAGAGTCCTTCAGGTCCTTACCGGGCTTGAACTTCGGTTGCTTTGAGGCGGCGATATTAATTTTTTCGCCGGTGCGGGGATTGCGGCCCTCGGTGGCGGCGCGCTTGGCGACATTGAAAGTGCCGAAACCGACCAAGCGAACTTCCTGGTCATCTTTCAGGGCGTCGGTAATGGCATTGAACACGCCATCGACGGCCTTGCCGGCATCGGCCTTGGACAGGCCGGCGCTTTCGGCAACGGCGGCAATCAGATCGTTCTTATTCACGGGACAACCCCTTCGTTCGCGTTAATAGTGCGGTACGGAAACAGTAAAGGACCCAATCGAATTGGATGACGCGGAGTCTAGAAGCGCCGCCCTTCGTCGTCAATTCCTCATGCACGAAAATCCCAGGATTCATGCCGGTTTGCGACTGCATTGCGGTAAAATAACACCTTGGTATCGGTGATAGAGACCCATCGCGAAATGTTTCCAGAAAACATGCGGATAATTCGTTGGGAATTGCGGGGAATTGCGGGAAATCGAGCAAATTTGCCCCAATTACCCTAAGGATTTCCGCTCCGAATCCGGAAAGACGACCGACGGTCCTGTATCGGGCTCCCCACCCTTATCAGGACTAAAGACGAAAACGGCCGCTCCGAAAATTCCGGAGCGACCGCCGTATATGCGATTCGCGCTATTCGAGGCCGAACCCCGGCCCGGCCTCGAATAGGGGTCAATGCGTAACCAGATCCCCTTCACCCGGGTCTCCGTCCTTCCGAGCGGCAACCGCCGCATCGTCATCGGGTTCCGTCCACTCAATGGGCGTCAGAGCTTGGGTCAAGGCCAATTCCAAAGCCTCGTCCGCATGGGTAACGGGAATGATCGTCAGGCCTTTCTTCACATTTTCAGGAATCTCGGCCAGATCCTTCTCATTATCCTTGGGAATAAGCACGGTTTTGATCCCCCCTCGCAGGGCCGCCAAGAGCTTTTCCTTTAGCCCCCCGATGGGCAGGACCCGACCACGCAGGGTGATTTCGCCCGTCATGGCGATATCCTTGTGGATGGAAATTCCCGTCATGGCGGAAACGATCGAAACACACATGGCGACACCAGCGGAGGGACCATCCTTCGGCGTCGCGCCCTCGGGTACGTGCACGTGGACATCCCGCTTCTCGAACAGAGTCGGCTTGATACCATAGCTCACCGCGCGGGAGCGAACGTAGGATCGGGCGGCCTGCACCGATTCCTTCATCACGTCGCCTAACTGCCCTGTCAAGGTCACCGTGCCCTTGCCCGGCATCATGACCGCTTCGATGGACAGCAACTCTCCACCAACCTCGGTCCAGGCCAGACCGGTGACCACGCCAACCAGATCCTCGCCCTCGGCCTCGCCATATCGGAACTTGCGGATGCCCGCGTATTTTTCCAGATTCGCGCAGGTGACCGTCACCCCCTCTGTGCTGTCCTTGCGCAGCAGGATTTCCTTCGTGGCCTTTCGTGTCAGATTGGCCAATTCCCGCTCCAGGTTCCGAACACCGGCCTCGCGGGTATAGTAGCGGATCAAGTCGCGCAGGGCATCGTCGGAAATGGACCACTCCCCCTTGCGCAGGCCATTGGCCTCGATCTGCTTGGAAAGCAGGTGGCGCTTGGCGATCTCGACCTTCTCGTCCTCGGTGTACCCGGACAGACGGATGATTTCCATCCGATCCAGCAGGGGCTGGGGCATGCGCATCGAATTGGCCGTCGTCATGAACATGACATCGGACAAGTCGTAGTCCACCTCCAGATAGTGGTCGTTGAAGGTGTTGTTCTGTTCCGGATCCAGCACCTCCAGCAGGGCCGAGGACGGATCACCCCGCCAATCCGCCCCCAGCTTGTCGATTTCATCGAGCAAGAAGAACGGGTTGGACGACTTGGCCTTGCGCATGCCCTGGATGATCTTTCCCGGCATGGATCCAATATAGGTGCGCCGATGACCGCGGATCTCGGACTCGTCACGCACACCGCCCAAGGAAATGCGCACGAAGTTCCGACCCGTCGCCTTTGCGATGGATTTGCCCAGTGAGGTCTTACCCACCCCAGGAGGTCCCACCAGACAGAGGATCGGTCCCTTGAGTTTCTTTGTACGCAGTTGGACAGCCAAGTATTCCAGGATCCGTTCCTTGACCTTGTCCAAACCGTAATGTTCCGTATCAAGAACATTTTCGGCGACGGTCAAATCCTTCTTCACCCGGGTCCGCTTGCTCCAGGGGATGCTCAGCATCCAGTCCAGATAGTTCCGGATCACGGTGGCCTCGGCGGACATGGGGCTCATATTGCGTAGCTTTTTCAGCTCGCCCATGGCCTTTTCCGTGGCTTCCTTGCTCAGCTTGGTCTCGGCGATACGGTCTTCCAGCTCCTGAACTTCGTCGCGACCGTCCTCGCCCTCGCCCAGTTCCTTCTGGATCGCCTTCAGCTGCTCGTTCAGATAGTACTCCCGCTGGGTCTTCTCCATCTGGCGTTTGACCCGACTGCGGATTTTCTTCTCCACCTGCAGAACACCGATTTCCGATTCCATATGGGCATAGATGCGCTCCAGGCGCTCACCGATGGTCGCGACCTCGAGAAGTTCCTGCTTGTCTGCGATTTTCAGTACCAGATGCGAGGCCACGGTATCGGCCAGCTTGGCCGGATCGTCGATCTGGTTGATGGAGACCAGAACTTCCGGCGGGATCTTCTTGTTGAGTTTGATATACTGCTCGAACTGATTGATCACCGACCGCGAAAGAGCTTCCAGCTCAGGGTTTTCGGGTTCCTCCTCGGGCAGGGGCGTGGCCTCGGCCTCGAAGAAATCCATGCGGTCGGAATAGGAGTCGATTCGCGCCCGCTGACCACCCTCGACCAGCACCTTCACGGTGCCGTCGGGCAGGCGCAGAAGCTGTAGAACGGTGCTGATTGTCCCCACGTCATAGATGTCCCCCGGGCCGGGATCGTCCTGGGAGGCATTCTTCTGGGCCACGAGAAGGATCTGCTTATCCTCCCGCATCACGTCTTCCAGAGCCTTCACGGACTTCTCTCGCCCAACGAAGAGGGGCACGATCATATGGGGGAAAACAACAATGTCCCGCAGGGGCAGGACGGGAAAGACTTGCGTGGAACCGCTGTTCACGGGGCCTTCCTTTCTAAAAAGAGAACGTGCGCCCGGGAAGAATGGCACGACACGTCGGATATGGTCGACTTCGCCTCGAAAACCAGGACCGCCCTTCGCGCATCCGGCTTCCGCGCCGACGGAGCCACCTCAACCGTTAACCTGGGCTCATCCCGTTTACCGATCAAGGGATAAACGGACAAGGCGGAAAGCAATCCTAAAGTCCACGGACCAAAAGTCCAGAGCACACTTATCCGAACGTGACCGGGCCGCCGCCCCATCCCCTTGGGACGGAACCGGCGACCCAATCACGAACAGTGATGCCCTACGCCCATTCAGGCGTTGGTTCCTTCGGCGGGAACGCGCTGATCGGAATAGATCACCAGCGGCGCGGCGCCCCCGTCGACCACTTCCTTGTTGACCACCACTTCCTCGATTCCCTCGGTTCCGGGCAGGTCGAACATGGTGTCGAGCAGAATGCCCTCCATGATCGAACGCAGCCCCCGGGCACCGGTCTTGCGCAAGATGGCCTTCTTGGCGATTGCCCGAAGGGCGTCTTCCTTGAACTCCAGGGAAACGCTCTCCATCTCGAACAGCTTTTGGTACTGCTTGACCAAGGCGTTCTTGGGGGTGGTCAAAATGTCGACCAGGGCGTCCTCGTCCAGATCATCGAGAGTCGCCAGCACCGGAAGACGGCCGACGAATTCGGGGATCAAACCATATTTCAGAAGATCCTCGGGCTCCACGGACCGAAGAACCTCGCCGGTCTGGCGGGTTTCAATGTCCCTGACATCAGCGCCGAAACCGATGGACGACCCTTTCCCGCGCGTCGAAATGATCTTGTCCAATCCAGCGAAGGCACCGCCGCAGATAAACAGGATATTGGTGGTATCGACCTGCAGGAATTCCTGCTGGGGATGCTTCCGGCCACCCTGGGGTGGGACGGAGGCGATTGTCCCTTCCATGATCTTCAGCAGGGCCTGCTGCACACCTTCTCCAGACACGTCGCGCGTGATGGAGGGGTTGTCGGACTTCCGCGAGATTTTGTCGATCTCGTCGATGTAGACGATGCCGCGCTGGGCCCGCTCCACGTTGTAGTCCGAGGCCTGAAGAAGCTTCAGGATAATGTTTTCCACGTCCTCGCCCACATAACCGGCCTCGGTCAGCGTGGTGGCGTCGGCCATGGTGAACGGCACATCCAGGATCCGGGCCAGGGTCTGGGCCAGCAGGGTTTTGCCACAACCGGTGGGCCCCACCAGCATGATATTCGACTTGGCCAATTCCACTTCCCCATTCTTGGCCGAATGGGACAGGCGCTTGTAGTGGTTATGGACGGCCACCGACAGCACCTTCTTGGCATGCCTTTGACCGATCACGTAGTCGTCGAGAACGCCCAGGATTTCCTTGGGCGAAGGCACGCCGTCGCGGGATTTGACCAGGCTGGTCTTATGTTCCTCGCGGATGATGTCCATGCAGAGCTCGACGCATTCATCGCAGATGAACACCGTCGGCCCGGCGATGAGCTTACGGACCTCATGCTGGCTCTTTCCGCAGAACGAGCAATAGAGGGTATTCTTAGAATCACCGCCTGAAGGCTTCGACATCTTGTACAAACTCCTTCGTCTTCCCCGGCACGGGTCCCAAATCCACCCGCGCGTCACGCCCTAACCCGCCGGAGGTCCGGAACCCGGCTTGATCTCGCCGGCTCCGGTTGGCCCTGACGCGGCACCTTGGGAGATAGGGCTTTGGATTTTCCCAGGCGCCAGACACGTCAATATCGGTACATGTTAGCCGGTCACGGAAGTTCCACACAATGGCAAAACGGCCCCTTCACCCCGAACCGCCCCGCCAATCCAACTGGAAGGCCCGTCCCCCGGCCCGCCCAAGGGGCGCGGGACGGGGCCTAAGACCTTCCAAAGACGGACCGGTTTAATCCTTGGACTTGGTGTCCTTGTCCTCGTCGTCCTTGGGGCGGCGATCGATGACTTCATCGATCAGACCAAAGGACTTGGCCTCCTCCGAGGTCATGTAGTTATCGCGATCCATGGCCTTTTCGATGGTTTCAAGGGATTTGTCGCAATGTTTCACGTAGATGCGGTTCAGACGCTCGCGCAGGGCCAGGATCTCCCGAGCCTGGATCTCGATATCCGCGGCCTGCCCCTGGAATCCACCCGAAGGCTGGTGAATCATGATCCGGGCATTGGGGGTGGCGAACCGCTTGCCCGCCTCTCCGGCGCAAAGCAACAGAGATCCCATGGAGGCGGCCTGACCGATGCAGAGGGTCGACACGGGGCTGCGGATATACTGCATGGTGTCGTAGATGGCCATGCCGCTGGTCACCACGCCGCCCGGCGAGTTGATATAGAAAGCGATGTCCTTGTTGGGATTCTCGGATTCCAGGAACAACAACTGGGCACAGATCAGGCTGGCGACCCCGTCGTGAACCTGACCGGTCAGGAAAATGATCCGCTCTTTCAGCAGGCGGGAATAAATATCATAGGACCGTTCCCCACGGTTGGTCTGCTCCACCACCATGGGGACAAGGGTATTGTTGAAAACGTCGATCGGATCACGGTCGATCATGGGCTGGTCTCGCTATCCCTTGGCGGGGAGCGCCCCAAATTCGCGCACGGCCCACTTCAATTCCCGCATCCCTTTGGGATGTCAGGCTTGACGCAACCGTATCGCTGGGACCTCCCGTACTGTGAACTGACTTGGCCGGAATTGGCCGACGGACTGGAAATCCCGGGGGGAAGAACACCGCGAACGGGGCCGGTCGGGGAGAGCAGACCCACGGAGTTCGCGACAAACGCGGCGGGACCCGTGGTTCTACATAGGTTGTTCGCGCCCCCCCTGTCCAGAGGCACCGTGGACCAAGAACGATCCTCGCCCCTGGTTTTCAACGGAAAACCCCGCCGATCTTGGACCGGCGGGGTTTCGATCTCATCGTCGGAAGGGGCAAAATCAGCCCTCTTCGGAGGCCTCATCGGACTTCTTGGCGCGAGTCTTCTTGGCCTTGGGCTTCTCTTCACCCTTCCCATCTCCAGCCTCGGCGTCAGCCTCGGCCTTCTTCGAGGCGGCCTTTTTGGAGGACTTCTTCGCGGGCATTTCCTCGCCCTCGTCGGCGTCGGGATCAGCCAACAGGGCGTCCACCGCCACGGACTTCTCGGTCACCTTGGCCAGTTCCAGAATAAAGTCGCAGACCTTATCCTCGAAGACCGGAGCGCGCAGACTGTCCATCGCCTGAGGGTTGTTGCGGTAGTAGTTGATCACCGCGGCTTCCTGACCCGGATAGCGGCGCATCTCGCGCATCAAAGCCTTGTTCAGGTCGTCCTGAGCGACATTGATCTCATTGCGTTGGCCGACTTCGGCCAGCAGAAGACCCAAGCGAACCCGACGCTCGGCGATGGCGCGATACTCGGTGGTCAGCTCCTCGTCCGACTTCCCGGCGTCCTCTTCCTCCAGGCTGCCCTGCTCCTTGGCCTGCTGAATTTGCCCCCAGATCCCGTCGAACTCGGCGGAAACCAGACCCTCGGGCACATCGAAGGAGTAGGCATCGGCCAGGGCATCGAGCAACTTGCGCTTCACCTTGGCCTTGGACACCTCGTCGTATTCGCCCTGCAGATCGCCGCGCACGGCTTCCTTCAGCTCATCGAGGGTTTCCTTGCCAAACTTCTTGGCCAGTTCGTCGTCGATCTCGGGAACAATGGCCTGCTTGATTTCCTTGACGGTGACCTCGAAGAGCACCGGCTTACCGGCCAAATGCTCGGCGGGGTAATCCTCGGGGAAGGAAACCTCGACCGTCTTGGCGTCGCCAGCCTTCAGACCGACCAACTGGTCCTCGAACCCGGGAATAAACGAGCCCGAGCCCAGTTCCAGGTCGTAGTCTTCCGCGGCGCCCCCCTCGAACGGTTCGCCGTCCAGCTTACCCAGGAAGTCGATCTTCGCCATATCGCCATTCTCGGCGACCTTGCCCTCGGCGGGCTCGTGAGCCTTGCTCCGCTGGCGCAGATCTTCCAGGGCTTCGTCGACTTTCTCGGCGGCCACCACGGCCACTTCGCGCTCAAGGGCGACGGAAGAGAAGTCTAATTCGCCGATTTCCGGCAGAACCTCGACGGCCATGGTGAACTCAAGGTCCTTGCCATCCTCGACTTCACCGACGAGATCCACGTTCGGCTGCATGGCGGGCTTCAGGCCATTGGTATCAATGACCTCGGTGATGGACTCCTGAACGGCCTTCTCCAGGACCTCGCCCAGGACGCTCTTGCCATAGCGCTGGCGCATCATGGACAGGGGCACCTTGCCGGGGCGGAAGCCGGGCAGGCGCACCTGATCCTTCAGCTCCTCCAGCCGCTGGGTGGTGCGGGTGTCGATTTCCGTCGCGGGGATAACGATCTTATATTCCCGCTTCAGGGACTCATTGAGGGTTTCGGTGACCTGCATCGGCTGTTCTCTAACGACCTTGGCGTGTGCAAGGCGGCGAACGCGAACGTGGGTACCGGTCTTCCACGCCGCCGCCGCGACAATTCCAGATTCCAGACCACCGTGCCCGGACAGGGTGGAAAGCGGACTGGAAGTCCCTTCCCTTCCCGACCCTGGATCAGGGTCACCCCGCCACTCAAACCGGCGGAGCTTGATCCAAGGGTCTCGCACGATGACCCAACGTTCAACGGGCCGCCCGCCACCGGACGACTGTCCGTGGGGCGGAAACGGGGTCACGCCTCGGGATATCCGAACCAGGGGATCCCCGAAGCGCGATTTTCGAACCACGGGAGGGTTCGAAACAAACCAAGCGCGCGCGACAACTTCGGAGACCGAGGGAGACGCGCGTCGACCCGGCATGAAACCGGCGCCGTTTATCAGACATGGTGCGGGCGGAGGGACTTGAACCCCCACGGCCAAAGCCACTGGTACCTAAAACCAGCGTGTCTACCAATTCCACCACGCCCGCCTGTATCGTCCTCCGACGGCGAGCGCGGGTTATCCCACAGCACGACGCGCCTTGCAAGGGAAACGCTCCGACGAGACCTCGGCTCCTTTTCGGAGGGACCGCTTCACCCGAACGCCCCGGGACGGAATACCAGACAGTAAGCCCCGCCTTCGCCGCGACGGAATTGAACACCATCATCAAGGCCGCCCGAGGGTGGTCCGACCATGGGATCACCGGGGAAACCGGGCCAGGGGGGATCCCTCCGGCCCGGTTTCGTTTTCCATGCTTATGGTTTGTCTCCTAGCCCTTGGCCAAGGCCTTCACCGCGGTGCTCGCCGCGACGGTGGCCTTGTCCTGATAGGCCTCGTGGTTCCGCTCGATGTCATCGAGTTTATAGAGATAGTTCACCATCATCCCGACGGACTGCCGCAAACCATTGCTCGACAGATCTCCTCGCCAGTTGATCCGCTCCACCCGCGCGCCATTGGTCAGGTGGAAGTGGGCCACCGGATCCAGGGCCCGCGCGTCCCTGCCCCGGTCCGGATCCGCTGGGCGGCGTTCCCGGGTCAAATAACGGGCGCAGAGACGGGTCAGCGGCGATTTCAGGGCTTCTTCCGCCTCGGGATTGGTGGTCCAGTTGTCGTCCTCCACCAAACGCTTGAGGGCTCCCTTCGGCCCTGCGTCGCCCACGGCCTTCAAAGCCTTCCGTTCCGCGGGCAAGAGGAGAGCCTTATCGCCCTCGCCCAGACGACTCTCCAGCCATCGGCGGAACCCGGGGATGGGGGACAGGGTTGAAAAGGCCTTCAAGCCCGGCAATTCCCGGCGCAAGGTTTCCACCACCCGTTTGATGAGGAAATTCCCAAAGCTGATCCCCGCCAATCCCGCCTGGGCATTCGAGATGGAATAGAAGATGGCGGTGTCCGCGACGGCCGGGTCAAGAACCGGCGCGTTCAAGTCCAGTAGACCACCGATCCCTTCGCTGATGCCGTTGACAAGGGCGACTTCCACGAAGATCAGGGGTTCATCGGGCATGCGCGGATGGACAAAGGCATAGAGCCGCCGATCCCGGTCCAGGCGGTTCTTCAGGTCCTCCCAACTTTGGATGGCATGGACGGCCTCATAGGTGATGATCTTTTCCAGAAACGCGGCGGAGGATTCCCAGGTCACCCGTTTCAATTCCAGGAACCCCACATCGAACCAGGCGGACAGAAGGTCCCGCAGGTCCCGCTCCAGCCCTTTCAAGGCCGGATCGCCGGACATATGGCGCAGCAACTCCGCCCGCATGTCCACCAGGAACTTCACCCCCTCCGGCAAGGCATTGAATTGCGTCAGCAGGGTCCGGCGTGGCGCCACCAGGGTGCGACGAAGGCGCGTCTCGGCCCAATCAATGGTCTCTGGGTCGGCGTCGGCCGGCAGGTCGGCCAGAGTGCGGGCGGCCTCCTCGATCCGACTCCGGTCCGGGGCGAATTCCGACGCCAGCAAGGTCAGAAAACGCAGCCGCCCTTCGGGCGAGAGGGCAAGATAGGCCCGTCCCAGGGCCGCGGCCCGGGAGCGGGCGGAGACCTCGCCCCCCTTCCCTTCCAGGCAATCGTGAAGCTGAAGGCGGACGCCATCCATTTCGCCGTCGGGCAGATCCGGAGACAGGTTGTCCAGGGAAATCCCGGCCCGGGACCAGGAAATATCCCGCCAAAGGGCCGACAGCCGGGCCATCACCCCCGGGGAAGCGGGCACCGCATCACGTGTCATCGTATTGTAACTCCAAACCTTTTTCTTCTTCCACAGGGGACGGAACCACGGGAGAGAGGCGCGGTCAAGCCCCCAACCGAATCCTTATTCCTCTCCCCTCTCCTCCAGGATCCGAAAGATCCTTGGCAGGGCCTCGGGCAGGTCTTCGGCGATCAGCCCCGGTCCAGCCACCTGTCCCGCAGCCCCGTGGAGCCAAACCCCCGCGCAGGCCGCCTCGAAGGCGGGCAGGCCCTGGGCAAGCAATCCGGTCACCATACCCGCGAGAACGTCGCCACTGCCCGCCGTGGCCAAATCCGGCGGGGCGTTGGCGGCGATGGCCGCCCGGCCGTCCGGCGCGGCGATGACCGTGTCCGGCCCCTTGAGCAGCACGACCATTCCCCCGGCCCGTGCCGCGTCGCGGGCACGGGTCAGGCGGTCGGCGCCGGGGTCCGCCCCCTCTCCGCCAAAGAGGGCGGCCCACTCCCCGTCGTGAGGTGTGACCACGCAGGGGCCGGACAGGGCCGCGCGCAGGTCACCCAGGCGTCCAGACAGGCTTGTCAGGGCATCGGCATCCAACACCAAGCCCCGACCGGAGCGGGCCAGCGTCAGGGCCAAATCGGCCGTCATGGCACCACGCCCATGACCGGGACCGATCAGATAGGTGGATTTGCGCGAGTCGGCCAGAAGGGCCTCCACCCCTCCGTCGGTATCGAGGGACCAAACCATGGCTCCGGGCTGGTCTCCGGCGTAGAGAGGGAAGGCCGCCTCGGCGCAGGCAATGGTCAGCAGTCCGGCCCCCACCCGACGGGCACCCCGGGCGGCGAGGCGGGCCGCGCCGGTCATGCGCGCGCCGCCCATCACCACCGCATGACCCCGGTCGTACTTATGCCCCGCCGTCCCCGGACGCGGCAAGACCCAGAGGCCTGGGGTATTGGCCGCGCAATCGGGGTCGAGGGAGCCAAGAACGCTGTCCGGGATTCCGATGTCCGCGACCACCAGGTCTCCCAGCAGATCCCGTCCCGGATGGAGCAGGTGGCCGGGCTTGGGTCGGAAGAAGGTCACGGTCAGGGCACAGGGCGCCGCCGCCCCCAGGATCCGCCCCGTATCCCCATGGAGGCCACTGGGCATGTCCACGGCCACGCAGGTCAGGCGCCCCGCCTCGATGCCCCGGGTCAGGCGGGTGACCGTTTCCAGGGCGAGGCCCTCCAGGGGGCGCGCGAGCCCGGCGCCGAACAGGGCGTCAACCACCAATGTCCCCTTGGGGGTCCGGTCCGGATCAAGGGCGGAGGGATCGAGGGACTCCTCTGGTCCGTCCCAAAGGGCGCGCATCACCGCGGCATCTCCCGTCAGCCGGGCCGGATCCCCCAGTCCCATCAGCCGCACGGGCCAGCCTTTCCGCGCCAACAGGCGGGCCACCACGTAGCCATCGCCCCCGTTGTTGCCCGGACCGCGCAGGACCAACACCGGACGGCGTGCCCAGCGGGCGCGGATTTCCCGGGCGACGGCCCAGCCCGCGGCCTCCATCAAGGTGACTCCCGGAACGCCGGCGGCCAGGGCGGCCCGATCCGCGGCGCCCATGCGCGCCACGTCCAAGAGGTACAGCGGGTTCTCCCCCGAAAAACGTGTCCCGGTCATGACATGCTTGCTCCCAAGGCCCGACGGTCCTATGCCCTACACTTCGGAACTCCGAGCATAAGAGTGAGTCTGAACCCGATGTGGGGTCCGATACAGGGGAATTTCGCCCAACAAGGATTTAAGGACCCAACAAGGAATTAAGGAGAGGACGCTGTGACGGTATTGGTGCTGGGGGCGGGCCTGATCGGGGTCACCTCCGCCTATTTCCTGGCCAGGGCGGGGGAAACCGTCACGGTCGTCGACCGCCAACCGGGGCCGGGACTGGAGACCAGCTTCGCCAACGGCGGACAGATCTCCGCTTGCCATACACAGCCCTGGGCCCACCCCTCGACCCCGGCCCTGGCGCTGCGCTGGATGGGGCGGACGGACGCGCCCCTGGCGGTCCGTTGGGGCCGCTGGGATCCGGCGCTCTGGAGTTGGGGGCTCCGCTTCCTGGCCAATTGCACACCGGGGGCCTATGACCGAAACATGGAGCGGGCGGTGCGGATCGCCCTATACAGCCGGGCGACCCTGAAGGCCCTCCGCGCGGAACTGGGGCTCGAATACGACCAGAAGACCAAGGGCATCCTCAAGATCTATCGGGATCCTCGGGAATATGGGAAGGGCCTGAAGGCCATGGCCCGGACCGAGGATTGGGGACTCCACCAAAAGGCCCTGTCCCCCTCGGCCTGCGTGGCCCTGGAACCAGCGCTGGCCCGGGTGGAAAGCCGGCTCGCCGGGGGGATCCTGGCCGCCGAGGATGAAAGTGGCGACGCCCACCTGTTCACCAGGGCCCTGTTCGAAAAGGCTAGGGACCTGGGCGTGACCTTCCTGGGCGGGCACGCCATCCTTGGTCTGGAGGCATCCCTGGAGACATCGGGCCGGAAGATCATTGGCGTGGTCACGGACAAGGGCCCCTTGCGGGCCGACCAGGTGGTCCTGGCCCTGGGAAGCTATTCCCCCTTCCTCGCCCGGACCGTCGGCCTCCGCCTGCCGGTCTATCCGGCGAAGGGCTATTCCATCACCCTCGAGGTGTCCAACCCCGCTGGCGCACCGGAGGTTTCCTTGACGGACGAGGGCCAACGCATGGTCTATTCACGCCTGGGGACCCGTCTACGGGCCGCGGGAACCGCGGAATTCACCGGATGGAACACCACCTTGACCCAGGCCCGGGTCGACTTAATCACCCGCGAGGCCCAGGCCCTCTTTCCCGAAGCCGGAGACTTCGATACCGCCTCCGCATGGTGCGGTTTGCGTCCGAAAACGCCGGATTCCGTCCCGATCATTGGTCAAGCTCCCGGATTTAACAATCTTTACGTTAATACCGGACACGGAACACTGGGCTGGACCATGGCTTGCGGCTCGGGAAAGCTCCTCTCGGCCATCGTAACCGGAACAAAACCGGAAATTGAGACAAAAGGACTTGGATTGGACCGGTTCCTGGGATATCGGTAAAATTAATCTCATTCCTCCGCCGATACGCGGAGGTTTTTGTGTTTCAAAAAAAGGGGCGTGAGGACCACCAAGGGGGTGGTTCCACGGGTTCTTAGGAGCGGTTCCAGCAATGACTTCCCAGGACGCCAAGACCATCGAGGGCCTAAAGGCCGAACTCGCGCGCCTGCGTGAAATGCTCAACATCACCGAGGACAACCTGAGGACCAGCCAAGATGAGGTCATGCGCCTGTCGACCATCGACAGCCTGACCGGTGTCCTCAATCGGCGCCATTTCATGGATATCGCCGACCAGGAAATTAGCCGAGCCCGCCGGTACAAGCGCCCCCTGGCTGTCCTGGTCATCAGTATGGACAATATGAAGCAGGTGAACGAAGTCCACGGCAGCGCAAAAGGCGACCTTGCCCTGGAAGCCATGGGCGCCGCGGCTTTGCACACCCTGCGCACAACGGATTTCGTGGGCCGCACCGCGGGAGCCGAGATGACGGTGATGTTGCCGGAAACGGAGCATGACGGCTGCATGATCCTGGCCGAGCGGCTCGTGCTCGAACTGGCTCGGGTGGCGGCGGAAGCCCTCGGCGGCGGCGCTCCCCTGCCCAAGGTCAGCATTGGGGCGACCCATTTCGTGCGCGAGGACGTGATCTTCGATACCGTGCACCAGCGCGCGGACATGTCCATGGAGCGGGCCCGGGACAGTGGCGGCAACCGGGTGCTCTACATCAGCGCCGAGGAAGCGGAAAAACTGGAAGCTTAGGGAATTTGAAGTATATCGTCGTCACGATCTGTTCCAGATTGCTCGGGATTTTCTCTAAGCCCGAGCTCCATCCGAGGCGACGTCTTCCAGGGCCAAATCGAAGCTCGTTCCCAGGCCCGGGACCGGAATATGCCATGAACCGCCGATCAGACGGATCAGGTCGTTCAGGGGCATGGGCCGCCCCAACAGGTATCCCTGTAACGCGTCGACCCCCAGATCCCGCAGAAGACCGGCCTGTTCCAGAGTCTCCACGCCTTCGGCGACAACGGTGCAATCCAGTCCATGGGCCATGCCGATGATCGCCCCGATCAGGGCTTGGCCCCGCATATCCCCGACGATCCCGGAAACGAATCCCTGGTCGATCTTCAGGGTATCAATATGGAAATGCGTCAGATAGCTGAGCGCCGAATAGCCCGTTCCGAAATCATCGATGGCCACCCGCACGCCTTTGGCGCGTAAGGCGTTCAACTGGTCCTGGGCGGTCGAGGACGAATCAAGCATCAGCCGTTCGGTGATTTCCACCTCCAGGACCCGGGGATCCAGCTTCCGGCTTTCCATGGCTTGGACGACGACGCCCAGCACGTCATCGGAAAACTGCTTGCTCGACACGTTAAAGGCCAAGCGGAAGGACCCATCCCGGGGCGGGTCGAGGGCCAGGATCGCGTCGCAGGCGGCACTGACCACCCAATTCCCCAAACTCAGGATCAGCCCCGTTTCCTCGGCCAAGGGAATGAATTCGCCCGGCCCCACGGCCCCCAGTTGAGGGTGAGTCCAACGCAGCAGGGCCTCGGCCTTGACCACCTTGCCGGAAAAGCTGTCGACCACCGGCTGGAATTCCAGGTGCAGGCTGCCGTCCGTGGTCGCTGTCCGCAGCCCCGTCTCGATGGTCAGGCGCCTCCGGACGCTGGCCTCCAGATCCGGGGTGAAAAAATGGTACCCGTCCCGCCCCTGTTCCTTGGCCAGATACATCGCCGCGTCGGCATGGCGGAGCAGAGTCTGGGCGGTCAAAGGGGGCTTGCCGTCCTCGCCGGAGATGGGACCGGGTCCGATTCCGATCCCGATACTGCCGGAGACAAAAATCTCCCGTTTGTCGATGGTGAAGGGCGCGCGGGCGACCTCCAGCAGACGGGTAGCGACCTTCGCGGCCTCCGCTCCGCTCTTCAGGCCGGTCGAAACCACCAGGAACTCGTCCCCACCCAGGCGGCCGAGAGTGTCCTGGGGCCGCAGGACCGCGGCCATGCGCGAGGCCGCCTGCTTCAGCAACACATCGCCCGCGGTGTGTCCCAAACTGTCGTTGACCTGTTTGAAGCGATCCAGGTCCATGAACAAAACCGCCACGTAATGACCCTCCCTCCGGGCCACGGCCAGGGCGTTGGTCAGCCGATCCATGAGAAACTGGCGGTTGGGCAGGCCGGTCAAAGTGTCATAGTTGGCGCGGTGGAACAGTTCCTGTTCCACGTTCTTCCAATCCGTGACGTCGTCCTTGACCGCGACGAAATGGGTGATCTTTCCCTCTCTGTCTCGGATGGGCGCGATGGTGGCCCGTTCCCAATAGAGGGATCCATCCTTGCGGCGATTATGGAACTCCCCTTTCCAGGCACGCCCCCCGGTGATGCTATCCCACAAGTCCTCGTATGTCTCCAATGGCACGTGACCGGACTTCAACAGGCTGGGCTTCAGGCCCATGACCTCCGCGGCACCATATCCGCTGATCCGGGTAAAGGCCGGGTTGACGTATTCGATGACCCCATCGGCGTCGGTGATGACGACGCTGGCGGAGCTTTGCTCCACCGCCTGGGACAGCTTGGTCAAGGTGGCCTCCGAATGGCGGCGTTCCGTCAGGTCGCTGAACGTCACCACCGCGACTCCCTCCGACCAGGACCGCTCGCCCCGCTCCCCGCGAACCGACCCCATCAGCCATTCCAGGACCCGGCGGAAGCGGGAGGGGGATCGGGGTTGCCCCGCCCGCCGCCGGTTCAAAGCCGCCTCGTCGACGGGCGAACAGAAAACTTCGACGGGGAAGATCTCGCCCGAACGGCGCCGGAAGAATTCCGTTTCCAGGTGAACCTCGCGGCGCTCGGCGACGGCCTCTTGGATGGCGCATTGATCCAAGGGACCATGGAAGTTCGGGTCGAAGGAATGGGCATGGAACAGGTCATGGGCGATCTGGCCGATCATTTCCCCCGCCTTGTAGCCCAGCAGGCTTTCCGCCGCGGCATTCACCATGGCGATCCGGTTGGAGGCGTCCATGACAAGCAGACCTTCGGCCATGGTGTCGGTGACCGCGGCCAAGTGGTTGCGCTCCCGCTCGGCTTGGCCCCAGATCGCGCGCAGCTTCAGGACGGTCAGACAAAACAGCAGCGCTAGGACGGTACCGCCGGTCAACAGGGGCAGAATAACCCTTTGAACCACCCGATAAGCCTCCGTTGGCCAGGTTCCGACCAGATATCCCACGGTCCGCCCCTGGAAATCAGCAAGGGGCAGAAACAGCGCCGCGCCGGACCGCCCCTTGGCGAACAGGGCGAAGGGCTCGCCGGAGGTCAACCCCCGGGCCATCGCGTCCCGGTCCAAGGCGGCCAGAATGGGGCCGCTGGTGCCGCCCCCGGCACCGAGACCCGGTCCCGCCCCCAGATGGATTTGGAAGGTGGCGACGACCGGTATTTCCGCCTCCAAGGTAGCCGTCAGAGCAGCGAAGGGCATCACCGCCTTCAGGACCCCCAGCACCTTGGTCCCATCAACCAGCGGGTCGACCACCACATACCCCTCCCCTGGCACCACCCCCTGAACACGGGTGGCGTCCGCCAAGGCACGGGCCACCAGAAGTGAATGGTCCCGGCTGTTCACCCCGGGGGCACGGCTTCCACGTCCCGCGTCCCGCCAGAGCACACGCCCTTCTCGGTCCAGCAGGGCTCCCTCAAGCAGGGCCTCCTCAAGCAGGGCCTCCTCAAGCAGGACATGGGTTTGAAGCGCGTCATCGCCGCCGCGCGCGCGGCGGCGATTCATGTTGACTTCAAGCCTTTCCCGCGCGAGGTCCCACTCGTCCTTCGTCGCCGCACCGTCGAGGTCCTCCAGAGCCGAGAACAGGGTCTCGCGGTCCATGAGGGCGGAGAGCACCATATTCTCCGTCCGCTGGATCCGATCCAGGGTGCTATCGGTGCCGACCTGAGCGGCGCGTAGGCGGTTGGCCAAATGCGCGTCGGCCCGCCGGTTCATGTCGCCAAGAACGGCGATCCAGACCACCACCGCCAGGGCAATGAAAACCGAGACTATTCGCATTCGAGAAAAACCCAAGGGACCATGATGGAGGATGGGCGAGAGTGCGGGGCGTCAAGGCTTCGGCGGAAGGCACCGAAGCCAATATCCCCGGGCGATTGGATGGTCATCATCCCTTGGCGCTTCCTTCCGACTCCGGTTCGGCGCAGCCCGCCCCGTCGATGAACGGATACCTTGCCCACACACACGACGGAAAATTCTGTCCTGGAAGCACTTCCCATGGATACCGCAGTTTCTAGACTACCGCAAAAGCCCTCGGCGCGCAAAGCGGACTCCCGACACCATCCCCCTTGCCTTGGAGTGAAACAAGAAATAGAACAAAAAAAGAACAACTCAAGGATCCCCCATGCCCCAAGCCCGACCCACCTTGGACGCCTTGCGAGCCCATGTGCGCCGTGTCGAGCGGGGCGGCCGCCCCCCGGCGCCCGTGCGTCCCCTGGGCGTCGCGGCGGTGGATGGGGTCCTGCCCTGGGGCGGACTGCCCGTGGCCTGTCTGCACCAAGTGGTGGCGGGCCCGACGGCCTTCGATGGGGCGGCCACGGCCTTCACCGGTCTCCTCGCGGCCCGCCTGTCCGAGGGACGGGGACCGATTCTCTGGTGCCTGGAAATGGGACGGGACGATACCATCCATGCCCCCGGACTGGCCGCCCTGGGCCTCGCCCCCGGGCGGCTGCTGCTGACCCGAAGCCAGGATGGGGCCGGGGTCCTCTGGTGCATGGAGGAAGGCCTGCGCTGTCCCGCCCTGGGGGCCGTGGTCGGTCAGGTGGACAGCCTGGACCTGACCGCCGCCCGGCGCCTCCAACTGGCCGCCGAGAGCGGGGGGGCCACGGGACTCGTCCTGGGTCGCCTGCGCCACGATCACGACGGCGATCCCCTCCTCGACCCGGGCGCGGACAGCCGCGCCGCGGGAAGCGCTCCGGGGGCGGCCACCACCCGCTGGCGGCTTTCGACCCTCCCCTCCCACCCCCCCCCCTGGGGAGGGCCAGGCCCCGCCCGCTGGCGGGTTGTCCTGGACCGTTGCCGGGGTGGAAGTCCGCGTGCCTGGACCTTGGAATGGGACGAGGAGACAGGGATCCTTTCCGGGATCAATGTTTCATGACGCCGCTCAGAGGTAACATATTTTGTATTTGAGAATGATTATTAAATGCGATAAGAAACGGAAAATCTTCTTCGCCCCGGCTCGGGGTCGCCAAGGATCTCCCTCTGTCCATGACATCCGCCCGCCAAGCCTTGGAACGTCTCTTCACGACGCGACGATCAGCCTTGGTTTGGCGCCTGTTCCGCATGGTGTCCTGTCGGGACACAGCGGAGGATCTGGCCCAAGAGACATACATCCGGGTCGCGCGCGCCGTCGACCGAGGCCAAGTCGACCATCTTCCCTCCTTCTTATTCCAGACCGGTCGCAATCTCGCCCTTGATCACCTGCGCCACGAACGGCGAGGAGACCGCCTGTTGGACCGGTCCAACTTCGAGAACCACGCCCGCACCGTCGCGTCTCCGACCGCCTCGCCCGAGCAAACGACATCGGACCGGCAGTCCGTCGAACGCCTGTCCAAGGCGCTCCAGAAGCTGCCGGAGCGGACCCGGCGGATTTTCTGCCTAGCCCGAGTGGAGGGCCTCTCCTATCCCGAGATCGCCCGCCAACTGGGGATTTCGGAAAGCACTGTTTACAAGGATATGCGCCTCGCCTTGGCCCACTGCCTCATGGCCATGGAGGAAAAGTGATTTTCCATGAAGGCATCGGGGATCATGAAACGTCTTAACAAGAGGCAAGACGTGAGCCAGCGAAGGAGAACACCGTGACGGAGCCATGGATGACCACCGATGGGAGGGCACGAGATGGCGTGCCAGCGTCCCCCCGGGAGGCGGCCCTGTCCTGGGTGATCCGGCTGCGGGCTCCCGACGTCCCGGCCCACGAGCGGCGGGCATTCCAGGCTTGGCTCGCCGAAGCGCCCGAGCACCGGAGCGCCCATGACCAAGTCCAGGCTCTCTGGGACTCCGATGCCCTGATCCAGGCGGCCCGCCAAACGGCGCCATGGATGGCCCCCTCCCCGATGTCGATGCCATCGCCGGGCAAGGGCGAGGCCTTCCCCAAAAACCATCCCCATTCACACCGATGGGCGAATATGGCCGCGGCGGCCCTGCTGTGCCTTGCCAGCGGGTTGCTTCTCCCAGACTGGGATTGGGGCGGGGATTGGGTCCAGGGGCAATGGGTCCAAGCCTTCGCCGACCACGCCACGGCCGTGGGCGAACGCCGGAAGGTCGCCCTCCCCGATGGCTCGACCGTGACCCTGGACAGCGACAGCGCCTTCGACCTGGCGGGCACGTCCCAGGACCCCAGAGTCATGCTCCGTCGGGGCGCGGCCTATTTCGAGGTCACACCCCGCGCGCCGGGCCATGGATTCACGGTGGAAACACCGGAAGCCAAGATCACCGTCGTGGGCACCCGCTTCTCCGTGGAAACGGACAACGGGCACACCCAGGTCGCCGTGCGCCATGGCACCGTGGAGACCCGCGCACAACGGGGGACGGAATCAGGGATCCGAATGGAACGCCTGACCCTGGGACAAGGGGCCTCCGTCACCGCGGAGGGCCAGCTTACCAGGATCATCCCATCAGAAGATGACTTCGCCTGGCTCGACGGGCGGCTGACCTTTCATGACCAACCCTTCGGGGTCGTCCTGGCCGAGCTAGATCGCTCTTTCCCGGGAGTCATCCTCCTGGCGAACGACCGCTTGGCCGGCATCAAGATTTCCGGAAGTTACCGCCTGGATGATCCGGAAAACATCGTCCGCTCCCTCGCCCGGATTACCTTGGCGACCGTCACGGGCATTTCCCCCTATCTGTTGATCGTCCACTAAAAACTGGGTCCACAAAGTCACAAACCCGTAAGAGCCTAGGCCATTCCCAACGTCTCTAATCCAGAACGGCGAATGCGTCTCATTTTCAATAATAGACGAAACGACCGCTTCTTTCTTGGGATACGAGAGGGATATCCATGTCACGAACCGAACACCGCCCCGCGCCCCTGGCGCCGATCCGACCCAGTCGCCGCGTCCCCCTGGGAGGCACGGCGCTCGCCACCATCCTCGCCCTCGCTCCTTGCCTGACCCCCGCCCCGGTCTCCGCGGCTATCTCCACGGCGGGCACGCCCTCCCCGGAGCCAACCGAGGCCCTCGCCCAGGCGTCCGGCCCCGCGCGAAAAATGACCTTCGACATTCCCGCCCAACCCCTGGCCGACGCCCTGGACCGCTTCACGACCATCACGGGCTGGCAATTGGGCTACGCATCGGACCTCGCCAAGGGTCGGACCTCTCCCGGGATTTCCGGAACCATGGCGGCCGGAGACGCGCTCACCCGCCTGTTGAGCGGCACGGGTCTCCTTTACATGGAAACTGGTCCCGGCGTGGTCACCCTGGCGCCCCTGTCCGAAGGCGAGCACACGACCCTGGACGCGGTCCGCGTGGAAGGCTTGCGGAGTATCACCTCCTACGAGGGGACGGAAGGCTACGTCTCCTACTATTCCGTGGCCGCCACCAAAACCGACACCCCCATCCTCGAGACACCCCAATCCATTTCCGTCATCGCCCGCGAGGAAATGGAGGATCGGGACGTCAAGACCGTGGCCGAGGCCGTCCGCTACAGCCCAGGCGTCCTGGTCGACCACTACGGCGTGGACCCCCGGGGCTATGATTCCATCAACATCCGGGGGTTCTACGCGACCACCACCGGCTCCTTCCGGGACGGCCTGCGCATGGTCGGCAACGCTTTCGCCGTCCCCACCACCGAGCCCTATGGCATGGAGCGGGTGGACATCATGCGCGGCCCCAGCGGCGCCCTTTACGGCCAGGCCGAAGCGGGCGGCGTCATCGACCGCACCACCAAGCGTCCGCGCGCGGACATGCGCCAGGAGGTCTACCTGGAAGGCGGCAACTGGAACACCTTCGAGGGCGGATTCGACATCGGCGGCGCGGCCACCGAGGACGAGGCCCTGCTCTTCCGCCTGACCGGACTGGTGCGTCAGGCTGATACGGAATTCGACTACAACGACGGAACCGAACAGGACAACGACCGCATCTTCTTCGCCCCCGCGGTGACCTGGAATCCCACGGAAGACACCAATCTGACCCTGATGGCCACCTACCTGAAGGATTCCCGGGGCACCCAGTTCAACACCTTCGCCAACGAGACCGTCGGCCGCACCGACGTGGTGGCCGGCGAGCCGGGTTTTGATCGGTTCAAGCAGGAACAGGTGGATTTCGGCTACGACTTCTCCCACCGCTTCAACGACATGTGGTCGATCCGGCAGGTCGCCCGTTATACCCACGTGGACGTGGATTACCAGGCTGTGACCGCGGATGGCCTGGACGCGGACAACACCACCCTGAACCGCTCCGTCTGGGCCGCGCCCGATGTCCTCGATCAAGTCGCCATCGACAACCAGGTCCAGTCGGATTTCTCCGCCGGTCCCACCGATCACGTCCTGTTGATGGGCGCGGACTTCAGCTACAGCAAGGATAGCTTCAGCTATTCCAACGGCGTGGTGGACTCCCTGGACATCACCAACGTGGCCTACACCGGCGTAAGTCTGCCCGCCCCCTATCAGGAAACCGAGCAACGGCTGGCCCAGGCCGGGATCTACGCCCAAGACCAGATCACCCTGTATGATAACCTGATCCTGACCCTGGGTGGGCGCTACTCCTGGATGGAGCAAACCACGGAGCAACGACTGACCAACACCACGGAGGTCAAGACCGACGCCGCCTTCACCGGGCGGGCGGGCATCACCTATGTCTTCGACAACGGCATCGCTCCCTATTTCGGCTTCACCCAAGGCTTCGTCCCCACCGAGGGCACCAGCGTCGACGGTAAGACCTATGATCCCCAACGCTCGACCCAATACGAAGTGGGCATCAAATACCAGCCCGAGGACATCAACGCCCTGTTCACCGCCGCGGTCTTCCGCACCACCAAGACCAACGTCCTGACCCGGGACCCCGCCGACATCAACAACTCGGTCCTCGCCGGGGAAGTCCGCTCCCAGGGTGTGGAATTGGAGGCCAAGGCCAGCCTGTTCGACGGTTGGGACATGAGCGCGTCCTACACCTACACCGACGCCGAGGTGACCAAAAGCAACGACGTGGACCTGGGCAAGACCCCGGTGCTCGTACCCGAGCACACGGCCACGGCCTGGCTGGGGTATACCTTCGGCTCCGGCCCCCTGAAGGGTCTGGCCCTGGGAAGTGGCATGCGCTTCGTTGGCTCCACCTTCAACGACCGGGAAAACACCTCGCGCACGGCGGACTACGTGCTGGTCGACGCCATGGCCCGCTACGACATCACCGAGAACACCCGCTTTCAGGTCAACGCCAACAACCTGTTGGACACCGACTATGTCACCACCTGCGCCTATAACTCCTGCTACTACGGCCCGGGACTGCGGGTGAACGCCAGACTGACCTATAGCTGGTAAGCGGTCATGCGCATCCTTCTTGTCCTCACCCACCGATACATCGGCTTGGCCACGGCGATTTTCCTCGCCCTGGCCGGGCTGACCGGCTCGATCCTGGCCTTCCAGCACGAGATCGACGAGGCCCTTAACCCCACCTTTTACGAGGCTCCGGGCCAGGGGCTTCCCCTGGATCTGGCGACCCTGGCGGTGCGTGCCGGGGCCGACCATCCGGCCCTCGACATCCTTTATATCGAAAGCGAGGGCGAGCCGGGCCATGCCGCCCTCGCCGTCGGCCTTGCCCGCCCGGATCCGGAGACCGGCTCGGTTCCGGATATCGACGACTGGGTCTACCTGGACCCGGTCACCGGCGAGACCCTGGGCACCCGCACCTGGGGCGACTGCTGCTTCGAGGCGAAGAACCTCATCCCTTTTCTCTACGAGTTCCACCACACCCTGGCCTTGCCTGGCAATTGGGGCCTTTACCTCATGGGAGGCGTGGCCATCCTCTGGACCCTGGACTGTCTGGTGGCCCTGGTCCTGACCTTCCCCCGGGGGCGTCCCTTTTTCCGCAAATGGAAGACGGCCTGGACGGTGAAACGGGGCGGCGGCTACCGCCTCGCCCTGGACCTCCACCGGGCGGGGGGGCTCTGGGCCTGGATGATCCTGCTGCCCATCGCCATCAGTTCCATCGCCATGAACCTGCCCGAGGAGGTCTTTAAACCCGCTGTCTCCCTCTTCTCCCCCGTACCGCCCAATGTCTGGTACGAGCGCGGGGCTCTTCCGCCGGAGGAACTGGGAGAGCCCGCCCTGGATTATCCCCAAATGCTCGCGCTGGGTGAGGCGGAAGGAGAGCGGCGCGCCCTGCCCGAACCACCGATGGCCATCTACTTCAGCGCCGACCGGAACTATTTCGCCGTGGGTTACGGCGACCACGACGCCCCCCTGGGTCAGCCCTGGCTGTTCTTCGAGGGCACGGAGGGGCGGTTCCTCCAGGCGATGATCCCCGGCGAGGGCACGGCGGGGGAGATCTTCACCACCCTTCAGGGGCCGATCCACGGCGGCCATATCCTGGGCCTTCCCGGACGGATCCTCATCGCGGTCCTGGGTTTGGTGATCTGCGGACTTTCGATAACCGGGGTGATCATCTGGGGACGGAAACGCGCCGCCCGGCTCGCCCAAACCCGGAAGGGACGCGCCATGGCGTCTCCCCCTAAAGCGGTGGAGGCAGGCTAAACCCTGGGATGACGCGACGAACATCGCGGGTCAAGGGGGCGGGTCAAGGGGGCCGCTCGAAGGGGCCGCCCCCCTTGCACACCCCTGTCGTCCTGCCCACCGCCCCCTCAAAAAAAGCCTTGAAAAGGAACAAAACAGGAATTAGAACAAAAAAAGAACAAACCTCACGTGGAGTGGACCGATGAAGCGGGTGATCTCTCTCTGGCTGCCGACCTTTCAGACCGACCGGATGACTCGGCCCCAAACCCTTCCCCAGGGTGCCCCCCAGGCCTCCCGCCGGGACCATCCCTTCGCCACCCTCGCCCCGCGCCATGGCGCCATGGTTCTCGCCGCGGTGAATGGCGCCGCCCAGGCGGAGGGTCTGGGGCCGGGTCTGCCATTGGCCGACGCCCGTGCCCTCTTGCCCAATCTGGCCGTGACCGAAGCCGACCCGACGGAGGACGCCCGGGTGTTGGATGGACTGGCCGACTGGTGCGGTCGCTTCACCCCCCTGGTGGCCGAGGACAACCCCGGCGACGGATCCCAGGGCCAAGGGGCGGGCCTCTGGCTGGACATCACCGGCTGCGCCCACCTCTTCGGGGGAGAGGAGGCCCTGCTCCGGACCATTCGCGACGCCTTGGCCCGCCTGGGCTTCACCGCCCGCTTGGGGCTGGCCGACACGCCTGGCGCCGCCTGGGCCGCGGCCCACTTCATGACCGATCGGGAGGGCCTCGCGCTGCTGCCCAGGGGTGCCCACCGTCAATTGCTGGGAAGCCTGCCCCTGGTCGCCCTACGCCTTCCGCCGCCGGTGATCGACACCCTGCGCCGCCTGGGCGTCCGGGACATCGCCGGGCTGGCCGCCCTGCCCCGGGGTCCCCTGGCCACCCGCCTCGGGCTCGAAGCCCTACGTCGCCTGGATCAGGCCCTGGGCCGTCTTCCCGAGCCCCTGTCGCCGCGCCGCCCGGTGGCGCCGGATATTGTCCGCCTCTCCTTCCCCGAGCCCATCGCCACGACCGGCGCCGTCTCCACCGCCCTGGACCGTTTGCTGGCCGCCCTGTTCTCCCCCCTGGAGCGGGAGCGCCGGGGGGCGCGGATGGTGGAACTATCCGTCTATCGCGTCGATGGCTCCGTCTCCCGCTGCCGCGTCGGCACGAACCTGCCCACCCGGGATCCGGCCCATCTCGCCCGCCTGTTCCAGGACCGCCTGGGCGAACTGGATGCCGGGTTCGGGATCGAGGCCATGGCCCTTGGTCTGCTCGCATCGGACCGCCTCTCTCCGGCCCAGGAGGAACTGACCCGCGCGGCCGTGGCCGAGGAAGGCCGCCCCCGGGAGGGATCCCCCCGGGCGGCCCAGGATCTGGCCCTGCTCGCCGACCGGCTGATGGGACGCCTGGGATCCCTCGGTGGTCCCCGCCGTCCCTTGCCCCATCCGGCCCACCAGCCCGAGCGATCCACCCGGGAAGCCCCCCTGGGCGTGGCGGCGAACCCCTCCGCCAAGCCAGGGACCACCCCGAACGCTTCCCTGACCCTGGCCCAAACCACCTGGGCGACGGCGGCGGCCCGTCCGGCCCGCCTGTTCCCCCGCCCCCTGCCCGCCCGGGTGACCGTGGGACCGGAGGGCGCGCCCCAGACCGTGGCCCTCAGTCGCCAGGGTACCCCCCAGAAGGTCCTTCACCACGCCGGACCGGAACGCATCGATCCGGATTGGTGGCTGGAGGAGAACGCCCCCGCCCGCTCCTATTGGCGGGTGGAGGCCGAGGATGGGCGCCGCCTCTGGCTCTTCCGGGGTGGGTCGCGCTGGTTCGTCCATGGCGTATTCCCTTGAGGGGTTGCACATATCTCCATTTGTTGTTGGGCATTTTTACTTTGTCATCCCCGTGAAAACGGGGATCCAGGGTTGATTTCGGTGTCGTCGGTGAAACGCGCTCGGATCGCGTCAACCGCTTGGGTCGGTTGTCCCCACCCTAGATTCCCGCGTGCGCGGGCATGACGAATGAAGAATGAAAAAAGGGAAAATACAAAACGCGTATCCCTCAACGCGAACGCGGGGACAACGACAGAAAGAACATCACTCCCGCCTTCTCCACGTCCATCCCTTGCCGGTTCACGGAATTCCACGATGAGCCCTCCTCCTCCAGCCTACGCGGAGCTGTTCGCCCAGACCAACTACAGCTTCCTGGAGGCCGCCTCCCATCCCGACGAACTGGTGCTCACCGCGGGCGCCCTGGGTCTCTCGGCCCTGGCGGTCACCGACCGGAACAGCCTCGCCGGGGTGGTTCGCGCCCATGTGGCGGCCAAGCGGACGGGCCTGCCCCTGGTCATTGGCGCCCTGCTCTCTCCCCTGCCCGGCCAGGGGCCGGAGCTGCTTTGCCATCCGGAGGATCGGGCCGCCTATGGCCGCCTCTCCCGCCTGCTGACCATCGGGCGGCGGGCGGCGCCAAAGGGCGAATGCCACCTGAACCGGACGGACATCGAAGCCCAGGCCGAGGGCCAGTGGCTCACCATCCTGCCGCCGGAGAACCTCGCCGACCCCGGAGCGGACGGGACCTTCGTCGACCATCTGCGCCAGTGGAAAGCCGTGGCGGGTCCGCGCCTGTCCCTGGGGTTGCGGCCCCGGTTGGATGGCACGGACGCCCGTCGCCTCTGGCGCCTCGCCCGTTTGGCCGAAGCCGAAGGGATCGCGCCCGTGGCCCTGGGTGGCGCGCGCATGCATACCCCCCAACGGAAGCCGTTATTGGACGTCCTGACCTGCCTGCGCCACCACGTCACCATCGAAACCGCTGGCCTTCTGCTCGCCCCCAATGACGAGGCCCATCTGCGCGCGCCCGCCGCCATGGCCACCTTAATGGCCGCCCATCCGCGAGCGCTGGCCCGGTCCGTGGAGGTCGCGACCGCCTGCCGCTTCTCCCTGGATGAATTGCGCTACGAATATCCCGACACCGATCTCGCGCCGGGGGAAATCCCCCAGGACAGACTGGCGCGCCTGACCGCCGTGGGCGCCGCCCGTCGCTATCCCGAGGGGGTTCCCGACGCCATCCAGGCGCGTGTCGACCGAGAACTCACGATCATCGGACGGCTGGGCTACGCCCCCTATTTCCTGACCGTCCACGACATCGTGGCCCAGGCCCGAACCTGGGGAATCCTCTGCCAGGGGCGGGGCTCCGCGGCCAATTCGGCGGTCTGCTATTGCCTGGGCATCACCGCGGTGGATCCGGAGCGCGTCGACCTGCTGTTCGAGCGCTTCATCTCGGCGGCCAGGGACGAGCCCCCCGATATCGACGTCGATTTCGAGCACGAACGCCGGGAGGAGATCATCCAGTATATCTACCGAAAATATGGCCGGGACCGGGCCGGGCTGGCGGCCACGGTCATCACCTGGCGCGCCCGAAGCGCCCTGCGCGAGGTGGGCAAGGTGATGGGCCTGTCCCAGGACGCCACCGCGGCCCTGGCGGCGACCGTCTGGGGCTCCTCCTCCCATGTGCCCGAGGCCGACCGGATCCGGGAAAGCGGCCTCGACCCGACGGAGCCTCGCCTGGCCCTGACCCTCCGTCTGGCCGAGGCGCTGGTCGGCTTTCCCCGCCACCTCTCCCAACATGTGGGGGGCTTCGTGCTCACCCGCGGCCCCCTGTCGGAGGTGGTCCCCATCGAGAACGCGGCAATGGCGAACCGCACGGTCATCCAATGGGACAAGGACGACCTGGATGCCCTGGGAATCCTCAAGATCGACGTGCTCGCCCTCGGCATGCTCAGTTGCATCCGCAAGGCCCTGGACCTGGTGGCCCACCACCACCACCATCCCCTGACCCTGGCCACCGTGCCCGATAAGGACGAAGCCACTTACGACATGCTCTGCCGGGGGGACAGTCTGGGGGTCTTCCAGGTGGAAAGCCGCGCCCAGATGTCCATGCTCCCCCGCCTGCAACCGCGGACCTATTACGATCTGGTGATCGAAGTGGCCATCGTCCGCCCCGGCCCCATCCAGGGCGACATGGTCCACCCCTATCTGCGCCGCCGCCGGGGCGAGGAACAGGTGGACTATCCCTCCGAAACCCTCCGGCGGGTCCTGGAAAAAACCTTGGGCGTGCCCCTATTCCAGGAGCAGGCCATGCGCATCGCCATCGAGGGCGCGGGCTTCACCGCCGAGGAAGCCGACGGTCTGCGCCGCTCCATGGCCGCCTTCCGCCGCACCGGCGCCCTGGGACCCTACCGGGAGAAGTTCCTCGCGGGGATGGCCGCCAATGGCTACACCCTGGCCTTCGCCGAGCGGTGTTTTCGCCAGATCGAGGGGTTCGGCGACTACGGCTTCCCGGAAAGTCACGCCGCCAGTTTCGCCCTGCTGGTCTACGTCTCGGCCTGGCTGAAGCGCCATTACCCCGCGGCCTTCGCCTGTGCCCTGCTCAACAGCCAACCCATGGGCTTCTATTCCCCCGCCCAGATCGTCCGCGACGCCCGGGAGCACGGGGTCGAGGTCCGGCCAGTGGATATCAATACCTCGGACTGGGACAACCTGCTGGAGGTTTTTCAACGTCCCGGTGGCAAGCGGGGCGTGGCGCTGCGCCTGGGCTTCCGCCAGATCATGGGCTTCCCGGAGACCGCCGCCCGGGCCATTGTCACCGCCCGGGGCGCGGGCTATGCGGACCCCCATGCGGTCTGGCGCCGGGCCGGGGTGGAGGCCCCCCTGCTCGACAAGCTCACCCAGGCCGACGCCTTCACGAGCCTGGGCCTGGAGCGGCGCGGCGCCCTTTGGGCCGTGAAGGCCCTGAAGGCCCAACCCCTCCCCCTGTTCGAGGCCGCCGAGAAACGCCAAGTCGACCTCCCAAATGGGCCAGATCTACTAGTAGAGCCGGAACCCTTCTTCCGCGACCTCACCCCCGGCGAGGCCCTGACCGAGGATTACGCCGCCCTGCGCCTGAGTCTGCGCGCCCACCCCCTGGGGCTCTTGCGCGGACGGCTCACCCAGGCGGGCGCCCAACCCTGCCGCAAGCTGGAGATCCTGCCGGATGGGGCGTGGGTGACCATCGCCGGGCTCGCCGTCTGCCGCCAACGACCGGGCAGCGCCTCGGGCGTGGTCTTCATCACCTTGGAGGACGAGGAGGCCATCGCCAACCTTGTGGTTTGGCCCAAGGTCTTCGAGGAGCACCGCCGGGCCATCATGGGGGGCCGTCTGTTGATGGTGACGGGACGGGTACAGAAGGACGGCTTGGTGATCCATTTGGTGGTCGAAGCCCTGTCGAACCTGACGGGCCTGCTCGCCGCGCTAACGCCGGAGGACCACCCCCGGGAGACCGTGGCCAGGGTCATGGAAACCGCCCGGGCCGACCGGGTCCGTCACAACCGGCCCGTGGTTTTGGGGAAAGCGACCCCTTGAGACGGTCAAGCCTTGAAGCAATCCGGGCGAAAGGAACCGCGCGGTTCCTCCGTCCGCCCCTTCCATGCTACACCGGGTCCACCACACATGACCGGATTTCGGACAAAGGGTCCCCGCCCATGCACCCCCGCCGTTTCCTCGCCCCCCTGACCGCTGCTCTTCTGCCCACCGCCCCGGTGACTCGAGCGCTTGGCCAGGCCTGGGAGCGAAAGCAACCACCGACCCCGCGCAACGACCCCAAGCGCCCGGTTACGGCGATCAGCGGGAACCTGGGTATTGCCCCCGACCGATTTGTCACCTGCTTCAACCACGTAAACCCCACTGCCACCGGAGCCCGTCCGACTGGTGAGCGGGTTCACGCCAACAAGGCGGTTCTGCTGCCCTGCCTCCAAATAGCCAATCCGAAAATCACCAATGAAGGCCTGGACGCGGTGATGGACCGCTATCGCCCCGGAGGCCACGAAGCGCAAAGGCCCTTGAACCAATGACCTCCTCCATTGCCGCCAGCACCATGGACACTGGTCGACAGCACGCCGCCTTGCTGTTCGACATGGACGGCACGATCCTGAATTCCATCCCGGCGGTGGAACGGGTGTGGACCGCCTGGGCCAAGGGCCGGGGCGTTCCTGAATCCTTGATCCGGTCCATGCCCCATGGGGTTCGGGCCGTGGACCTCATCGCCCGCATGAACCTGCCCCATCTCGATCTCCAAGCCGAAGCCGCTCTTCTTCTGGAAATGGAACTGGCCGACGCCGATGGGGTCATTCCCATCCCCGGGGCCAAGGCCCTGCTCGAGGCCCTGCCACCGGACCGTTGGGCCATCGTCACCTCGGCGGCCGCCTCCTTGGCCCGCTTGCGGATCTCCGTCGCGGGCCTGCCCTTTCCCAAGATCATGATCACGGGAGAAGACGTGACGCGAGGCAAGCCGGACCCGCAAGGCTACCTCCTCGCCGCCGAACACCTCGGCGTACCCATCGCGGACTGCCTGGTGTTCGAGGACGCGCCCGCCGGGCTCCAAGCGGGAGAGGCGGCGGGAGCCTCTGTCCTGGCCATCACCGCGACCCATGCCACCCCCCTCGACACGCTGTACCCGGCCATTCGGGACTACCGGGACATCAAGGTAACGCCAATGGCCCCCTCGGGACCGATCCATGTTCAGCGGATCCGTCCCGAGGAGGCCATGACCACCCCGTGACCTTTCGGAGACGGCGTTCTTTCCCGATACCAAGCGGTCCACTGGTCGATTAAACTGTCCCCGACCGCAACGGAGGAAAGAGATCGGACTCATGCCCACATCCTGTCTGCCCGATGGCGTGCTCCAGGCCCTTCTGGACGAAGATACCCCCCATGGTGACCTGACCACTCACTCCCTGGGAATTGGCGCGCGGCTTGGACTGATGACTTTCTCCGCACGGGGTCCCATGGTCGCCGCGGGTCTGGAAGACGCCGCGCGCCTTTGCGAGCTGACGGGAGGTCAAAGCATGCTTCGGGCGGCGTCGGGCGACCGGATGGCGGCCGACGCCATGGTGCTCCGGGTGGAAGGTCCGGCCGCGAGCCTGCACCGGGCCTGGAAGGTGGCCCAGAACCTGATAGAATACAGCTCGGGCATCGCCACCACCGCGCGCGACTTGGTGGATGCGGCCCGGGTCGAGAACCCGGACATTCAGGTATTGACCACCCGCAAACCCTTCCCTGGAACCCGGGCGCTGGCCATCAAAGCGGTGAAGGCGGGGGGCGCCTCGGTGCACCGCCTGGGGCTGTCGGAAACCCTGCTGGTGTTCGCCGAACACCGCTGTTTCCTGAGCGCCGAGGAAATGCGCGACCACATCAAGTGCCTGCGCGGCCTCTGTCCGGAAAAGAAGGTGGTGGTGGAGGTCAGCGCAATGGAGGACGCCCATGCCGCGGTCGCCGGTGGGGTGGACGTCCTTCAACTGGAGCGTTTCTCGCCGGAACAGGTGACGGACCTCTCGGCTTGGCTGGTGGAGACCGGGGCGGAGGATCGGGTTACCCTGGCCGCGGCCGGAGGCGTAACCCCGGCCAACGCCGCGGACTACGCCCGGGCGGGCGCCAAGATCCTGGTCACCAGCGCCCCCTATTTTTCCAAGCCCGCCGATGTGCGCGTGCGCATGAAAGCCCTGTAGGAAAAACCCGCGCCTGTCAGAAAAAACCGTGAAGGCCGCGCCCGTCTCTCACATCGCGGCGCGTTGGCCGCCATGGGCGATCCAAGCGCGCCGGGCGGTCGTCTTGCGGGCCAGGAAGTCGGCGGATTGAGGCTGCCACAGGGGACGATCCCACATATAGCCCGCCCGCAGGGTCGCCTCCCGATCTCCGATCAGGACGTCGTCGGGAAAGACCCGCTCCATCAGGTCCGCTTCCCGCTCCCCCATGGTCGAACAGGCCCGCGCGCCCAGGGTCACCATCTGCTCCAGCCACAGGGCCGAGAGCGCGATGCGGTGCAGAGCACGGGAAGGAGACCCAGCGAAAAGGAAACAGGTGTCCGTTTGGGCATTAAAACCGGGACGAAGAGACATGAGGGACTCTTCGATTTGGCGAATGTGCCAACGGCGGAATCCCTGGATCTTGTGTGTTCCTTCCAAGGCATCGGAGATCTCATGGAAGGAAGTGTTGCGAATGTCCCGTAGGCAGAGGCAGGCGTTGACCATATTGTCCAGGCCAAAGGGACGAATCACCGGTGTGCCATTGTCGCGGACCACAAGCCCATCCCCATCCCGCAGATACTTTTCCACGAAGCGGGCGTTGCCGATCACATAGGCCAGCACGCGCCGTTCCCCCCCAAGGGCGCCGAACCCCCGAGGCGCCACGTACCGCTTGGACACGGACGACCAGAAGCAGGTGGTCAGGTCGACGGGACGGGGGTGAACCCGAACCGCCCCATGGCGGGCCCGGAAGGCATCCAGCAATTGATCCAGCATGTTCGTTTACGCCCGTTAACATAGAAATATTTAAGAAAACAAGGCGTTTACCGCTGTTTTCTCACTCTCCTAATGTACCAAGAGACGGGACCGTATCAAACCCATAGGCTCTATTCATAAATCGCATTGATGCGGACGATCATGCCCCCATCGCGGCGCGCAGGCAGTAGCGGGGGGTTGGATTGGAGTGCAGGGCGATGAGATGGAACCACTTGAGATACGATCCCAGATAGCGGGTAGCG